>JAZUFQ010000001.1:0-18971 GCA_045640745.1 Acutalibacteraceae bacterium
TCGAAAGCGTTATTATGGAGCTTCCCTATGTACTTGAATGCGGTGTTTCCGCCGCTCCCGACGAGGTAAGAGGACAGGTCGTTAAGGCAAGTATTGTTCTTGTAAAGGGTACAAAGGAAAGCGACGAGCTTAAAAAAGAAAGTCAAAAGTATGTTAAAACGCATACTGCTCCGTATAAATACCCGAGAATAGTTGAGTTTAGGGAGTCGCGTCCTAAAACTCCGAGCGGTAAAATTCAGCGTAATAAGCTATGAGGCGTGAAATTTATGAACTATAAAAGATTAACCCTCATTTGCGGTCATTACGGAAGCGGAAAGACGAATATTGCCGTAAATCTTGCGTTAAATCTAAAAAAAACAAAAGAAAATGTTGCTCTTGCCGATTTGGATATTGTAAATCCTTATTTTCGTGCAAAGGACAGCACCGATATTTTAGAAAAGAACAATATTCGTTTTATTTGTTCGGACTTTGCAAACAGTAATGTTGATTTACCGGCATTACCGCAGGAAATCTACGCTTTGACCGACGATAAAAGCTTAAATGCGATTATTGATGTCGGCGGCGATGAGCGGGGCGCTTTGGCACTCGGTCGGCTTTCCGATTTTATCGTAGAAGAAAACAACTACGAAATGCTTATGGTAATAAATAAATACCGACCTTTAACCCCCGATGCCGAATCGGTTAAGCAGGTAATGGAAGAGATACAAAATGCCTGCCGGATACCGTTTACGGGAATTATCAATAATTCCAATTTGGGACGAGAAACTACCGCCGAAACGGTGCTTAATTCGCTTGATTTTGCAAACGAATGTGCAAAACTTATGAATCTTCCGCTTGTTATGACAACCGTTGAAGACAGTATTTACCGTAATGTTGCGGATAAAATACCCAACTTGTTTTCACTGAACATTAAAAGACTTTTAGACCAAACCGATAGTATGTAGAAAGAAATGGTGATGAATATGATTAAACTTACATTCAAAACGGATTTTTGTAAGGGTTGCGGTTTATGTGTTGAGGTGTGTCCTAAAAAGATACTTCGCATATCGCCTGATACCATTAACAAAAAGGGACACCATCCCGCCGAAATTACCGAGATGGAAAAGTGTATAGGTTGTGCATCCTGCGCTACTATGTGTCCTGACTGTATAATTAAGATTGAGAAGGAGTGAGCTTTATGTCTGAAAAGGTTTTAATGAAAGGTAACGAAGCAATAGCCGAAGCCGCTATTATTGCCGGTTGCAGACACTATTTCGGTTATCCTATCACACCGCAAACCGAAATTGCCGCTTATATGGCAAAAAGAATGCCCAAAATCGGCGGTACTTTCTTGCAGGCAGAAAGCGAAATTGCCGCAATAAATATGGTTTACGGAGCTTCGGCTGCCGGAATGAGAGTTATGACTTCTTCTTCAAGCCCCGGAATTTCGCTTAAAAGCGAGGGCATATCTTATATTGCCGGTGCCGATTTGCCGGCTGTTATAGTTAATGCACAGCGTGGCGGCCCCGGACTTGGCGGTATTCAACCGAGTCAGTCCGATTATTTTCAGGCGACCCGTGGCGGCGGACACGGCGACTATCATATGATAGTTTTAACCCCTGCCTCCGTTCAGGAAATGGCTGAACTCACCATTAAGGCATTTGATTTAGCCGATAAATACCGTATGCCCGTTATGATTCTTGCCGACGGTACGATAGGTCAGATGATGGAACCCGTTTCGTTTGATTTTAAGCTTAACGAAGCACCCGAAAAGCCGTGGGCAACTACCGGTACAAAACTAAAAAGAGAACATAATATTATCAACTCTCTTTATCTAAAACCGCTTGACCTTGAAGTTGAAAACATTAAGCGTTTTGAGCGCTATGAACAAATTAAGCAAAACGAAGCACTTTATGAGGAATATATGACCGAAGATGCCGATATAATCCTTGCGGCTTTCGGCATAGCTGCCCGTGTATGCAAAAATGCAATCAAAAAAGCCCGTAAGGAAGGCATAAAGGTAGGCTTAATCCGACCGATAACAGTTTGGCCTTTCCCTAATAAGCCGTTTGAAAAGGCAGTAGAACACTGTTCGGCAATCATTTCGGTTGAGCTTTCTATGGGTCAGCTTATTGAGGATGTCCGTTTGGCGACGGGCGGTAAGGTTCCCGTAACCTTATGTAACCGTGTCGGCGGTATGATACCGGAGCCCGAAGAAATCCTTGATTCAATTCATAAAGCAGTAAACGGAGGTAAATAAAATGGTGATTTTTGATAAACCTAAGGCACTTCTTGATGTGCCGCTTCATTATTGTCCCGGTTGTACACACGGTATAATTCACCGTCTTATTGCCGAAGTTATTGATGAACTCGAAATTGAGGGAAAAACCGTAGGTATAGCCCCCGTTGGCTGTTCGGTTATGGCTTATGACTATTTTTCCTGCGATATGATAGAGGCGGCTCACGGCAGAGCACCTGCCGTTGCAACAGGTGTTAAGCGCTCTAATCCCGACAATATTGTATTTACATATCAAGGTGACGGAGATTTGGCATCTATCGGTACCGCCGAAATAGTACACGCCGCCGCAAGAAACGAGAATATCACCGTAATTTTTGTTAATAATGCGATTTACGGTATGACGGGCGGTCAAATGGCTCCTACATCGCTTGTAGGTCAGGTAACGCAGACCTCTCCTTACGGAAGAGACCCGAAACTTTGCGGTTATCCCGTTAAGGTTTGCGAAATGATTTCACAGCTTGAAGGTCCCGAATATTTAGAGCGTGTTGCGGTAAACAGTGTTGTCAATGTAAGAAAAGCAAAGAAAGCTATTAAAAAAGCTTTTGAAAACCAAATAAACAATAAGGGCTTTTCGCTTGTTGAGGTTATTTCGTCCTGCCCTACAAACTGGGGTATGACACCGCAAAAAGCTCTCGAATGGGTAAACACCGATATGATTCCTTATTATCCGCTCGGCGTTTATAAAGACCGTTCGGAAAATGCGGAGGTGTAAACTATGACTAAACAGTATCTTTTTGCCGGTTTCGGCGGACAGGGAATACTTTTTGCCGGCAAGCTTTTGGCATATAAATGCCTTATGGATGACCTTAATGTCAGCTGGCTTCCGTCATACGGCCCCGAAATGCGTGGCGGTACGGCAAGCTGCGGTGTAGTTGTAAGCAATAACCAAATTGCAACTCCTATTGTATTACACCCCGATGTACTTATTGCAATGAATGTTCCGTCACTCGATAAATACGAAAATGATGTTCAGTCGGGCGGTACTATCTATGTTGATTCTTCGCTTATCGAACGCAAGGTAAAGCGTGATGATGTAACGGTTTACTATATTCCTGCAACCCGTCTTGCCTCGCAAAACGGACTTGACGGCTTGGCTAATATGATAATTATGGGACAAATACTTAAAAACGAGGGTGCAATCAAAGACGAATCGGTCGAAAAAGCCCTTAATAAATGTATTTCCGCCCGCCATCAGGATTTACTTAAATTCAACCGTGATGCAATAGTTCTCGGAAGTGAATATTAAATTATGAAGAATGTAATTTTAACCGATTATACTTTGGGAAACTGTCAAAACCAAAGTGAGTATAATTTTACTTTCCGTAAAAAAATCGAAGTAGCCGGTATTTTGGATAAAATCGGTGTTTCGATAATGTTGGGTAAACTTTCTTCCGATATTGCCGATACATTGCTAATTAAGTCGGTTTGTGCGGTTGCGGAAAATGTCCCCGTTTGTGTTTGCACCGGATTTGAAGAAAGTGAAATCGAAGCGGTGTTTAATGCACTTAAAGAGGCAAAACACCCACGGCTTCAAATATGTGCCGCTTTAAGTACGGCAAGAATGGAGTATGTTTACCATAAAAAAGCTCAAAGCATGCTCGAAACAATCGAGTCTGCCGTAAGTAAGTGTAAACAGCTTTGCGGTGATGTCGAGTTTATTGCCGAAGATGCTACGAGAGCTGATTTTGATTATCTTTGCAGTGCAATAGATTTAGCAATAAAATCGGGTGCTACTACCGTTACCGTTTGCGATACGGCAGGGGTTATGCTGCCCGACGAATTCGGGAAATTTATCCAAAAAATCTATGAAAATGTAGAAGATATTAAGAATGTTACCCTCGGTGTCAGCTGTTCTAATGCTCTTAATATTGCCGATGCCGTCGGCTTTTCCGCAATACAAAACGGTGCGCTTGAAATTAAAGCGTCGGCTGTTTTAAGCGACGGAATTTCGCTTGCCGGTATTACTAATCTTCTTGTCGCAAAGGCAGGCACACTTGATTTAAGCTTTAATATAAGCACTACCGATTTGCTCGGTAATATAAATAAGATTAAACAACTCGGAAAAGATATTTCGGAGAGTAAATCTCCGTTTGAAAACGGCGTAAGAGTCTATTCGGACAGTGAGTATTACGATAAAAACTCAAAGCTTGAAGATATTGCAAATGTCGGGAGTACTTTGGGCTACGATTTAAGCGAGGACGATAAAGTTCGGATTTTTAACGCTTTTAAGAATATTTCGAGCCGTAAGGATAAAGTAAGCATTGCCGAAATTGAGTCTATTATTGCATCGGAAGCAATGCAGGTTCCGGCTACATATACTCTTGAAAATTTCGTTGTTACTACGGGGAATGCTATTGATATTTTGGCGCATGTAAAGCTTATTAAAGACGGCCAGTCGCTTGACGGTCTTTCGGTTGGCGACGGCCCTATTGATGCGGTTTTCCTTGCTATTGAAAATATTACAGGCCATCATTATGAGCTTGACGATTTTCAGATTAAGGCAATAACCGAAGGGCGTGAGGCAATGGGTCAAACCGTTGTAAAATTGCGCTCCCGTGGTAAGGTCTATTCGGGAATAGGAACCTCAACCGATATAATCGGCTCGGGTGTTTCAGCTTATATTAACGCACTTAATAAGATAATTTACGAGGAGGAGAACTTATGAAACTTTCTTTTTCAATAAAAGGTTTTAATGAGTTTTCTTTCGATGAATTGTTATGCATTTCAAAAGAAATGGGCTTTTCGGGTATTGAAATTGACAGTGATTATACCGAAAGTTCAAGCACTAAAAGTCCTTTCTTGAAGGATAATATAAACTTATTATCCCGTAATCTGCGTACAAATAATATTACTCCCGTTTGCATTGATGTTTCACCTCGCAGTATAGATAAAGCCGATGAGTATATTGATACCGCTTTTTCGTTGAGAGCGCCTTTTGTAGCGCTTCATTTTGAAAACGGTACCGATATGGATTTTGCTTTTGATGTTATAAAAAAACTTTTGCCGAAAGCAATAAATTCGGGTATATGTCTTTTAATAACTACCGACGGTGCATTTTCAAGTACGAATACACTTTGCGAATTGCTTAATAAGTTTGCAAGTGATAATTTAGGTGCGCTTTGGAGTTGTCATTCTACATATTTCGATTCGGGTGAAGACCCTTATAAGACTATTGATTATCTCGGCGCATATATAAAGCATGTTCATATTACCGATTTCGATAAAAACGGTAATTTTGCCGTAATCGGCGAGGGTGAATTGCCTGTTGCCAATATCGTAAGGGCTTTATCATCGGTTGACTATGACGGTTTTGTTTCGCTTATTTGGGATATAAGCAGTAAAAATGTTTTTTCGGATTACGAAATTGTTTTACCGCATTTTGTGTCCTTTATGAAACGCTTTGAAAATAAAGAAAAGCAAAAACGCCTTTATTTTAATTTTGACGGAACGGGCAGGTATATTTGGAAAAAGGATTCGCTTATTGATACTACTTTTGCCCGTGTGCTTGACCGTCTTGTAGAGGAATTTCCCGACCAATGCGCTTTTAGGTATACAACTCTTGACTATACGAGAACTTATACGGAATTCAGAAACGATGTTGACGATTTCGCAAGAGCGTTGGTTTCTTTGGGAGTCCGTGCAGGGCATAAGGTTTCGGTTTGGGCTACAAATGTTCCCGAGTGGTTTATTGCTTTTTGGGCAGTAACAAAAATCGGCGCCGTTTTGGTTTCGGTAAATACCGCTTATAAAATCCACGAAATTGAATATTTACTCCGCCAGTCCGATACCCATACCCTTATTATGATAAACGGCTCTAAGGACAGCGATTATGCAAGCAGTATAAACGAACTTTGCCCCGAAATAAAGACAAGCGAGGCAGGAAAGCCCCTACACTGTAAAAGACTTCCGTTTTTGCGTAATGTTATTACCGTCGGCTTTAAGATGTCCGGTTGCCTTACCTTTGAAGAGGCGTTGAATAGAAAAAGCCAAATTCCGTTAAGCGAAATAAAGAGTATGGCAAATTCCGTAAAACCCACCGATGTTTGCAATATGCAGTACACATCAGGTACAACGGGCTTTCCGAAAGGTGTTATGCTTACCCATTATAATGTCATAAATAACGGCAAATGTATAGGTGACCGTATGGAATTATCTACGGCTGACCGTATGATGATTCAGGTTCCTATGTTCCACTGTTTCGGTATGGTACTTTCTATGACGGCATCTATAACCCACGGTGCTACGATTTGTCCGCTTCCTTATTTTTCGGCTAAGGCATCGCTTGACTGTATAAATCAAGCAAAAATCACCTGCTTTAACGGTGTTCCGACAATGTTTATCGCTATGTTTAATCACCCCGATTACCGCAAAACCGATTTTTCATATATGCGAACGGGTATTATGGCAGGTGCCGGCTGTCCGCCCGACTTAATGCGAAAAGCGGCGCAAAAAGATGAAATGAATATGAGAGGAATTGTAAGTGTTTACGGACAGACCGAAACTTCCCCCGGAAATACTATGACCGATTGGAACGACCCGCTTGATATCAGATGCGAAACGGTCGGTTATCCTTTCCCTCATGTTAAATGTAAGATAGTTGACCCCGAAACGGGCGAGGAACTTGCAGACGGTCAAAACGGCGAATTTTGTGCAAAGGGTTATAACACAATGAAGGGCTACTACAAAATGCCCCACGCAACCCAAAGCACGATTGACGCTGACGGTTGGCTCCATTCGGGCGATATAGCTATGCGAAACAGCGACGGCACATATCTTATCACAGGCAGACTTAAAGATATGATTATCCGTGGCGGTGAAAATATATATCCTAAAGAAATAGAAGAATTTATTTATACACACCCCGATGTTAAGGATGTTCAGGTTGTCGGTGTGCCGGACGAAAAATACGGCGAAGAAGCGGCGGCTTGTATTATTCTTAAAAAGGGCTGTACGGCAGACGAAACGGCTATGCGTAAGTTTATCAGCGACAGACTTGCAAGCCATAAGGTGCCGAAATATATATTGTATGTTGACAGTTTTCCGATGAATGCGGCAGGCAAGGTATTAAAATACCGTATGCGTGAGGACATTGAAAAACTGATAAACAAATAAATTTATCCGGGAGGAAAATAAAATGAGTAATGTTGAACTTATCCGTGAATTCGGACACGAAAGAGTTGCCTTTTTCACAAACGAAAAAGCAGGTTTGCGTTGTATTATAGCTATTCACAACACAAATTTAGGCCCCGCACTCGGCGGATGCCGTCTGTATCCGTATGCTACCTATGATGATGCATTGTTTGATGTTCTTCGTCTTTCAAGAGGAATGAGCTTTAAGAATGCTGCTGCCGGTCTTCCGCTTGGTGGCGGTAAGGGTGTAATCATCGCTGACCCGTCGCAAAGAACCGAAGCTTTGATGGAAGCTTACGGCGAAGCAGTTGAATCTTTACAGGGTAAATATTATACCGCAGAGGATGTCAACACCGATACAAGAGATGTTGACTATATGATGCACAAAACAAAGTATGTTGTAGGCCGTAAAGAAATAAGCGGCGACCCGTCACCTTTCACCGCTATCGGTGTATTTGAGGGTATTAAAGCGACCGCAAAGATTTTGAACGGAAGCGACGACCTCAACGGTGTTACCGTTGCCGTACAAGGACTTGGTAAGGTTGGATACGATGTTGCAAAGTATCTTTCCGAAGCCGGAGCAAATGTTAAAGCTTGTGTTCACAGCAACAGAAAAGCCATGGAAAAAGCAATTAACGAGCTTGGCGTTACCGAAGTTCGTGAGAAAGATATATTCTCAACCGAATGTGATATTCTTGCGCCCTGCGCCCTCGGTGCTGTTGTAAATGACTTTACACTTCCTCAGCTTAAATGCAGAGCTATTGCCGGCGGTGCCAACAATGTCCTCTTAAACGACGAATGCGGAGTAGAGTTAAAGAAAAAGGGCATCGTTTATGCGCCTGACTTTATAATTAACGGCGGCGGCGTTATCAATGCCGGTCAGGAAGCATTTACAACCTATGATAAGGAAAATGTATTAAAACAGGTTAGAAATATCTATAACACTGTTTATAACATTTTGGACGAATCTCAAAAGACCGGCGAGCCGGAGGGCGTTATCGCTCAGAGATTTGCCGAAAACCGTATTAAGAACGGACTTTAATATTTAGTTTGTTTTAATAGTAGGGTATAAAATGCCGTATGCTTAAATTATATAGGCATACGGTATTTCTTGCATCTCGATTGACAAAGTTTTAACAATCTCTTGTTAAAAAATTAAGATTTTTGAAAAAATGTTGTTATTTTTTTAACAAACCTATTGACATATTAAAATCATAATAATATAATATATAGGTAAATTTTAATTCCGTTTTATACGGTTGGAGGTTATTTTTATGGCAAGAGTTTATAATTTTAGTGCAGGTCCTTCTATGTTGCCGGAAGATGTGTTAAAGACGGCACAGGAAGAAATGCTTGAATACGGTACAACGGGTCAATCGGTTATGGAGATGTCCCACCGTTCAAAGGAATATCAGGCAATCATTGATGAAGCGGAGGCTGACCTTCGTGAAATAATGAATATCCCCGATAATTATAAGGTTTTATTCTTACAGGGCGGTGCTTCAACACAGTTTGCTATGATTCCGTTAAATCTTATGAATAAAAATCATAAGGCTGATTACATTATTACCGGTCAGTGGGCTAATAAGGCATATAAGGAGGCCGCTCGTTACGGTGAAGCCCGTGCGGTTGCTTCAAGTGCCGATAAGACATATTCTTATATTCCGAAAACAAAGCGTGAAGATTTTGATAAGGATGCCGATTATGTTCATATTTGTATGAATAACACCATTTACGGTACAAAGTATCCCGAAATACCCGATACGGGCGATGTTCCGCTTGTTGCCGATATTTCGAGCTGTATCCTTTCAGAGCCGATTGATGTTTCAAAATTCGGTGTTCTTTATGCCGGCGCTCAAAAGAATATTGCTCCTGCCGGTGTTACTATCGTTATTATCCGTGAAGACCTTTTAGGCAACGCTATGGATATTACTCCTACAATGCTTAATTATGTAACACATTCCGATAACGGCTCTATGTTTAATACTCCGCCTTGCTATTGCATTTATATTGCAGGACTTACATTCAAGTGGATTAAGAAAATGGGCGGACTCGCCGAAATGAAGAAGCTTAATGTTAAGAAAGCAAAAATTCTTTATGATTTCATTGATAACAGCAAGTTGTTTAAGGGTACCGTTGTTCCGGAAGACCGTTCTTTAATGAATGTTCCTTTTGTAACGGGTAATGAAGAGCTTGATGCTAAATTTGTTGCCGAAGCCAAAAAGGCAGGATTTGTTAATATTAAGGGTCATAGAAGTGTCGGCGGTATGCGTGCTTCCATTTATAATGCAATGCCGATTGAGGGCGTTTTGAAGCTCGTAGAATTTATGAAGAAATTTGAAGAGGAAAATGCATAATGTATAAAATTAAAACTTATAATAAGATTTCAAAGATTGGTTTAACCGTATTTGACGATAAATATACAATAGGTGATGAGGTTGAAAATCCCGACGGTGCTATCGTTCGTTCGGCAGCACTTCACGATGTTGAATTTCCGTCAACACTTAAAGCTATTGCCCGTGCAGGTGCCGGTACAAACAATATCCCGATTGACCGTTGCAGTGAGCAGGGAATAGTAGTATTCAATACCCCCGGTGCAAACGCAAATGCCGTTAAAGAGCTTGTTATTGCCGGTTTGCTTATTTCTTCAAGACGGGTAATTTCGGCTATCGAATGGGCTAAAACCTTAAAGGGCGAGGGCGACGAGGTAGGCAAGCTTGTCGAAAAAGGCAAGAGCGCTTTTGCAGGTCCTGAAATTAAAGGCAAAAAGCTCGGCGTTATCGGTCTTGGCGCTATCGGTGTTTTAGTTGCGAATGCCGCTAACCATCTCGGTATGAAGGTTTACGGATACGACCCGTATTTGTCGGTTAATTCCGCTTGGAATTTGACTCATAATGCCGTTCATATCTTTGATATTAAGCAGATTTTTGAAGAGTGTGATTATATTACCGTTCATGTTCCGCTTAACGATGCTACAAAGGGACTTATCAATGCGAAAACCATTGCATCAATGAAGGACGGTGTTCGTATTCTTAACTTTGCCCGTGCCGGACTTGTTAATTCGGCTGATATGATAGCCGCTTTGGAATCGGGTAAGGTTGCATCTTATGTTGTAGATTTCCCGACCGATGAAATGCTTGATGTTGACGGTGTTATCGCCATTCCGCATTTAGGCGCTTCAACTCCCGAATCGGAAGATAACTGCGCTCAAATGGCGGCAACCGAACTTATTGATTACCTTGAAAACGGAAATATCGTAAACTCGGTTAATCTCCCCGAAATTTCAATGCCGAGAAGCGGAAAAGCCCGTGTTTGCGTAATTCATAAGAACATTCCGAATATGCTTACCGCTATTACCGGAATTGTTGCCGAAAACGGCGTAAACATTGAAAATATGCTTAATAAATCAAGAGGCGAATATGCATATACAATGCTTGATGTTGCCGAAGTTGACGAAGAAATTACAAACAAGATTACCGCTATTGACGGCGTAATTAAAGTTCGTGTAATTTAATTTAATTTTAGGTAGAAAAAACTCCTACGGAAATCCGTAGGAGTTTTTGTTATGTGCTTGTTATAAAACTTTACTTAAAAATTCTTTAAGACGGGGAGATTTCGGATTATTAAATATTTCGTCGGGAGTTCCTTCCTCCATAATAATACCCTCGTCAATGAAAAGAACACGGTCGGCAATTTCTCTTGCAAAGCCCATTTCGTGGGTTACTATTGCCATTGTCATACCGCTGTTGGCAAGTTCTCTTATAACGGCAAGAACCTCGCCTACCATTTCGGGGTCAAGCGCACTTGTCGGCTCATCAAAGAGCATTACATCGGGGTCCATACAAAGCGCTCTGACTATTGCAACACGCTGTTTTTGTCCGCCCGATAACTGTGACGGGTAAGCATCGGCTCTGTCAGCCAAACCGACCTTTTCGAGTAGTTCTAACGCTTTCTTTTTTGCATCTTCCAAATTTGCTATTTTAAGCTTTACAGGGGCAATGGTCATATTTTTAAGTACGGTCATATGTGGAAATAGATTGAACTGTTGAAAAACCATTCCCATTTTTTGACGGTGTAAATTTATGTTTGTGTTAGGGTCGGTAATGTTTACGCCCTCAAAATAAATTTCTCCGCCCGTTGGCTCTTCAAGCAGGTTAAGTGTTCTTAAAAATGTTGATTTACCCGAGCCCGAAGGACCGATAATTACAACAACCTCGCCCTTTTTAATTTCGGTTGAAATGCCTTTAAGAACATCTATACTACCGAAACTCTTTTTTAGGTTATCTACTTTTATAAGTGTTTCATTAGTGTTCACTCTTGCGAAGCCTCCTTTCAATAGCAGAGAAAATTGAAGACAATACAATAACGGTTATCAGATATATTATTGCCACAGCTATAAGAGGCATAAATGCTTCAAATGTTCTTCCTCTGATAAGGTCGCCTGCTTTTGTTAAATCCATAATACCGACATAACCTGCAATAGATGTTTCTTTAAGCAAGGCGATTACTTCGTTGAGTAAGGTGGGGAGTACTACCTTGAACATCTGCGGAACGATTATGTATATCATAGTTTTAACATAGTTAAAGCCAAGACTTCTTCCTGCTTCAAACTGTCCGTTATCAATAGACATTATACCGCCTCTGAATATTTCGGCAACATAGGCGCCCGAGTTAAATCCGAAAGCAATAATAGCAACAATTGTGCTGTTTGATTCGGTTGCAAGTATTACGAAATACCAAATAAGTAACTGAACAACGGCAGGCACACCACGGATAACTGTAATATATATTTTACAAATAAAATTGAAAAACTTGAAAACAAGTGTTCCGAAATCCTTTTTCTTTGCGAGGTTTTCGGCGTTTTTATCGTATGATGAACGGACGGTGGCAATAATTATACCGAGAAAAAATCCGATAATAATGGAAAAAAAGGTTATTGTTATTGAACTCTTAAAGCCCTCTGCTAACCATTTCCAACGGCCGTCATCTATGAAACAAAGCTCAAAAGTTTCCTTAAAGTTATTAAACCAAGTCAAAAAATTCACCTCAATAGTATATGATTAAAGCAAAACAAAGGGCGGAAAACCGCCCTTTTATTATATTTTTATAATTTATTGTTTTGCAGAAATGTACTTATCAATTATCGCCTTAACTGTTCCGTCCTCGGTAAGCTCTTTAAGTGCATCGTTTACCTTTTTAAGAAGCTCGTCATTGTCCTTTGAAACTGCGATAGCGTAGTTTTCAAGTACCCATTCGCCGTCGAGAATTGTAAGTCCTTCATTTGAAGCAACATAGGATTTAGCCGGCTCGTTATCAATAATAACGGCATCAACCTTACCGGCAGTAAGCGCTAAAACTGCTTCATTACCGGTTTTGTAACGGATAACATTTGCTTCACCGTAACCGCCGTTTTCTTCGGTATCCGAAGCATAGATATCACCGGTTGTATCCTGTTGAACGCCGAATTTCATAGAGCCGTCGCCCTTTAAGTCATCAAGCGACTTAATAGCAGAGCCTTCTTTAACAATAACAACCTGAACGCCTGTCGCATAAGAATCAGTAAAGTTAACACTCTTTTTTCTGTCCTCGGTAACGGTCATACCTGCCATACCGATATCAAACTTACCTTTTTGAACACCGCCGACGATAGTACCGAATTCAACATCTTGAATTTCAAGCTTTAATCCTAACTTATCGGCAATCTTGCCTGCAATTTCAATATCTATGCCTGCAAAATCGTCACCCTCTTTGAACTCGTACGGAGGGAATGAGGCGTTAGTTGCCATAACAAGTGTTCCTTCTTTTGCCGTAAGTGCTTTGTCTTCGCTTTTTTTGTCTTCGCCGCAACCCGCAAAGCAAACTGCTACGAGCGAAGCTGCTAAAACAGCGCAAATGATTTTCTTTAAGTTTTTCATAATTTTTACTCCTTTTCGTTCTTGCGAACTTTTAGTATGCTCATAGTATAATGCATAAATATCCATTTGTCAAGCATAATTATGCATAAATATTTGACAAATCGAAAAAGTGATTGCATTATAGTATGGGTAATAATGCACAAAAACGCAAATAATATGCAAAAAAGTATGCATATTCGTGGCAGAATATGCATAATCGTTAAAATATTTTATTAAGGTTTAGTGAAAAATCTTCCTTAAAAGATTCAAGTATATAAATTGACTCAAATATCGCTTTCAGGGTTTCGTCTTTGTTTTGATGTTTGGCATAAAAAATTCCCTCTTTTACCGATTTGTCAAGACCTTTAACATCTTCAAAATAAAGATATTTAAGAATTGATTTAGTGTCTTTTACCTTTTTTAAGCTTTTGAGAGTGTTTTCGTAATCGTTACTTTCAAGATATTTTATCGAGCTTTTCAGGTTTTTGATTTCGCTGTTATAATAATTTGTTACCGAATTATGCGCTGTAAAGTAAATCAGAATAATTATAAATATTAAAATGACAACTGCAATAATCCGTTTCATATTTTTTGTTCCTTATTTATTATTGAGTAGTTACTGTATCTGTCTATATACATCAAAAATACATTTTTACATTCGGTATTTTCTTTTTTTAATATGGTTTTAATTTTGTTTTCATCAAGCGACAAAGCAACAAGAGATTCATATACTATTTTTCCGTCGGTTATTACGGGTAAGGGAAGACCTGTGTTTTTTGGTGTTATGCTTAAATCCTTTTTAGTAACGGTTTGCAATTCGTCTTTAAGCAATACGCTTAAATCACCGTTTACCTCCAATATTGCAAAGGCAACATCGTCAATATTAAAAATATCCTTGCCTCTTAAAAGCTCTATAAGGTCAAGAACAGTCATTCTTACATCTCTCATAGACTGTTGGTCGATAACGCCGTTTTTAATTATTACCGCCGATTTTCCGCTCATGATTTTTCTTACCGTAAAGTTTTTCATGGCGAGTACAGAAACGGTTATTTCTAAAATCACCAATATAAAAATAGCTATTATTCCCATTAAAACAGGTTGATTGGGGTCTTGTAACGGTATTGCGGCAATTTCGGATATTAAAAGGGTTATAACAAGCTCGTTAGGTTGCATATCGCCGATTTGTCTTTTACCCATCAAACGAATGGCAAAGGTAACAACAATATATAAAACTACCGTTCTGATAATTATGGAAAGCAAAACAATCACCTATAATATCATTTACTCTTTTTGTTGCAATATTACTAAAATAATGTTATAATACTAAAAAATGTAAATATAATAAAAGGTGATTTAGTTGGCAAATTCAAATAAATCTGGACTTTCTCGTTTCTTTTCGGATTTTAAGCAGTTTACTCCGCTTTTGTCTAACCTTGTTTCGAGAGATTTTAAGGTTAAATACAGAAGGTCTTTTTTAGGTGTTGCATGGAGTGTGTTAAATCCGCTTTTGACAATGCTTGTATTAACAAAGGTATTTACTATATTGCTCAGAATCGGCAACGAAGAAGATTTTTCGTCTTACTATATTGTCGGTGCTTCGCTTTGGGCGTTTTTTTCGGAGGCGACAACAAATTCGCTTGCCTCGATTTTAGGTGCCGCAAGCTTAATAAAAAAAGTATATATTCCAAAATATATGTTTCCGCTTGAAAAGTGCCTGTTTTCACTCGTAAACCTGATGTTCAGCTTGATTGCCGTTTTGGCGGTTGTTATAGTAAGAAGTATAGCTACCGGCAGTTCTATGCTTTCGGCTTATACTTTGCTTTTCCCGATACCTGTATTATATTGCTTTGTTTTTACCGCCGGTGTGTCGCTCTTTTTAAGCGCAATTACGGTTTATTTCAGAGATGTTGCGCATTTATACAGTGTTTTGCTTACGATGTGCATATACTTAACACCGATTCTTTATCCTATTTCGCTTATTAAAAATTCGGGGCACAGCTTTATTTATTTCGTTGTAAGATATAACCCGATGACATTTTATGTCGAAGCTTTCAGAGATACATTTATGCGTCATACTTTCCCGAGCCTTACCGATAATCTCTTTTGTATCGGATATGCGGTGCTTTCGTTTGTCATAGGCGCTCTTGTATTCAAAAAAGCACAAAAGAAATTCATTCTTCATATTTAATTTTGCAGGAGGAAGAATCTTGGATAAAAGTAATGCAGTCGAAATAAAAAATGTTGAAATGCATTTTAATATGAGTAAAGAAAAGCTTGAAAGCTTAAAAGAATATTTCTTAAAGCTTGCAACAAGAAAGCTTATGTTTGAGGACTTTGTTGCGCTTGATAATGTGTCTTTTAATATTAAAAAAGGCGATGTTTTCGGCATACTCGGACTTAACGGTTCGGGAAAAAGTACAACACTTAAAATTATTTCCGGCATTTTGGACCCGACAAAGGGAACGGTCGAAACCGACGGTGTTATAGCACCTCTTATCGAGCTTGGCGCCGGCTTTGATTTGGAACTTACGGCAAGAGAAAATATATACCTTAACGGTTCAGTTTTGGGCTTTTCAAAGAAATTTATGGACGAAAAATTTGACGATATAGTCGATTTCTCCGAAATGCGGGATTTTCTTGATGTTCCTATGAAAAACTATTCTTCGGGTATGGTGGCAAGAATCGGTTTTGCCATTGCAACCGTTACAAAGCCCGATATACTTATAGTTGACGAAATACTTTCGGTAGGCGACTTTCTTTTCCAAAAAAAGTGCGAAGACCGCATCAATGCAATGATTTCTGACGATACTACTGTTATTATCGTATCTCACTCATTAGAGCAAATTGAAAGATTATGCAAACACTGTATGTGGCTTGATAAAGGAAAAATAAAAATGATAGGCGATATGCAAGAGGTTTGCGACGCATATAGACAATATCAAAAATAATAGGAGTTGGTAATTTAATGGATGACCCCGGGAGTATTATACTCTACATTGCGCTTATTTTTTGTTGCGCTTATTTTTCGGGTACAGAGATTTCTTTAGCTTCGGTTAATAGAATTCATATGATCAGTTTATCTTCAAAAGGGGATAAACAGGCAGGCAATGTCCTTAAAATTCTTGATAATTTTGATGAGGCATTGTCGGTTTTGCTAATCGGCAACAATATTGCAAGTGTTGCCATTGCTACAATTTCGGTAATTATTGCTACCGATATTTTCGGTAAAGGTACCGTAACGCTTGCTACGGCACTTACAACAATTATAGTGTTTCTTTTCGGTGAAATGATTCCGAAAAGCTTTGCTATGTCCTGTAATGAAAAGTTTGCACTAAAATCGGCGGGACTTTTACTCTTTCTTATGAAAGTGTTTAAGCCACTGTCTTTTGTTTTGTCCAAAATTTCAAAGCTTGCCGTAAAGCCGTTTAAGAATAAAATAGAGTCTGATGTTACTTTAACCGAGGACGAGCTTAACGATATTGTCGAAAGCATTTCGGAAAACGACGATTTTGATGCTGAAAAGGGCGAGCTTGTAAAATCGGCATTAAAGTTTTCAAATAAAACCGTTGACGAAATTCTTGTTCCTTATGAAGATGTTTTAACGGTAAGGTCAAATATGAAAACGGCTGATGTTTTGGAAATTATTAAAAATACGGGACATTCGAGGATACCCGTTGTCGACCGTAACGGCAATATCAAAGGTATTTTGCAGATACGGAAGTTCCTAAAAAGATATTTAAGCACTAAGCGTAATATTGTGCTTTCAAGTGTAATGGATTATCCGTATTTTATTAAAGACGATATTCCGCTTGACGATTTGCTAACACAAATGAGTAACCATAGGCGAAATCTTGCCGTTGTTAAAAACAGTGGCGGAGAAGTAATCGGTATTGTTACCGTTGAAGATATAATTGAAGAATTAGTCGGTGAAATTTACGACGAGGACGAGAAAGCAGGTGAGAGCGATGCCTGATTTTCTCTCATATATCAGTATTCCGATTTTAATAGTTTTCTCGGCGTTTTTTTCGGCAAGTGAGATAGCATTTGCAAGCGTAAGCGCTTTACGGCTTAAAACACTTTCTAATGAAAAAGAGTCTGTTCCGAGATTTTTTGCCTTAAAAATCCACGAAAACTATCAGTCGGTTTTGACCTCAATAGTTGTAGGAAATACCATTGTAAATATTGCGTCATCTTCTATTGCAACGGTTATTGTAATCGCTCTTTTCGGTGAAAGCAGAGCGTATATATCAACGGTAGTTATGACCGTGATAATTTTGATTTTCGGCGAGGTTTTGCCAAAGGTTTTGGCAAAAGCGTTGCCCGATAAATTCGCCGTTTTGGTGTCGGTACCGCTTTATGTTGTTTCGCTTGTTTTAAGACCGATTTCTTTCGTTTTTGTTCTTATAATCAAGCTTGTATCAAAACTTTGGGAAAATAAAAAAACCGATACCGAATCGGTTTCGGAAGACGATTTTGAAAATATAATTGATATTGTTGAGGACGAGGGTGTGCTTGACGAAGAACAGTGCGATTTGTTGCAAAGCGCACTTGATTTTAACGATGTTTGCGCCTACGAAATTATTACTCCGAGGGTTGATATGGATGCTATTGATATTCACGACCCATACGAAATAAATATCAAAAAGATTTTTGCCTCTAATTTTTCCCGTATGCCCGTTTATGAGGATACACCCGATAATATTATCGGTATTTTGCATATAAACCATATTCTGAAAGAGCTTTGCGCTACCGAAAAAATCTCCATTCGTGATTTGCTTTTGCCCGTTATTTTTATTCATAAAACAATGGCACTTACCGATGTCCTTGAAAAAATGAAAGAAACAAAATGCCATATGCTTGTTGTTCTTGATGAGTACGGCGGAACAATGGGTATTGTTACTATGGAGGATGTTTTGGAACAGCTTGTCGGCGAAATATTTGACGAGAATGACGATTACGAGCCGGAGTTTATTTGTATAGACGATAGCCACTTTGAGGCAATCGGCGATATGCGTGTTGAAGACTTTTTTGACGAATTTGATATTGATATCGAAGACGACGAAAATTATGATAACGACGATATTACCTTGGGCGGTTTTGTTACTACAATGCTTGACGGCGATACAGAGCAGGGCAATACCTTTACCTATAACAATTTACTGTTTAAGGTGCTTGAATCAAACGAAAAACGAGTCGAGCGTGTGGCAGTTGAAATATCAAATGTTTAGTTAAAAAGTATAGATGAAAAATCATATAAAGAGTGAAAAAGTCGGCTGATTATCAGTCGGCTTTTTTGTGTGTATGAAATTCAGCGATAGTTGTGTATTCTAAAAAGGTTGAAAAATATGTTTTGTTCTAAATTATATACATTTTTTCGATTGTAATTTTTATATAATTGTCTTGACTTTATATGCAAATATAATTATAATAAAAGAAACCTAACGAAACCAGAAATGAAAGAAAACAAAAGGAGAAATGAAAAATGGAATTCAAAGTAGTACAAAAGGAAATCGAGTTACAGTCAAGAGGTTGGATACCGACCTTCCACGACATCTCAAAAGAGGTAAAGGAAATTGTTGAGGCATCAGGCATTAAAAACGGTACAGTAAGTGTTGTATCTCACCATACAACCTGCACTGTAATGGTACAGGAATGCTCACACGATATAG
>JAZUFQ010000002.1:0-22526 GCA_045640745.1 Acutalibacteraceae bacterium
ATCCTTAAAGTTATATTCAGCCGTAAAGCGTGAACCGGTTTTTATTAAATCGGTGCTGCTGTTACCCGAAAGCAGTTTTCCGTTTACATTGTATAATCCTTCGCCGGCATTTGTTCTTGCATCGGTATAGGAACGGAATCCCGCTTCTCTTGCTATTACACCGGATACTTTACCGTCCTTATCTTTATCAGAAAGAGCGTTGTAAAACGAAGTGTAAAATTCAGGAGATTCCGGTATAAAGGTGTTTTTGTCCTGACCGATAATATTCATATGTGCTCCGGAGAATTCGATTCGGTTAATACCCAAAACTCTGCCTTTGCCCGAAGAACGAGTCATATGATACGGGAACCAATAACTGTCAAGATTTGGTCCGACAGTAACAGCGCCATGACCGTATCCGAAATATTCGCCTTCTGTATTAAGAATTAAATTCGGTTCCATTTCCGTGAGCCAATTTTCAGGATTATTAACTTCACCGATATTCAGTTTGTTACCCAATCCGCTGGAATTAAAAGCATAATTTAAGCGATAAGCCGGCTCCCCTGCTCCTTCACCGGTTACTATATAATAATAAATTCCGTCTCGCTTAAACATATACGGGCCTTCGATTTGGTCTCCGGTAATTCCAGCTCTTGAAACATCAACATAATCGCTTTCATCGGCAACAGTGTACATATTTGAGACCTTAGTAACAACCGGACACGCAATTCCGTTTTCTCTGTTACAACGAATAAACCATTTATCTTCGTTATCATCAATAAACATTGTTCCATCAATAGACGGTGCAAAATTGTTGTTTATAACCTTAAAATCACCATATGGAAGCCCCGTCGTGCTCAATAAGACCTTATGTCCTGAAGCGTGAGGCGAAGTATACATATAGAACTGACCGTTCCAATAATGTACTTCAGGTGCCCAAGGACATTCCAATTCATAACCTTGACCGGCTCCCGTATCGTTTTCTGCACGGTTTCCGTTCTCATCAAGAAGATAGAATTCGCCAAGATAAATATAACTCATCAAATCGGTGCTTTCCCAACAACGATATGAACAATACCAAGCATCCGTTGAACAATACAAATAATATTTTCCGTTATACCGCAGGATGTATGGATCGCCCGTTTTAGACTGATTTTCTAGCAAATTCTCATCGGAAGTTCCTGCGAGTTTTTGAGCTTCCACCGAATCGGCCCTAAAAGGCTGATTTTCGTCAGAAATAGGATTAGAATACCTCTGCAATTCTTGTAATTTAACATTGATATCCTCTTTTGATGTATCGAGCTTTGATTTCTCAATCAATGTGTTTGTAGCTGAGGTATATTTTGAGCATCCGCTAATAAGCATCACACTAATCGCCAAACCAACAGCGATTGCCGACTTTAATACTACTCTCATTTTTTACCTCCTAATGCTCCTGCCCAATCATCCGGCCATACGATACCTATTTCCGAAGATACAACATTACTTAACAATCCAAACTGCATATTATTGTTTGCGCTTGTTTGGTAACCGACTTTGCGACCGGTCATTGCAAAATCAAGATTAATGTCAATTCGTTTACCGTCTTTAGTCCCGTCGTTATAGTCGATATGAACCGTTGTCTTTTCTGATTGGTTAACAACATCAACAGCAAAATTATAAATTGCATTTTCCGTAAGTATAACATTACACGGAACCGTTACTCCCCATGATTTTCCGTCAAACTGTCTGACATACAACCTATATGCATCTTTTACATAGCGGTAATCAAGAACGAGGTAACTGCCGTTTGATGCATCATAGTTGAAGATAATTCCCTTTATGGAATCGGTCTTATCAGGAATAATTCTAAATGAACCGATGAAAGAATATAACGCATTTGACTTATTATTGATTGTTTTATCAACAAGTATGCTTTGCTTCATCGCACTTACAATAACATTGCTTTGCTTTTTGAACGCACCTGATACAACATCATAGCGACTATCATCTATGCCTATATATGAGTTTTCGCCGACGCTGAGTTTTCCGAACTGCATTCCGTTCGCTTTTGAAACATTGAAACCGACATTACGCCCACTCATTGCAAAATCAAACGATTTTCCGCAAGTTTGAACGACGCCGCCGTTCTTTTGATACTCTATAACAAATGCAACGCTATTTTTTCCGTTAGACACATTGATATTGAAATTGTATACAGCATCAACATCTAAAACCACATCAAGCGGTTGGGTAGCACCCCACTTTTTACCGTCGAACTGTCTGACATACAGCCTATATGCATCCTTCACATAACGGTAATCGAGAATAAGATAACCTCCTGTTGAGGGGTCATAGTTAAATACAATTCCTTTAATTGTATTATTTTTATCCTGCACAATATTGTATGATGATTTAATCGAGTAGGAACTCTTGCCTTTTAAATTTATTGATTTATCAATAACCAAGTTGTTTCCGGTCGAAATCGCCTTGATTCCTCCGCCGTTTATTCCGATGAATCGACCGCTGACCGTATCATAAATTTTTTCATCTAACGCTTGATATCCTAAATTTTTTACTTGAAATTCACCGAATTGCTGATTTCCGACGGATGTTTGAATACCGTATTCCGTTCCGCTCATTACGAAATCATCATTTTTACAATAGGTGGAACTCCAGATTTGTTCGGTTGATTTTTTATATTCAATTAAAAATTCTGTTGCGCCTTTTTTATTTTCAATTGGAGTAATTCTGAAATCATAGGTTGTATTTCCGTCTGCCGGTCCTACATATGCGACACCGCCCCAACCGGTCGGCGTTCTCTGACGAATATAAAATCTGTAATCTTCGTCCCATTCTTTACCCTTTGATTCGCCATGTCTATAATCAAGCACAAGATAACTCTTATCGTCATCATTGTAATTAAGCAATATACCTTTAATCTTGTCCTCAGGTTTGGACGGTCTTTCCGGTAAAGTCAAAGAGGTTTGCAAAGTTTTAAGGTTAGTTGTGCCGTATTTATTAACAAGAGAGCCAAATGTGGCAGTAGTGCCTGCCGTTCTTGCTACAAACTTACCTTCGCCTGTTTTTTGGACTAATCCGCTATAAGCGGTAAATCCTTTTCCGCTATAAGGATTAACGGGCTTCGGACAATCTGATGAAATTTTAATATCACGAACCGCAAATCCCGCAACTGCCGCACGGACACCGATATAATCGCCGTCAAGCGGGTCAACATCATAAACATCTAATAAATGCTGGTATTTCCCGTTGCTGTCCTTCAAATAGATTTCCATCCAACCGCCGTTTTTAGCCACTTTAACGGTGCAAACTTTATCTTTTGCAAAATTCGGCAAAGCATTTACTATATCTCCGCTTGCAAGTTGAGTGTATTTGGCTTTTCCATCGACCATTCTGATTGTTGCCACAACGAGCTGCGGATTTTTTTCAGAATTGCTGATGAATATACCGTATTGGTCTTTTGTTTCCCAACCTGCCTTTTCCGTTTCGCCGACATCCTTTACACCTAACAGCAATCCGCTGAAATTAGAAACTGAAAAAAGTTTGTCTGCCTTAGAAGCATCTACTGTTGCTTCCAATGTTCCGCAGCCGTTATTCATTTTTTCCTTGGTGTAGTAAGCCAACGCCCTGACATCCTCAACAACAAGCTGATTTTTATCATCACTCACAAATCTACCCATTGATGGTACCCAACCGTCAGGCGCCGTGAATGCAAGTCCGTTTTTATCCATAGGATTGAAATACTCAGGCATAACAGTATAAGCATTGGTTCTGCCGTTCCAAATGTGTCTTACAGCTCTACCGGCAGGAGAATGTGAGTCATCCCACTCAAGCATCATTCCCATTATGCCGTCTTTATCTATGCCGTATGTCTCATATGGCAGGAATAATTCAACTGTCCACGAAACATCCTTCTTGCCATCAGATTTATTAAGTTTTCCGTCAACTACCACCTGATAATCAATGGTGTCATTTGAATATACCCAACCGCCTGAGCCTTTGGCTACTGCCATACGGCCATCGGCAGAAACACAAACTTTTATATCATCTTCTCGCAGTTCTGTGCCGCCGTCGTTTTTTACATCAAACGACAAAAAGACCGCATCAGAGAGCGTAAATATTTCTGAATTGTTAATTGCGTTATCGGCATAACATATTGATGAATCTTTTACAACAAACGATGCTGTGATGCCACGCTTACCGTAATAGTAACGAAACTCGACCTCATCATCATTTTTATCAACATCGCCGAATTTTACACAAGGTGCCTTCTTCCAAATAGATTCGTTTAATTTTCCGTCAACATTATAATCGGGGCTTATGTATTTTCTTTTATTGAAAGTATCAGAACTCGGAATTTTTGACAAAATTTCTCTGCCTAATCCTGAAAAAATCAATGTGCAAATAATTCCTGCAATTAAAACCAAAGCACTTATTGACGCAATAATTAGTGGTTTCTTTTTGATTTTCATATTTTTCACCCTTTAACCCTTAACTGCTGCACCTGCCATAGCATTAACAATATATTTTTGACTTAACAAATACAAAATAAGAACAGGCAAACTTGAAAGCGTTGCCGCCGCCATTATTATAGGTTGGTCAGAAGCTCTGCCGGACTGCACTGCGTTATTAAGTCCCATAAGCATTACCTGCAGCGTCTTATCCTGAACTCTTGTGAGATAAATGTCAGATTCAAGAAGGTTATTCCATATTCCGAGAAATGTAAAAACAACCTGAACGATTACTGCCGGTTTTGAAAGAGGAAATGCAATCTTGAAAATCTTTCCGAAATGTCCCATACCGTCAACGGTTGCCGCTTCAAATAAAGCCGGAGGCAGACTTTTCATATATCTTTCCAAATAGAAAACTACACCCATCGTTCCAAAAAAATGCGGAATTACCAATGGCCAAAATGTTCCGACCAATCCAAGCTTTGAAAACATTGCGTATTGAGGCATCAACGTTACAACAAACGGAGGGCCTATCAAACAGGCGATAAGAACAGCATTTCTTCCCTTAAAATCAATTACGGCAAAACCGTATGCCGTTGCAACGCTGACATAAAGCCCTACAAAAATGAAGGCTGCTTCAACCAAAAGTGTATTCAAAAAACCTCTGATAAAAGAAAACTGATTTGGATTGAAACTAAAAAGCCTTTCATATCCCCAAGTCGAGAACTGCTTGGGAATTAAATAGAACACATCGGAAAACTGTCGGATTTCCTCAGAAGACTTAAATCCCGAAAAAAACATATATAGAAATGGAAACACTGTCGCAATTGCAATCACAATCAAAACAGTATAAGTTAATGTTCCAAATGCAATATTTCTTGCTTTGATTGCTCTATTACTGATAATAGTATCTCTTTTTTTCATTTCTAATGTCCCCTAATTATCTTTGACCATTTTTCTGTATTGCGGTATAGAGAATACGACAACAAACAATGTTAATATGAATGAAGCCGCACCAACTAATGGGTAATTTCCTCCTATAAACTGTCCGTAAATCCAAAAAACAGCAGTACTTGATGCGGAGCCTGAAACCATCGTATAGTTATCAGCAAATGCATTTAATCCTCCGCTGATACCCGTAACCAACAAATACAATGTAATCGGTCTGAGAAGTGGCAGGGCAATCTTTGTCATTTTTACAAATCCGCCCGCTCCGTCAATATCAGCCGCTTCATATAAATCTTCGCTTATATTCTGCATGCCGGCAAAATACATTAGCATTGTCGAACCGAAACCGCCCCAAACTGTTTTAATTATCAAGGAATTTTTTACAACTGTCGGGTCTATAAGCCATGCAAAATCAGTTCCGAAAATTTCGTTGAAAACACCGTCGGTGTTAAAAAACCATTTCCAAACAAGCGCAACAGCAACTACACTCGAAACAGCAGGTATATAATAAACTACTCTGAAAAATCCTTTGCAGCGAACGGCTCCGTTATTAAGCAAATACGCAATAAAGAAACCCAGAATCAAACGAATCGGCAAAGAAATCATTAAGTAAACCGTGTTATACATTGACCTCCAAAAGTCAGTGCTGTGTAATACCTCACGGTAACTGTCAAGTGTAAATTTTGTAAATTTTTGTCCTACTGCAAGAATATTGTAATCTGTGAAACTTACAAAAAGGCAATACATTGTAGGTATAACAACAAAAATTATAACTTTAATCACAATAGGAGAAACCAAAAACCATCCCCAGCGATTTTCAGAGCGTTGTCTTTTTGATAATTTACTTTTTGTTATGGTCATTTATAATCCACCTTAATAACCTTCATAAAAAGAATACTTTCCGTTTTGTTTGTCTATAATCTTTTCCTGTATGTTTTTAGAAAGCCATTCGAGCATTTCTTTTCCTGAGATTACATCTTTTGTAGATGCATCATACGATTTCGGAGTTGTGGTCATTGAACCTGTTGACCAATCGAAAATCACATAATTCGGTTT
The DNA here is from genome assembly GCA_045640745.1 of Acutalibacteraceae bacterium. Classification (GTDB taxonomy): domain Bacteria; phylum Bacillota; class Clostridia; order Oscillospirales; family Acutalibacteraceae; genus UBA737. The sequence continues at coordinate 6,435 of JAZUFQ010000002.1, forward strand.
ATAACTGTCAACTTTTCCGTCCTTCATCAAAACATGATACATACCGTATTTGGTTTCTGCATTTGTCAAAAGCGAAGTTTCCCAAACATTGCCGGAATTGTAAGTGTAAGCAGTCTTTCTTCTTTTGCTGTTTTCAAGATGCTGTTTGTAAACAATACGGTTTTGCGGTCTGTTCATATCCTTAGGGTCAGCCAATTTAGCATCCATATATGCATCAAAATCTTTAACTCTGTTTGGAAGAGCCATACCGTTTTCATAATTATACTTTTGAGCATCTTTATCGGTGGAAAGGAATTCGATAAGCTTATATGCTGCATCTTTTACCTTACTGTCGGAATACATTGAGAGGCATACTGAACCGAGAGTTGTTACATTTTTAAGTCCCTCTTTTGCAGGAGCCGTTACATCAGTCAAATCATAAGAGGTGCTGGGAACAGGAGTAGGTATAATGTCCCAATCAAAGTTTGCTTCCCAAAGACTCGGAGTATTCCAAGTTCCGCACCAAGTTGTTGCAGATTGTTCATCTACAAATAAATCTCGTGCTGTTTTTTCAGTCTGCTTTTCAACATTTTGAAAATTGTATTTTATAGAAAGGTCGCCGCAAAACTGAACTGCCATAGCATAATCATCGTTGTTAATGTTGAGTTTTGTCTTATTTTCGGCACCATCCCATACCGTAAAGCTATTGCCGGTTGAAAGATAAGCATAATCAATTTCATAGCAACCGCCAGCATAAACACTTGCATTCTTTGCTTTTGCACCGGCTTCTGCCAAATCATTGGCAAAACGGATATACTGTGCCCAAGTCATACAAATTTGGTCGTTCAACTTTTTATTTGCAGCATCATAACCAACATTTATTGTTCTGTCGACCTTAACGCCGGCTGCTTTTGCAAATTCTTTATTATATACAAGCGCTGTCGGTCCAAGGTCTTTCGGCAGACCGTAAAGAGCACCGTTTAAGTCGCCCAATTTTTTTGTTTTTTCATTAAAACTGTATGCTTTAAGCGACTCGGTATATAAATCGTCTCTCGAAAGGGAATCGGAAGCTTCTATGTAAGGATTGAGGTCTTCAAAAATATTTGTTGAATATGCGAGTCGAATAAACTCGGTATCGGCGCAATAGAAAACATCAGGCATTTCTCTTGGATTTGCTATTGCGTTTGTAAGAACTGTCATATAGTTATCGCTGCCGACAGGGTCATATGACACAAAGTATTCAGGGTATTTCTTTTCAAACATTTCTATCATTGACTGAAAGATACCGGTTTCGTATGTATCTCCCCAACCAATCATCTTTATTACAGTTTGCCCTTCTTTCGGAGAATGCGAACTGTTTTTACAACCTGTAAAACCGACCATTGACAAAACAATCGCAAAAAGAGTAACCCATACAGCAATTTTTTTACTAAAAACTTTCATAACAATATTCTCCCTATGAATTATTACGATAATATTTTACACTTTTAACGAGTTATATTGAATAGAAAAAATACGCATAAATTGTATTTAATTAGCGAGTTTATCCAAATTTTTATTATTTTTTGTCTCTAAATGTTTATTTTGCACAATGATTTGTGCTTTTTGGGCTAAATCCCACTTAAAAATCTATCAATTACTAATTGCCTGAACTGTGGGGAAAGACTGACAAAGTATGCAGTAAATCCCGTAACTCTGACAACGAGGTCAGGATATAGGTCGGGGTTTTCGTTTGCGGCAAGTAATTTTTCCCCGTCTAATACATTTATGTTTATTAAAGTTCCGCCTAATTTGAAATGGGTTTTTATCAAATTGGCAACAATTTTTACAGCATTTTCCTGAACGGCTATTTGCGGGTCAAATTCCAACTGCAAAGGTGCTGTATTTCCATATCCGCACTGAACACCGGCAATTCCTGTAGATTGAGCCGTAGCTGCCCCGTCTAATCTAAATCTCGGATTTGGATTAGCGCCGTGCGAAACCGGTTCGCCGTTTCTTCTGCCGTTAGGGGTTGCCCCTACTGCCTGACCGTATTCAATCGTTCTCGCCCAGGAAAACCATCCGGGAATCAACTGTCGGTTGTTTGGCATTTTTTGACTCCGAACTGTTTCTACCCATACATCCGTAATCCGCTTCGCCCACTTATCAGAAACAGTATTGCCAGCGCAAAAACGGGGTGCAGAATTTAATATACACCTGATTCTTTCATCATTGAAATTATTATCAATAGCGTTATACACCTCATCCCAAGTGAGTATGTGCTCCTTTTCAATACGGCTTTGAAGTGCGCCAAAAGAATCAGCAACAGTAGCAAGTCCTACACCGTCCACACCCACTGTAAACAGTTCTGCACACTGCGATATATCCAGACCCTTTTCGATTGTGTTATACATCATTAAATTCATTATAAGTTCGGGGGTGACCTGCCACTGATGGTCAAGATGAAGATTTACGCCTTTTGCCGTAACTTCAACCGCAGATTTTAAGTGTGATTTGAATATTTCAAATAACTTATCTGTTGATTTATCTTCAATGCTCCGCATTTCATCAAATGCGATTTCAAATATTTTTGCTACATTTACTTTAACGGTGTCATTCATCGGAAATTCTTTTCCGGGAACGCACATCCAGTTACATCCGACCGCTATTCTTTCCCTTGCGGTCGCCTTATCAACTCCGCAACGCATATAACCGTCTGCAAGTGTTTTATCGCAACAAAAGCGTGGCCAACCGTTTTTATTTTTCATAAGATAATATACCGCTTTTTCAAAGAACTTTTCATCACAGTTTTCATGAACTCTGACCGTTAAATTACAAGCAATATTTATGCTGTCGGCGGCATCCAATATAAGATAAGAAAGGTGATTTGTCATATCGGCGTCATTTTCATCAACACCCGAAATCTGATAATAATGTGGGTCAATTAACAGTAAATTTGCTATTAAAAATTTGGCAGTTTCGTCATCTAAAACACCGTCATTTATATCTATCGCATAATACGGATAAAGAAGTGTATCGAGCTGGAAGCCAGCACCGTCACGGGTATATATTCTCGATGCGCAGTTAAAGAAAGCCGTCCATTGGCATGCCTCGTGAAAAGTTTTTGGCGGATTTAAGCGGACATTTTCACATACCGTACACATTTTTTGAAGACTCTCTTTTATTTCAGGTCTGTCTTCTTTAATTAGCATTTCCTTTATTTTTGCAATGTGCCTGTCTATAAACCTGATAATTGCGAGCACACACTTTTCTTCGGCATCATAAAAATCAGCTTTATCCTTATTGATTTCTTTATACTTTCTTATTTTCGCAAGCAATCCGCCAAAGCCGAGTTCAAAACCAATACGGTAATCACAAGCAAAATGAGCATCTCCGTCAATACCGCTTGTAATATTGTATTTTTTCTGTAAAGGTTTCAAATCGTCATAAGGAAAGCGCTGCTCGTCCCAACGCTTGCTCCATTGATTTGTTGATGTTTTTGCTCTTTCGGCAAGAACTGGGTTTTTCTTTAACCAATCAGGCATATAATGCAAATCTCCACGATAATTAACAAGCATATCACGCCATCTTCCGCAAAGCATTTCCATAGGGTCAACATATGGCTCGTGCGCATCTATTACACGGCAAAAATTTTCACACATACCGTCAAAACCGTAAAAACTTCCGTTTGTGCTGTTATACCACGGCTCAACCTGATATCCTTCGGAAATCGGAACAGTACCGAAATCATCAAGGTCTGTATATCCGTTTTGTTTACGCTTTTCGAGTGTATGGCGTATCTTTGTTTCACGCATTGCGCTTAATCTATCTTGATATGTAATCATAATCATTACCTCTTGTCAAAACTAATCTTTATATTGTTCTTTTGTTGTAAAGCTTGGAGTATTTTAATATCAACGCTACAAACCGAGCATTTGTTTTCAACGGCAATCGACGCCGCATTCCCCGCTGCTTCGCCGGTAAGTGCACATACGGGAATAACTCTTGCAACCTCCCAGCCGTCTCCCTGCGGAGCAGAGATTATTCTGCCACACGCTAAAATATTATCTACTTTTTCGTTATAAAGGGCACTATACGGTATTTGATACCGGTTTCCGCATTTACCCATTCTGAAATCTCCGCAACAGCCAATACTGTCTTCAAAGCATTGACCGTCAATTGCATTAAAATCGGTTTCACCGATTATTCGCCTTATAGTTCTTAACTGCGGCATTGTCGGAAGCGCCATAATATCGGCAGTATTCCTCAAATGCGTTTTCAAAAAGCTGAGAGTGTTTGCCTTTCCTGATATTACATAATCTGTTATATCCTCAGCTGTTACACCGGTTAATTTACGCAGACCTTTCGGGTGCCCGTTTCCGTACATATCACTTCCGCAGTTTTTCCATTTGCGGAATTCAACCATATTTCCGTCATTTGAAAGCTTATCAGCCATAACTTTATCAAAATAGTGAGAAATATATGTCATGTAATTTTCACCGATTACAGTAGGAATTCCTGCACGGGCAGATATTGAAGCATCACCCGTTGCATCTATCACGACTTTTGCCTCAAAAAACTCTTTTCCGTTTGCGCTCTCACAAATCACACCCATGCATATACCGTTTTCAACAACCGGATAAACCGCATATGTATCAAATCTCAGTGATACACCGGCATTCAAAACATATTCGTCAAGCGCAAGCGTAAAAGCGGTAGGCGAAAAAAATGTTGAATATCTATCAAATCTCTTTTTATTAAATTCATCGCCACCCCACTGTTTAGGCAGATTATCATATCCGTATTTTACCGAAAGCTTTATCAATTCCTCGGCAATACCGAACATCATTTGATTTCCTTTTCCATCGCACAGCGGCTCATACCACGAAATAAGTCCGCCGGTTGCAAGACCGCCAAGATTTATCTGTTTTTCAATCAGCAAAACCCTCATACCGTTTCTTGAAGCCGCAACAGAGGCGGATATACCCGCTATACCGCCTCCTACAACAATAACATCGTATTTATCCTTTTTTTGTATTTCTCTTTTATCCTCAATCAATGTTTTCACTCCGGTCAAATTCATACTTTTTAAGTCTTTCAATAAACTCCTTATCAGGCACAGTAAAGGTGGCTTCGGTTTCTCCCAAAGCGTGCTTTTTTGAATTTCCCAGTGGATGATAAGGCAATAGTTCATACTTTTTGACATTGTTAAGACTTTTCAAAAATTCGCTTATTTTATCTATTCTTTGTTCTATCTCGGGAATAACAGGTGTATGAACAACAATCGGTATTTTAAGATTGTTAAGCTTTATAAAATTTTCCTTGATTATCTCATTTCCTACGCCGGTGTATTTTTTATGAATACTGCTGTCCCATATTTTCAAATCAGCTATTATAATATCCATCTCTCGCAGTATTTCTTCGTCATACATATATAAGGATGTTTCAATTGCCAAATTTATTGCAGTTTTTTTACAAAGAGGGATAAACTCTTTTAAAAATTCTTTTTGTACCATAGGCTCTCCGCCTGAAAGTGTTACCCCGCCGTCAAATCCGTAATATTCTATATCCTCTGAAACTTCCAAAAGCAACTCATTGCCAGTATACTCTTTACCGCATACAACCTTTGCTCCGGAATAGCAACCCTCACTACACTTTCCGCAACCGATACATTTTTCCGGATAAAACATAACCTGCTTTTCAAATGATATACATTCGGGATTATGACACCATTCGCAGGATAACGGACATCCCTTAAAGAACACTACTGTTCTAATTCCAGGACCGTTATCTATTGACATTCGCTGAACATCTGCTATCAAAGCACGCTTCATTAAATCATTCCCTGTTTTTATATTTTCACCGTCAGTTCACAAAGCCCTCCGCAAACCTAAATAAGCGGAGGGCTTTGATGAATATTATAAATGCGATATATCTATCAACGCCAACTCACATACTATCTATTATTTGTTAAAATAGTATGGCTCACCTGTTTTTGCCGAAATATATATACCTTCAAGGATTTGAGTAACAACAGCCGCTCTTTCGGGAGTGTTTTCTGTTGTACCTGTGCCTTGGACAGCTTTAATAAAAGCCATTTGTTCCAAAACTCTCGGTTCGGTCGAAACGGTAGATTCAAAGAACGAAACACCGCTTGAAGCATTTAAGTCCGGTGTTATTATGCACTGAACATTATTTTCTATTTTATTGATTTTGAACTTGCCACCGTAATTATCTACTCCTGCCTCGGTTCCGCAAATCATATAACGAACACCTGCAACATCGGTGGTATTCAATGCCCAGCTTGTTTCAACAATAATTGTTGCGCCGTTTTCCATAACTACATATCCAAAAGCGCTTTCTTCAACATCGTATTTACTTTCATCCCAAGGTCCAAAGGGATTTGCACTTTCTTTTTGAGATTTAAGTTTATCGTATGTAGTACCCACAGCATATTTTGGCTTATAGTTATCTGTGATGTAAAGCACCGTATCAAGAGCATGGGTGCCGATATCAATAAGAGAACCACCGCCCTGTTCGCATTTCTCGGTAAATACACCCCATGTAGGAACACCACGGCGACGCATTACATTAGCTTTTGAAAAATACATATCGCCCATATTTCCCTTTAATGCTTCACGCTTGGCAAACATAACATCAGCGTCATACTTATGCTGATATCCTATTGCCAAAACCTTTCCGCTTTTATCTCTTGCGGCAATCATATCTAATGCTTCTTTATATGTAGTTGCCATCGGCTTTTCACAAAGAACATCTTTGCCTGAATTCAAAGCATCAATAGTAATAACAGCATGCCAACGGTTTTGAGTTAAAACACGAACATTATCTATTGATGAATCTTTTAATAATTCCTTATAATCCGTATAGCACTTTGCATCGGGCGTGCCGTATTCCTTTGCTGCCTTTTCGGCTCTTTCGGGAATAATATCGCAAAATGCAACCATTTCCACATAATCGCTTAACATTTTAAGAGCCGGCATATGCTTTGAATTTGCAATGCCTCCGCACCCGATAATACCAACCTTTAATTTTTTCATAAAAAGACCTCCCTTTTTCATTTATCGTATATCATTTAGCTACTAATTACAATCAACAATGTTACGAGAAAATATAACAATATTAAGATTTTAGGAAATTTATGTTAAAATAATTTGCTTAATTTACATTGCCTTTTTGGTTAAGCCATGTTATAATGTAAATACACAAATATAAGTGGGAGAATTATTATGCTGCAACACACTATAACCGCCTTCAAAGAATATAAGCATTTTAAGACTAATAAACCGTGGTCTGTTGTTAAAATGACCTTTCCGAACGGCGGAAGCACTCCTCCGCATTACGGCGAAACAATAGAAATACTTTTATGCGACGGCATAAAAGGCGAATGTCATATTGGCGGGCAACATTTTAACTTTAACGGAAAGCAAGTTTTTTTCATAGCGCCTAATATAATACATTCAATGACATATTTACCTAATAACGGGACAGTTTATGTAATTAAGCTTTACCTTTCGGGACTTTCTAGATATTTTAATCTGCAAGCTGTTTTTGACAATTATGAATTAAACATCAGCGATTTGCCTATTTGCAGTCCGTGTATTAAAGAAACGGAGAATTCAAGTAAACTTTTATCGTCTGAAAAAACCGACATTTTAACTGCAATCAACGAACTTTCAAAATTATTTTCCGCCTACATTAAAGCCATACCTTTTGAAAACAAAACACATTTGCCTGTTAAAGAAAATGACCAAATATGCGAAATCATAAAATGGACCGAAACAAACTATGCAGAAAAATACACAATAGACGATATCGCAAGTAAAATCGGATATACAAAAAACTATTTTTGTAACAAGTTCAAATCCGTAACGGGTATAACATATATTGAGTACTTAACTCATGTCCGAATTCTTCATTCATGCGAATATTTGAAAAAAAATACAGAAATGTCAATATCTGACATTTCTGAAAAATGCGGATTTTTTACCACATCATATTTTATTAGCAAATTCAAAAGAATAGTCGGTATGTCTCCCGGTAAATATAGGAAAATGTTGCATACCGACAATCAAAATTAATTTATCAGGTCATAATAATCGGCGCTATCTTATCGCCTGCTACTTTCATTTCATCAATGCAAAGCTGTCTGTTATGAGGGTATTTATCTCCTATTTTTCTTCTGTGATAAGCAATATATGTTTTGCCACCGAAAGTAAAGAAGCTGTTATGGCCGGGGCCATCTGCAATATCTGATGCTTTTAAAATATCGGAATCATATACGAAAGGTCCCAAAGGCGACTCCGACACAGCGGTTTTAACGCAGTATGTTCCGTCAGTCCACGAGCCGCTTGAATACATAAGAATATATTTTTTATCGGTTTTAAGTATGCACGGAGCCTCGATATAATCTTTAGGTGTTATTTCAAGCACTTTGTCCTGATTATCAGCAGTATCAAGCGGTGCCAACGCGTCAACTGTATCGTTCATTTTGCAGACATTCAGATGACTCCAACCGCCGTAATACAAATAAACATCTTCATTTTCTTTGAAAAAATGTGCGTCTATCGGCTGTGCTCCGTTATAGAATTTGTTTAAGAACGGTCTTCCGTCACTGAAAATGTTTTTGAATTTTCCGACCGGTGTATCACTCACACCGATATATAATCCGCCTACTTCATCGTCGTGATTTATGGCGTTTCCGGCAAATATAATATAATATTTGCTGTTCTTTTCTACAATTGACGGTGCCCATACCGTTCTGTATATTCCGGGAAAAGTTGACATATCAAGTATGTCGTGTATAATGTCAAAATTTATTAAGTCGGAAGAAACCACAAGGTCAAGATTTAACTGCTGTTCGTAAGGCAATGATTTTGTAACATAAATATAAACTTTACCGTCATATACAACGGATTCGGGGTCGGCATACCAACCCTTTACAACTGGATTTTTCATAATTTCCCCTTTCTAAATGCGCATTTTGTCTAAATTTCCAAAAACTGCTCTTGATTATTTAATGCGAATATTGTATAATAATTAGTGAGGTGATATTTATGAGCGAAACTCAGGAAAAGGTAAAAATATTTCTTAATTCTTCTCCCTGCGCCGAGCCGTTCGCCATTGAAAGCATAGGCATTACTTACGCAGACGCCAATTACCACCATTACCGTTCAAAGTCGCTTAAAGTTACAGTATTTGAATACATTATATCAGGCTCCGGATTTGTTCACACAAGTTCCGGAAACTTTAATCCCATAGCGGGAGATTCATATATGCTTTCTGCTGATGATGAGCAAGACTACCGTTCAAATCCGGACGACCCGTGGACAAAAATCTGGGTAAATATAATAGGTGTTTTGCCAACCGAAATACTTAATGCCTACGGATTCAAAAATTCCACCTTGTTCCCTCAGCTTAATATTACTGATTTTATCGAGCGCATACACAAAACGGCATATCAAAACGAAAACGACCTGCAACTTATTAACGACAGTTGTTTTGTAACATTTATAAAACTGTGTCAGTTTTTGCGTCAATACACGGTTTCAAACGATAGTTTTAAGATACCCGATAATATCAACGAACTTAAAAAATATATTGATACTCACCTTAACGAAAAAATTTCTCTTGAAACTTGTGGCAAAATAGCAGGTCTTTCGGTTTCGCAAACAATAAGAAGTTTTTCAAAGCACTTTGGAATGCCACCCTATGAATATATAGGGCAACAGCGTTTGGAAACTGCAAAAATACTGCTCACAAGTTCTCAGCTTCCCATTTTTGAAATAGCAAATCAGTTGGGCTTTGCCGACCAATACTATTTTTCCAAATATTTCAAAAAGAAAATCGGAAAATCTCCGGAAGCATATCGAAATTTTGAATGATTATAAATAAAATTAAATTATTGCAAAAGTATAGGAAAGCTATCAGCTTTCCTATATTTTTATTTTTTCTTTTTATATAGAATATTTAATCTTAATAATCTTTTGTCCAATTTTCCGTTTTTTCGGAAGAAGTAGTATTCTCGTCCTCTTTTTCATCAGATGTTTCGCTTTCGGGAGTTTGGTTTTTATCCTCGCTTGCCGCAACATTTTGATTTTCGGCAGGCTGTTCGTTACCGCCGTCATCATCATTCTTATATCCGCTGTAACGGTCAATCATATCTTCGTCCATCGGCTCGTCAACATATTTTTCTTCTTTTTGAGATTCTTTATTTTTCTTTTCTTCAGAACTGCTTGTGCTGATTTTATCGGAATCGGTGCTTTTCTTATCATTATTTTTACAAGCACATAAAGAAAAAATCAAAGCAAAGCAAAACAGCATTATTATAATTTTTTTCATCGGTCTTTTCCTATCATATTTAAATAAGTGTTCTTTTCAGGAACAAAGGGGGTGCGGTTTTCCGCATCCCCTTCGCCATTATTATTTTAGTTTGCAAATGCCGGGCAATCGTCAACTGTAATCCAGTTATAAATCGTCTTGCCGTCACCGGCCTCTCCCACATTAGCAGCATTACCGTTATCTTCAGATTCGAGATATACATCGCCGCCTGTGAAATACTCACCTATACGGGGCCCATCGGCGTTTCCATCAGTCAAGTTCCAAGTACCGTCGCAAATCTTGACATCACCGTGGCTCAAAGAATACTTGATTGCAAACGCTTTCTGGTTAGAAGCGTTAATTGTAATCTTAATCTCAAAATCAACTATAATCTCATCATTATCTTTGAGGGTAAGTCCGGCATCCGTAGCAAGCGAATATGCAGGTACTTTTGCACCGTCCGACATATTGGTGTTATCCCATTTTACGGAAGCGGCGGTACCAACATTACGCCACATACCGATGTAGAATCTACCGTTGTTTATACTCGGCTGTGCAGCAACCCAGAAGTAGTAACCGTTGCCGTTCTCACCGCTGAACTTAATGCCTTCTTTTCTTTCATTGTTGCCTGCAGTACGGTAATCTGTGACGAACTGACCCTTAATAGTTCCTGTGCCGTCTGCTTTCAGCGACTGGTCAAGTTTTTTGGATGCGATTCCAGTAGTCTGCATAGCAGTCACGCCATCCGTAGGCTCACCGGGTTTAGCGGCATTACCGTTAACAGAAATATTGTTGTAGATTGTCTTACCGTCGCCAACCTCTCCTGATACAGCAGGATTACCGATATCTTCGGAGCATAGGTATACACTACCGCCTCTAAAGTAGCCGTTTGCCCTATTATCTACCAAGTTCCAACCGCCATCGTAGAACTTAACATCGCCGTGACTTAAGGAATATGTAATTGCAAACGCTTTCTTATTATCAGCATTTACAGTAATATCAATGCTGAAATCAACTATAATTTCATCATTATCTTGGAGAGTAAGTCCGGCATCCGTAGCAAGTGAATATGCAGGTACAGATGCACCGTTCGACATATTTGCATTTTCCCAATAATCAACGCCGTTCCAATTCCACATACCGATGTAGAATCTACCGTTGTTTACAGCAGGCTGTGCAGCAACCCAGAAGTAGTAACCGTTACCGCCTTCGCCACTGAACTTAATGCCTTCTTTTCTTTCGTTGTTGCCTGTGGTACGGTAATCTGTAATGAACTGACCTGCTATAGTTCCGGTACCGTCTGCATTAAGTGTCTTATTTAATTTAACAGATTCGCCGCCGTTTGTCTGATAAATCGGGCCTTCCGGCTCTTCCGGCTCTTCCGGTTCCTCCGGCTCTTCAGGTTGTGTTACGGTAGTCGAGTAGTAAATTGTTTTACCGTCACCTTGCGGCTTATCAGTAGTTTCTTCTGAACCGTTATCCTGTGAATAATAGTAAATATCGGAACCTGTAAGATATGTTGCTTTATCATAGCAATAATATTTACCTGTCCAAGACCAAGAACCCGAGCTTAATGTGAAATCAGTATCAAAATGTTTCTTGCCACTATCATCAATATAAATCTTGATTTCATAATCAACAAGATATTCATCATTTTCCTGCAAGCAATTTATTCCCGTGCCGGCATACGAAGGAACATACGCACCATCTACCATATCGCCATTTGTAAAGTCGGAATCATGCCATTTCCACATTCCTATATAGAGTCTTGGAGTAGCATTTTGAGGTTGAGCGCTGAAATAGAAGTAATATCCGTTGCCGTTTTCGCCGCTGAACTTAATGCCTTCTTTTCTCGTGTTGTTGTCCTGCGTGCGGTAATCTGCAACAAACGAGCCTTTGATTGTGCCTGTGCCGTCTGCAGCCAACTGTGCATCAGTTTTTACAGTACTGTTGCCTCTTGTTTGAATTGCATCATTATTGATTGCCATATCAGGGTCAAATTCAAATGTGCGATTTTCAACCTGTGCGCAGTAACCGAATTTATTACCGGTCAACTTGGGGTTTCCGGCTGTCCAACCGCCGTTTGCCGCTGTATTAATATAAGTTTTATAAATGCGTTCTGACAGAGCCTTTGCTTCAACTGAAACATTGGTTATTTCGGAATTTGTATTATTTACTGAAATACGGAAATCGTTCATCCCCTGATTAAGCGAAACCTTCAGGTTATCTTGACCTGCAACAACGCCCCAGTTTTGACCGTCGAAATATCTAATCCAAGCATGCCATCCGGCAGAAAACCTTGCGTCACCAACGCCGTCACGATATCTGAAATCGAGGAGATAATATGAACCGTCGGTTTCATTATAGCCAAACATAAAGCCCTTCAATGCCTCTTCATTAGTCGCATAAGCCGGCTCATCCTTAAAGCCTACATATAAAGAAGTGTTTATTATGTAATTAGAAGAATTCGGCTTATTTACTCTGTCAACTGCAAGACCGTGAATCAATGTGTCGTCCTTTGTTCTCTCGGAACCGTAGGATATCAGTTTGCCGTCAACATAGTCCCATACGGCTTTCTTATCATACTTAACGCCTAAAAGAGCATCACGCTGTGCAGCAGTATAAGGGCTGAAATTACTGCCTACGCTATTGTTGTATCCTGTTTTTTGCGAATCTTCAAGGTCTTCAAGTGCAGCATCTGCTATATTATAATAAGAACGCTGAATCGGAGCAGAATATGTAACAACATTATTTTCTTCATAATAAGCTCTTGCTGTTATATCGGTTAAATAATAAGCAGAATTGATTTCGTTAAGGTATATACGAACAACCTTATATTCAACCGAATCTCTTGTTTCGTTGGAAGCCAACTCCCAATTAACAGCTATATCCTGTGCTTTTGCATATTTTTTTGCTTCTTCAGGACCATACTCAAACACTTCACCTTTTTCAAGGTCGCCGTCAACTAACTGTGTAGGCATAACTAAAAGGTGATAATTCGTTTTTTGAGCATCCGTTAAAGCATTGAAATCTGATGTCTTTATGCCAACAGCAAAGCGGATACCGTCAACCATAGTATTATTGCTTATAAAGCGAATTGACGCACCTAAAACTTTAACATTTGCATTGTCAGTACTTTCAGCGGATACATTTAATATTTGAGTTCCCGCATACAATGTTACGCATAGAGTAAGCGCTAAAACAAGTGCAAGCATTTTCTTCATTACTGTTTTCATTGTTTCTTTTCCTCCATTATTATATATAGTAAATTATTCCCCGAAAACAATTAGATGTCTTACTCTAACTGCGACAATGCTTCGCTCCAGTCAGACGGCCAGTTTGCACCACCGACATATTTGCCAAGCAACAAGTCTATCAGACAAGTAAGGTCATCAGCATCAATTTTTGAATCTCCGTTAATGTCACTCGCCGATTCATCAATTGTTACAGTCGATGATGCCAAATATCTTTTCAACGCAACCAAGTCACGAATATCTGTAACCCCATCGCCGTTTGCATCACCGAAAACACCGACTGAACCTGCCGCCGAAACGGTATTCGGAATAATCATCAAACTAAAAATCAAAGTGAACATCAAAACCAATACAACAATCTTTTTCAATTTTAAATTCTCCTTTTCTTTTTATTTATATGGCACCCCGCCAATATTTGCATTATTATTGTATCTTTGAAATTATACATTTTCAATAGAAAAACTACGCAATGTTCGGACAAAATAAGCATCTTGACGAAAAACCGCACAAAAAGTTCTATTTCTTGCCTTTTGCGTGGATGTATTACTGAAATTTTACGATTTTACTTAAAAATCGAAGAAAATTTCTTAATATAAGTTCGTATTATGCTTGCCAAATTAATTCCAAACTGTTGTGAACTACTCTTATCAGTCAAAAGCGCCGCATAAGCAGTAAACTTATGTGGTGGTTTTATTTTCCCCTCACGACACATTTTCCATAAACTTGTCCATTTTCTCTGCGGCGGATTGTTGCATTTTGGTTGTTACATGGGTGTAGGTATCAAGCGTAAACCCTGCCGAGTAGTGTCCGAGTATTTCAGATAATGTCTTTATATCCACCCCGTTTTGAAGCGCAAGCGTTGCGTAGGTGTGCCTTAGGTCGTGAAATCTGATGTCGGGAAGTCCTGCTTTCTTCAATAACTTTTTGTGTATTCTTCCCGTGCAGTCAGGCCCTCGCATTCCGCCGTTTACAGGCGACGGGAATAGATAGGGATTATCGGGGTGCTGTTCGTGTTCCTCAATGAGTAGGTCTATGGTCGACTTTGGAAGTATAATCTTTCGTATTGAGTTTTTTGTTTTAGGACTTGTAACTTTAATTTCGCCTTTTATTCTTGTTGCAGATTTTGTAATAGATATAGTTCTATTTTCTATATCTACATCCGACCAAAGAAGTGCTACTAATTCACCTCGCCTTAACCCACTCGTAAGTTCAAGATAGAACATTGGAAGTACTCCCCACTCTTTTGCCACTTTTAAGTAAGCGGATATATTTTCGGCGGCAAGTGTTTTCATTTCTTTCTTTTCTTTTGCAGGTACTCTGCAACCGTTTGTGGGGTTATATACGATATAATCCGTTCCCTTACGGCCTGTTCTAAACATTCGTGAAGTATTATATGAATACCTCTTACAGTTCGGTCGCTTAAAGCCAAATTTTTCATGCCATCATATTTTTGTATCCTGCCGTGGTCTTTTATTTCGTTATATGCCTTTTGAATTTGAACAGTAGTCAGTTTTTCAAGTTTTGTACTGCCGAGGTGCGCTATTATATGATTTTCGATATAGTTTCGGTAATATTCCGCCGTAGTTTCACGAATAGAATTTTTTATATACACCTCATACCATATTCTTATCCATTCGCAAAGTGTGTACTTACCTGCCTTGTTAAAATCAAGTTTTTCGGACTCCTCAATAGCCGATTTTAATTTATCCCGCACCTCTGCCTGAGATTTGCCCAAAATATTCTTAAAAACCTGTTTACCGGTGTTTTTATCATATCCGACGGTATATCTACCTTCCCATCGTCCGTCCTTACGCTTCCTGATACTGCCCTCTCCGTTGGCTCTCTTTTTTGCCATAGTTATCGTTCCTCCTTTTTCAAGTTAAACACATTACCACAAACATTTTCAAATATCCAGAGAAAATCTCTTTTCTTTGTTTACTGCGACGCAAATTTTGAACGGGTATTTCTATATTTTCGATAAAAAACAAAGCCACCTGTAATCGGAAATTACAAATGACTTAAAAATTATTTGACAAATTCTTTTTTTGTTGCTATAATAATAACAGTGAGGTTACCGATAGACGGTTACGCCCTCATAGAAAGATTAATAATAGAAATTAACCGTTCTCATTTGGTCGTGGGGCGGTTATTTCTTTTTTATTGTAAGTATATAGCCTGTTGCTAACAATATGATAATTGCCGTTATAACAAGATATTCCATATAAATACCCCCTTGCGAGGGCAAAGAGTGTAACCGCCTACCGTTTTATCGTAACCCCACCGAGTACGAATGTACCGCTAATATATTACAGTGTTCTACATTATTTGTCAAATAATTTTTAAGTTTTACTCTGTGCAAATTGTTGCAGAGTTTTTATTTGTTTATAAGTGTTTACACCCTCTTTCCTAAACGCATTCCCACATCTTTTTCAAATATTCAGCGAATTGTTTTATTTGTCCTTATCTTTGTTTACTGCGACGCAAATTTTGATACGATAAAATCATATGTCTGATTATCTAAAATACTTGACTGAAATCGTAT
>JAZUFQ010000003.1:0-59094 GCA_045640745.1 Acutalibacteraceae bacterium
CGAAAAATTATTGATTTCTTTAAGAGTGTATTTTCAAAAGATTCCGATAAACCTTCAAAAAATGATACAAACAAAACTACCGATAATAAGGATAATACCTCTTCCGCTCAAAACACTTCGGGCGGTAATACCGAAAATAAGACCGAAGAAAAGTTTTCTTCTAAATCGAAAGAGAACAAAAAGATTAAAGGTACTTATTCTTACGGTGAGTATGCAACATTCAGTTTTGACGGAAAAAAGAAAGGCACACTTACTCTTCAAGATGCATCGCAGTATGATTTTGAATATAATGTTACGGGCAATACATTAAGTATAAGGTTTAATGACGACGGACATATTGATAAGTATAATTTCGTTTTAACCGACAAAGCTTTGCGCCTTAACGGAATAGGCGAAACACAGGGAAGTTTTGTGTTTAAGAAATATTTTTCCAAGGAAAAATAGACTTTTTTTGATAAATTTACATAAAAATGCAAATTTTTATCAAATTTACAACATTTTGGTGTTGACAAATTGATTTTTCAAGTATATAGTATATATTAGTATTATGTGCTATGTGCTGATATTATGGTTGGATACCATTTAGTTTAGGAGACCCGATAGTATGGTTATTGAAAAATTACCGTCAAAAGAAAAACCGTGGCTGTCCGTATGGGGAAATGACCTTCCCAATATGGATGACTGCGAGTGTACTGCTGTTGACTATTTGCTTAGTCGCAACAAGGATAATATGAATTTGTCGGCTTTGCGTTATTTTGACCGACAGATTACTTATGCCGATTTTTTTGCGAATATTCGCAAAACTGCAAAAGCGTTCAAAAAAATCGGCGTAAAGAAAGGCGATATTGTTTCTATGGTATCTGTTATGACACCCGAAACGATATACTGCTTTTATGCCCTTGACCTTTTGGGCGCTACGCTCAACCTTGCCGACCCCCGTACAAGCACTGCCGGCATTCACGATTACTTTGCCGAAACAAAATCGGATGTTATCGTTTCTTTAAGCGTTGCTTATCCGAAGATTGAAAAGGCGATTGAAGGGCTTAATGTTAAAAAGGTAATAGTGAACTCTCCTGCCGATTCTCTTCCGGCTGTTAAGAAGTTCATGTATAATACTTTCAAAGCAAAAGAAAAGATTACATATAATAATGTAACGGTATCTTGGAATGATTTTATTGCCGATGCCGAAAAAGAGCCGGATGTTAAACCCGTTCCGTACGAAAAGGACCATGCTATCCTTATCGTTCATACCGGCGGTACAACCGGTAGTCCTAAGTGCGTGTTGCTTTCTGACTATGCACTTAATGCTTTGGCGGCTCAGGTTTCGTTTAAGCGTCACGAAAAAGGCGAAAGATTCCTTAATATAATGCCTCCGTTTATTGCTTACGGTTACGGCTACGGTACACATACACCGCTTTCTGTCGGTCTTGAAGTTGTTTTAATTCCGCAGTTTGACCCGAATAAGTTCGGTCGTCTTATTGTTAAGTATAAAACACAGCATACTGCCGGTGTTCCGCTTCATTACCAAGGTCTTGTAAATGACCCGTATATGAAGAATAAAGACCTTTCTTTCTTAAAAACTACCGGTTGCGGCGGCGACGGTATTTCAACCGAAGCCGAAAGTGTTGTAAACGAATTCCTGCTTGCACACGGATGTAAATATAAACTTTGTAAGGGCTACGGTATGACCGAGGTTTTTGCCGGCGCCTGCGCAAACTACGAAGAGCATAATAAATTAGGCAGTGTCGGTATTCCGCTTTCAAATACCGTTATCGGTGTATTTGACCCCGAAACGGGCGAAGAACTCGGCTATAATACCGAGGGCGAAATTTGTGTTATGACGCCTACTATGATGCTCGGATATTACGGTATGGAGGAAGAAACCAAAAAGGTTATCCGTACTCATAGCGACGGTACCGTTTGGGTACATACGGGTGATATCGGCCGTATTGATGAAGACGGTTTCTTGTTCTTCGCTAACCGTATTAAGAGAATTATTATCCGCCACGACGGATTTAAGGTTTTCCCGACTGCTGTTGAATCGGTCGTTACAAGGGTAAAAGGCGTTGAAATCGCCGTTGCCGTTGCAATTAGGGATAAAGACCATAAGCAAGGCAATCTTCCTTTTGTATTTGTTAAAAAACAAAAGGGCTATAACGAGGCGGAGCTTGAAAAAGAAATCCGTGCCGTTTGTAAAGAAGAGCTTGCCGAGTATGCCGTTCCGGTTGCTTATAAGTTTGTAACCGAACTTCCGTATACGCCGATTGGCAAGATTGACTGTTTGAAACTACAAAAGCGTACTGAAAAGTACACTTATTAAGATACAAAGAAAGTTTGAGGGTGATTTCATGAAACTTAAAATGTATTGTAGGAAGGCAATCTCATTGATTGTCACACTTTCTTTGGTACTTACAACCTGCTTTGTTGTAGTAGTAAGCGCTGAAGATGAAACCGCTGTTTCACCGTACAAGAATTTTGTAATTTTCGGTGACAGTCTTTGCTTGGGCTTTAGCACAGCTCAGTCTGATATGACGGATGCTGACACTTTTGATATTATCAAAAATGCCACATTAAATAGGTATCCGCATAGCTATCCGAGCGTGTTTGCCAAGAGAATGGGGCTTGATATCGACGCAAGCGATGACGGTCACACCGACCTTTATAACCTCGGTATCTGCGCTGCTTGGTCGGGTGATATCTATAAATTGCTTACTGACCCGTTCTATCAGTATGATTATAATTTTGATAATTTCGACGCCAACACTATGTTTACATTGCCGAAAGATTATAACGGCAAGCGTGCTGTTGTTGATACCGAAGCTGCCGGTTATGATGTAGGCAATCCCGCAACATGGGTTTATAAAGAAGTCGATGAATACGGTATGCCTAAGGGCGAGGAAGACTTTACAATTCCTGCCGGAACATCTATCCATGTGGCTTATGAACTTGACTACGGCGATTGGGGTAAATGGACTATACTTAACCCTGTTATCGAGAGCAGTTATTTATATGTTTCCCGCAACTGTGTTGACAAAGACGGTAAATACATAGATACCAATAACGACGGCAAGGTTGATGATGACGATATTATCTACTATCCGACCGTTCTTAACGATTGGGGTAGCTATGAGCCGTCAAGCGATGCCTCAGTTAAGGCACAGTATGGCGAGTATTTCAGAAATCCGTTATGGACTAACTATTTCTATGATTTCGCTACCGATAAGGTAATAAACGGCGACTTAATCGCTCTTGCTACCGGCGGTAACGATGTATATCATAGCTTTATGCCGTATCAGCAACAAAGCGGTACTACTCTCGGCGATTTGATTTATTACATTTCTCAAATGCTCCAAATGGGCGGAACTATCGGCGATATCGCTGAAATGTTTACTCCCGAAAATTCTTGGATGCTCGATATGATGCTCAATCCTGATGGTACCGGAAATTCGGATTGGGGAAATACCGACTGGTCTGAGACACCCGATTGGTCCGGTATGGGTGCCGGTGCAGGTGCTGCTGCCGGTATCGGTGCTGCATCACTTATAAATGCTGACGAAATCACAAAGTTGATACAGCATTATTCTAAGGAAAACATCAACGAATATTTCAAAGATGTTCTTGCTGATTATAAGTCAAACCTCGAAAAGACCATTATCAGAATGAACGAATTGCGTCAACCGACCTCCGAACTTATTCTTATGAGCCACTTCAATCCGTTCGGTATGCAAAACTATCTTGAAATGCTCGCTCGCAATATGCAAAGCGGTAAGTTGTGCGACAATGTTTCTACTGATGTAAAGTCTATCGTTGCTCTTTTACAAGCACTTATTGGTAGCCCGAGCGATTATGAAGAGTTTGGCAAATTAACTCCGCAAGAGCAGGAGCAGGCACAAGCTCAAATGGGTCTTGACCTTAGCGCAATTATCCAAAAAATCAAAGCTAATCCGGACATCACCGATGCTGAAATCACTCAGATGTTTACCGACCTTTCATATCCGCTTATGGTTATGTTAGCAGGTGAGGGTCTTTCGGATGTTTATGCCGAAATGAACAAATATGTTAAGGAAATGGCTGAAAAGTACGACCTCGTTTATGTTGACATAAGCGGTGCTCCTTCAAGCGGCCGTTATGACCCGCACCCGAGTGCTGACGGACATCAGTGGATAGCTGATAAGTTGTATGAAGCTGTTAACCCGACCATTACCGCTTCTATTTCTGGCTGCGGTACCGGTAAAGGTAAGATTTCCAACGAAGGCACAACAACTTTAAGACTCCGTGATACAATGGAATACCGTATCGTTCCGGCAACCGGCTCTAAAATTGCCGCCATCTTTGTTGACGGTCAGCTTTTAGACCCTGTCGAGTATGCCGATGTTTACAATAGCGGTGTTTATGTATTCGATAATGTAAAAGAAAGTCATAAGATTTGTGTTCAGTTCGACTATGCTAAGGACTTTGCTCCTAAGTACTGTGTCGATGTTTTAGGTGGCTATGCTGCTGTTAAGGGCGGCGAGGGCTTGTATGCCCCCGGCACAAAGGTTAACATTGACGCCGGTGAGCTTGACGGTTATGTATTTACCGGTTGGGTAGGCGACAATGTTGAGTTTGACGACCCGTTCTCACCGCAGACTTCGTTCATTATGCCTAAGACCGATGTTCGTGTAGTTGCTACATGGCGTCCTGCTGATGACCAAGAAAGTCCGCAGCCGCAATACAATACAATTAAGTTTGACCCTCAATGTGATGATATAACAATAGATGAGATTACTGCTCTTGAAGGAACAATTATCAATGTTGACGATATTGAAGTTCCTGAGCGTGAAGGTTATGTATTTGACGGTTGGTACTATGACGAGGATTTGACTATCCGTGTTCATAAGCTCCCGATAAATGCTAACGCAACTCTCTATGCTAAGTGGACTAAGGAAGAAGACCTTTCTAAACCGTTACCGCAGATTACTGCTGCTGTTTCACCGTTAAGCACCGGCTACGGTACAATAAGCTCTCTCGGTACAACACCTGTTGAGTACGGCGGATTTAAGGAATACAAGATGATTCCGGACGATAATTCTTATATAAGCGCTGTATTCATCGACGGTATCTATCTTAACCCGTTTGACCCTGCTACAAGACAGGTTTATACAACCGGTTTGTATGTATTCGATGATGTTAAATCTAACCATGCAATAGTTGTTCAGTTTACTAACATCGGCGACGGATTACCTCGCTATGTTGTAGATGTTTTGGGTAGCTATGTTCCTCATAGCGCAGGCGAAGGTCTCTATATCGAAGGCGATATCGTTAATATTGATGCCGGCTCATTAAACGGCTATGTATTTGACGGTTGGGAAACCGATGACGACATTGAAATCGCTAACCCGTCTTCACCCAAGACTTGGTTCTTTATGCCCGACAAGAATGTGTCTGTTAAGGCAAAATGGCGTCCGCTTTACTACTTAACCTTCGATACAAACGGCGGTACACCTATTGACCGTGTATTGTTCCCGAAGGATACCGTTCTTGACCTTGACGATTACACCACCGAGCGTGATAATTTCCATTTCGCAGGTTGGTATTCCGATAAGGAATTCAAGAATCCTGTTGACGAACACGATTTCAAGGGCAACGATGTAATTTATGCTAAATGGCAGTCAATCCTTTCGTTTGAAACACTCGGCGGAAGCACCATTGAAGATATAATCGGCGACGAAGGCACAACACTTGATGTTACCAAGTATGTTCCTACCAAAGACGGTTACACCTTTATGGGTTGGTATGCTGATACTGATTTTGAAACATTGGTTGAAAAGTACAAGTTTGCCGGCGATACAACACTCTATGCTAAATGGGTTGTAAACTCCAAGAAGAGTCCTTTGACAGGCGAAATCTTCAATAAACAAGTACCTATCGTATGGCTCTCAATCATCGGTTGTGCAGTTGTTTGCTTGTTCTGCTTCAAGAACACATTTAAGGAATTGTTAACCGATAGCGAATAATAATTTAAGCCCTTACATCAAACTTTGATGTAAGGGCATATTTCTATCTAAAATTTATCCCCCCTGCAAACGCAGGGGGGATTCGTTTATAATATTATGCAAACAAGACCGTTGCAACCGTCGTTAATAACCCGTTCTATTGTTTCTTTAATTCTCATTCTTGCATCATCGGGCATTCTTGCAAGCTTTGTATGTAATCCCTCATTTACAAGCTCGTGGAGAGATTTACCAAAGATATTTGAGTCCCAAATCTTTTCGGGGTTCTCCTCAAATTCCGAAAGAAGATACATAACAAGGTCTTCCGACTGCTTTTCACTCCCGACTATCGGGCTTACTTCGGTTGTTATGTCGGCTTTCATCAGGTGAATTGAGGGTGCCGAAGCACGAAGCCGTACACCGTACCGTCCGCCTTGCTTAACAATTTCGGGCTCTTCAAGCGACAGTTCATTTATATCGGGCATTACAATACCGTAGCCCGTTGCCTCAACCTCGTCGAGCGCATTCTTGATTTTTTGGTATTTAGCCTTAATTTCCGAAAGTTCGGCAATACACTGCATAAGCTCCTGCTCGTCGCTTATATTTACGCCCGTGCTTTCACATAAAACGGTATAGAAAAGCTGTTTTTTAACATCAATTGTGATGTTGGCGTTTCCTTTGCCTAAATCTATCGAGTTAATGCTTATCTTCTCAATATTTTCGCTTTCGTTTATCGCATTTTCAAATCGGTTTACATCGCTGATTTTAGAAATGCTTGACGCCGAATTCTTGATGATTTCGGTAAGATTACTGCGAAGATTGTGTGTTATCGGCAGGGCGTTTATCCATTTCGGGAAAGAAATTGCGATTTCTTTTATCGGGAATTCAAAAAGAATTTTAGCAAGGATATTTTTAATATCTTCTTCGCCCATTTCAATACAGCTTATCGGTATTACGGGGACATTATACTTTTCCGATAAACTTTTTGCGAGTTCCTTTGCCTCGTCGCTTTCGGGACTTACACAGTTAAGAAGAACAATAAACGGCTTGTTTATCTTCTTTATATCCTCAATTATCCGCTCTTCCGCTTCGGCATATTCTTCACGGGGAATATCGCTTATCGAGCCGTCGGTTGTAACAACAAGACCTATACTCGAATGTTCATTTATTACCTTTTGTGTTCCGATTTCCGCCGCCATATTAAACGGTATAGGCTCTTCAAACCAAGGTGTTCTTACCATTCTCGGCTGTTCGTTCTCTATGTAGCCGAGCGCACTCGGTACAATGTACCCTACACAGTCAACAAGACGGACATTCATACTCGCATTGTTTTCAATGTTTACCGTAACACCCTTTTCGGGGATAAATTTCGGCTCGGTCGTCATAATAGTTCGCCCCGATGACGACTGCGGTAACTCGTCGTTTGCCCGCTCCCGCTTGTACTCTTCGGTAATATTAGGAAGTACCATATTTTCCATAAACTGTTTAATAAAGGTTGACTTTCCTGTTCTTACCGGTCCTACAACTCCAATATAAATATCTCCGCCGGTGCGTGTTGCGATATCCTTATAAATATTTTGACACTGCATAAAAATACTCCCTCATATCAATTACTACTAAAAGATATGAGGGAGATTTAAGTTTTATGACTAAACGAAAAAATAAACCGTGTCCCATGCGGGAAGCGAGGGAAAATGGCGCATATATAATTTATAATCGTTTCTTATATTAAATACGGCTTTTGGTATGTTTATTAAATCGTCGCTTCTGTGATAGCAGGAAATCATCATTTTAGGTTTGTTGTTTTTAATTGTATTAACAGCACCGTTTATGAAATCGCATTCGGCACCCTCAATGTCAACCTTAATATATGACACCTGTTTTTGACCTACAATACTGTCGGCAGTTTGGTATTCAACAAGCTGACCGTTTCCGTCCTTATTAGAACCTCTCGAACCGTTCATAGAAAAGAAATCTTTTTTGCATTTATTCGATATCGGCGCATTTACAAGCGTTAATTTTTTAATATTGGCAGAGGCAATAGATAATTTCTTAAAAGTCTTAATATCCGGCTCTACGGCGATTATTTCGTTATAGTTGCCGTTTGTTCTATCTATAAACTCAAAGACGGTGTCGCCCCTGTAAGCGCCTAAATCAAGGTAGGTTTCATTATTATTAAGTTTTAATATATTATTATATGCCTCGTCAATAGGTGTTTCGATAGAGAAAAGGTAATCAACTTCACCCGACAGTTTGTATTTTACCGTGTTTTCAAAAACCTTTTTAGAAGTACTGTCAGCAAGCATATTATAAATTTCATTGTGCTGATTTTCGGTTTTTTCGTAAAAGGCGTTATCAAAAAGTATATCACCGTATATCGGGACATCAGGGGCAAAAAAGTCGTGCTTTTCTTTTATTGCTTTAACATTTTCGATAACTTCTTTTCTTGCACTGCCAAAGCACATCAAAACGGTAAGTCTGCCGTATTTTTCCTCAAAATCTTTAAGAGATAAAACGGGAAAACCGTGAAATGTTTTTCCCTTTCTTTGAAATCCGTCAGAGGAAAAAACGCCACAATACTTAATACCTTTTTCTTCTAATACCTTAATGATTTTGTCGGCACCGTTTCCCATTCCGTATAGGACAATAGGGTAGGGTGCTTTTTTAAGATTATCCCATAAATCAAGCATTTTTCTTTATGTGCTTTCCGTTGTTTTCCTTTGACAACCCAATGTAAAAGAAAACGATAGATGCGGTCAAAATTAAGCTTGCAACAATATCGGTAAACCAATGAACGCCCGAATAAATTCTTCCGAAAACGGCAACAAGTGCAAAACCGATACCGAAAATGCTTAATATAACCTTTAATGCCGTGTTCTTAAAAAGTCGGTTGATTTGGATAACGGCGGTTATAAGAATAACGCAGATAAGAAGCGTATGCGAAGAGGGGAAGGATGCTTCGGGCGATAACTCGCCTTCCATAACAATAGGTCGGTAATTAAGCGCAATTTTTTCAAATAAAACATAAATAATGCCCAGAAGAGCATAAGTTCCGCCAAGGCAGTATATATACCTGTCGAGTTTCAAAAGACTTTTGCGATTTATAAGTTCATATAAACCGACAGCGCCGAAGATAAGCCCGAAACCTATTGCAATAATACCCATTTTATCGGTAATATCATACCAATTAAGATGAACACCCGTAAGATTATGAAAATAGATGTTGATTTTTGAAAAGCCGATTTCGGTTATTTCGTTATTACCGCCTTTTACGGTAAATTCCGCAATATCCAAAAACTTTGTAAGGCAGGCAAAAATCACGGTTAATACTAAAAATACCGTACCCAAAATATAAGCAGTTTTCTTTTTCATATAATCGCCTCCGAAAATTCTACTGTAAATATACCATAATATATAAAAAATTACAAGTTTTTATACCCATTACTTGTATTTAATAATTATTGGTGTTATAATAATTTTTATATGGTTTACGGAGGAAAATTTATGGTTAAGCATATCATTTTATGGACATTAAAGGACGGATTTTCGCCCGAAGAAAAACAAAAAATCAAGGAAAACGCTAAAAAAGCTCTTGAAGATTTATCAGGTAAAATCGACGGACTTGTTGATATAACAGTAAATATAAACGGTCTTCAAACCTCTAACGCCGATATGATGCTCGACAGTACTTTCACTTGCTTTGAAGCATTAAAAAATTATTCTGTCAACCCTATTCATGTAAAGGTTGCCGATACTTTTGTAAGACCGTTTACAAAGGCAAGAAGCTGTATGGATTTTAATAAATGATAAAAACATTTTTTAAGAAAAATACGGTTTTTTGCATTGCGTTTGCCGTTGCTTTAATAAGCTGTTTCTTTGTGCATCCCGATAAAGAATATATTAAATATATTGATTTTAAGACGATTGCCTGCCTTTTTTCTACATTGGCGGTGGTTTGTGCGCTGAGAAATATAATGTTTTTTACCATTCTTTCAAGAAAAATCGTAAAAGCGGTCGGCAGTCTTAGGCTTTTGGCAATAGCGCTTGTTGTTATTACCTTTGTCGGCTCTATGCTTATTGCAAACGATATGGCGCTTATAACCTTTTTACCGCTCGGTTATTTGGCACTTTCGGTAACGAATAACGAAAAATACAGCGCCTACATATTCATTTTACAAAATATTTCGGCAAATTTAGGCGGTATGGTAACGCCGTTCGGCAATCCGCAAAATTTGTACCTTTATTCGTATTTTGATATACCTACGGGCGAATTTACTCTTGTTATGCTTCCGCCGTTTATTTTGGCGGTTTTGATGCTGATAATTTGTTGTTTGCCTCTTAAAAACGAGAAATTAAAGGTTGACGAAGAAATAAAAAAACCGCTTGCAAGAGGCAAAACAGCGGTTTACCTTGTCTTGTTTTTAATGTCAATCCTTGCGGTGTTTAGGGTTTTGCCGTATGTTTATGTTACGGTAATTGTGGCACTAATAATTTTTATACTCGACAAAGATGCACTGAAAGCGGTCGATTATCCGCTCATTTTAACATTTGTTTTGTTCTTTATATTTTCAGGCAATGTTTCAAGAATAGGCGTTGTCGAAAATGTTGTTTCTTCGCTTCTTGATAAAAGCACTTTGCTTGTGTCCATTCTTTCGTGCCAGTTTATAAGCAATGTACCTTCGGCTATTCTCCTTTCAAAATTCACCGAAAATTATAAAGAACTGCTTTTGGGCGTAAATATCGGCGGAACGGGTACGCTTATAGCGTCGCTTGCAAGTCTTATTACATTCAGCGAATATGTAAAAATATATCCCGATAAAAAGAAACATTATCTTTTGCTGTTTGTACTTTTGAATTTACTGTTTTTGATAGTTTTAACAACAGTATCATACTTCTTTTTTATTTAATAATTAACATTTAGTTCATTAAAAAGACAAAAAATGTGGTATAATTATCCTATTGTGTTGATTTAGGAGGCAAAAAATGATTAAAAAATTGGCTTTGAGTATCAGGGAATACAAAACTCCTATGTTTTTAACGCTTTTCTTTATTTTTGCGGAAGCGGTTATCGAGAGCATTATTCCTTTTATTACTGCAAAATTAGTAAATAATATGCAGTCAGGGAACGCCGACCTTACCTTTATTCTTAAAACCGGCGGAATTTTGATTTTACTTGCCGTTGCCTCGCTTTCGTGCGGCGGTATTGCAGGATATACCTGTGCTAAATCGTCGGCAGGTTTTTCAAAAAATCTTCGCCACGATATGTTTTATAATATTCAAAATTTTTCTTTTACCAATATTGATAAGTTTTCGTCGTCCTCGCTCGTTACGAGAATGACAACCGATGTAAATAATGTTCAGATGTCGTTTATGATGATTATCCGTATTGCTTTAAGGGCACCGCTTATGCTTATTTTCTCAATAGTTATGGCATTTCTTATGGGCGGTAAGCTTGCTTTCGGATTTGTTTTCATTATCCCCGTTTTGGGCGGAGGACTTTTGCTTATAGCAAAATTTGCAATGCCGGCATTCAGAAGAGTTTTCAAAAAATATGACCGCTTAAACGAATCGGTTGAAGAAAATGTCCGTGGTATGCGTGTAGTTAAGGGCTTTTCCCGTGAAGAATACGAAAAGAAGAAATTTACGGCGGCTTCCGAAGATATTTGCATAGACTTTACAAAGGCAGAGAAAATAGTTGCCTTAAACGGTCCTTTAATGCAGTTATGTATCTACTTTAATATGATTTTCGTTCTTTCTTTCGGCTCCTATGTAATTCTCGGCGGAAAGAGCGGTATCGCTGTCGGCGAAATTTCATCAATGCTTACATACGGTTTCCAAATACTTATGCAGCTTATGATGATTTCTATGATTTATGTTATGCTTACCATGTCTGCCGAATCGGCAAAGAGAATTGCCGAAGTGCTTGACGAAAAGCCGACAATAACCAATCCCAAAAACCCGATTTTTGATGTAAAAGACGGCTCAATTATCTTTAATGATGTTAATTTTAAGTATTCAAAGCACGGCAAAGAATTTGCCTTAACCGATGTAAATCTTAAAATCAAATCGGGTATGACAGTAGGAATTATCGGCGGTACGGGTTCAAGTAAATCGACATTTGTTCAGCTTATCCCACGCCTTTACGATACTACCGACGGCGAGGTTTTGGTAGGCGGTGTAAATGTCAAGAATTATGACCTTACTGCGCTTCGTGATGCTGTTGGTATGGTACTTCAAAAGAATGTACTTTTTGCAGGAACAATAAAAGACAATCTTCGCTGGGGTAACGAAAATGCCACAGACGAGGAGATTATCGAGGCGTGCAAATTAGCGCAAGCCGACGAGTTCGTAACTACACTTCCCGACGGGTATGACACCTATATTGAGCAGGGCGGTACCAATGTTTCGGGCGGACAGAAACAGCGTCTTTGTATTGCCCGTGCGCTTCTTAAAAAGCCTAAAATACTTATTCTTGACGACTCTACAAGTGCGGTTGATACAAAAACCGATGCACTTATCAGAAAGGGCTTTCAAAATTATATTCCCGATACAACAAAGATTATTATCGCTCAGCGTATTTCATCGGTAGAAAATGCCGATTTAATACTTGTTATGGATAACGGCCGTATCGTCGATATGGGTACACATAACGAGCTTGTTGCTTCGAGTGAAATCTACAAAGAAGTATATGAACAACAAACAAACGGAGGTGCTGAAAATGAATAATCAGAAACTTCCGAAGGGTATGAGAACAGGCAAAAAAATCAACATAAAATCTCTTGTTAAGGTTGTAAAACTGCTTTATTCTTTCTATCCGAAACTGATAATTATAACAGGACTTTGCATTCTGTTTTCGTCAATCGTTTCTTCAATTCCCGCCGTTTTTCTTCAAAAGGTAATCAACATCATTGATGTTTATTTCAAAGCGCACAAGGGCGAACTCGGTATCGGAATTTGGAATTTGGCTAAAAAAGAGATTATTCCGCTTTTGTTTATTCTTGCTTCTCTTTATGTCGTTTCGATTTTGCTTATGACGGTATATTCGCTGTTGCTTGCGAAGATTACGCAGGGATTTCTTTCAAAAATGCGTTGCAAAATGTTCGGGATAATGCAAAATCTCCCGATAAAGTATTTTGATACTAATAAGCACGGCGACATAATGAGCCATTACACCAACGATATTGATACACTCCGTCAGTTAGTTTCCCAAGCGCTTCCGCACCTTTTGCAGTCGGGCGTTATCGTTATTTCGGTACTCTTTATTATGCTTTGGTACAGCTTCTATATGACACTTATCGTTTTGTGCGGTGTTGTTTTAATGCTGTTCGTTTCAAAGAAAATAGGCGGAGGCAGTGCAAAATACTTTATCCGTCAGCAAAAGTCGGTAGGTAAGACCGAAGCGTACATTCAGGAAATGATGAACGGTCAAAAGGTAGTAAAGGTATTTAACCACGAGAATAAATCCAAGGTTGAGTTCGACAGCGTAAATGAAGAACTCTATAATGACGGATTTAGGGCTAATGCCTATGCTAACTGTTTAGGACCTATAATTATGAATATCGGTAATATTTTGTATGTTTTTTGCGCTATCGGCGGCGGTATCTTTATGCTCTTAAAGGGCTTTAAGAATATAGGTATCAGCTCGATTGTTGCAGGAACTCTTACTCCGATTTCTATTTCTATTATCGTTCCTTTCCTTAATATGACAAAGCAGTTTACGGGTAACCTTAATCAGCTTTCACAACAGATTAACTCGGTAGCTATGGCGCTTGCAGGTGCCGAAAGAATATTCGAGCTTATGGAACAGAACACCGAGGACGACGAAGGCTATGTAACACTTGTTAACGCTTACGAAAAAGACGGAGAAATAGTTGAAACCGATAAGAGAACGGGCAAATGGGCTTGGAAGCATCCGCATTCTGCCGACGGTACTGTTTCTTATACACCGCTTTCGGGCGATGTTGTAATGACCGATGTTGACTTCTCTTATGTTGAGGGTAAACAGGTGTTAAGCGGTGTTTCGGTTTATGCGAAACCCGGTCAAAAGGTTGCATTTGTCGGTGCTACGGGTGCCGGTAAAACTACCATTACAAACCTTATCAACCGTTTCTACGATATAGAAGACGGTAAGATAAGATACGACGGCATTAACATAAATAAGATTAAAAAGTCCGACCTCAGAAGGTCGCTCGGAATAGTTTTGCAGGATACAAATTTATTTACGGGAACGGTTATGGATAATATCCGTTACGGAAATCTTGACGCAACCGATGAAGAATGTATCGCCGCCGCTAAATTAGCCGGTGCGGACGGATTTATAACCCGTTTGCCCGACGGATACGATACTATGCTTAACAATAACGGTGCTAATCTTTCGCAGGGACAAAGACAGCTTATTTCGATTGCCCGTGCCGCTGTTGCCGACCCGCCGGTTATGATTCTTGACGAGGCAACATCTTCAATAGATACAAGAACCGAAGCAATAGTACAGCGTGGTATGGATAAGCTTATGGAGGGAAGAACGGTATTTGTTATAGCCCATAGACTTTCAACCGTTAAAAACTCCGATGTTATTATGGTGCTTGATAAGGGAAAGATTATCGAGCGTGGTACACACGACGACTTAATTGCCCAAAAGGGAACATATTATCAGCTTTATACAGGCGCATTTGAACTTGAATAATAAAAATGCAGGGTTTTTAGCCCTGCATTTTCTTTTTGACTTTTTCGTATATTTCTACCGTCTTAAATCTTATTTTGTATTTTTTCGGATGCTCGGCTACATAACTGCTCTTTTTGTTTACGCTTTTACTTAACTTTTCAGCAGAGCTTCCAAGACAAACGCTCGGATAGATTACGCACCACCAATTATGACCTTTGCCTTCACCGAGCGTTATTATAAGTGAGTCGTAAACACCTGCGGGCAGGGTAAAGTCATCATATTTCCGTGTTTCAAAAAAGCTTTTTCCCAACCTTGCCGTTGCTTTATAGTTATAGCCCTTTAAGACACCGTTTGCAATGTTTATAAAACTTTTCAAATTGTCATTTGCTGTTTTCTTTGCACTTTCCAATGAATTTGTGTTTTCAAAAAGATTTCCGCTTTTTTTAAGTATTTCATCTCGGACTTTTAACTTTATTGCTTGGTCTTCGGCACTGTCTGAATTTGCAAGAATATGAAGCCGTAAAATATTGCTTTTGAGATTTGTGCAGTTATTATCGAAGTTCGTAAGGCTTATAAGTATAGAAAAAACAAGACCGAAAAGCACCGCTTTTTCGAGCATACCGAAATATTTTTTTTGTTTCATAAAAAAACCTCCGTCAAATTAAGTCTTGACGAAGGTTTTAATTTTTAATCAATTATTATTCCCGTATTTGCCGTTTCGCAAAGATAAACATTATGCTCATCTTTCAGAGCATCAAAAGCTATTTTTGCCTGTTCTTCGTTTTCAAAAAACCCGAAAACCGACGGCCCGCTCCCCGAAAGACCTACTGCTTTTGCGCCTGAATTTAACAAAAGCTTTTTTTCGCTTTCGGCATCAAAAACCGAATTAAAGGCGTTTGAAATATTATTATATATACCGCAAATATCATTTTCTTTTATTGCTTTTACCATATTTTCGGTATTTTTTTCATAACTTGCTTGTTTGTCGAGTTTTGAATACATAAGAGCGGTGGACTGCTTTTCTTTGTCTTTTATTATAACGGTCGGAATGGAATTTATGGCTTTAAGCGGAGTGATTATTTCACCGATACCGCCGACTCTTGCCGTTCCTCCGACAATGCAAAAGGGAATATCGGCACCGATTGAAGCGCCTATTTTTATTAGTTCTTCTTTTGAAAGCGGACTGTCAAAAAGAGCGTTTAATCCGACTAAAACTCCTGCCGAATCAGCACTTCCGCCACCCATACCCGAGCCTAAGGGAATATGGTTTTCAATGCTTATTTTTGCATAAGTGTTTATTTTTGAATAATCGAAAAACGCTTTTGCGCATTTATAAGCAATACTTTCTTCGGCACAAACATTTTTGTTGTTAAACTTTACAGTCAGCGTGTCGCTTTTTTCAATGTTTATTATGTCGCAAAGCGAAACCGACTGAAAAACCGAGTCGAGAATATGATAGCCGTTTTCTTTTTTGCCGGCAATATCAAGCGTTAAATTTATTTTTGCGTTTGCTTTAACTAACATTTTTGCTTTTCCTTTTCACCGAAAAGATTTAATATCAAAACGGAAGATAAGATTATGATAATACCTAAATACCCGAAAGCGTCGGGGAATTTTTTATAAACCGCCATATCGAAAATGGTCGCAACAATCGGTTCAACCGTTGCTACAATTATGGCTACGGTCGGCTTGACCGTCTTTAACCCCGAAGAATAAAGAATGTATGGAATAACGGTGTTGATAACCGCCATAAGAATAATAACAAGCATCGGTTTGTAGCTTGCAGTATAAAGAGAAACTGAGCTATTGAGGTTTTTAATATCAATAATAAATGTTGCAAGAAACACGAAAACAAAAGAATAAAAATTCACCGTGAAGCTGTTATATCCCTTTTTAAGAAGAATACTGCTTATTATTCCGTAAAGCGAATAACCGAGTCCCGTAAGCAACCCGAAAACAAGGCCGATACCGTTAAAAGTTGTCTTTGCGTCCACGATTCCAGAAACAAAAGCACAACCTAAAACCGCCAATAAGCAACAGCACACCTTAATGAAATTTAATTTTTCCTTAAAGAATATAACCGAAATAATCATCACGAAAATCGGCGCCGTATACATTAAAACGGCGGCTACCGATACGCCCAAATAGGATATCGTTCTGTAATAGCAAAAATTGAAAAATGCAATACTGAAAATTCCACAGCAGGCAAAAATCCATAAATCATTCAGCTTAATTTTAAGCGCCTTTCGGTCAAAGAACAAAATGTATAAACCCAAAAACAAAACGGTAAATACAGCTCTTCCGAAAACAATTTGAATATCGCTTATTCCGAAAATATTTCTAAGTGAGTTTACAAAAACACCCGAAGTTCCCCAAAAGGCAGCGGAAATGAAAATATAAAAAGTCCCCAAATATTTTTTCAAGTTATTTTCCCTCTAATTTATAACAGTTTGATGATAACCGTATGTTTCAGGGGTGAGAACCTCAAAGCGGAAACCCATACCCGAAAGACCGATGATTACCTGTTCAAGCGCATCTGCGGTTGTCGATTTTGCATTCGTATCGTGCATAAGAACGCATATACTCTTTTTGTTTTTAGCACGGCTTAAAACATTGTTTACAATAGTTTCGGCAGGAACATTGTCGCTGTCGGCATCCCCCGATAAAACATTCCAGTCAAAATAGGAGTATCCCATATCGGGCATAAGTTTAGTTAGCGTTGTCATAATACCGGGACAAACCTTGCTTACTTTATTACTGCTGCCTCCGGGGAAGCGAATAACGGCGCTTCTTATTCCAACGGTGGCTTCAACCTTATCCGAAATCGCTTTAAGGTCTAAAAGATAATTTTCAACACTCGAATAAATATTAGAACTGTTTTTTACATAGCAGTTGTGTGTATTTGTGTGTAGGCCTATCGTGTGCCCTTCGGCAACCATACGGGGTAAAAGGCTCAAATTGCCCGTACCTGCAACAAAAAAGGTCGCTTTGACATTATACTTTG
This sequence comes from Acutalibacteraceae bacterium, assembly GCA_045640745.1. GTDB lineage: Bacteria > Bacillota > Clostridia > Oscillospirales > Acutalibacteraceae > UBA737. The sequence continues at coordinate 17,639 of JAZUFQ010000003.1, forward strand.
CCAAAATATCAAGAATTCTCGGCGTAACCTTGCTCGACGGCCCGTCATCAAAAGTTAAATAACATACTCCGTCAATGGGTGGAGCCACATTTTTTCTTTCAAGCGACATAGAAACAATAAGCTGATTAGTTCTTTCAATCTGTGCAACATCGGTATTTGACGGGGACTTTTGAACCGCAGTGGCAGTCTGCTTTTTTGCAGCTTCGGCTGCCGCCTTTTTCTTGGCGGCAAGCTCGATATTCTGCTTTTTCAGTTCTTCATTTTCGGCTTTTGCACTGTCGATTTCCGCCTGCTTGTTTTTAATTTCTTCTTCGCTTTTCTTAATTTTGTCTTCATTTTCTTTTATCGTGGAAGAATAACTGTCGATTTTTTTCTCGGCATCTTTAAGACGGGAAGATTTATCGTTAAGAATTATACAGCTCGCTGTCAGAGCTATAACAAGAAGAAAAATAACGCAGGACAGTATAAATGTAAGACAATGCTCTTTTAACCATTGTTTCACGGTATCACTCCCCATATTTTGATTATATCACCCTTTATATAAAAAATCTATATAAAACACATCATTTTCCAAAAAAAGATTATTAAAGCATTTTTTCGGGAATACTTTTATTAGTATTTTCGGAGGTGCGTTTATGTATAACGGTAAGGTTATGATTTGCGGGGTAGATACATCAAAGCTTCCCTTATTAAAAGAAAAGGAAAAGGAAGAGCTTATTATCCGTATAAAAAACGGTGATAAAGAGGCAAGAAAAGAACTTATTAACGGAAATTTGCGTCTTGTATTAAGCGTTGTAAAGCGGTTTTGGGGACGAGGCGAAAACCCCGACGACCTTTTTCAGATAGGGTGTATCGGTCTTATTAAATCAATAGACAACTTTGATGTTACGCAGAATGTAAAATTCAGTACCTACGCCGTTCCGATGATTATAGGCGAGATAAGAAGATATTTAAGAGATAACAATTCAATAAAAGTCAGCCGTTCAATTAAGGATACGGCATATAAAGTAATGCAGGCAAAAGAAAAAATAACGGCAAGAACCCAAAAAGAACCGACCGTAAGCGAAATTGCAAAAGAACTTGATATTCCCCGTGAGGATGTTGTAGTGGCGCTCGAAAGTATTGTTGAGCCGGTATCGCTTTTTGAGCCGGTGTTTCAGGAAAACGGCGATTCGGTTTATATACTTGACCAAGTAGGCGATAATGACGGCGACAGTAATTGGCTTTGTGAAATTTCGATACGGGATGCTATTGCAAGACTTTCCAAAAGAGAAAAGCTTATTCTTTGTTTAAGGTTTATAAAAGGGAAAACCCAAATGGAGGTTTCAAATGAAATAGGCATATCGCAGGCGCAGGTTTCACGGCTTGAAAAGAACGCAATAGAAAAAATAAAAGGATAAAAAATGACCGAGGAAATTCCTCGGTCAAAAATTTTTTATTGAAGTTTTATCAGTCGATTTTGCTTTGAATGTACTCAACGACATCGCCGATTGTTTTAAGCTCTTCGATTTTCTCATCGGGGATTTCAACATCGAATTCGTCTTCAACAGACATAAGCATTTCAACAACATCCAAACTGTCGGCACCTAAATCATCAATGATTTTAGTGTCCATCGTCATGTCCTCGGCATCAACATCAAGTTGTAAAGCTAAAATCTCTTTTAATTTTTCAAAAACCATAAATCCGTCAACCTTTCGGCAAAAATTACTAATAGAATAATATGTTCTATTTTCCGATTTGTCAATAGGTTTTTTTGAAAAAGTTGAAAAATCTTGCAAAAAGTAACGGTTTGATGTATAATATTTCGAGGTGATATTTATGGGAAAAGAAAAATTAGTAAAAGAAATTACATCAATGAATGAGGACTTTGCAAAATGGTACACCGATGTTTGTATAAAAGCCGAGCTTATCGACTATTCTTCGGTTAAGGGCTGTATGATAATCCGCCCTTACGGTTACGCCATTTGGGAAAATATACAAAGAATTATGGACGGGCTTTTTAAGGAAAAAGGCCACGAAAATGTATATATGCCTATGTTTATTCCCGAGAGCTTACTGCAAAAGGAAAAAGACCATGTAGAAGGTTTTGCTCCCGAGGTTGCATGGGTAACTATGGGCGGAGAAGAGAAACTTGAAGAGCGCCTTTGCGTGCGCCCGACCTCCGAAACGCTTTTCTGCGACCACTTTAAGAATGTAGTTCATTCCTACCGTGATTTGCCGAAACTTTATAACCAGTGGTGCAGTGTTGTCCGTTGGGAAAAGACCACAAGACCGTTCCTGCGCTCCCGTGAATTTTTGTGGCAGGAGGGACATACTCTCCATGCAACTGCCGAGGAGGCAAGAAAAGAAACCGAGCAACAGCTTAATGTTTATGCCGAGTTTGCCGAAAAATATCTTTGTATGCCGGTAGTCAAGGGACAAAAGACCGAGAAAGAGCGTTTTGCCGGTGCCGAAGCTACATACACGATAGAAGCGCTTATGCACGACGGTAAGGCACTTCAAAGCGGAACTTCGCATTATTTCGGCAACGGATTTTCAAAGGCATTTGATGTTACATATACCGATAAGGACAATAAGCAAATTTATCCTTATCAAACCTCTTGGGGTACCACAACACGGCTTATCGGTGCCGTTATTATGACACACGGCGACGATAACGGACTTGTGTTGCCTCCCGAAATCGCACCCGTTCAGGTTGTTGTAATTCCTATCGCTTCGCATAAAGAGGGCGTTTTGGATAAGGCGTGCGAAATAACCGAGAAGCTTAAAAAAGTATGCCGTGTTAAAATGGATAATTCCGACCAAACCCCCGGTTGGAAATTTGCAGAGTATGAAATGAAAGGCGTCCCGATTCGTCTTGAAATAGGCCCCCGTGATATTGAAAACAATGTTTGTGTTGCCGTAAGGCGTGATAACGGCGGAAAAATCACCGTTTCGCTTGACGAACTCGAAACAAGAATACCCGAAATTCTTAAAGAGTACGGCGAGGGCTTATATAATAAAGCTCTTGAAAGAAGAGCTAATATGACCTTTGACGCCAAAAATCTTGACGAAATGAAAGAAATTGCCGACAATAAGCCGGGCTTTATCCGTGCTATGTGGTGCGGAGACAGGGAATGCGAGGATAAGTTAAAGGAAATTGCAGGTGTTACATCACGCTGTATTCCTTTTGAGCAGGAGCATATTTCCGACACCTGCGTTTGTTGCGGAAAGAAAGCTGACAAGATGCTCTATTGGGGCAAAGCATATTGATTTAATTAAAAAACGGGCATTTTTGCTCGTTTTTTTAATTTTTATGTAATTTTTTGTGAAAAAAGACTTGAAAAAAACGGTGAGTTTGTGTATTATATATATAATTATATATATATTATATTAACTCGAAAGTTAAGGAGTGCTATTATGTCAAACAGATTATTCCAAGGCGTAATTCAACAAATGAAAGATACGGTTGATAAAAAATTCGGTATTTTGGACGAAACACAAACCGTAATTGCAAGCAGTGATTTGGATATTATCGGCGACCAAATTCCGGTAAATTTCAATAATGCGAATGAAATCGTTACACTTAACGGTTTTTCATTTAAGAAAATCGAATCCAATCAAACGGGAGATTATACCGTGTTCGTTGAGGGTATTGATACCTTGGCGGAGAAGTATGTGGGAATACTTGCCGTTGCCTTTTCCAACATTAAGTTTTATTATGACGAAAAATATGACAGAGCAAGCTTTATTAAGAATATAATTCTTGACAATATTTTGCAGGGCGATATTTATGTTAAGTCAAGAGAACTTTATTTCAGCAACGATGTTTCAAGAACCGTAATCTTAGTAAGGGCTCTTGAACAAAACGATGTTTCGCTTTACGATATTCTTCAAAATCTTTTCCCCGATAAGTCAAAAGATTTTATTATCAATATAAACGAAACCGATATAGCCATCGTTAAGGAAACAAAGAGCGGTGTCGGTTCAAAGGATATTGAAAATTTGGCATCAACCATTGCCGATACAATTTCGGGCGAATTTTTCGTACATATCGTTATCGGTATCGGAACAACGGTTGATAACATAAAGGATTTGGCCCGTTCGTTTAAGGATGCACAAATCGCTCTTGAAGTCGGCAAGGTGTTTGATACCGAAAAGACGATTATTTCCTACGATAACTTGGGAATTGCCCGTCTTATCTATCAGTTGCCTACAACCCTTTGCGAAACATTTTTAAGAGAGGTATTTAAGCGTGGCTCCATTGATTCGCTTGACCACGAAACTTTATTTACCATTCAGCGTTTCTTTGAAAATAACCTTAATGTTTCGGAAACATCGAGAAAGCTTTTTGTACACAGAAATACTCTTGTTTACCGTCTTGAAAAAATCAAAAAGATTACGGGACTTGATTTAAGAGAGTTCGACCACGCAATCGTTTTCAAAATTGCACTAATGGTTAATAAATATTTGAAGAGTTCACCTGTTAAGTATTGATTGAAAGTGAGATAATATATGACAGAAAATACTGTTGAGTTGCAGTCGAGTGCGGTTACAACCAAGCCGGTTATCGAGTTTAAGGGTGTTTCAAAAACCTACTCCACCGGAACGCACGCACTTGAAGATGTAAACATTACGATAAACGAGGGCGAGTTTGTTTTCGTTGTCGGTTCTTCGGGCGCAGGTAAGAGTACATTTATGAAGCTTATTATGCGTGAAGAAAAAGCCAACACGGGAACCATCACCGTCAACGGATTTAATCTTACGAAAATGCGCAGAAAACAGGTTCCTATGCTCAGAAGAACAATGGGAATAGTTTTCCAAGATTTCCGTTTGATTCCGAAAATGAATGTTTTTGAGAATGTTGCATTTGCAATGCATGTTGTCGGCGCTCCGAGTCGCAGAATAAGAAAAGAAGTGTCAAAAGCGCTCAGTGCCGTAGGTCTTGGCGATAAGGCCCGTTCAATGCCTAACGAACTTTCGGGCGGTGAGCAACAGCGTGTAGGACTTGCCCGTGCGCTTGTTAATAATCCGAAACTTATTATTGCGGACGAGCCGACCGGTAATGTTGACCCGAATATGTCCTACGAAATAGTTAATATGTTAACGGCAATCAATAAAATGGGCACTACCATTTTGATGGTAACCCATGACCATAGCTTGGTAAGAGATTTCAAGCACCGTGTTATAATGCTTGATTCCGGCAAAATCGTTGCCGATAATGCTGCGGGAGGCGACGACTGATGCGTATAGGTGATTTCAGATATCTTACAAAAGAAGGCCTTAAAAACACTTGGGTAAACCGCTTAATGTCAATCGCATCTATCGGTGTACTTGTTGCGTGTATGGTCGCTATCGGACTTGCCGTTCTTATTTCGGAAAATGTTAAGCTTGCTCTCGGTAATCTCGAAAAGCAAAATGTCGTAATGGTTTATATGAAGGACTATGCTTGGGCATTTTACAGCGACGGTGCCGATATAGAAAAGAATGAAGCGCCACAGCAGACGACTGCCCAAAAGAGCGAAAATTCCCAAAAGAGCGAGAACGCAAAAGAGGAAGAGGACGACTCCGATAAGCCCGATGAAAACGGAATAAAAGCAAGTGATTATTATATTCATAACGATGACGAGGCAAAAGAAATTTGCCAGCAGATTGCCAATTTGGACAATGTAGAAAAGGTTGAATATATTTCGGGCGAAGAGGGACTTAAAGACCTTAAAGAAGATATGCTTAAAGGTCAGGAGGATTATTTTTCGTTCCTTGACGAAAAATACGGAAATCCGCTTTCGTGTGCCGCAAAGGTTACGATGACGGATATGGGATATTTCAGCGAAACGATTGAAAAAATCGAAAGCATAGAAGCGGTTGATAATATTCAGTCGCAGGGCGACCTTGCCGAAAAGATTTCCGCTATCAAAAACGGTATCGGCATAGCGGGATTTTGGATAGTTGCGATACTTATGATTATTTCGCTCGTTATCGTTTCAAATACCATAAGAATTACGATGTATAACCGCAAACTTGAAATCAGTATTATGAAAGCGGTTGGCGCTACCGATTCGTTTATAAAAATCCCGTTTATTGTTGAGGGTATGTTTATCGGTATCGTATCGGCGATAGTGTCCGAAGCAATTTTGTATTTTTGCTACCGTGTTGCTACCGAAACGATTTGCACAACACTCGGTACCACCGATATTATTAAATACTCGGAAATTGCGCTTACATTGTTCGGTATTTTTGCGGCAATAGGTATTGTTGCCGGTGTACTCGGCAGTGTTATTATGATAGGTAAATACCTACATAAAGAGGGCAGCGAGTTTGCCGCAATTTAAGGAGATAAGGATTATGAAAACAAATAAGATTTTAACCGTTTTAACATCTTTAATTCTTATTGTTGTTATGGTATTCGTTTCGTCGGTAACTGCTTTTGCGGTTACAAATGCCGATATAAATAATCAGCAAAAAAAGGCGAACGAATCAAAGAAAAAGCTTGATACAATTAGAAGCGAAATTACGGTAATTAACAATACCATAGCAAAATACAATGCCAAAATTGCCACACTTAACGGTAAGATTGCGGCAAATAAGGCGGAGGTCCAAAAAAAGGAAGCCGCTATCGAACAGGATAAGCTTGAATTCAAAAAGCGTATCCGTGCAATAAAAATGTCCGATAGCGATAGCTCTGTCCGTATTCTTTTGGGCGCCACCGATTTTTCAAAGTTTTTACAGCTTACCCAGCTTACATCAAGTGTTTCCGCCCGTGATAAGTCTATGATGAAGGACTTGAAAGCAAAGATAAAAGAAATCAATGCATTAAGTGCCGAAACTCAAACTATGATTGATAACGAACTTGCCGCAAAGAATGAGGTAGTAAAGCAACAGGAGGCTTTGCGTGAAAAAGAAGCGCAGGCTAAAAAGCTTTACGATAAGGATGTTTCCGACCTTAATGCTTTGCGTGAATTAAAGAAAAAAGAAGATGCTGCTATTGCCGCCCGTGCAAAAGGCGGAAGCGGCGGTGTTAAAACACCTTCGTTTGTAAATGACAGCGGTACTTTCCTGTGGCCTGTCAGCGGATTTTATACCATTTCCGCAGGATATGCAAGTAACGACAGCGTGCATAAAGGAAAACATAACGGCATTGATATTGCCGGCGGTAATATTTCGGGACAGCCAATTAGAGCGATAAGCGACGGATATGTTTCTTATGTTTGTAATTCTTGCAGTCATAACTATAAGAAAAACAGCAGCTGCGGTTGCGGCGGCGGTTACGGTAACTACTGTATTGTAAACCACGGTACTATCGGCGGCGCCGAATATTCGGCATACTATGCTCACGCCGCAAGAATAATTGTTGCCCCCGGCCAGCAGGTAAAACGGGGTCAGACACTCGGGTATGTCGGTACAACGGGTTGGTCAACCGGTTATCATTTGCATTTGGGTATTCTTAAAAACGGCGGTTGGATAAATCCGTCTAACCTTACATATCAAAAATAATGAAAGTAGTTGTATTTCGTATTGTTTCCGTAATTCTGCTTGTATCGCTAATGGTAACAATATTTTGCTTGTCGGCACAGGTTGCGACCGATTCGGCAAAGTTAAGCAGCGGTTTTTCCTATAAAATCATTTCGCTGTTTTATCCGAAACTTAAAGAAATGACCTACGAACAACAGATTGAGTTTTACGACAGCTTGCCTATTCCGATAAGAAAGCTTGCACATTTTTCGATATTCGGTCTTCTCGGTGTGTTCTCTTTTCTTACTATGGTTTCATATAAAAGAATAGGGTATGTATTAAGAAATGTTATAGCATTTATCATTTGTGTTTTATATGCGGTAAGCGACGAAATACATCAACTGTTTGTTGCGGGGCGAAGCTGCGAACTACGGGATGTTATAATTGACAGTTCGGGTGCGTTTCTTGGTATTTTTCTGCTTTGCCTGTTTTGTTATTTTGTAAAAAACATAAGAAAAAAGATAATTTAAGGAGGGATTACGGTGGAACCGAAAAATATTAAAAAAGAATATTGGCATAAAGGTATGGTTGCCTTTACGGTTGTCGCCGCACTTATTCTGTTTTTCTTTTTTCTTTACCGTTTTGATATTGTAAAATCGGGAATTTCAAAGGTTTTTACGGTATTACAGCCCGTTATTTTCGGCCTTGTTATTTCGTATCTCCTTAATCCGCTTGTAGATATTTTTAATGAAAAGGTATTTCCTAAAATTTTCGGTAAGGATATTTCGGCAGGCAAAAAGAAACTTGTGAATTTTCTTTCCGTTTTTATTTCGTTACTTATTTTTACGCTTATTATCGTCGGGATTTTCGTTTTGATTATCCCCGGGATTTCAAACAGTGTTCAGGACATTATTTCGGTTGCTCCTAAAAAGGTTGATAGCTTTATTAAGTGGGGAGATAGATTTATAGATAAGAATAAATCTGCCGCCGCAATATATGAAAAAGCAGTAGTTTTGGCTGAAAATTGGATGAAAAGCGATATGCTTTCGGTTATAAATAAGTCGGCTGACTATTTGTTGTTCGGCGTATTGGGGGTTGTAAATTTCCTTAAAAACTTTGCTATCGGTTTTCTTATTTCAATCTATCTTTTGTATAACAAAAAAGAATTCGGTAATAAGTCAAGAAAAGTGCTTTTTGCGATTTTTAAGGAAAAAAATGTTAAAAAAATTCTTTCTGTTTTAAGTAAAAGTAATTCGGTTTTCAGCGGATTTATATATGCTAAAATTTTAGATTCGCTAATTATCGGGGTGTTATGTTTTATCGGTGTTGCGGCACTCGGTATTCCGTATAAGGTTTTGGTTGCGACTATAATATGCGTTACAAATATAATTCCTGTTTTCGGACCGTATATAGGTGCTATACCGTGCTCTTTGCTTATACTTGCCAACAACCCTATTAAGGGTATATATTTCATCATATTTATCATTCTTCTCCAAACGCTTGACGGTAATGTTTTAGGACCTAAAATTTTGGGTGATAAAACGGGTATTGATACATTTTGGGTTATCTTTGCCATTATCGTGGGCGGCGGACTTTTCGGTGTTATCGGAATGCTTATAGGTGTTCCCGTATTCGCCGTTATTTACTACTTTATGTCTACGACAATCAATGATGCTTTGGTAAGAAAAAAGCTTTCAACAAACTGTGAGGATTATAATTTTGACAGAATTATTGCGGATGAGGTAAGAAAGAATGAGAAAAAGTGAGCTTCTTCGTCAAAATATGGAGCTTTTTAATGAGTTAAGTGTTGCTAAAAAAGAAATAGAAGAACTTAACGGCGAGCTTGCAAATATAAAAAATCAAATGGCGGAATTTCAAAAATCGGCAGAAATTAAAAAAGAGCCGGAAATTGCAAAAGAAACAGAAGCACCAAACGAAATAAAGGCACCAAAGGAAATTGAAATCCCCGAAACTGTTTCTGACGAAAAGGTTGATTTGAAATTGGAAACAAGCACCGACGAAATAGAACTTCCCGAAGACCTTAAATATGCCGCCGATACGATTAGTAAGCTTGTAATTGAATCAACCCGTTACAGCAATATTTTAACCACAAAGGGCGGTCCCGCCTATAAAGAACTTATAAATCTCGTCCTCGGCAAAACCGAGGTTTCAAAGGCGGAAATAGTTTCGGTTATAAACGAAAATATTGATATTTCGCAGAAAAAAGAAAAGCTTGATGCAATAAAAAGCGCAACTGTGGAATACTATGAAAGTGTTTTAGCACAGTGCTGATTATGGAGGTAAATCTTATGAAAAAATTTAAGTGTTCGGTTTGCGGAGAAACATTTGAAGCAAATAATTTGGATAATGCTAAATGTCCCCGTTGCAGCGCCGTAGGAGAAAAGGTTTTTGAAATGTCAAATCCTTATGCAGGTACAAAAACCGAAAAGAATTTGCTTGAAGCGTTTGCAGGCGAATCAATGGCAAGAAATAAATACACCTATTTTGCCTCAAAAGCAAAAAAAGACGGATTTGAACAAATCTCGGCACTTTTCCTTAAAACTGCCGATAATGAAAAAGAACACGCAAAGCTTTGGTTTAAGGAGCTTAACGGAATAGGCGATACTGCCGAAAATTTGGGAGCGGCTGCCGACGGCGAAAATTACGAATGGACCGATATGTACGAAAACTTTGCCAAAACCGCCGAAGAAGAGGGATTCCCCGAATTAGCAAAGAAATTCAGACTTGTTGCCGCCATTGAAAAGCATCATGAGGAAAGATACCGTGCATTGCTCAAAAATGTTGAAACGGCAAAGGTGTTTGAAAAGAGCGAGGTCAAGGTTTGGGAGTGCCGTAACTGCGGACATATTGTTGTCGGAACAAAAGCACCTGATATTTGTCCTACCTGCGCACATCCGCAAAGTTATTTTGAAATAAATGCCGAGAACTACTGATTATGTAGTTTTTTGTGCAAAAACACTTGACTTTTAATTGACTTGAATATATAATAATTGAGTTGCAATAAGTTACGAGGTGTGGCTCAGTTTGGTAGAGCGCTGCGTTCGGGACGCAGAGGCCGCAAGTTCAAGTCTTGTCACCTCGACCAAAAATCCAAGTTGACCCTTGCGGTCGGCTTGGATTTTTTATTTGTTGAAACAAGACTTGAAAAGAACGGTTTTGCGTCAGCAAAATGCCGAACCTTCGGTGAATGTTCGGCAAGTTCGGGTTCGTGCCAACGCCGGCAGGCGTGTGGGCAAGTCTTGTCACCTCGACACGCAATATGCGTAGTTGAGACTCTTCTTTTTTACGGTTTTTATTCTCGCATTTTTAGATTTCTTATTGAAATTCGACCACAAGCAAAGCTTGACCTATTCGGTTTGAGCTTTGTTTTCTTTTTAAGACTCTACCACGATAATTTTGTTACAAGGCTTGAAACGGCGGTTTTGCTTTACTTTACATAAAAAATGTAATATAATATAAGCGGTATAGTGTGCAGTTTTTATTAAATTTAGATAGGTTTTGATTATATGACGGATATTCATTCACATATTATCCCTTTTATTGATGACGGAAGCAAGTCGGCAGAAGAGTCGTTAAAAATGCTTAAAGAGGCGATAAACAACGGTATTACCGATATTATCGCAACGCCCCATTACTGCCCCAACAGGAAATATGTAAGCACTGTTTCGGAAATAAAAGAGGCATATAATTCATTTTTAGACGAGGTAAAAAAAGCAAACTTACCGACAAATCTTTATTTAGGTGAAGAAATTTATTATTCCGATTATGACGACATAATTTCAAAGCTTGATAATGGCGAGCTTTTGACACTTAACAACACAAAATATGTTTTAATAGAATTTTCACCCAAAAAAATGCCTGAAAATCTTTTTGAACTGTTATATAATCTGAATTTACACGGCTATAAGCCGATTATAGCCCACATTGAGCGTTACAAATGGGCGACACTTGATATTGTCACAAGGATAAAAGACGAGGGCGGATTTATTCAAATTAACGCATTTTCACTATCAGTGATTAAGACCTGCCGATTTTGTAAAAAACTTATTAAAAACGGGTTAGTTGACTTTATTGCAAGCGATATACATGCTGGCAGGAAAAACTGCTATAAAAATTTTGATGTTTATGCCGATAACGCTTTATTAGACGAGATAAAGCGTGGCTAAAAGGTAAATTATGAAGAAAAAACGGATTATTCTTATAATAATTATTGTTGTTTTAGCGCTTTTGCTATGCGCTTTATTAGGTTATATTCTTATGCCTAAATATAAGCATCACGAAATAAGCAAGAAACCAAAGGATTTGGGCTTTGAAGAAGTTATTGACGAGCGCATAGTTAATATTGCCCTTTTCGGAATAGACAGCAGGGAAGTTACCGACAAAAATTCATATAAGGGCAACTCTGATACAATAATGGTTATGAGTGTGAACACAAAAACCAAAAAAGTCAAGATAATTTCGGTTGTTCGGGATAGTTTAGTCCCCATTGAAAAAAGTTCGGGACTTACATATTATAAGCTTAACGCCGCATATAGTTGGGGCGGTCCCGAGCTTGCCGTAAAAACCTTAAATCAAAACTTTAATCTTGATATAAGCGAATATGCGACAATCAATTTCTACGGTTTTGCCGATATTGTCGATGCTATCGGCGGAATTGACATTGAGCTTACCGAAAAGGAAGTAACAATAAGAGGCGAAAATAATCACGGCATAAACGACTATATCGACGAAATATGCGAAAATAAAGGGTTAGACCCGAATGATTATTATGTGAATACAGCCGGTGTAAAACACTTAAACGGTGTTCAGGCGGTTGCATATTCAAGACAAAGATATTGCCCCAATATTTTCGGAACGAATAACGATTACGGAAGAACAGACCGACAAAGATATGTTTTGGAGCAAATGTTCAATAAGGTAAGCGGACTTAAAAAATCGCAGTATTTGTCGCTTGCCACCGCAGCATTTCCGCACATTGAAACATCGCTTTCGTATGCCGATATTACGGGACTTGGACTTAAATTTATGCTGTCCAACCCGATTTTTGAGCAGTATAGAATTCCGCAAAATTCAAAAGATATGAACTTCTTGATGCCTGCACCGAAAGGAAAATTCGGCTCGGTTGTTTATTACGATTTAGGTTATGCGGCAAAGCTTATAAATTCAATAATTTACGATGATATGACAATCGAAGATTTTGTTTCAAAAAATCCAATCGAGAAAAACGATTGGTATAATAAATAGTTGTATAGGTGACGAGTATGTTAAATTTTATTTGGCCTATTGCATTAGTTGTTTTTTCTAATGTACTTTATCAAATTGCGGCAAAAAGCACACCGCCAAATATGAATCCGTTTATTTCGCTTACTGTAACTTATGTCGTAGCCGCTGTTGTTTCTTTTGTTATGTTTTTGATTTTCGGAAAAAGCGACGGACTACTTAAAGAGCTTTCAAAGGCAAATTGGGCGTCTTATGCATTGGGCATCGTTATAATCGGACTCGAAACGGGATTTATTTATGCCTATAAAGCCGGTTGGCAGGTAAGTACGGCATCTATCGTTCAAAGTTCGTTTTTGGCCGTAGCGCTTATTGTTGTCGGCTTTTTGCTGTATAAAGAACCGCTGACATTCAATAAAATCGCCGGTGTTATCGTTTGCCTTATAGGTCTTGTAATAATAAATATTAAGTGAAAAGGTATAAAAAATGGTGAAAATTATTAAAACTGAGCCGATAAAGAGTATTTGCTCTTATAAAATCGGCACATTTATTGTGTCGCTTGTTGAGGGAAGAAGCGACCCGAATATAATTGAATTCTTTTTAAGCGAAGAAAAAATGGCTTTTGTCTATTTTATGTTCGGCATTTCAAAGGATGTTATTAAGGAAAGCGGTCAAACATACGAAGAAATAATAATGAATAATGTTTCAAAAAGCATTGATTATTATATTTCAAAATTTGGCGGTAATATACTTAAAAATCCTTTTAACGAAGAGTAATAAGGTGCGTAAAAATTGAGATTTTGTATTAACGGCGGAACGGTAAGCTTCGGCGAAAATGTAGTTTTAGAAGATATCCGTTTTGAGATTAAAAACAACGAAAAGGTGGCAATAGTCGGGCGAAACGGTTGCGGAAAAAGTACACTGCTTAAACTGATTTGTTCTGACAGCGAGGTGCTTGACGCCTTTGACGGCAATAAGGACAGCTTTTCAAAGGATATAACGGTAGGTTATCTTAAACAGATGACCTTTGATGACGATAATATAACCTTGCACGAGGAACTGCAAAAAGCTTTTTCTAAACTTCTTGATATGAAAAAAGAGCTTGGCGAAATACTTAAAGAAATCGAAAACGGCGGAAGTGCAGAGCTTAGTGATAAATATTCGGAACTTGAAAATAATTTTAAGCTGAACGGCGGGTATTATTATCAAAAAGAGTATGAAACCGTACTTAAAAGCTTTGGGTTTACCGATGCCGATAAGGATAGGCGGTTAAAGGAATTTTCGGGCGGTCAGCGTACAAAAATCGCATTTGTAAAACTGCTTTTATCGAAGCCAGATATTTTGTTGCTTGACGAGCCGACAAACCACCTCGATATGAAAACGGTTGAATGGCTTGAAGAATATCTTATGTCCTACCCGAAAGCGATTGTTATTGTGTCACACGACCAAATGTTTTTAGACAGAACTGCCGATATTATTTACGATATAGAGCATAAGAAACTCAAAAGATATGTCGGCAATTATTCTAAATTCCAAACGGTAAAACGAGAAGAATACGAGCGTCAGGAAAAGGAGTATAAGGCACAGCAAAAAGAAATTGAAAAAGAAAATGCGCTTATAGAGCGTTTTAGGTATAAAGCTACAAAGGCGGCTATGGTACAGTCAAGAATAAAGGCACTCGAACGAATGGAAAAAATAGAACCGCCTCTTCGGTTTGATTTGCGCCCGTTTTTTGCCGATATTTCGGAATGTGAAAAAAGCGGAAGCACCGTTCTTACTTGCGAAAATCTTGTTATAGGCTACGATAAACCGCTTGCCAAGATAAATTTTGAGCTTTTAAGAGGACAAAAATTAGGTGTTATCGGTGCAAACGGTATCGGTAAAACAACTTTCGTAAAAACGCTTGTCGGTAAACTGCCTAAAATAAGCGGAAGCTTCAATTTCGGTGTTAATGTAAAAATCGGATATTTCGACCAACAGTTAATGGAACTGCCGAGTAATGAAACGGTTTTTGAAAACTATACCAACGCTTTCCCGTCACTTACTCAAACCGAAGTGCGAAACGATTTGGCGGCATTTTTGTTTAGGGGCGAAGATGTATTTAAGCCGGTAAGCGTGCTTTCGGGCGGTGAAAAGGTAAGACTTATTCTTTGCAAAATTTTCAAGAAACAACCGAATTTACTTATTCTCGACGAGCCGACCAACCATACCGATATTGTCGGTAAGGAAGCACTCCAAGAAATGCTTAAAGATTATTCGGGCACGGTTATTTGCGTTTCTCACGACCGCTATTTTATAAACGGACTTTGCGATACTATTCTTGCATTTGAAGAAAACGAAGTTACATACAATAAATTCGGATATGAGCGGTACGAAGAACTAAAAAAAGCCAAAGAAAAACAGAATACCGAAATTGTTTTTGAAAAAACCTCCAATGAAAATAAACCCGAAAAGAAAAAGCATATTTCTCCGCTTAAAGAGTTAACCAAAACACAAAATAAGATAATGAAATGCGAAGAAAAGATAGCTCTTAAAGAGGAAGAAATAGACGGAATTAAACAAGAACTGAATTTCCCCGAAAACAGCAGTGATTATGAAAAACTTTCCGATTTGTCAAAAGAAATAGAACAAGCCGAAACAGAACTTTCGGTTTTAATGGGCGAATGGGAAGAGCTGTCAAAAAGGGAAGAAGAATTAAAAACTTTGTTTGACTCTTAAAAAATGCATTTTGTTTTGTTACATATTGTTAAGTAAATTTTGTATAATAGTAATATAAAGGGAGCTGGTACTCTATGAATAAAAAGACCGAAAAAATAATCGTGGGACTTGGAACGATAACGGCGGCAACGGTTGCTGCGGCAGCCGTTTCAAATAAGGTTACAAAAACACTTGTCGATGTAGCGCTTGCCCGTAAGCAACCCGAGGTTACGAAAAAATACACCGATACAAGAAAAGAAAAGATTTTAAGTAACGATATGACCGCCCGTTTTGAAGAATGCGCTCTTAAAATGAAAGATTTGTCTATGCGGGAACTTCAAATAACCGCCGATGACGGTACAAACCTTATAGGTCATTATTATGCCTGTGCAAAGCCGAAAAGAATAGTTTTGGCAATGCACGGCTGGCGCTCTGATTATATGACCGATTTCGGAATGACTGCCGATTTTTTGCATAACAATAACTGCGATGTCCTTTATGTTGAGCAAAGGGGACAGGGCAACAGCGGCGGAGACTATATGGGATTTGGTATGACCGAAAGATTTGACTGTAAGAATTGGGTAGAGTGGATAAACGAAAACACCGAAAAACTGCCTGTTTATCTTTACGGCATCTCTATGGGTTCGGCAACCGTTTTAATGGCGTCGGGATTAGAGCTAAGCGATAGGGTTAAAGGTATAATTGCCGACTGCGGTTACACATCGGCAAACGATATTTTCCGACATATTGCAAAGAACACTCTACATGTGCCATACGGTGTAAAGTCGGGTGAAATAGAAACTCTCTGTCAGGAAAAAATACAGTGCAAAACCGACGAGTATTCTACGCTTGAAGCACTGAAAACAAATAAAAAACCGATACTGTTTATTCACGGCACCGACGATAACTTTGTTCCTATTGAAATGACCTATGAAAATTATAAAGCGTGCAATGCACCGAAAAGACTTTTAGTAGTCCCCGGCGCACAACACGCTTGCAGTTACTTTATTGATACGCAAAAATACGAATCAGAGGTTTTAAGCTTTTTTGCCGATTTTGACCGTTAAGCCGGACAAAGTTGTTTAGCCCTCGAAATTTTAAGCCGTATCTTATCGGCTATCATTGCAATAAATTCGCTGTTTGTCGGTTTGCCACGGTCGTTTTGAATGGTAAAACCGAAATATGTATTAAGAGTATCTATATCTCCTCTGTCCCAAGCAACTTCGATGGCGTGGCGGATTGCCCGTTCAACCCTTGAAGATGTGGTTGCATTGTGCTTTGCAACCGTGGGGTAGAGGAGTTTTGTTACGGCGTTAATCATTTCGCTGTCCTTAACAGACAAAATGATTGCTTCTCTTAAATATGTATAACCCTTAATGTGAGCAGGCACACCGATTTGATGTATTATTTCGGTTACCATTATTTCAAGGTCGCTGTCGGTTATAATATTGTTTTTTAGTACAATCGGCTCTTTTTCGGCTTTCCAATCGGATAATTGAATAATCCTTTTGGCAAGGGTGTCTATATCAAACGGTTTAAGAAAGTAAAAGGATGCGCCGGCATTCAGCGTTTCCTTTTCAAGACGGCTGTTGTCAAACCCCGACATTGCCATAACCATGGGCATATTTTCTTTATTTTCGTTTTTTAGTGTCGATAAAACTCCCAAAATATCAAGGTTAGGCATAAATACATCTGCCAAAACAACATCGGGGCTTTCTCTTTTAATGTTGTCAAGAAGTTTAAGCCCGTCCTTTTCGCAAAGCTTAACATCCATTCCGTAATCGCCGAAGGCATTACCGAGCACCTGACCGAATTCGGTCGAATTGTCTGCAACTATTACTTTTAATTTTTTATCCATTTTTAATTCCTCCAAAAAATCTTTTTCCATATAATAACACGGGTTTTGATAAAATTCAAGTATAAAATTCCAAAAAAAATAGATTTTTTCCAAGAAAATGCAAATAAATTCTAAAATCTATGACAATAATTGACATATTTTGCTCTTGAAAACAAGACGATTGTCGAAAAAAATAAAATTTTACTTTAATTATTTGCATAAATGTGTTACAATAAAGAAAAATTTAATAAAAGGGGTACATATTTATGAAAAAATTTCTAAATGAATTCAAAGAGTTTGCCTTAAAGGGCAACATCATTGACCTTGCAATAGGTATGATTATCGGTACTGCGTTTACAGGAATTGTAACTTCGCTTACCGCTAATTTCATTCAGCCGATTTTAGACCTTGTTACCCGTGCGCATAAGGATTTATATACATGGACTGAAATCGCAGGATTTATTTCGGCATTTATTACTGCGATTATCAACTTTATAATTATTGCGCTTGTATTGTTCCTTATTCTTAAAGGCGTCAATAAGCTTACATCTCTTAAAAAGAAAGATATAGAGGAAGCTGCACCGACAACAAAGGTTTGTCCTTACTGCAAGAGTGAGATAAGCATTGAAGCAACAAAGTGTCCTCATTGCACATCTGAATTAAAGTAATAATCCGTTAAGCCGAGAGATTTTGCCTCTCGGCTTTTTTAGAGATTAAGACAAAAGGAGCAAAATAATGGAAAATGCCGTAAAAAGCGAGCTTATAAATAAGGTTTCGGATTTTATAAAAACAGTAGCTGTTTATTTATCTGACGATGTTTTTGAAAAATTAAAAAGTATTTCCGAGACTGAAACAAGCGAAAGCGCCAAGGTTATGTATAAAAGCATTTTTGAAAACTTAGAGCTTGCAAAAAATGAGCATTGCTCTGTTTGTCAGGATTCGGGAATTTTGCATTTTTTCGTAGATGTGGGAACTGAATTTCCATACCTTAATATAATAAAAGATGTTTTAACCGAAGCGACTGTTAAGGTTACAAACGAGTTGCCTTTAAGACCTAATGCCGTTGAACCGCTCAGCGAACATAATACGGGTAACAATGTCGGCTTCGGTGCTCCTTATATTGAATATAATCTTATCCCCGACAGTAAAGACCTTAACTTGAAGGTGTATCTTGCAGGGGGCGGTTGTTCGCTTGCAGGCAGGAGTAAGGTTTTAATGCCCCTTGAAGGTGCAGAGGGTATTAAAAAGTTTGTTTACGAAACGGTTGTTGACTGGGGAGTTAATGCCTGCCCACCGCTTTGTGTCGGGATAGGGCTCGGCACCTGCGCCGCAACATCGGCTATGCTTTCAAAAAAAGCACTTCTTCGTCCGTTTAATACAATTTGCGAAAACGAAAAGGGAGCAAAACTCGAAAAAGAAATCGAGAATGACCTAAACTCTATCGGTATAGGGCCGTTGGGCTTTGGCGGAAATAAGAGTGTGCTCGGCGTAAATGTTGAATGCGGTGCGCACCACCCTGCAACACTCGGCGTCGGTATAACGCTCGGCTGTTGGGCGACAAGAAAAGGGGAAATGATTATTCACGGCGATTTATCTTCCGAAATTATTTCTCATAAAAGACTGCCAAAGGAGAATAGAATATGAAAAAAGTACTTACTGCGCCTATTACCTTTGAGCAGATTAAAGACCTTAAAATCGGGGACACGGTTTTTTATACGGGACTTCTTGCCACCTGCCGTGATGCTGGGCATAACCGTGTAATAAACGAAAATATAATGCCTGAAACTTTTGATTTTTTGTCGGGCGCTTTGTATCACGCAGGACCTATTGCCAAACAACAAGAAAACGGCGAATATAAGATTATTGCCATAGGGCCTACAACGAGCAGGCGAATGGAAAGCGTTGAAGAAGAGTTTATCAAAAAAACGGGTGTTAAACTTATTATCGGCAAGGGCGGAATGTTGGAGAAAACCGCAAATGCCTGCAAAAAATACGGTGCAATTCATTGTGCTTTTCCGGGCGGTTGCGGAGTTGTTGCCGCAAAAGAAGTTGAAAGGGTAGAAAATGTCGAATGGCTTGACCTCGGTATGCCCGAAGCCCTTTGGATATTAAAAGTTAAAGAATTCGGACCGCTTATAGTGTCTATTGATACAAAAGGCGATAACCTTTTTGAAAATAACAAAAAAATATTTAAGCAAAAATTAAGTGAGTTGCTTTAAGCAACCCACTTTTTTTATGATTTAATTTAGTATACTAATTGCAAGATTGAGGTACCCTGCGAACACAAGCCATAATAAATAGGGGATTTGCAAAATTGCGGCGGCTTTGTTTATTTTATAGTATTCGATTATTGTTAAAAGCACCGAAATAAACATA
Source organism: Acutalibacteraceae bacterium (assembly GCA_045640745.1). Lineage (GTDB taxonomy): Bacteria > Bacillota > Clostridia > Oscillospirales > Acutalibacteraceae > UBA737. The sequence continues at coordinate 37,219 of JAZUFQ010000003.1, forward strand.
AGAATTAAAACAACAAAGGCAACAGCAAACAGTTTTGCCGAAAAGAAAATCGGCGACCACAGAAAGTTAAATATCAAAGAAGCCGTAAAGAATAAATACGCCCTCGATTTATTTGTATAGCGGTCGTCTTTATTCCAAATCATATAAAGCGATATACCCATAAGAATATAAAGTATCGACCATGCAATAGGGAATACAATGAACGGCGGAGAAAGTTTCGGTCTTGTTATTTCGTCGTAAATCATCATATCCTTACCCGTAATAAGCGCCGAAAGTCCGCCGACGGCAATCGGGATAAGTAGCGAAATAATAAATTTTTTCAGATTAAATTTAATTGTCATAAAACATCACCCGTAGTAGTTTATGCAATTAAAGCCGTAAATATAATAATATAATTAAAAAAGGGAGAAAAATCTCCCTTTTTGCTATTCAAGATTAAGTTTTTTCGATAAGAAATAATTTGTTATAAGATAATAAACAAAGCATTGTAACAACTCAATGGCTATTATTACGGCGAAGAATATCAGCATTGCAGAAGAAAAGGTTTCAAGTGAATCAAGGTTTTTGCCGAATACTGCTGTAAGAGGTAAGGTGACCGCCATAAGTATCATTTCAATTACGGTGTAAATGCAAATATAAGATATAACCGAGGCAAGCCCTTTTTTCTTAAATTGCTGACCTATTGATATTGAGGCGTAAAATATCAGGAAATTTGCGCCGAGCGAAAAAATAACAGCAAAAAACAGTTCAACGATATAAGCAACCGTCTTGCCCGTTCCGAGTGTTGAGGTTAAAGTTTTATAACTCCCTTTTATTACATATAATATGTCGTTATATGTTTTTGAATTTCCGAAAATAATCCATAAAGCGCAAAGAATGGCGATAAAATTCGTAATACTGACAACTATTCCGCAGAGTAATTTGCAAATAATATGCGCCGATGCTTTTATCGGAAGAGAGAATGTTAAATAACCTTCTTTTGATAAAAAGTTTTTACAAAACCTTATGATTATTACAATAAAGCTTGCGATAAAAAGCGCAAAAGTCATAACCGTTGTAAGGGTTGTGCAAACGGTGCGAATAGTATTAACTACATCGTTTGTGTCATCAAAGATATTAAGTATTTTTACCGATGTCGCAAGCCCTATAAGTACGGCGTAAAGCGGTAAAACTATTCGGTAAAGGGCAATAAATTCGTGTTTGTAAAGTTTTTTTAACATTTGAATACCTCCCTGAAATACTCGTCAACACTTTTTCCTGTTTGTTCTCTTATGTTGTCAACCGTGTCGGCAATAACGAGTTCGCCGTTGTTTATAATAATTACATCGCTTAAAATCTGCTCAACATCGTTTATTAAATGGGTTGATATAATAATCGTTGCCTCGCTGTCGTAATTTGTTAAAATCGTTCTTAAAATATAATCTCTTGTTGCAGGGTCAACACCGGCAATCGGCTCATCAAGCACATAAAGCTTTGCTTTCCTGCTCATAGTTAAAATAAGCGCAACCTTTTCTTGTGTACCTTTTGAAAGAGTTTTAATTTTCGCTTTTTTATTTATGCCTAAACTGTCAAGCATTTCGTCGGCTCTGTTTGTATCAAAATCGGGGAAGAAATCGTTATAGTAATTTATCATTGAGCCGACCGTCATCCATTGTGATAAAAAGTTATGGTCGGGAAGATAAGAAACTATTTTTTTGGTTTCTGTACCTATCGGCATTCCGTTTATCTTTATTTCACCGAATGACGGAGTCAAAAGCCCCGTAACAGTTTTAATAAAGGTTGTTTTACCGCTTCCGTTAGGCCCTAAAAGCCCGACAATTCTGCCCTTTGCAACCGAAAAGTTGAGATTTTTAAGGGCGCAGGTTTCTCGGTAATTTTTAGTAAGATTTTTGCATTCAAGTATTTTTTCCATAGTCGTTCACCGTTCTTTCTAAATATTTTTTTCGATAATTTCGGTTATTTCAGATTTTGTAAATCCCAAATCGTTCATTCGTTTAATAAAATCTATTGCATTATCTTCTATATATTTATGCCTGATGCGGTCGATTTTTTGAGCGTCTTCGGTAATATACCTGCCGTCGCCCCTTTTTGTTTCTATAAGTCCTGTTGTTTCGATTTCGGCCAAAGCCCGTTGCATTGTATTGGGGTTTACGCCTGCCTCAATGGCTAAGTCTCTTACCGAATCTATTTTCTCACCGCATTTGTACACTCCCTTAATTATCCTTAATGTAATGTTGTCTACAATCTGCTTAAATATAGGTAGATTGGAATCAAACTGCCAAGCCACTTTAACACCTCCGATGTATTACTGTACTAACAAACTAATACAATAATACACGATTGTTTTCAATTTGTCAAGAAAAAAATAAGCTTCCGAAAATTTCGGAAGCTTAAATCTTATTTTTTATGGCAGTTGTCTTTGTAGGCGCACCCCTCACAACCGCATGAACAGGAACTTTTACCGCTTTTTTTGTCCTTAATGATTTTTCTTATCGCAAGAATAATAATTGCCGTAACAATAAGTGCGATAATTAAGGTTGAACCGTAATTATAAAAAAACGATTTCATAATTTCACCCTTTGTCAAAATGAGATATTGCTTTTTTAAGTGCATTTGAAACGGGGACAATAAGAAGTCCGAAACAAAAATTCCCGACGGCGTGAAGAGTATCAAACGGCAACCCCGAAATAATCCACGCAACCGTACCCTTAAAATCAAGCCCGAATGCTATACTTTGAAAGGGGGCATAAAGTACGCCGAATAATATGCCGTGTAATGTGCAAACAAGAGTGTAAACAACGATGCTTATTTTTGTCGGCATATTTTTGGGAAGTATCATAGTAACCGCCCAAAGCACAGTCCAAATATAAAGATACGGCACCCACCATATATTAAATCCCGATATTATTCCGTTTATAAAAACATAAATGTAAATGGGAATCAGCGCTTTCTTCCTGAAAACAACGGTGTAGACCATAGTAAGCATTCCGAGCATATGAATGTTAGGCAAAAATTCAAGCAAAATTTTCGACAAAAACATAAGTGCGCCTAAAAGCGGAAAGAGGGTTATCTCAAACAGTTTTAACCTTTTCATTATTTTTCTACTTTCAGTTCGTATGTTTCGCCCTCTTTGATTTCAGCCGAGTCAATACCGACAGTTGCATATTTCCCGCCAATATAAAAAGCAAAATATGTTTTATCGGTGTCGTAATTTGCCGTAATGCCGTTTGCCTTTGTTACCATAAGACCGTATTCGCTCTTATCTCCGTCAATAAGTCCTAATTCAAACAAAGCTTCTCCGACCGTCTTTTTATCGGTCTTAACCGAGAATTTCGTTTCTTTGCCGTCAATGTCGGTAACGGTAAAAAAGAAACTTGTTTTTCCTTCTCCAACTGTTTTAACCGAGGAGGAGTCGGTTACGCTGTCGACGGACGGTGTATCCTTTTTTGTTTCCTTTTTGCAGGAAACAAAGGTTAGTGCCATAGCCGCAATAAGCACAAATGAAATTACTTTTGAAAAAATAAGTTTTGAATTTTTCATTTACATTCTCCTAAAATATTATTAACCGATTTACCTTGTTTATCGGCGCTCGCAATATCTAATTCAAAAATCGGTTTAGTTTGTCTTAGGTGTTTCGACTTAATGCAAATGTCAAAAACCTTCTCGGTTTCCCAATGGTGTTTCATTTTCTTGCGGCGAAAATATATTTTGACAATGGCGCATATCACGGCGGCGTGCCCGTGCGGGATTTTCACCCGACTTCCCTTTGACAAAATCAGTCTATCATAGATTTCCTTTTTTTTCAATAAAATATAAAATTTTTGTTTACATTATTAAATAATAATAGTAAAATAATATATTATGATAAAGTCTGCGGGAGAGAAAAAATTGAAGGATAAAATTGTAATTAAAGGTGCCTGCGAGCATAATCTTAAAAATATTGATGTTGAAATACCCAGAAATAAGCTTGTGGTTTTTACGGGACTTTCGGGAAGCGGAAAATCGTCGCTTGCTTTTGATACGATTTATGCCGAAGGTCAAAGACGGTATGTCGAGTCGCTTTCTTCTTATGCAAGACAGTTTTTGGGACAAATGGAAAAGCCCGTTGTTGATACGATTGAGGGGCTTTCTCCTGCTATATCCATCGACCAAAAAACGACCTCGAAAAACCCCCGTTCAACCGTAGGAACGGTTACCGAAATTTACGATTATATCCGCCTTTTGTATGCAAGGGTAGGTATTCCGCACTGTCCTGTTTGCGGAAAGGAAATAAGTATGCAACCGACCGACCAAATCGTCGATACGGTTTGCGCTCTGCCTGTCGGAACTAAAATTCAGCTTTTGTCGCCCGTTGTAACAAACCGTAAGGGCGAACACGCAAAGGAACTTGAATCGGCTCGCAAATCGGGTTATTCGAGGGTAAGAATTGACGGAAATGTATATGACCTGTCCGAGCAAATAACACTCGATAAAAACAAAAAGCATACGGTTGAGGTTATAGTTGACCGAATAGTGATTAAAGATGAAATACGCTCCCGACTTGCCGACAGTATCGAAACGGCTCTAAACCTTTCGGGCGGAACATTAACCGTTGATGTTATAGGCGGTGAAGAACTTAAATTCTCCCAAAGTTATGCCTGCGAGGAACACGGAATAAGCATACCCGAGCTTACCCCGACGATGTTTTCCTTTAACAGTCCCGTCGGTGCCTGTCCTACCTGTACGGGTATCGGAAACTTTATGAAAATAGACCCCCGTCTTTTGATAGCCGACGAGAACAAGTCGCTTATAGACGGTTGTATAAGAGCGTCGGGGTGGGGAGTTAACAGTTGGTATGCGCCCGATTCGGGAAGCTTTGCCAATATGTATTACCGTGGTATCGCCGATAGATACGGTTTTAATATAAATACCCCTTGGAAAAATCTTTCAAAGGAAATTAAAGATATTGTTTTATACGGTACGGGGGACGAAAAATTAGACCTTGTGCGCCACAGCGATTTCGGCGGCGGACACTATAAAGCCGCATTTGAGGGTGTTGTTAATAACCTACAAAGAAGATATAATCAAACAAAAAGCGACGGCGCAAGAGCCGAGATAGAAGCATATATGAACGAAAGTATTTGCCCCGACTGTAAAGGTGCACGGCTTAAACCCGAATTTCTTGCCGTAACGGTAGGCGGTAAAAATATTAAAGAGCTTTGCGATATGTCGGTAATTGAGGCGCTTTCGTTTATTGAATCATTAGAGTTTTCGGGTAAAGACGAAATGATAGCAAAGCCGATATTAAAGGAAGTAAAAGAACGCCTTAATTTTCTTGCGAGCGTAGGGCTCGAATATCTTTCTCTTTCCCGTTCGGCAGGTACTCTTTCGGGCGGTGAGGCACAGCGAATCCGTCTTGCAACCCAAATCGGTTCGGCACTTTGCGGAGTGCTTTACATTTTGGACGAGCCGAGTATAGGACTTCACCAAAGGGATAACGAGCGGCTTCTTAATACACTAAAACGCCTTCGTGATTTAGGCAATACCTTGATTGTCGTAGAACATGATGAGGATACAATGCGTGAAGCCGACCATATTATTGATATTGGCCCCGGTGCCGGAATTCACGGCGGTGAGGTTGTATTTTCGGGCACGCCCGACGAACTTCTTAAATGCAAAGAGTCTGTTACCTCGGACTATTTAAGCGGAAGAAAGAAAATTCCCGTTCCGAAAAAGAGAAGAGATGGCAACGGTAATTTTCTGACCGTAAAGGGTGCAAAAGAAAATAACCTTAAAAATATTGATGTTAAAATTCCGCTTGGAAAGTTAATAGCCGTAACGGGTGTTTCGGGAAGTGGTAAATCGTCGCTTGTAAACGATATTATTTATAAAGAACTTGCGAATAAGCTTAATAAAGCAAAAACAATAGCCGGCGAGCATGACGGGATAGAGGGCATTGAAAATCTTGATAAGGTTATATGTATAGACCAGTCGCCGATAGGCAGAACTCCCCGAAGCAACCCTGCTACCTATACGGGTGTGTTTACCGATATCCGTGAACTTTTTGCTTCTACTAAGGACGCAAAAGCGAAAGGGTATAATGCCGGCAGATTTTCCTTTAATGTTAAGGGCGGAAGATGTGAAGCGTGTGCAGGCGACGGAATTGTTAAAATTGAAATGCACTTTTTACCTGATATTTATGTGCCCTGCGATGTGTGCGGCGGCACAAGATACAATAAAGAAACCTTAAATGTTCTTTATAAGGGTAAAAACATTTATGATATTCTCGAAATGTCGGTTGAAGAGGGAATGTATTTCTTTGAAAACCACCCGAAGATTTGTAAGAAACTTAAAACCCTTTTCGATGTAGGACTCGGCTATATAAAAATCGGTCAGCCGGCTACCACTCTTTCGGGCGGTGAGGCACAGCGTGTTAAGCTTGCAACCGAACTTTCGAAACGCTCAACGGGGAGAACGATATATATTCTTGACGAGCCGACAACGGGACTTCATACTGCCGATGTCCACCGTCTTGTTGAAATTTTAGAGCGACTTACCGACAGCGGAAATACCGTTCTTGTAATTGAGCATAATTTAGATGTCATAAAGGTTTGCGACCATATAATTGATTTAGGACCCGAGGGCGGAAACAGGGGAGGTACGGTTGTTTGCACCGGTACGCCCGAAGAAGTATTTAAATGTAAAAAGTCTTATACGGGTAAATTCCTTAAAAAACTTTTATAATTTACACATTATTCATATATAAACTTTTGCGATATATTAAAATACAAAAAAGAAAGTGCGGTGAAATAGGTGTTCGGTTATGTAAAAACTGCAAAGGGCGATTTGAAAATCAAAGAGTATGACACCTATAAAGCCGTTTACTGTTCGCTTTGTAAAAAACTCGGCAAGAATTACGGGTTTTTATCAAGGCTTACATTAAGCTATGATTTTACCTTTTTGGCTCTTCTTAATATGTCGCTTAAAGATACATGCACAGGGTATAAGACGGGAAGATGCGCTTTTAATCCCATTAAAAAGTGTAATTACTGTAACGATACTGACTTTTTGGAAATGCCGAGTGCTGCGGCGATGATTATGCTTTACTATAAAATTCTCGATAATATCGCCGACGAAAAGGGCTTTAAGAAAATAGGTTTTATTTTATTAAAGCCGATTTATAAAAGTGCTTATAAAAAAGCAAAAAAAGCTTTCCCCGAAATTGACGGAATTGTTGAAAATTATATTGATGAGCAAAATCTTGTTGAAAATAACAATACCGCCGATATTGATACTGCCTGCGACCCTACCGCAAAAGCTCTTTCGGGTATTTTATCGCTTTGCAGTACAGACGAAACAAACAAGAGGATACTTAACCGACTCGGTTACTGTATAGGGAAATACATTTATCTTATGGATGCGATTTCGGATAGGGAAGAAGATAAAAAGAAAAAGTCTTATAATGTGTTAAATCTTATAGAGAGCGAAGATATGGAAAAACGCATAGAAAGACAGATTTATTACTGTATAAACGAGTCGATAAATGCTTTCGAGCTTTTGCCCGTTAAAAGATATAAGACAATTATAGGTAATATTATTTATTTAGGACTTGAAGATACATATAAAAAGGAGTTATCAAATGAAAGACCCGTATGAAGTATTAGGCATCTCTAAAAACGCAACCGACGAAGAGGTTAAAAACGCATATAGGGAGATGGCAAGAAAATATCACCCCGATAATTATGCCGATAATCCGCTTTCCGACCTTGCAAAAGAGAAGATGCAGGAAATAAATGATGCGTACGATCAGATTATGAATAACAGGCGAGGTAAAAAGGGAAGCTCTAATAATGCGTACAGCAGTGCGAACAGTTCATTCCCCGAAGTGGTTTCGCTCATAAATTCGGGAAGATACGAGCAGGCACAAGAGGTGCTTGACGGAATAAACCCCTCAAACCGAAACGCCGAATGGTATTATCTTAACGGCAGAGTTTTGTATCTTCGTGGCTGGTTTGACCAAGCTTATACAAGCTTTGCGACGGCTGTCAGAATGGAGCCGACAAATACTGAATATAAAACCGCTATGCACAACGCTCAAAAGCAAAGCGGAGCGCAGTATAATCCATACCGTCCTTACGGAAACGGTGCGGGCGACTGTAATACCTGCGATATTTGTCAAAGTCTTATTTGCGCCGACTGTTGTTGCGAATGTATGGGCGGAGATTTAATACCCTGCTGTTAGCTTATGAAAAAGACGACAAAGATTACATTTTGTGCTGTTTGCTCGGCACTTTCGGTAATAGTAATGCTTTTAGGTTACTTTCCGTATTTTACCTATGCCGTTCCTGCGGTTGCCGGACTTTTTGTTATGATTCCGCTTATTGAAATCGGCGTGTCCTATGCTTTTGCAACATATACAGTAAGCTCGTTGCTTGTGCTTATTGTTGCCGAGCCCGAAACAAAGGTGCTTTATTTACTGCTTTTCGGCTTTTATCCGATAGTAAAAGCGCTTATTGAAAGAATAAAAAACGCAGTATTTGAATGGGTGCTTAAAATTCTTTCATTTTCGGCTTCGGTTACGGCTTCGTATTTTGTCTTAAAGCTTTTAACCGATATTGCGGTTGACGATTTCGGTCCGCTCGGTAAATACGGTGCAGTGATTTTTTTGGTGCTTTGTTATATCGCCTTTGTTTTATACGATATTGCGATTTCGAGAGTGTCTTTCTTCTATATGATTAAGGTAAGACCTAAAATGAGCAGTATTATTAAATAAACTGTTGCGTTTTTTTAAGGTTTATGATAATATAATTTTGATGTTGATTTCCCTTTGCCGCCGAGCTTACGGCGGCTATTTTTAGATAAAAGTGTGGCGAGAATATGATAAAAACGGTTGTTGTAGGCGGAGGTGCCGCAGGTCTTATGGCGGCAATAAATGCAACTGGCAGTAATATTTCCGTAACACTTGTTGAAAAAAATGACCGTGTCGCACGAAAGGTAATGATAACGGGCAAGGGCAGATGCAATGTCACTAACAACTCCGATACGGATACTCATATTAAAAATATCCCGAAAAACGGAAGATTTTTGTATTCGGCTTTTTCAAAATTCTCGTCTGCCGATACTATGCGCTTTTTTGAAGAATGCAATGTTCCCCTAAAAACCGAAAGAGGCAACCGTGTTTTTCCCGTTTCGGATAAAGCGGTAGATATAGTTGATGCCTTAAAAAATAAGGCGGATAAAAGCGGAGTTGAAATTATTAAAGGCGAAGTGCAGGAGATACTTTGCAAAAACAATAAGATTTTCGGTGTCCGCTTAAAGGATAAAAGACAAATGTTTTGCGATAATGTTATAGTCGCAACAGGCGGAATGTCCTATCCGCTTACAGGCTCTACGGGTGACGGCTACCGTTTTGCAAAATCATTGGGGCATACCGTTACCGATATTCGCCCGTCGCTTGTTCCGCTTGTTTGCCATGAGGGATTTTGCTCGTCTCTTTCTGGACTTTCGCTTAAAAACATTACTGCCTCATTTTTTGAAGAGGGAAAGAAAAAACCGATTTATGAAGAACAGGGCGAGCTTTTGTTTACCCATTTCGGAATTTCGGGGCCTCTCACTCTTTCGGCTTCGGCACATTTAAGAAATATCGGCAAAACAAATTACTATGTTTTAATAGATCTGAAACCTGCTTTGTCCTTTGAAAAGCTTGATAAAAGATTACTCAGAGATTTTGAAGAAGAGCTTAATAAAGATTTTTCAAATTCGCTTGATGCTCTTCTCCCTAAAAGCTTAATTCCCGTTGTTGTGAAATTATCGGGCATTGCGCCTAATGTTAAGGTAAATCAAATTACAAAGGAGCAAAGGCAAAATCTTGTTTCGATTATAAAGGGGATAAAATTACATATAATAGGTACAAGACCTATTGAGGAAGCGATAATCACAAGTGGCGGCGTTTCGGTTAAGGAAATAAATCCTAACACAATGGAGTCAAAGCTTATTAAAGGGCTTTACTTTGCCGGAGAAGTAATCGACACCGATGCATATACCGGCGGTTTTAATCTTCAAATCGCTTTTTCAACAGGTTATGTTGCAGGAATAAGTACAAAAAATAAGGAGAACGAATTATGATTTCTATTGCTCTTGACGGCCCTGCCGGTGCAGGAAAAAGCACACTTGCAAAGGGTGTTGCAAAAAAACTTGATTTTATCTATGTTGATACGGGTGCGCTTTACCGTACGGTAGGACTTTATTTTATAAGAAAAGGTATTGACACAAATCTTGACTGCGATATTGAAGAAAACTTAAAAAATATAAATGTCGATATTAAATTTATTGATAATAAGCAACATGTTTTTCTGAATAATGAAGATGTTTCGCAGGAGATAAGAACACCCGAAGCTTCAATGATGGCGTCCGCCGTTTCGGCAAAACCTCCCGTAAGAGCGTTTTTACTTGAAATGCAAAGAAAACTTGCAAGAGAAAATAATGTTTTAATGGACGGAAGAGATATAGGCACCGTTGTTTTGCCGAATGCAACGCTTAAATTTTTTGTTACGGCATCGGTTGAAGAAAGAGCCAACAGACGATATAAAGAGCTTTGCGAAAAGGGTATGAAGGTTGAATATCAAGATGTCTTTAATGATATAAAGACAAGAGATTATAACGACTCTCATAGAGAAATAGCCCCCTTAAAACCTGCCGAGGACTCTATTATTTTCGATACTACGGGACTTGTTCTCGAACAGTCGGTAGAAAAGCTTTATAATATGATAAAAGAAAGGGTAACGCTTAATTGAAAATAACCGTTGCAGAAACTGCGGGATTTTGTTTCGGCGTAAACCGTGCCGTTAATACTGTTTACGGACTTTTGGATGAGGGCAAAAAGGTTTGTACCTTGGGCCCCATCATACATAATCCCCAGCTTGTTGAAGAACTCTCAAATAAGGGCGTAAGAATTGTTGATATACCAAGCGGTGCAAACGAAGGCGAAACACTCGTAATCCGTTCCCACGGTGTGCCCGAAAGCGTTATAAAAGAATGTACCGATAAAAATATTCTTTATGTTGACGCAACCTGCCCGTTTGTATCAAAAATCCATTCTATCGTTAAAGAACAAAGCACGCTCGGCGATATTATTTTTATCGCCGGTGATAAAGAGCATAGCGAAGTAAAGGGCATAATGGGGCATAGCGTAAGCGATGTTTTTGTTTTTTCGGACGAAAACGAGCTTTTGGAAATCACAAAAAATCACCCCGAAACCGCCAAAAAAGACATAACTGTCGTCGCTCAAACCACTTTTAACGCAAAAAAGTGGCAAAATATTCAAAAAAATATAAAAAAACTCTATACAAATGCAAAAATATTTGATACAATATGTAATGCTACATCTACAAGACAGGATGAAGCGCAAAAGCTTGCAAAAGAAAACGATGCTATGATAGTCATCGGCGGTAGACATAGTTCCAATACCGCAAAGCTTTTCGAGGTTTGTGCGAAATTCTGCGAAAAGACCTTTCTCATTGAAAAATCCGATGAATTATCGGCGTCGTGGTTTTTCGGTGTTAAGTCAGTGGGTGTTGTGGCCGGAGCATCTACGCCGGCCGGTATCATAAAGGAGGTAATAATTACCATGTCTCAAAATTTTCAACCGGTAGATGAACAGCTTGAAGAAACCGCTGTTCAAAAAAGCTTCGAGGAAATGACGGATGAGGAAGCATTCGAGGCTTCTCTCAGCAATTTGACGGGAGATCAAAAGGTTGTCGGAACCGTTCTTGCCGTAAATCCTACCGAGGTACAAGTTGACTTTGGTAGAGGAATAACAGGCTATGTTTCGGCTTCTGAATTTTCTCTTGACCCAAATGTTAAGCTTGAGGAAGAAGTTAAGATCGGAGATACTCTTAATCTTATCATTATGAAGATTAACGATCAGGAAGGAATCGCAATGCTCTCAAAACGCCGTTACGATGCTATTGCCGGCTGGGATAATATCTTCGCCGCAAAAGAGTCGGGCGAAGTGCTTAACGGTGTTGTTAACGATGTCGTTAAGGGTGGCGTTGTAATTTATTCAAATAATGTTCGTATATTCGTTCCTGCTTCTCAGGCAACCCTTTCAAGAAACGACTCTCTCGAAGAATTAAAGGGTCAAAATGTTTCTTTCCGTATTATCGAAATCGGAAGAGGACGCAAGGTGGTCGGCTCTATCCGCAGTGTTCTTCGTGAACAAAGAAAAGAAGCCGAAGAAAAGATTTGGAATGAAATTGCTGTCGGCGACCGTATAAAAGGTACTGTTCGCTCGCTTACAACCTACGGTGCATTCGTAGATTTGGGCGGTGTTGACGGAATGGTTCATATTTCCGAACTTTCGTGGCAGAGAATTAAAAATCCGTCTGAGGTTGTTTCGGTAGGCGACGAAATTGAGGTTTATATTAAGGCTATCGACACCGAAAAGAAAAAGATTTCTTTGGGCTATAAGAATCCCGAGGATAATCCTTGGACAAAATTCCTTAACACCTATGCCGTTGACGATGTAATTAAGGCTACTATCGTAAGCTTTACTACATACGGCGCTTTCGCTAGAATACTCCCGGGTGTTGACGGTCTTATCCACATTTCGCAAATTGCCGATAAGCATGTTGCCAAACCGCAGGACGAGCTTAAAGCAGGTGAAGAGGTTGATGTTAAAATCACCGCTATTGACACCGAGAAGAAGCGTGTAAGTCTTTCAATCCGTGCTTTAATTCAAAAAGAAGCTGAGGAAAAGGCAAGCGAGGGTGAGGACGAGGTTGTTGCTTCTACCGAAGAAACAACAGAAGAGCCCGTTGCCGAAACTGCTCCCGAAACAGTTGAGGAAGCACCTGCCGAGGTTACTCCCGAAGCAGTTCCCGAAACAGCCAGCGAGGCAGTAGAGGAAACCGTTGAAGAACCTGTAAAAGACGAGAACGCAGAACCTGCCGAAGAAACAGCTGAATAATTAAAATTATAAGCAAGAGTGTAAAAAGCTCTTGCTTATTTTTTAGGAATTTTTTATAAAATCATCGCATTTTTGCGGTGGTTTTATTTTTTTTGCATTTTTTCAAAAAAACACTTGATTTTTGTGCTTTGGTGTATTATAATACATTTACGGTGTGGAATTGTGTATGCTTTTCCCATAAATGTGGATAAATGTGTGGAAAAAGTTGATAACTTTTCCATTTAGGAGGTGGCAAGAATGTTATACGGCGGTTATCAACATAATATCGACAAAAAAGGCAGACTTGCCATTCCTTCAAAGCTTCGTGAACAGTTAGGCGAAACCTTTATGATTTGCCGTGGTATTTACGGTAAGCGTTGCCTTTGTGTTTATTCAAGTGATAATTGGAATACCTTGGTTGAGAAGATAGGCAGCCTGCCTAATGCCAAAGCGAGTGTTGTAAAGCGTTTTCTTTATGACGGTGCTTTCGAGGTTGAGTTTGATACGCAAGGTAGAATACTTATCCCCGCATCCTTGCGTGAATATGCAAATTTGGATGTTGAAGCCCATATTATCGGTATGGACACCAACCTCGAAATTTGGAACACCGAGCTTTGGGAAAAGGAAAATGCCGAATATTCTCCCGAATCGGTTGCTCAAATTGTTGAAACTTTGGACTTTTAGTTATGGAATTCAATCATAAATCGGTTTTGCTTTTTGAAACGGTTGATTCACTTAATATTAAACCCGACGGCATATATGTTGATGGAACTGCCGGCGGTGCCGGTCATTCGACAGAAATAGCAAAGCGCTTAAAAAACGGGCGCCTTATTGCGCTTGACCGTGACCCCGATGCCGTTTTGGTGGCAAGAGAGCGGCTAAAAGACTATAATGCCACCGTTGTTAATACGAATTTTGACCAAATGGATACGGCTCTTGATGAGCTTAATATAAGCAAAGTTGACGGAATTATGCTCGACCTCGGTGTTTCGTCTTATCAGCTTGATACTGCTGACAGAGGTTTTTCGTATCATAAAACGGCGCCCCTTGATATGCGAATGAGCAAAGAGGGACTTAGCGCATACGATGTTGTTAATTCATATTGCGCCGAAGACCTTGCAAGAATAATGTATGATTACGGCGAAGAAAAATTTGCAAGAAGAATAGCAAATGCCATTGCCGATTACCGTAAGACAAGCCCCGTAAATACTACAACCGAACTTGCCGATATAATTTCTGAAAATGTGCCTGCATCTTATAAAAGAGAGGGCCACCCTGCAAGAAAATGTTTTCAGGCAATAAGAATTGAAGTAAACAGCGAACTTTCGTCACTTAAAACGGCGCTTGATAAGGCGTTTTCGCTTCTTAATGTCGGTGGAAGACTATCTGTAATAACATTCCATTCGTTAGAGGATAGAATAGTTAAGCAAAAATTCAAAGAGTTTTGTACGGGCTGTACCTGTCCGCCCGATTTACCCGTTTGCGTTTGCGGAAAAACTCCCGAGGCAAAGCAAATAACAAGAAAGCCGATTACGGCAAGCGAAAGCGAATTAGAAGAAAATCAAAGAAGCCGAAGCGCAAAGCTTCGTGTAATAGAAAAAATCAAGTAAGGGAATGAAAAATGGATAACCTTAAATATTATAATGACAGCTTGGCATACGATTTTAATATGTTTATGCCCCGTGAAAAGCGTCAGGATAACATAGTAAAGCTTCCAAAATCAAATAAAAAAGCAAAAGCCGCAACAAAAAAAGTTTCGGTTACTTTCTCTGCGATTTTGATTTCAACATTTATTCTTGCCGCACTTTGCGGTAATATATTCCTGCGCCTTAAAATTAACGAAATCAACACTAAAATAAATCAAACAAAAGCCGAAATAGAGGAGCTTAAAAGCGAAAAAACCGAATTAGAGGTTGAGCTTGAAAGAAAGTTGTCTTTTTCTAATGTCGAGGTTGAGGCAACAGAAATGGGTATGCGTAAGAAGGACAAGTCGCAGGTAAAATACATTAAGGTTAATAAAAATAACACCGCCGTTAAGGAAGACGGCAGTGAAGTTATATCCAACGACTGACTTTATTCATACTTTCAGTATGTTGTAAGTATATTTTAATATCGGGATTGTTACGAGGGTTAAGGTTGCTTGACTCTCGTTTTACCCTATAATATAATATTATTATATAATATATATTGCTTATCGAAGGGTGGGAGCGAAAATGATGAAAAAGCCGAACAAGGTTATGGTTAAAAGGTCTTATCTTGTTTTGATTATTATTGTTCTTTGTATGGTTGTTGTCTCTACGGGAAGTCTTGGAAATGTAATGATAATAAACGGTGAAAAATATCAGACTATGGCATCCGAGCAACAACTTTACGATACACTTATTACAGCTCCCCGTGGCGATATTTACGATAGGAATATGAAAACTCTTGCAACTTCTTCGCCTGCTTGGACGGTTTATATAACCCCAAACGGCTTTAAGAAGCTTAAAGAGAAGCAGGCAAATAAAGTCCGTGAAAAGATAGCAAGCGGTTTATCCGAAATATTAGAGCTCAATAAAGAAGATGTTTTGGAAAAAACGAAAAAAGACAGCTACTATGTTATCGTAAAAAAGAAAATTGAAAAAGAAACCGCCGATAAGGTACGAAAGTTCATAAACAAGAACAAAAAACTTAAATTTTCAAATTACATCGGACTTGATGCCACAACAAAAAGATATTATCCGAATGATACATTGGCATCAACGGTTTTAGGCTTTGTAGGCGACGATAATCAGGGACTTGCAGGACTTGAAAGCTATTATAATAACGAGCTTACGGGCGTTGCCGGAAGAGTCGTAGCCGCCAAGAATGCAAAGGGAACCGATATGCCCTTTACATACCAAATGCTTGAAGAAGCCCAAAAGGGAAACAGTATTGTTACTTCTCTTGACTCCTACATTCAGTACACCTGCGAAAAGTATTTAGACGATGCCGTTGCGGAAGAGCAGGTTGCCGAGCGTGGCGCCGCAATAGTTATGAATGTTAAGACCGGCGAAATTTTGGGAATGGCGGTAAGCGGCGACTTTAACCCGAACGAACCCTTTAAGTTATCCGACCTTGACCAAGGAAAAGTCGATGCAATATCCGACGAAACCGAAAAAGAAAAAACAAGAAACGAGCTTCTTAACCGTCAGTGGCGAAATAAAGCCGTTTCGGATACCTACGAGCCGGGCTCGGTTTTCAAAATCTTTACGGCGGCGGCGGCTCTTGAAGAAGGACTTGTTACCGAAAACAGTACATTCAGCTGTAATTACGGATATATGGTTGCGAGCAATATGTATCACTGCCATTTAAGAAGCGGACACGGTATTCAAAATATGCAGCAGGCAATGTCAAACTCCTGCAACCCTGCATTTATACAAATAGGACAGTTAATCGGCGCAAAGCTTTTCAACAAGTATTTTAAGGCATTCGGTCTTACCGAAAAAATCGGTATTGACCTGCCGGGCGCCGCAACGCCGAATTACCATAAGGAAGAAAAAATGGGACCTACTGAGCTTGCTTCGTCTTCGTTCGGTCAGACCTTTAACATTACACCGCTTCATATGATGACCATTGCGGCGGCGGCTGTAAACGGAGGTTACATAGTAGAGCCTCATATAGCAAAAGAAATAATTGATTCCGACGGTAATGTTGTAAAAACTATCCGTTCAACATATAAGCGTCAGGTAATATCAAAGCAAACATCCGATAAGCTTCGTGTATTTTTGGAATATGTTATACAGCACGGCGCAAAAAACGGTATAGTTGCAGGATACAGAATAGGCGGTAAAACCGGTACATCGCAAAAAATCGCAAAAATAATTTCGCTCGGCGAAAGTTCGCTTTATATCGGTTCCTATGTAGGCGTTGCTCCTATGAATAATCCTGATATTTCGGTTTTTGTAATGCTTGACGAGCCGATGTCGGGAAGATATTACGGCGGTACTATTTCGGCTCCTGTCGGCGCTAAAATAATGAAAGATATTTTGCCGTATTTAGGCCATAATCCGCAGTATTCCGAAGAAGAACTTGCTAAAATTTCGATTTCCGTTCCGAGTGTTGTCGGTGCGGATATAGCTACTGCGAGAGATACAATGTCGGCACAGAAAATTTCCTATAAAATCGTAGGAAACGGCGCAAAGGTTGTTAAACAGTTGCCCGAAGCCGGAACAAAGGTTTATAACGGCGGAACGGTAATACTTTATACCGAGGAAACAAATGACGACAGTGTAACCGTACCGATACTTACGGGGCTTACTCCGTCAGAGGTAAATACCGTTGCGACAAATTCCGGTATCAATGTCGAGTTTGCGGGCAATATTACCGCTATGGATATTAAGTCATCGAGTCAAAGTGTTATGGCGGGAACGGCAGTTCAAAGAGGTACGGTTGTTACCGTAAGCTTCTTTGACGAGGGCAGTGCAGATATTGCCGTAGATTAAAACGAGGTTTAATTTATGTTAATCAGTGAGCTTATACCTAAATATAACGGCGAATTTCGGGATTTAGATGTCTTGGAAATTACCTGCGATTCGAGAAAAGTAAAAAACGGCACAGCTTTTGTTTGTATAAACGGTGCGACGGTTGACGGACATAAATTCGCCGATGTTGCCGTACAAAACGGCGCTTCGGTGGTAGTAGCCGAGCGTGATTTGGGACTTAAAAATCAAATTATTGTCGAAAATACCCGTAAGACCTTTGCTTTGATGTCGGCACGCTTTTTTGATAACCCGTCTAAAAAACTGCATTTGGTCGGTGTAACGGGAACAAACGGAAAAACCTCCGTTACATATATGCTTAAAAGCATTCTTGAACATTCGGGGCATAAAGTAGGTATTATCGGCACTATTCAAAATATGATAGGCGATAGGGTTGTTGAGTCACATAACACCACTCCCGGCACCTATGAATTAAATGAGCTTTTTAACGAAATGGTAAAAGACGGCTGTGATTATGCCGTTATGGAGGTTTCGTCGCACGCATTAGACCAAGACAGAGTCTATGGAATAGATTTTGATGTCGCCGTATTTACTAATCTTACGCAAGACCATCTTGATTATCATATAACAATGGATAATTATCTTCTTGCAAAAAAGAAGTTGTTTACAATGTGTAAAACCGCTGTTGTTAACGGCGGTGATCCGTATGCCGAAAAGCTTATTGACGGACTTAACTGCGAGGTAGTTACATATTCCGACACAAATAATTCCGATTTCAGCGCAAAAGGTATCAACTACCGCCCCGACAGTGTTGAATTTGAGCTTGTAAGCGATAGCACATTAAATCATATTAAGGTAAGAACGGGCGGAAAATTTACCGTACTTAATTCTATGGCAGTTGCGGTTACGGCAATTAAGCTCGGCATTGACATAAACGATATTATATCGGGACTTTATGAATTAAACGGGGTAAAGGGAAGAGCCGAGGTTGTTCCGACGGGCAGAGATTTTACCGTTATTATTGATTATGCCCATACTCCCGACGGTCTTAAAAATATTCTTTCGACCTTTAAGGAAGTGCCGAAAAACCGACTTGTTGTACTATTCGGCTGCGGCGGAGACCGAGATAAAACAAAAAGACCGATTATGGGAAATATCGCTATTCATAATGCCGATTATGTAATCGTTACAAGCGATAACCCACGCACCGAAAACCCAAGTGAAATAATTACTGATATTTTAGAGGGTACAAAGGGCTCGGCAGTTCCCGTTAAGGTAATTGAAAACCGAATAGAAGCTATAAATTTTGCTGTTTCTAATGCTCAAAAAGACGATATTATCGTTTTGGCAGGCAAGGGACACGAAACATATCAAATTCTAAAAGAAGGTACAATACATCTTGACGAAAGAGAAGTCGTAGCAAAGGCATTAGAGTTACTTTGATAAAACGGTAGGAGAAGAATTATGGATAGATATATTCCGATTATTGCGGCAGTGATTTCATTCGGTGCTACGGCACTTTTAGGATACATAGTTATCCCGTTTTTGCATAAATTAAAATTCGGTCAGACTATTTTGGACATCGGACCCAAATGGCATAAGGAAAAGCAGGGCACACCCACAATGGGCGGAATAATGATCGTAATAGGTGTATTGCTTTCATTTGTTTGCTGTTACGGAATTTCGGCGCTTTCAAACGGAAGATTTGCAAACGAGCTTAAAGATATGCACTTTTTCGTAACGGTTATTTCGGGTATCATTATGGCTTTGCTTATGGGCGCAATCGGATTTATTGACGATTATATTAAGGTTGTTAAAAAGAGAAATTTAGGTCTTACCGCAAAGCAAAAAACTTTTATGCAGTTTTTGGTTTCGGGTGCATATTTGCTTACACTTTGGTTTGCCGGAACAAAAACAACCTATATTCCTTTTGTCGGCGATATAGATATTTCTTCGGGATTTGGCTTGCTGTTTTGGCCGATAGCACTGTTCTTTATTTACGGTTTTACAAATGCCGTAAACTTAACCGACGGACTTGACGGCTTGGCGTCAAGTGTTACATTGGTTGTGGCATGTGCATTTATGCTCGTCGCCGGAAGAATTTCGCATTTTTCCACTAACACTTTGGGCGCTTGTTTAGGCGGTGCGTGTGCAGGATTTGTTGTATGGAACGCAAAGCCGGCAAAGGTGTTTATGGGGGATACCGGCTCAATGTTCTTAGGCGGTATGGTTGTTGCCCTTTCTTTCGGTATAGGAAGACCTGTTCTTTTATTACTTGCCGGCTGTATGTACTTTATTGAGGCAATATCGGTTATGCTCCAAGTAGCATACTTCAAGAAAACAAAAAAGCGCCTTTTCAAAATGGCTCCGCTTCATCATCATTTTGAAATGAGCGGGTGGACAGAACAGTCTATCGTACTTTTATTCTCTTTTATTACGCTTATGGGTTGCGTACTTATGTTTATCGTTTCATTGTTTTAATTTTTATAATCTTTAAGGAGGGAAATTTATGTCGGGTAATAACGCAAAAAGAAAAAAACGACAGGGTTTTTGGCAGTCGGGGAGACTCGATGCAACTTTTCTCTCCATAGTACTCATACTTTTGACTACCGGTCTTGTAATGCTCTTTTCTTCAAGCTATGCTTATTCTTATGAGTATTACGGCAGTAGCTATCATTTTATTATAAGACAGACATTTTTTGCCGTTGCCGGTGTTTTGATAATGCTTTTAACATCGAAAATAAATTATCATTTTTGGCAGAAATTCGGCATTTTCCTTTTCTTCGGAACGGTTATTGTGCTTTTCATACTTCTTGCATTACCGCCGATGGTAAGCGGAATGAAGGTTAAGCGTTGGATAGTTATAGGCCCTATAAATTTTCAGCCGTCCGAAATAGCAAAGCTTGCCGTGATTATTTGGTTTTCGAGCATTATCGCAAATAATCAGGAAAGAATGAAAGAGTTTAAGTTTATTGTAATTCTTGCCGCACTGCTCGGATTAATCGCTTTGCCTGTTGTTTTAGAACCGCATATTTCGGCTACCATTCTTATTTTAGCAATCGGATTTGTGCTTTTCTTTGTGGGAGGTATGAAAAAGACACTTGCAGGCGCCGTTGTGGGACTCGGCGGTGTCGGGGCGTGGCTCGTACTTAATTCTAATCTCATCGGTTACAGTAGCGACCGTATTAAATATTGGCGGGACCCGTGGCTTGACGCAAAGGGCGAGGGATTTCAAACAATTCAGTCGCTTCTTGCTATCGGCTCAGGCGGAATTTTAGGCAGAGGAATAGGGCAGTCAAGACAAAAATATTTATGGGTGCCTGAACCGCATAACGATTTTATTTTTGCAATAGTTTGCGAAGAATTAGGTCTTGTCGGTGCTTTTATAATTATAGTTTGCTTTGCTTTACTTGTATGGCGTGGATTTAGTATTGCCATGCGTGCCGAGGATAAGTTCGGTATGCTTTTAAGTATAGGTCTTACATTCCAAGTAGGTCTTCAAGCGATGCTTAATATTTGGGTTGTAACAAATACCATTCCGAATACCGGAATTAGTTTGCCGTTTTTCAGTTACGGCGGTTCATCACTTTTAATATTACTTGCCGAAATGGGTATAGTTTTATCCGTTTCAAGAGGTGCCGATAAAAATAAATAAGTGCGTGGGGGAAAACTTATGCATATACTTTTCGCCGGCGGCGGTACGGCAGGACACATAAATCCCGCCCTTGCCATTGCCGATTATATTAAAGAGCGCCATCCGGACGCAAAAATCAGTTATATAGGTACGCCTGATAAGCTTGAAGCAAAACTTGTACCGCAAAAAGGTTACGATTTTTATACTATCGAGGTTGCGGGATTTCAAAGAAAATTAAATGCAAAAAACATAAAAAGAAATATTGATGCCGTAAAAAAAGCGGTAACAGCATCTAAAAGGGCAAAAGAACTTCTCATTGAGCTTAAACCCGATATAGTTGTCGGAACGGGCGGTTATGTAAGCGGTCCCGTTTTAAGGGAGGCAGCAAAACTAAATATTAAAACCGCTATCCACGAGCAAAATGCATTCCCCGGCGTTACAACTAAAATGCTTTCTAAAAATGCCGACGCCGTTATGCTTGCAATGCCCGAGGCGGAGAAATACTTAAACCTTAACAAAAAACCGGTTATAACGGGAAATCCCGTAAGGGTCGAGCTTTCGGGCATTAGTAAAGAAGAAGCACGGAAGAAACTCGGTTTTGATGACAGACCGATGATTTTGTCGTTTGGCGGTTCGCTCGGTGCAAGGCATATAAACGAGGCAACCGAAGAACTTATCAAGTGGCATAACGGTACCGATAAATTTTATCATATTCACGGCACGGGAAAAGTCGGATTTGAAACAATGAAAGAGCATTTAAGTAATGATAGTGTAACTCTTTCAAAGAATGTGGAAATCCGTGAATATATCGAAGATATGGATGTTTGTATGGCGGCTGCTGATTTGGTCAGTTGCAG
>JAZUFQ010000004.1:0-18978 GCA_045640745.1 Acutalibacteraceae bacterium
CGGCTTTCTTCATTTCGTTCTGGCAGTTAACCATACCACCCTTAATTGAGTGCATTTCGCACGGTGCGTAGCCGATTATGAGAGACGGGCCGTCGTATGCCTCAGCTTCTTTCATTGCTTTAAGAGTCTGATTTTGGTCAGCGCCCATAGCAATTTGTGCTACATAGATGTAGCCATAAGACATAGCGATTTCAGCCAAAGACTTCTTGGCGATTGCCTTACCGGCAGCTGCAAACTGAGCAACCTGACCGATGTTAGATGCCTTTGATGCCTGTCCGCCGGTGTTAGAGTAAACCTCGGTATCGAATACCATAATGTTTACATTATCACCGCTTGCGAGGACATGGTCAAGACCGCCAAAGCCGATATCGTAAGCCCAACCGTCTCCGCCGAAAATCCAAACGGACTTCTTGGAAAGATATTCGCTGTTAGCTAAAACATCGTTGCACTTTTCACACATAGGTCCTGCTTTCTTAATAGCGGCAACCAAAGCGTTAGAAGCGGCAACATTCTTATCACCGTCGTTAAGGGTTGCAAGGTATTCCTCACCTGCTGTCTTAACCTCAGGCGCTGCCTTATCAGAAGCAACTATTCCCTTAACATCTTCAATAAGACGGTCACGAATAGCTTTTTGACCTAAATACAAACCGTATCCGTGTTCAGCGTTATCCTCAAAGAGTGAGTTAGCCCAAGCAGGACCGTGACCGTTAGCATCGGTTGTGTACGGTGATGTAGCGGCAGGACCGCCCCAAATTGACGAACAACCGGTAGCGTTTGAAATATACATTCTGTTACCGAACAACTGAGTAATAAGGCGTGCATAAGAGGTTTCAGCACATCCTGCACAAGAGCCGGAGAATTCAAGAAGCGGTTTCTTGAACTGTGAAGAAATGATGTTAGCACTGCTTGCAACATCAGCCTTTTCGGTTACATTTGCAACACAGTAATCAAATGACTTCTGCTCAACGAGTTGACCTTCCTGCGGAGCCATTTTAAGTGAGTTTGTAGGACAAACACCGATACAAACACCGCAACCCATACAGTCAAGCGGAGAAACGGTCATTGTATAAGCATAACCCTTACCTGTAACAAGTTTCTCTTTAGTAGCAACCTTTAAGGTATCGGGTGCCTTTGCTTTTTCGTCAGCAGACAAAGCAAACGGACGGATTGTAGCATGCGGACAAACGAATGCACACTTGTTACAACCGATACAGGTTTCGTTATTCCATTCAGGTACCATAACGGCAACTCCACGCTTTTCATAAGCGGCAGCGCCCTGTTCAAATGTACCGTCGGCATAATCGTTAAATGCGGAAACAGGCAATGAATCACCATTCATAAGTCCTACCGGCTTCATAACGGTATCAACCATCTTAGCAAGCTTAGCGGGGCCTTCGGTCTTAACGGCGTCATTCTTATCGGCAGCATTAGCCCAACTGCTCGGAACATCAATCTTAACATAAGCAGTTGCGCCGGCGTCGATTGCCTTTTCGTTCATTTCTACGATTTCTTTACCCTTCTTCATAAACTTCTGGGCTTTTTCTTTCATATAGCCGATAGCGTCTTCACGGGGAAGAACCTCAGAAAGAGCGAAGAATGCAGACTGCAATACAGTGTTAGTTCTCTTACCAAGACCAATCTTTGCAGCCAAGTCGATAGCGTTAACGGTATAAAGCTGAATGTTATTCTTAGCAATATATCTCTTTGCTTCGGCAGGCATATGCTCGTCAAGTTCTTCGGGAGTCCACTGGCAGTTGATAAGGAATACACCGCCCGGCTTAACATCGTTAACCATCTTGTAGCCCTTAATTACATAAGAGGGGTTATGGCAAGCAACAAAGTCGGCCTTATTGATATAGTAAGGACTCTTAATCGGCTTATCACCAAAACGCAAGTGAGAAATGGTAATACCGCCGGTCTTTTTAGAGTCATACTGGAAGTATGCCTGAACATACTTATCGGTATGGTCGCCGATAATCTTAATAGAGTCTTTATTTGCACCAACGGTGCCGTCACCGCCAAGACCCCAGAACTTACATTCCTTGGTGCCTTCGGCTGCGGTATTCGGAGCTTCTTCTTCGGCAAGCGAAAGATTTGTAACATCGTCAACAATACCGATAGTAAACTGTTGTTTCGGAGCATCCTTTTTGAGCTCGTTATATACAGCAAATACGCTTGCAGGAGGAGTATCCTTAGAGCCTAAACCGTATCTACCGCCGGTTACAACATCTATATGTCTGCCGGTTTGAGCAAGAGCGCCGACAACATCAAGATAAAGCGGTTCGCCCAATGAGCCGGGTTCTTTTGTACGGTCAAGAACAGCAATCTTCTTAACGGTTTCGGGGATAGCTTCAACCAACTTTTTAGCACTGAAAGGACGGTAAAGGCGAACCTTTACAAGACCAACCTTTTCGCCCTTTGCTGTTAAGTAATCAATAACCTCTTCTGCTACATCGCAGATAGAGCCCATAGCAATTATAATACGCTCAGCATCGGGAGCACCGTAGTAGTTAAAGAGCTTATAGTCAGTGCCGAGTTTTGCATTGACCTTACCCATATATTCTTCAACAACGGCCGGCAATGCTTCATAATACTTGTTGCATGCCTCTCTATGCTGGAAGAAAATATCGCCGTTTTCGTGTGAACCACGCATAACGGGGCGCTCAGGGTTAAGCGCTCTCTTACGGAATGCCTCAACAGCATCCATATCGCACATTTCTTTAAGGTCTTCATAATCCCATACTTGAATTTTTTGAATTTCGTGAGAAGTACGGAAACCGTCAAAGAAGTTGATAAACGGAACTCTGCCCTTAATAGCAGCCAAGTGAGCAACAGCGCCCAAATCCATAACTTCCTGCGGATTTGTTTCAGCAAGCATAGCAAAACCGGTTTGACGGCAAGCATATACATCTGAATGGTCACCGAAAATGTTAAGAGCATGTGAAGCTACGCAACGAGCAGATACATGGAATACGCAAGGTAAAAGCTCACCTGCAATCTTATACATATTCGGAATCATAAGTAAAAGTCCCTGAGAAGCGGTAAAGGTGGTGGTAAGAGCACCGGCGGCAAGAGAGCCGTGAACTGTACCGGAAGCACCTGCTTCGGACTGCATCTCGGCAACCTTAACGGTTGTACCGAAAATGTTCTTTAACCCTTGTGCAGACCATTGGTCAACATAGTCAGCCATCGGGCTTGACGGGGTAATCGGATAGATACCGGCAACTTCGGTGAACGCATAGGAAACATGCGCAGCAGCGTTGTTACCGTCCATCGTTTTGAATTTTCTGGCCATTGAAAATTCCTCCTATAATAAATTTTTTGAGATAATGAAATAAATAAGATATTCAGACACTCTCATACGCATACTATAATACCACTTTTAACTTAATTTGTAAACAATTATTTTGTCAAAAAAAGCATAAATATTTGGAAAAAATAAGGGCAACACCGTAAGTGTTGCCCTATAATAAAATTCAGTTGATTTTTCCGTATAACGGAATGTCGGAATCCTTTTTCGGCTCTCTTTGAGGAACTGCATTGACCGTGTTGCTTTTTCTTGCAGGTCTTCTGCCTCTTTGATTACGGGAACGGCGGTCATTACCTACACGGGGAGGTTTCATATCACCGTTTTCGGAATATACAACAACTCTTCTGTTTTGACCTTCGCCGATAGAATTTGAAACAACGCCGTCAATTTCCTGAATAGCGGTATGAATGATACGGCGCTCGTAAGGATTCATCGGTTCAAGCGCCTTGCTCTTGCCGTTTGCAAGAACTTGGTCGGCTACCTTTGTTGCCAATTCGATAAGCGCTTTCTCTCTCTTATCACGGTAATCGCCGATATTAAGGAACACCTTAAAATATCCGCCACAGTTATTTGCGGCAAGTCCCGATAGATATTGAAGAGCATCTAATGTTTCGCCTCTTCTGCCGATAACGGGGCCCATATTGTCGCCGTCAATTTGAATATATGCGCCGTCTTCAATTTCTTTTGCCTTGAAAACGGGATTTTCCACGCCGAACTCTTTAAGAATAGCTCTTAAATAAGCGATTGCTTTAACGGCTTTTCCGTCTTTATCAAGCTTATCTTCGTCAAACAAATCGGTAAAATCGTTTGCCGAAACCTTTTCGGCGACTTTTTTACTTTCCTGTTTTACTTCTTTTTTTGCGTTTTCTTTCTTCTTTTGTGCAGCCTTTTCAGCTTGTGCCTTTTCCTTTTTAGGTGCTTTTATCTTTTTTTGCGGTTCGTCGGGTAACTCAACATAAGCTCTTACTTCTGCCTTTGAGCCACCGAAAATACCGAGAACTTTTTTCTTGTTTTGTGAAATAATTTCATATTGAACATCAGCGTCAGCCGCAACGCCTAAATTGATTCTTGCATTTTCCTGAGCTTCGGTAATATCTTCGCCGAAGCCTCTTGCTTCCTTAATCAAGCTAAATCCTCCTTAATTATTTGCCTTTGTATCGTCTTCGGCAACATCTTTTAATTTTTCAATTTGCTTCTTTTCAAAGTCGAGTTGTTTTGAAAGTTCTTTTGCTCTTTCATTAGCGAGCATTTTGTTAGGTCCGTAGAAAATTTGAATGGCTGACTGAATAAATCCGCCGATAAGAGAAGAACAAATCCAATAAAATCCAACGCCACCCGGCAACTTAAAACCGATAAAGAGCGTAATAAGAGGCATAGTAAGCATCATAAACGCCATGCTCGGTGCTTCGGGGTTGTTCTTCTTCTGTATTGCCATAGAAATAACACTTGTCAGTATTTGCGCCAAAAATGCACCTATCGGGATTAACCAGATAAGCTCAAAATTGGAAAAATCAAAACTGAATTTCGGAGTTTTGGTTAAATCAATTCCGAATAAATTAAAGTCGATTTTTGAAATTGCTTTACTTAAACCGCCGGCTTTATACTTGCCCTCTAAAACATTTCTTATGATTTCAAGCTCGTTACCGGTTTGATTTGTTTTAAGCTTCAAAACCTTTTCGGCAGCCGAAATCGTCTTTGAAGAAACGCTCATAAGATAAGTGAGCGGTCGGTTGATTAGGTTATAAATACTAATCATAAATACAAGACGGAAAACGAGCGGAAGACATCCTCCCGACATTGAAACGCCCTCGTCCTGATAAAGTTTTTGCTGGGCTTGCGCCATTTTTTGCCTGTCATCACCGTATTTCTTTTTGAGTTCATCAAGCTTCGGCTTGATTCTTGTCTGCTGAACGGCAGATTTTTGACTCTTAATACTTAACGGCAAGAGTACAACATTCGCAAGCAAAGTAAATATTACAACGGCAGCAGCAAAATTACCGCCGAAAATATCGCAGAGAAATCTAAAAACAATACTTAATGGCTTGTTGATAATATCGAACAATGTAGACATTATTTTTTCACCTTTCTGAAAGGTTTTTTGGGTGGGACGGGGTCATAACCGCCCTTACAAAGCGGATTACATCTTAAAACTCGCCAAATTATGAGCGGTAATCCGAAAAGTACGCCGTGAATTTTAAGCGCTTCCACAGCGTATGCCGAGCAACTCGGCGTAAAACGGCAACAGGGGATTTTTCTTGGTGATATTGCTTTTCTGTAAAACTCAATAAGTTTTATAAGCAAACTACTTATCGGACGAATTTTCACACCAAACACCCGCCGCTTTTAATTGTTTTTCCATACTGTCTTTTACAGTATAACTTTTTTCAAAAAGTATTCTTGTCCTAGAAACAAAAACAAAATCATAGCCCTTGGCTATATTCCCGCTAACCTCCGCAAAAGCAGCCCTTATAACACGCTTAGCCCGATTGCGTTTAACAGCACATCCGATTTTTTTACCTGCGGTGATTCCGATACGGGTTTTATTTGCCCGACCCTTTGCTATATACATAACAAAAAACGGGCTTACAAAAGATTTGCCTTTATAATAAAGGCGCTTAAAATCCTTGTTTTCTTTAATGGTTACATACTGCAACATAATTTCCTACCTTCTAAAAGAAAAGGAAAAGCCGCACTAAGCGGCCTTAATATGACAACTTAATAAGTCAATTGCTTTCTTCCCTTTGCTCTACGACGGGCAAGCACCTTTCTGCCGTTAGCGGTAGCCATTCTTTTAAGAAAACCGTGTTCTTTCTTACGGTGAAGTTTCTTTGGCTGGTATGTTCTTTTCATCTTCTTTAACCTCCCTTAATTTCACATGAACGGTTGATACAAAAAACAAAGTTCGGGCAACCTTATTTTGTATTGCGGGCAAAAACCCACTTATAACCTATCAATTATGAATTATACTCCATAAATACCCAAAATGTCAATAAAAATATATTAAATTCCGAAAAAAATTGAGGTGCCCCTTTATATCGGCAAAGAGACACCCTATCAATTAAGGTTTACTCACCTTTCGGGAAATTGAAGGTGCCGCCGTTATCACTGCCGCCGCCCCCAATGGAATTTCCGCCTTGATTTCCGTTATTATTTTGCAGTTTTTCCTTTGTATATGAGGATTCGCCGACATTAGCTTTAAGTTTTACACTGTAATTGTTTTTTTCATTATTACTTGTAACAACGGTAATTGTAATTGTATCCCCTGCGTAACTGTCCTCGATAATATCAAGCACGATATTTGCATTTGTAATTTGCTTACCGTTTATATGGGTTATAATATCGCCTGCTTTTACCTTACCTGCAAGGTCGCTGTCGTCGCCTACCGTTGCAACATAAAGTCCTGTATATTCGGACTTATTAAGGTCGGCTTCAACCGCAGTTACCTCCTTATAGGTGATTCCGAGTTTTGCCCTGTCGGTTACTTTGCCGTTTTTGGAAAGCTGTGGCAAAATTCTCGAAAGAGTTTTAGTGGGGATTGCGAAATTCATAGAGTCGGTTGTATCTGATGTCATTTTTGCCGATGTAATACCTATTAGCTGTCCGTAGGCATTAACAAGCGCTCCGCCCGAGCTTCCCTCAAAAATATCGCAGTCGATTTGTATTAAGCTTGAACTGTAATTGGTTGTAACCTGCGCTCTTCTTAAAGTGTTTGAAACAATACCGCTTGAAATACTTGATTTTGCGGTTGCATCTCCGGGGCGACCTATACTGAAAACGGTTTCGCCAAAGGCAAGCTTTGTCGAATCGCCGAACTCGGGAACGGCAAAATCGCTTGCATTTTTAACCTTGATAAGTGCTAAATCGCTTATTGAATCGCCTGCAACATAGTCGGCATCAAAGACCTTGCCCTCAAAGTTATAAACCTTGAATTTCGGTGCCGGTATTTGCGCATATATATGGTCATTGGTAATAATGTAGCCGTCTTTTGAATAAACAACTCCGCTTGCCTGAGCGGCATAGCCCTCGTCGTTATATATAACTATTCCGACAACCGATTTATTTACCTTTTCATAAATTCCTTCGGCGGAAAACTCATTTTTGTCTTTCGGTTTATCCTTTAATTTCATTGTGGTTTTCTTTAAGTTGCTACCCGAAGAAATAGCGGAAAATCTATCGCTCTTTCCGGCAAAATAACCGGCAGCGCAGGAAAAGGAAATAAGAATGGCAACCGCCATAATTATTGAAAATACTTTAAGTCCCTTTGATTTTGTTTTATCTGTTTGATTAAGTCTATTAAACTCGACCTTTTCCATATACGGCTCATAAGGCACTCCGGTTTCGGGTGTACTTTCTTCTATAACTACCCCTGCATCAGCCGATTCGGGCTCGGTTTCAAACTCTTTTTCTTCCGAGTTATCGGCATTTCCACCGATATTTTGGTTTTCTTCTCTTTCAAACTCTTCCATATTCATTCTCCTTATATTATTAAATGGGTAAAACAAAACTGAATGTTGTAATTTCGTTTTCCTTACTGCTAACCTTTATCGAGCCACCGTGCTTTTTAATTATGGTTTTTACAATATAAAGTCCGAGTCCCGTACTGCTTTTAACAGTTGAACGGGATTTATCCGACTTATAAAATCTTTCAAAAACATAGGGCAAATCCTCGGCTCTTATTCCCTTGCCCGTATTGGAAATCGAGAAAACAAGCTTACTGTTATCAAATTGAAGATTAAATGTAATACTTCCGCCCGAATTCGTAAACTTAATGGCATTATCAACAAGATTATATACTGCTCTGTGTATTAAATCCTTATCGGCATTTACCGTAACACTGTTTATGGTGTCTAAACCGACAATTTGGATATTACCCGATTCTATTCTTTGTTCTTGACTTAAAACTATGTTAAGCACCGTTTCCTTAAAATCAAATTTTTCGGGTTTTAAGATAAATTCTTCCGATTCAAGCCGTGAAATGCTTAACATCGACTGTACCATACGGGACAACCGCTTTATCTCTTCCGAAACAAGAGTTAAATAATGGTTTTGCTTGTCGGGTTCAATAGTTCCGTCGATTATTCCGTCGATAAATCCGCCTATTGTGGTCATCGGAGTTTTAAGCTCGTGGGAAACATCGGCAACAAAGCTTTTTCTCATACTTTCAAGCCGTGAAATAGAGTTAGTCATTTCATTAAATGACATAGCAAGCTCGCCGATTTCGTCATCGGTAGTAACAGGTATTCGCTTTGAAAAGTCGCCGTTTGCCATTGCTTTTGCCGCAACCGACATAAGCTTTAACGGTTTTGTCAACCTATTTGTTATAACATAAAGTGCTATAAATATTATAAGAAGCGGTACTATCGCACTAAACAAATATACCTTGCCTATACTTTCAAAGAGTGATGTTATATCCGAAATTGTCGAGGTGGCAACAACGGCGCCCTTAACCGTACCGTCTTTTCCGGGTATTGCGGTTGCGGTCGCATAATGGGGATGCTTATATATACCGAGCGTTGTTATCTCGCCCCGCTTTGAGTTAAACGACTTTTTAAGAAATGCAGTATCTATTTTTGTTGCGGTATGCTCGCAATGACCGTTATATAAAAACCAATCGTCGCAGTTGCAAATCTGGATAAATCCGTTTCGGTCGGTTACGAAAACATCATTTCCCGAAACATCCGAAAGATTTTTAATGATAAAGTATATCCGTTCTTCATTATTAAAAGGATTTTCTGAGTTTTTATCAAACGACCCCGCTACCGAATCGCAGGAGGTCTTTAAGGTTTTATACTTTGTATCGGATAGGGTTTTGTTATAAATGACCGTCATAATCATCATCATTATGGTCAAGCTGAAAACAATTACTATTCCGGTTGCCAAAAAGTATTTTGTAAACAACCTTCTCTTCATATATTATTTTACCTCAAATTTATATCCTATACCCCAAACGGTACGAAGCGCCCAATTTGAAGAAACATTTTCAAGCTTTTCACGAAGCCGTTTGACATGAACATCAACCGTTCTTGAATCGCCGTAATAATCAAATCCCCAAACTTCGTCAAGAAGCTGGTCTCTTGTATAAACCCTATTCGGATTACTTGCCAAATGGTACAAAAGTTCAAGTTCTTTTGGCGGTGTATCAATTTGTTTCCCGTCAACTATAAGCTCGTAATTGGTAAGATTAACCGAAAGCTTATCAAATTTAACCTCTTCAACCTCCAACCCGTCATTTGCCTTACTTCTTCTTAAAACGGCTTTAATTCGGGCAATTACTTCCTTTGTATCAAACGGTTTGATGATGTAATCGTCGGCGCCGAGTTCAAGTCCCAAAATAGTATCAAAGGTTTCGCTTTTAGCGGTAAGCATAATAATCGGGGTTTCGTACTCTTTTCGGATTTCCCTGCAAACCTGCCAACCGTCAAGCTCGGGCATCATAATATCAAGCAAAATAAGATTTGGGTTTTCGGTTTTGTTATACTCTATCGCTTGCCGTCCGTTGTTTGCAACAACAACCGAAAAGCCGTCTTTTTCAAGATACAGTCTTAAAAGTTCACATATATTTTGGTCATCATCAACAACAAGTATCTTTGTTTGAGCCATAACATCACTCCCTACGCTTAAAATAATACAATAATATTATTACAAAACTGTTAATAAAATGCAATGATTTTGAAAATAATAAAAGAAAAACCGCCAAAGGCGGTTTTAACTTTTGAAAAATTCAGCTTAATTATTCAGCAGCTGTTTCTTCATTCTTCATCTTTGCAAAGCACTCGCTACAATAAATCGGGCGGTCTTCACGAGGAATAAAGGGAACCTGAGCTACGCCGCCGCAAGCACTGCAAACTGCTTCGTGCATCTCTCTCGGAGCTCTTGCAGCCTGTTTACGCTTATCACGGCACGGCTTACAACGCTGTGGTTCGTTCGCAAAGCCTTTCTCTTCATAAAATTCCTGTTCTCTTGCAGTGAACACGAATTCTTCGCCGCACTCTTTGCAAACTAAGGTCTTGTCTTCAAACATTTTTTGTACCTCTCTTTTAATATAGGTTAGCCCCGGTTGGGTTTGCACCAACCCCTTGTTACACGCTCTGCTGAATTAAGCTACAAAAGGCTATATAAATAACGCAATTACTTGCGGTTATTCCTTATTTTCTTTCTTACCCTCGCCAAAGCGTTATCAACCGCTTTAAGCGAAATACAAAGCTTGTCCGAAATATCGGCATAGGTATTGCCGTCAAGATAAAGTGATAAAACTTTAAGCTCATTTTCCGACAAATCGGAAACAATATCATTCTTAAATGTATCAAAGCTCTCTTTATTTATGTATGCCTCTTCGGCGGACTCGTTATTATAAAGCTCGGCTTCGTCAATCGGGGTAAGCATACTGTCGGGTATCCGCTTAGCCCTCGAAGAAGATTTTATTTCGTCGAGCATAGCCCTTTTAATACAAAGGGAAACAAAGGTTGAAAACTTCGATTTGGTTTCGTCAAAGGATTTTACGGCGGAAAACACCGAAACAATACCCTCGGCTATAAGCTCTTCTGTTTCAATTGAAGATGTACCAAACGATTTCGCCGTTTTAACTATCAAAGGCATATAACGGTCAATTAAAACTTGAAGATTATCATAATTACTTTCAGAAAGTTCCGCAATAATATCGTTATCCGACATTTTTTTGCTTTCTTCAACAAAACTAATTCCCATTTGTGCCTCAATACAGTTAAAATTGAACAAATTATTGCCAAATTATGATAATATAAATATTATGAAAAGTCAAGTGTTTTTTAGAAAAATCGGTATTTTCTACAAAATATTAACATAGTCATTGACAAGTTAAACATTTATATATACAATATCAATATATAAAGTTATGTGAGGTTATGTATTATGAACAATATAAACGACTTGCTTAATTTGTGGAAAAACAAAGCCACAAAGGATATTGACCTGATAAACGAATTAAACACTATGGATTTAGGAAGCGAAGCCACCTCCGAAGCCTTTTATAAAGACCTTGAATTCGGAACGG
The DNA here is from genome assembly GCA_045640745.1 of Acutalibacteraceae bacterium. Classification (GTDB taxonomy): domain Bacteria; phylum Bacillota; class Clostridia; order Oscillospirales; family Acutalibacteraceae; genus UBA737. The sequence goes on from JAZUFQ010000004.1 coordinate 11,340, forward strand.
GCGGACTTCGTGGCATTATAGGTGCCGGAACAAACCGTATGAATGTATATACTGTCGGAAAGGCATCGCAAGGTCTTGCCGCTTATGTAAACAGCATTACCGATAACGGCTCAATCGCTGTGGCTTACGATAGCCGTATTAAATCCGATTTGTTTGCCCGTACCGCCGCCGAGGTTTTTGCCGGCAACGGAATTAAGGTTTATATTTACAAAGAGCTTATGCCGACTCCTATGCTCTCTTTTGCGGTTAGAGAACTTAAATGCGATGCCGGTATCGTTATTACCGCAAGCCATAACCCCGCAAAATACAACGGATACAAAGCATACGATAATACGGGCTGTCAGTTATGTCCCGAAGCCGCCGACTATGTTTACGATATAATGCAAAAGGTTGACACATTTGAAGGAGTTAAATCCATTGATTTTGAAGAGGGTCTTAAATCAGGAATTATAGAGTATATAAGCGACGGAATTTACAACGCTTTTCTTGATAAGATTTATGAGCAGAGAGTAAGCACAAAAACCGACCTTTCGGGATTAAAGGCAATATATTCACCTCTTAACGGAACGGGAAACAAGCCCGTAAGGGATATACTCAAAAAAATAGGTATAACCGATGTTACCGTTGTTAAAACACAAGAACTTCCCGACGGAAACTTCCCGACTGTTCCTTATCCCAACCCCGAAATACCGCAGGCATTTGAAGAAGCACTTAAATTAACAAAGACCGTAAATGCCGACTTATTGCTTGCTACCGACCCCGACTGCGACCGTGTAGGTATTGCCGTAAATTCAAACGGCGAATATAAGCTTATGACCGGAAATGATGTCGGTGCTTTATTGCTTAACTATATTCTATCGAGAAAGTCGGAGCTTTCGACACTTCCCGATAATCCGATAGCCGTAAAAACAATCGTTACAACCGAGCTTGTAAAGAATATTGCGAAGAAATACGGCTGTGAAGTCATTGATGTTTTAACCGGTTTTAAGTTTATCGGCGAGCAAATAACAAATCTCGAAAAATCGAACGAAGAAAACCGTTATGTTTTGGGCTTCGAGGAAAGTTACGGCTATTTAGCCGGCACTCACGCAAGAGATAAAGATGCCGTTGTTGCATCTATGCTTATCTGCGAAATGGTGGCATATTATAAGACACTCGGAAAGACACTTTGCGATGTTCTTGAAGAAATCTATAAAGAATTCGGATATTTTTACTGTATTCAAAAAAGCTTTACATTAGAGGGACAAAGCGGTATGGCAAAAATCACCGAGATTATGAATACTTTAAGAAACAACCCGCCGAAATCAATAAGCGGTGTTGATGTTTTGGTTTTCAAGGATTTCAAAAAATCGGTATCGGTAGATTACACTACGGGTAAAGAAGAACCTATTACTCTCCCCTCCTCCGATGTTTTGGGCTTTTATCTTAAAGACGGAAGCTCGTTTATCATAAGACCTTCGGGTACAGAGCCGAAAATCAAGCTTTATATAGGCGCTTGCGGTAAAACATCAAAGGAATGCGAAGAAAAGCGAGATGCTGTTTTAAGTGCAGGTACAAAGCTAATCGGGTTTTAATATGTAAATAAAGTTTTACGGCAGGTTGTATTAAACAACCTGCCGTTCTTTATATGAGTGATAAAATTATTATTATACTTCGTATCAGTAATGCGCAAACATACGCCACGGCGCATTGGAAAACAACAACAAGTGTTGCCCATTTTCCGCCAAGTTCCCGCTTAATTGACGCTATTGCCGCAACGCAAGGGGTATATAAAAGGCAAAACACCAAAAGAGGTATCGCCGCATCCGCCGAAATAATGCTCGAAAGCGATGCACCGCCAAGCAAGACGCTTAAAGTAGATACGACACTTTCTTTTGCCATAAATCCGGCAATAAGCGAGGTTGATATTCGCCAATCGTTGAAGCCGAGAGGAGCAAAAACAGGCGAAATAAATCCGGCAATATTTGAAAGAATACTGTTTTTTGAACTTTCGACAAGATTCAGTCCGAAATCAAATGACTGCAAAAACCAAACTACTACCGAGGCAATTAAAATCACGGTAAAAGCACGCTCTAAAAAGTCTTTCGCCTTTTCCCAAAGAAGTTTAAGAACATTTTTAATAGCCGGAAGCCGATAGTTCGGAAGCTCCATAACAAACGGAACCGGCTCGCCCTTAAACACAAACTTTTTTGAAACAAGAGCGGTAATTATTCCTATAACAATACCTAAAAAGTAGAGAGAAATCATAACAAGGGCGGTATGTTCCTTAAAAAATGCCATTGCTATAAACCCATACACGGGAAGCTTTGCCGAACAACTCATAAATGGAGTCAGCATTATGGTCATTTTTCTATCCCTTGCGCTCGGCAGTGTTCTGCTTGCCATAACACCGGGGACAGTACAGCCAAAACCGATAAGCATTGGTACAACGCTTCGCCCCGAAAGGCCGATTTTTCTAAACAGTTTATCCATAATAAAGGCAACTCTTGCCATATAACCGCTGTCTTCGAGCATTGATAAGAAGAAAAAGAGGATAATAATAATCGGAACAAATGAAATAATGCTTCCGAGTCCGCCGAAAATACCGTCGATTATTAAGCTTTTAAGAACTGAATTCACTTTAATTGCCGATAAAAATGCATCGGTGCTTGCCGTTAGCTTATCTATTCCGATTTCGAGCAGTTGTTGAAGCGCTTTTCCGATAACACCGAATGTTAGCCAAAATACCGTTGCCATAATAAGAACAAATGACGGAATGGCGGTATATTTACCCGTAAGTATTTTATCTATACGGTTGCTTCTTATATGCTCTTTACTTACTCTCGGCTTAACAACCGTCTTTTTACAAAGTTTTTTGATAAAGTTAAAGCGCATATCGGCAATAGCCGCCGAGCGGTCAAGCCCTCTTTCTTCTTCCATTTGAAGAATAATATGTTCGAGCATTTCTTTTTCGTTATCGGTTAAATTAAGTGCCTCTAACACAAGATGGTCACCCTCAACAAGCTTACTTGCCGCGAACCGCACCGGAATAGCCGCCGCAAGAGCGTGGTCTTCAATAAGGTGCATAATACTGTGTAGCGCTCTGTGAACGGCGCCGCCGCATTCGTCCTTATCGCAAAAGTCGGTTCTTCCGGGCTTTTCTTTATATTTTGCAATATGTACTGCGTGCTTTATAAGTTCGCTTACGCCCTCTTCCTTTGCCGCAGAAATGGGAACAACAGGAATGCCTAACTCCTGTTCCATTTCGTTTATGTAAACCGTACCGCCGTTACCCTCAACCTCGTCCATCATATTAAGGGCTAAAACTATCGGCACTTCAAGTTCCATAAGCTGCATTGTAAGATACAAGTTCCGCTCAATGTTATTTGTATCAATAATATTTATAATACAGCTCGGCTTTTCGTCCAGAATAAACTGTCTTGAAACAATTTCTTCGGCAGTATATGGTGAAAGCGAATAAATACCGGGTAGGTCCGTAACCAATGTATCGCTATGCCCCTTAATTGAGCCGGATTTTCGGTCAACGGTTACACCGGGAAAATTGCCGACATGCTGATTTGAACCGGTAAGTGCATTAAAAAGTGTTGTTTTACCGCAGTTTTGATTTCCGGCAAGGGCAAATGTAAGTATAGTTCCTTTCGTGTACGGCTCTTCGTCGGTTTTAACATGGTATTTACCCTCTTCGCCGAGACCGGGGTGATGTATCTTTTGGTGGCGGACATTGTTTTCACCGTCAGTAGCGGTTTTTTCCGTTTCCAATACACTTATATGCTCCGCATCGCTCACACGAAGGGTTAACTCATAACCGTGAATTTGAAATTCAATCGGGTCGCCCATAGGCGCAAACTTAACAAGCGTTATTTCGGCACCCGGAATAACACCCATATCAAGAAAATGCTGACGAAGAGCTCCTTCTCCACCAACCTCGGTAATTATCGCACTTTTTCCAATTTGCAAATCTTTTAATGTCATAAAAATAAACCTAAAAATGCCCGAGAGTTTTTCTCTCGGGCAGAATAAATATAATTAGTCTTTCTTAAAGAAGCTCATTACATCGCCGTAAGCTTCGTCATCGTCATCAGCAGAAGCACTGCTGATAAGTGATGCCAAATCGTTAGCATCCTTACTGCGCTTTTCATCACCCAAGCCGGTTGCAACAACCGTAACACGGATTGTATCTTCAATAGTATCGTCAAGCTGAGCACCCCAAATGATTGTAGCATCGGGATGAGCCATATCGGAAATGATAGAAGAAGCAATTTCAACCTCTTCAAGACCGATATCAGATGAACCGGTAATGCTGATAATTACGCCACGGGCATTATCCATAGAGGTTTCAATAAGCGGGCTTGTAATAGCCATTCTTGCTGCCTGCTCTGCCTTATCACGGCCGGTAGCAACGCCGACACCCATATGAGCGCAACCTGCATCAGACATAATCGACTTAACATCGGCAAAGTCAAGGTTAACAAGAGCGGTAACATTTATAAGCTCGGAGATGCTTTGAACACCCTGACGAAGAACATCGTCGGCAATATCAAATGCATTCTTAAATGTAATCTTTTGTTCGCTTACATACTTTAAGCGTTCGTTAGGAATAACAACCAAGCTGTCAACATGCTCAGACAAAGCGGCAATACCTGCCTCCGCCTGAGTCATACGCTTTTTGCCTTCAAAAGCAAACGGCTTTGTAACAATACCAACGGTAAGTATGCCAAGTTCCTGCGCAATAGCGGCAACAACCGGAGCAGCACCGGTACCTGTACCGCCGCCCATACCGGCAGTAATGAAAATCATATCGGCGCTACGGATAGCAGCGGCAATTTCATCACGGGATTCTTCGGCAGCAGCACGGCCGTTTTCCGGATTTCCGCCTGCACCCATACCGGCAGTAGTCTTATCTCCTATTTGGATTTTTGTATCAGCTTTTGAAAGGAAAAGAGCAGCTTTATCTGTATTAACAGCAACAAATTCTACTCCTCTTACACCGGCAGTTACCATACGGTTTACGGCATTTCCGCCGCCACCGCCGACTCCTACAACTTTAATTTGAACAACATCTTCCATTTCTTCAGTAACATCAAATGGCATTTCTAATTCCTCCGTAATATGTAAAATCATCATTTGCTGATTAGTCTACATTATATTATCACAAACTTTTGAAAATTTCAACACTTTTATTTCAAAATTGTAATATTTTTATTTTTTTAAGAATTTTCCCGTATAAGTGTACCGTCCCGATTGGTTTTTGTCCACATACTTAAATTGACCGTTCCCCTGACATTATCGTCAAATGAATTTAACATTCCTTCAAGATGATTGCATTTTTGAGGAAGATTTGTTTTTGAGCCAAATATTACCTTAAACTTTCCGTCAAGTATTTTTGCATTTATATCGAGTGAATCGGTAACATCAATACTGTTTATTTTAATATTTCTCTTTGTCAGTTCTTCGGTAATTGTCTTAATAGCCTGCTTATCGCTTTTATTAAGCTTTATCTTTTTACCAAGCTCGGCTTTTACATTTTTGGCTTTTATATGTAATGTATTTTCGGGCAGTTTATCGGTCGTTTCCAAAACATACCCTTTTTCGCTTACCTCGGCAAATTTACCGTCTGATTCATATACTGCATATCTTTTAGCATCGGTAATAATGATTTTAACCGTATCAGGCAGTTGCCTTTTTATCTTGACCTTTTCAACATAAGGCAGCTTTGCTCTTAAATCTTCAAGCAATTTTTCTTCTGAAAAAGTAAAAATATTTTTATTTGCAAAAGATGTTGCACTGCTGACAGTTGAAGCAGAATATTTATTACTGCCCGAAATGATAACCGTTTTAATCGGGAACAAAACCGTTAAAGAAAGAACAACGAATATAGCAACTGAGAAAATAAGAAAAATAATAAATCCCGCTATAAAATGTCTTTTTCTCGCTTTTTTTCGGCGGTACGCACGGCGTTTTGCCACTTCCTCATTATTCATTTTCCCATCTCCTTTATTCTTCCTTTATTTTTGCACCGAGTAAACTTAAATCCCTTACTATATCCTCGTAACCACGCTTAATATGATGTATTTCACCGATTTTTGTAATACCTGTTGCGCCGAGTCCTGCAACTACAAGCGCCGCACCGCCCCGAAGGTCGGTAGCGACACAGTTTGCGCCGTATAGTGCGCTTTTACCCACAATAACGGCAACCTTGCCCTCGGTTTTGACCGATGCACCGAGCCGTTTTAACTCGTCTATATATCTAAATCTGTTTTGGAATATATTTTCTACAAAAATTGTTGTGCCGTCAGCATAAGACATTGCCGAAATAAACATCGGTCCTGCATCGGTAGGAAAAGCCGGATATGTTAAGCTTCTAACCGTTGAAACCGAGCCAAGCTTTTTTGGTGCCGTTACCCTTATTTCGTCATTACTGTAACCAAAACGGCAACCGGCTTCATTAAATACCGAAATCACCGACGACAACTGACTTTTATCGGTTCCCGACATAACTATATCTCCACTTGTAACGGCGGCAGCCGAAATATAGCTTGCGGCTACTATTCTATCAAAAACGACACTGTATTCGGCTCCGTTTAACTTTTTAACTCCCAAAACCGTAACCTTATCGTTTCCGGCACCGACGATTTTTCCGCCGCAGGAATTTATGAAATTGGCAAGGTCAACAATTTCCGGCTCTCTCGCCGCATTGTAAATAACCGTTGTGCCTTTTGCCAAAGCGGCGGCAAGAATAGCGTTTTCGGTTGCACCGACACTCGGAAAAGAAAGATGAATTTCGTTCCCCTTTAATCCGTCGGGTAAGGAAAAGCGAATGTTTCCGCCCTCCTCATTTACGAGGGCACCTAAACTTTTAAGCGCTTTTATATGCAAATCAATGGGTCTCGGCCCTAATTCGCAACCGCCCGGACTGCTTATTTGAGCACTACCCGTTCTTGCAAGAATTGCTCCCAAGAAAAGCGACGACGAACGCATTTCACGCATCAAATTTTCGGGAACACAAGATTTTGAAACACCTGTTGAATCAATCATTAAGGTGTTTTCAAAAAAACGGCATTTAGCCCCCAAATGCTTTAATATTTTCATTGATGCTTTAACATCGAGCAAATCGGGGCAGTTTTTTATTACGGACTTTCCGTCAACAAGTACGGTTGCCGCAATTATCGGCAAAACCGCATTTTTTGAGCCCTGTATTTTGATTTTTCCGTTTAATTTATATGTACCTTCAACATAAATATCGGGCATACCTAAACCCTCCGACAAAGCATAAATACATTTCATACTATGTCGAAAAGTAAAAGTTGTTAAAGCTTGGCAGCGGTATAAAGTTTCATTATAACATTATAAATGCGCTCGTTCGCATCGTTTATCGCTGATTTTTTTGCCGAATTTGACATTTTTTCAAGCTTTGGCTTGTTTTCAATAAGCATACTAACAATTTCGATTAGTTTTTCACCCGTCAGGTCTTTTTCTTCGATTATTTCGGCGGCGCCTGCCCGCTTTAATGTCATAGCATTATGGAACTGGTGGTTTTCAGCCACAAAGGGCGACGGAATTAAAACCGACGGTTTGCCCAAAAGCTGTAACTCACTTAATGTTATGGCTCCTGCCCTGCAAATGACCAAATCAGCAGCCG
>JAZUFQ010000005.1:0-104358 GCA_045640745.1 Acutalibacteraceae bacterium
CTGCAAGAATGTTGCAGAAGTCATCAGCTTTGAAAGCGGTTTAGGTTTCCCACGGGAGAACTTCATTCCCGATGATGTTATTATACTCATTTTTGGGAAAAAGTCAATAGCGGACGGCGGATTTTGATTCCGTTGAGTGTACGGTTCTGTTTTTATATCTGTTTCGCAAAATTGAAAATTTATCAAAAATGCGAAATATACTGGACAATTTTTAAATTTTTGAATTATTGTCCAGTAGTAATGGACAATATTATTGACTTTTTACTTCATTTATGATATACTGTTTTCGAGGTGAGATTCGATTATGATTTACAGAGAACATTATATTGCTCCTATCCGTGATTTCTACGACAGTGATCTAATAAAAATCATCACGGGAATACGCCGATGCGGAAAGTCGGTTATTCTTGACGAAATCCTATCGGAGATAAAAACCAAAACCGACAATAATATTGATCTTGATTTTGAAGATGCATCCGTCCTTTTGGCACTTCCTGATGCATCGTCACTGATAAATTATATTGAAGAACACAGAAAACCCGGAAAATGCTATGTGTTTCTTGATGAAGTTCAGCGTGTCGAGGATTGGGCTGTTGCGTGCCGCACCATACGGCTTCATGACTGTTCCGTTTTTATCAGCGGCTCCAATTCAAAGCTGTTATCAAAGGAATTTACCAAAGAACTGTCCGGGCGATATGTTGCTTTTCGTGTTCGCCCTTTTATTTATAAAGAGCTTTGCAAATATGCGAAGGAGCTTGGTAAAGAAGTATCGGTCACCGACTATCTTGTTTGGGGCGGATTTCCGAAACGGCTTGAATTTAACGGCACGGATGCACAAAAAATATATCTGAACGATCTGAATGAAACCATTATCATCAATGATATCATCAACCGATACGGGATACGGAAAACAGATATATTCCGTAAAATCGCAAACTATGTTCTTATCTCCAATGCAAGGGTATTTTCGGCAAGGTCTGTTCACGATTACCTGAAGTCAAACGGATTCCCTTGCTCTGTAACGACGATCACGAAATACCTCGGTTATCTGGAAGAGGCATTTGCGATTGAAACCGTTAAGCTTTATTCCGGCAAGGCAAAGCGGGAATTAAACTATTATCAAAAGACATACGATGAGGATGTTTGCTTTAATTCGATCCGTTGTATGAATGGCAGATACGATCTTTCTCACAATCTTGAAAATATTGTCTATAACGAGCTTGTATATATGGGCTATACCTTACAGGTTTATTATGACGGCAAGGAAGAAATTGATTTTGTTGCCATTAAAGACAGTAAACAGTATTATATTCAGGTCGCCTATTCAGTCGCCGAGGAAAAAGCATATAATCGTGAATTCAGAGCACTCAACAACATGGATAATTCCTGCCAAAAAATACTCATCAGTAACGATGAACTTGATTATTCCACAAGCACTGTACGGCATATAAGGTTCAGCGACTTTTTGAAAATGGAATCGTTATGATTATTATCCTACTGGACAATATTTCAAAAATCGAAAAATTGTCCAGTAGGATTTTTCTCTATTTCGCAGAAAGGTGTCTGAACACCGAATTTTGCAGAATTTTTGCACTTGTGCAAAATTAACATATAACTGCATCGAAATTATACACATTGCACAACAAATTGCCATCATCGTCTATCCTTGTCATCAACCCACCCATAGCGACCCCCATTTTACGAGTCCGGAAACCCGCATAAATACTGGGTTTTTGCCATTTGTAAATTTTTATGGTTTACCCTTGACATTTACACCATCTGCTGCCGAAACGCTTAAAGAATATTTTGGAGATACAAATACTGTGCCAAACGATTATGATATTATATTTACGGGCGATTTAGGATATGTCGGCAGCAATATTCTATACGATTTATGCGAGAGGAGCGGTTATGATATAAGATGCCGCCACAGTGATTGTGGACTGCTTATATATAACAGAAGCCACCAGGATGTTCATTCAGGCGGCTCGGGTTGCGGATGCAGTGCAAGTGTATTAAATTCTTATGTTATGCACCGATTTGAAAGTGGAGATTTTAATAATATCCTTTTTATGTCAACGGGTGCTTTGCTTTCGCCGACCTCTGTTATGCAGGGGGAGAGCATACCCGGTATCAGCCATTTGATAAATATAAAAATCAATCGGTAAATTTACCTATACAATAATCGTCAAAGCACTCTGTAATTAAAACATTTTTAATATTTCCTATATTTTTGCAGTCGGTTTTAACCTTAACACGAATGTAGTTTTCGGTATAACCTATGGCAAAATCTTCTTCCGGTGTTTCAAAAAGCACCGGTTTTATTTTGTTAAGTTCCGATTTAATAAACTTTTTTTCGCTTAACTTTGAAATATCCGCCATTTTTTTTGCTCTTTCGGTTTTTATAGCGGTGGTAAGTTGAGAGGAAAGACCTGCCGCAACAGTACCGCTACGGCGTGAATACGGGAATATATGCGTACGGGCAAACCCAATTTCTTTTACAAAATCAAGACTTTTTGTAAATTCTTCTTCGGTTTCGCCGGCAAAACCGACCATAACATCGGTTGTGATAGACGGGTCAATAAAAATTTTTCTTATGCGGTTTACTAAATCTCTATAAAAAGCGGTATCATATTTTCGGTTCATTCTTTTAAGCGTTTCATCACAGCCCGATTGGAGTGATAAATGAAACTGCGGACAAAATTTATCTACCGCCTTAAATCTTTTAAGCATTCCGTCGGATATGTGGTCGGGTTCGAGCGAGCCGAGTCTTATCCGTTTAATGCCGTCGATTTTGCTTATTCTTTCTACGGCGTCGCAAATGTTAAAATCTTCGTTTTTGCCGTATGCAGAAAGGTTTATTCCTACTAAAACAACCTCGCAAAAACCCTTATCGGCAAGCGCTTTTGCTTCCGTCTCGATTTCATTGAGCGGTTTTGAACGCACTCTGCCTCTCGAATAGGGGATAATGCAGTAAGAACAAAAACGGTCGCAACCGTCTTCGATTTTCATATATGCTCTTGTCCGTTCCTCAAAATCGTTTATTGAGGGGGTTATGTATTTATCTCCGATATTATGTTTTGAATATTCAAACTGCCTTTGTTTTGTGGCAATAAACTTATCGACCAAGCAGACAATGTTGGAAAAATCTTTGTTGCCGAGAATAATGTCGGCTTCGGTTAAGCTGTTAGAAACTTCGGGAAATGCCTGCACCATACAGCCCGTTAAGACTATAACTGCACCACTGTTTGCACGGCGGCATTTTCTGACAAGCTGTCTTGTTTTTCGGTCGCTTTCGGCAGTAACCGAGCAGGAATTTATGACGATAACATCTGCCGTTTCAAAGGCATCTGCTATCGAATAACCGTTATTTATAAATATTTCTCTCATCGCCTCGGTTTCATATTGATTAACCTTGCAACCGAGTGTAAAAAAACAAACCTTCATTTTTTGCCCCTTATATTAGTTTAGAATATTATATTATATTTTCTTGTTCTTTTCAAGATTTCTTGACAAAGAAAGATTAAAAGTGTAAAATTCAATTAGTGAATTTGAATTATAAGACACGGTGATAGTTATGTCAAAAATTTATACATCGGTTGATGAACTTATAGGCAATACTCCGCTTGTAGAACTTAAAAATATCGAAAAAGAGTTTTCGCTTAAAGCTAAAATTATTGCTAAAATAGAGTCTTTTAATCCTGCCGGTTCGGTTAAGGACAGGGTGGCTTTAAGTATGCTTAACGAAGCACAAAAAAGCGGAATACTCAAAGAAAATTCGGTTGTTATTGAGCCGACCTCGGGCAATACGGGTATCGGTCTTGCGGCAATTTGCGCTTCCCGTGGAATAAGGTGTATAATCGTTATGCCTGATACAATGTCGGTAGAAAGGCAAAAACTTATGACCGCTTTCGGTGCCGAACTTGTCTTGACCGACGGCAGTCTTGGAATGTCGGGCGCAATAAATAAAGCAGAGGAACTTTCAAAAGAAATAGAAAACAGTTTTATTGCAGGTCAGTTTGTTAACCCTGCAAACCCAATGGCACATATAAAAACAACCGGCCCCGAAATTTATAACGATACTGACGGATTGCTTGATTATTTTGTAGCCGGTGTCGGTACGGGCGGTACTATAACGGGTATCGGTAAATACTTAAAATCAAAAGACAAAAATATAAAGGTTGTAGCCGTTGAACCCGAAACATCGGCGGTTTTGTCGGGTGAAAAGGCAGGACAACACGGATTGCAGGGTATAGGAGCAGGATTTGTTCCCGAAATTCTCGATACCGAAATCTACGATGAAATTATAAAGGTTTCGGACAAAGATGCTTTTGCTATGGGAAAAATGATGGGTAAAAAGCAGGGAATACTCGTAGGTATTTCTTCGGGTGCGGCACTTACCGCCGCCGTTAAGATAGCAAAAAGACCTGAAAACGAGGGGAAAACGATTGTTGTATTATTGCCCGATACGGGCGATAGGTATCTTTCAACAACTATGTTTGATGAGTGATTATGGATAATAGATTTTTAAGAAATGAAATGTTTTTCGGTGAAAACTCTACCGATATTTTAAGCAAAAAATCAGTTGCCGTGTTCGGCCTCGGCGGTGTCGGCGGATATACTGTCGAAGCCCTTGCAAGAGCGGGAATAGGCAATATTGATATTATTGATAAAGATACAGTTGATATTACCAATATAAACCGCCAAATTATTGCGCTCGAAAGCACAATAGGACTTTCAAAGGTCGAGGCCGCAAAAGAACGGATACTCGATATAAATCCTAACTGTAAAGTAACGGCTTTTAATATGTTTTTTCTGCCCGAAAATGCAAAAGATTTCGACTTTTCAAAATACGATTATATCGTAGATGCGGTTGATACAGTCTCGGCAAAACTATCAATAGTTGAATGCGCAAATAAGTATAATATTCCCGTAATCTCGGCTATGGGGGCAGGCAATAAATCCGACCCTACGGCATTTTCGGTAAGTGATATTTACAAAACCTCGGTTGACCCGCTCGCAAGAGTAATGCGTACCGAATGCAAAAAAAGAGGTATAAAAAAATTAAAGGTTGTATATTCAACCGAAACGCCTAAAAAAACGGCGGATAACAAAAATATCCCTGCATCAAATTCTTTTGTTCCGCCCGTTATGGGGTTGATTATTGCGGGTGAAGTAATTAAAGAATTAGTGCAAGGATAAAATTAAATTTTATCAATTCCGATTATGCTTATATTATCGTTATCAACCTTAAAATGTATATCAAAATCACTAAAAGCCATACTGTATATTCGGTCAGTGTCATTTTGATAAGACGGCCTCGGGTCGTCGCATAGACAGTCAATTACGGTTGCTCGTTTATCAATCGGAATAATATTAAGATGCTCTAAACCATCGCTTATCTTTAAGCGGTGGTCTTTATTTTCTTCGGCATAACCGCCACTTGCATCATTATGAATATCACAGTAGGGAATATACGGCTTTATATCGTATATCGGGGTTTTGTCGAGTAAATCAACTCCCGAAATAAGTAAAGAGCCGTCATCAATTATCTTTTCGAGCTTGACCGAAGAAAGCCCCAAACTGTTAGGCCTAAACGGAGAGCGTGAAGCAAAAACACCGATATGAGTATTACCGCCTAACCGTGGCGGTCTTACGGTCGGGGAAAAACTGTCGGTATGAGATAGAGAAAAATCAAAAATGAGCCAAAGATGTGAAAACTCTTCAAGCCCTTTGATTGCTGACTTATCGTTAAACGGCGGTAAAAACTTTATTAACCCAAAAGCCGATTTAATTCTTCCGCTTTGCCTCGGTATTCCGAATTTTTCCTTAAAATCTGTATTTATTACCGCTATTGGTTTTATACTTCTTTCTTCCATATTTTCTCCTAAAATTTATCTTTTAGTTTTTCAAGAGCCGATTTTTCAATCCTTGAAACATAACTTCTTGAAATGCCTAATTTTTTTGCTATTTCCCGTTGTGTGTACTCTTTTTCGCCGTTGATACCGTAACGCATATTTATTATGGACTTTTCACGGTTTGTGAGTGTTTTATCAAAAATTTTTTTAAGATGCTCTATTCTTATTTTTGTTTCAATTTCCTCCGAAACATCGCTTTCGTCGGGGATAATATCAATAAGCGTCAGCGAGTTTCCGTCCTTATCGGTATCAATCGCATCATTTATGTAAACATCTTGATTTGCTTTTTTTGATGCCCTGAAATACATAAGTATTTCATTTTCGATGCATCTTGACGCATAGGTTGCGAGGCGGATATTTTTATCAGGCTTAAAGGTTGAAACTGCTTTGATAAGACCTATTGTGCCAATGGAAATTAAATCGTCTTGGTCATAGCCGACTGTGTAATATTTCTTGACGATATGCGCTACAAGCCGTAAATTATGCTCTATTAAAGTGTCCCGTGCCTGCTTGTCGCCCTCTAAATTTTTTTCAATAAGCTCGGCTTCCTTTTTTGCAGACAAGGGAGGGGGAAAGGAACCCGAAGTATTTGCGTGCAGGGCAAAATAGAACAGTTTAAGAGCAAGCTTAATAAGAGAATTAAAAAACATATACAAACACCTATCTTTCGGTATATGTATATGAGTGATTTCTTTTAATATTGCAAGTCCGCTTAAAAAAGCCGGTACTTGTGTACCGGCTTAAAATCAATTATTTCCATGCGAATGTTGCAAGTCCGTAAATATAAAGCGCAATAATTATTATCGGAATTATGTAGCAAAACAGCGGTTTCATCCACTTTTTAACTTTAAGTCCCGTACCTGCGTTTGCCTCGGCAACGAAGTTATCCCAACCCCAGCCGAATTTATGACAGCAGAAAAGCGAGATAATAAGTGCGCCAAGCGGCAACATATTTGTACTTACAATGAAATCCCAGAAATCAAGGAATCCTGTGCCCTTTGCAAAAGGAACGAAGCCCGACCATTTGTTAAAGCCCAAAGCGGTTGTCATAGACATAGCGGCAACGATTATACCGCAGAGAAGACATACCATAGGTCTTCCGACCGGCTTAACATCTTCTTCGGTCTTTCCGTTTTTGAGAGCTTTTTTAATTCTTGCTTCGTCAATGAGCTCACGGGTGCAGGCAAGTATATTTTCAAATACTGAAAGAACGGTTGAGAAAGCGGCGAATACCATAAATAAGAAGAATACAGTACCCCAAATTCTTCCGCCTTTCATAGCGTTGAATACCTTAGCCATTGTATCGAAAAGCAGTCCCGGTCCTGCATTAACATTACCGTCATTATAAGTAAAGCAAGCAGGGAAGATAATAAGACCCGAAACGATAGCAACAAATGTATCGAGCGAAATAATGGTAATAGATTCGCCCATGAGCGAACGCTCTTTACCGATATAGCTTCCGAAAATAGCCATGGAGCCGATACCGATTGAAAGTGTAAAGAATGCTTGATTCATAGCACCTACAACAACATTTAAGAAACCGGATTCTTTCATTTTTGCCATACTCGGAACAAGGTAAAATTTAAGACCTTCGGTAGCTTTATCAAGTGTAAATCCACGAACGGCGAGCGCCAAAAGGAGAATAAGTAATGCTACCATCATAACCTTTGTAACCTTTTCGAGTCCGCTTTGAAGCTTAAAGCAAAGAACACCGAAACCAAGTACTACGGTTATAATCATAAAGCCGACATTGATTTTCCAATCGGTTAACATTCCGCCGAATGTAAGAGTGGCACTTTGCCCGATAGCAAATTTATAGAAGAAATAAATCATCCAACCGGTAACAACAGTATAAAACGCCATAAGACAGAAGTTTGCAAACAATGCAACATATCCGTGAAGATGCCACTGATGACCGTCTTTTTCCAATTTTTTATACATACCGACAGGACTCTTTTGACTTGCACGGCCCAAACTAAATTCCATAACCATACAAGGAAGTCCCAAAACGATAAGGCAGATAAGATAAATAAGAACAAATCCGCCACCGCCGTACTGACCGGTCATCCAAGGAAATTTCCAAACATTGCCGCATCCGATTGCACAACCTGCGCTGAGCAAAATAAAGCCCAAACGACTACCCAATTTTTCTCTTGCCATATTTTCCACCTCTTAAATATAAATAAAGACCTTATCTATATACGATAAGGCCTTTTTGGTGCGAGTGACGAGACTTGAACTCGTACGTCATGGACACACGCCCCTCAAACGTGCCTGTCTGCCTATTCCAGCACACTCGCATATTTTTGTCCGTAATTTCTATGACTTTGCAATTATATCATTTAGTCGTTATGTTGTCAATATTTTTTTCAAAAAAATTTTTTTAAGAAATGTCTTGCATTTTTTAATAATGTATGTTATTATATCACTTGCTGTAAAGAAATGTTAGGAGGTGGCACAATGCCGAATATTAAATCTGCAAAGAAGCGTGTTAAAGTAAGCGCTGCTAATTACGAAAGAAATAAAGCTTACCGTTCAGCACTCAGAACTGCCATAAAGAAGGCAGATACAGCTATCGACAGTAAGGCTGCCGATGCTAACGAAGCTGTTAAGGTTGCTGTTGTAAAGATTGACCAAGCCGTTAATAAGGGTATTCTTCATAAGAACAATGCGGCAAGGAAGAAATCTGCTCTTGTTAAGAGATTGAACGCAAAAGCTTAATATTTTGAAAAATAAATTTTCACCGTAGCCGATAGATGCTGCGGTGATTTTTTATTTTTATTGATATTTTCAGTAAAAATCATTATAATTATATTATAAAACGGTAGGAGGTATTCTTTTGGAAAACGAAAAGTTAAGATTTTTGAAAGACAAAGCAAACCAACTGCCGAAACTCCCCGGTGTTTACATTATGAAAAACAAATCGGGCAAAACTATTTATATAGGCAAGGCGAAAGCACTCAAAAACCGTGTTACTCAGTATTTCGGAAGCGGAAACAATCATACCGAAAAGGTTAGACAAATGGTTATGAATGTTGACGACTTTGAGCATATTATTTGCGACAGCGAGTTTGAGGCTCTTGTTCTTGAATCCTCTTTAATTAAGGAATATCAGCCGAAATATAATATTCTTCTTAAAGACGATAAGGGCTACCACTATATAAAAATCACAAAGGATAAATGGAGAAAAATTCTTTTTTCAAATAATACCGATGACGATGCGAACTATATCGGACCTTATTATTCTTCTTTTGTTGTTAAAGATACGGTTGACTGCGTCCAAAAAATATATAAACTGCCTGACTGTAACCGTAGCTTTGATAAGCGGACAAAGCCCTGCCTTAATTATCATATCGGAAAATGCTTTGCTCCGTGTAAGGGCAATATTTCGCTTAAAGAGTATAACGAAACCGTTGATTCCGCTATCTCGTTTATTAAAAACGGAGATACGGCAAGTATTGTTGAAGAATTAAAGCACAAGATGGAAAAAGCCTCGGAAAAACTTGATTTTGAATATGCCGCAAAATTAAGAGATAGAATTTCGGCTGTAAATAAACTTAAAGAAAAGCAAAAAGTTGTAATGTGTACCTATAAAAACCAAGATGTTTTCGCATCCGCTTTTCTCGGTGAGTCGGCTGTAATCAGCGTGCTTAATTTCAGAAACAATAAACTTGTTGATAAAAATCATTATAATTTTGAAAATATACTTGATAAGAACAGCATTTATTCCGAATTTTTAGAGCAATACTACGGTAATAAAACGGATATACCGCCGAGAATTTTGTTTGATACTTCTTTTGACGATATTGACTTGTTTGAAGCGTGGCTTAAAGAAAAATCGGGGCATAGCGTTCATATTATTATCCCGAAAGCAGGAGAACAGAAGCAAATAGTTGATATGTGCATTAAAAATGCGAACGATAATATTTCTTTTCTTACAAAATCGAGCGGCAGGGAAATGACCGCATTAAATGAGCTTTCCTCGCTTTTAGGTCTAAAAAGTGTTCCGAGATTTATCGAATCTTACGATATATCGCATACCTCGGGCGACCAAAATGTTGCAGGAATGGTAGTATTTAAGGACGGACTGCCCTATATAATGAACTACCGCCGATTTAAGATAAAAAGTTTTGTCGGTGCCGACGATTACCGTTCTATGGCGGAAATAGTTGACAGACGGCTTAACGAGTACGAAAAAGGCAACGATATTGCATTTAAGACTTTGCCTGATTTGGTACTGCTTGACGGCGGAATAGGTCAGGTAAATGCCGTTCTGCCCGTATTTAAGAAACACGGAATTGATGTTCCGATTTTCGGTATGGTAAAGGATTCAAAGCATAAAACAAGAGCGATTGCATCAAACGGCGGAGATATTACCGTAAAATCAAACCGCTCGGCTTTTACGCTTATAAATAAACTGCAAGAGGAAGTCCACCGCTTTGCAATTTCATACCATAAAAATTTGCGGAGTAAAAAAATGCTTGATTCAGAGCTTTTGAAAATCGAGGGTATCGGAAAAGAAAAAGCAAAATCTTTACTTCTTGAATTTAAGACGGTTGAAAATATTAAAAATGCGACCGCTTTGGAGCTTACCAAAGCAAAAGGGATAAGCACCGTTAACGCCAAAAGAATATTTGAATACTATAACGGCAAATAAAGGTTGAAATCTCTTGTATTTTTTGGTATTATAAATATAGAAAAATATTAAGGAGAATGTTATGTCAATTCAGCTTGAACCCGTTAAATCGGGAGATACAGTTGCTTTAATGCATACAAATATGGGGGATATTGAAATTAAGCTTTTCCCCGAAAAAGCACCCAAAACAGTAGAAAATTTTGTTACCCATTCAAAAAACGGCTATTATAACGGTTTGATATTTCATAGAGTTATCAACGACTTTATGATTCAGGGCGGCGACCCTACCGGAACGGGTATGGGCGGTGAGTCCATTTGGGGCGGAAGCTTTGAAGATGAGTTTGATACGGAGCTTCATAATATATTCGGTGCGCTTTCTATGGCTAACGCCGGACCTAATACAAACGGCAGTCAGTTTTTTATAGTTGAGGCAGAAACCTGCCCCGAAAATATGTTAGAGCAAATGGCTGATATTCCCGACAGTTTCCCCGAAGATATAGTTAATGCTTATAAAACTACCGGCGGTACACCGTGGCTTGATTTCCGCCATACAGTGTTCGGACAGGTAGTTTCCGGTATGGATACAGTTAAAAACATCGCAAAGGTTAAGGTAGGACAAAACGATAAACCTTTATACGATGTTGTTATAGAAAATATCGAAATAATTACAAAATAAGGAGTTTTTATTATGAAAGGTATTATTTTGGCAGGCGGCAGCGGTACCCGTCTTTATCCTTTAACAATGGTTACTTCTAAACAGTTACTTCCCGTTTACGATAAACCGATGATTTATTATCCTCTTTCGGTTCTTATGCTTGCGGGAATAAAAGATATTCTTATTATTTCAACACCTACCGATTTGCCGAATTTTGAGCGCCTTTTGGGCGACGGCTCGGATTACGGCATCAGTCTTTCTTATAAGGTACAGCCCTCTCCCGACGGCTTGGCACAGGCATTTTTAATCGGTGAAGAATTTATTGACGGCGATTCCTGCGCTATGGTTTTAGGCGATAATATTTTCTACGGAAGCGGACTTAGTAAGCACCTTAAAGAAGCCGCCGCTTGTGAAAAAGGCGCTACTGTTTTCGGCTACTATGTTGACGACCCCGAGCGTTTCGGTATAGTTGAATTTGACGAAAACGGAAAAGCGGTTTCAATAGAAGAAAAGCCGAAAAACCCGAAATCAAACTACTGCGTTACGGGACTTTATTTCTACGATAACCGTGTTGTTGATTTTGCCAAAAAGGTAAAGCCCTCTGCAAGAGGTGAACTTGAAATTACCGACCTTAACAAGATGTATCTTGAAGACGGTACACTCAATGTTGTTACACTCGGCAGGGGATATGCTTGGCTTGATACAGGTACAATGGACGCATTAAGCGATGCTACCGAATATGTAAAAATAGTTGAAAATCATCAGGGAATTATGATTTCTGCTGTTGAAGAAATTGCCTTCAAAAACGGCTGGATTGACAGAGAAAAACTTTTGAAATCAGCCGAAAAATACGGAAAATCACCCTACGGTCAGCATCTCAAAAAGGTTGCCGAGGGGAAAATCAGATATTAAAAATGGATAAAATCTCGATTATTATTTCCGAGTATAATTCGGAAAAAACCATATCAAGATGTTTGGATTCGCTGATTAACCAAACCTATAAGGATATCGAAATAATCGTGGTAAACGACGGCTCAACCGATAATTCCTATGCCGTCACGGAAAGTTATGCTAAAAAAGACGGTAGGATAATTCTGTTTAACAACAGTAATCACGGGCCGTCTTTTTCCCGTAATTTCGGTATAAATAAGGCAACGGGCAAGTATATTGCTTTTGTTGACAGCGATGATTATTTAGATAAAGATGCCATTGAATTTATGTATAATTCGGCACAAAAAAGCAAAGCCGATATTTTACTATGCGGTTATTTTAAGGAAACGGGTGATTCGACCTTCAAAATTACCGCCGATAGCGGAATATTTAGCGGAAAAGAGATAAATTCAAGGTTAGTTGAACTAAAATCAAAGGATATTATCGACCCGCTTTGGAATAAACTTTACCGCTCGGATTTTCTAAGGGAAACCGGTGTTCTTATGCCCGAAAATGAACTTTACGAGGACACCGATTTCAATTTGCGTCTTTTAAGCCATAATCCCGTTATAGAAATTTGTGATAGGTGCTTTTACCATTATGTATTGCATTTAGGCAGTATCACAAGGCGCTTTAATCCCGAAAAGCTTGACCTTATTAAAAAAAGGGCCCGACTGCTTAAAGAGGTTTCGTCCGGACTTGATTCGTACTGCGATTTTTATTTTATTAAATGCATTTTTTCTTCGGTAATCGACTCATTTTTTTCTTGCTCAAAGAATGAAATTTTATCGGTAATAAAAAAAGAAATAGCCGAAGAAGAATTTGATAAAAAGTCAAAGAATGCCGATTTTTCGGGCATTTCTTCAAAAATCATTATATTTATAGCAAGAACAAAAAACAGTTATTTGATTTACACTTTTTGTAAACTGTGTTTTTATTTTAAGTATAAATTCCAAAAACTATTTATGAAGGTGAGATAATTGATTTCGGTTGCTTTGGCGTCATATAACGGTGAAAAATATATCGAAAAGCAGTTAAAAAGCATTTTATCTCAAAATCTTCCCGTAGATGAGGTAATAATTTGCGATGACGGTTCAAGCGACAGTACCGTAAAAATTTGCCGTGATTTTATAAAAAAACATAATCTTGGCAATTCTTGGAATGTTTGTATTAACGAAAAAAATCTCGGATATTGCCTTAATTTTTATTCGGCTATAAAAAAATGCACGGGCGATTATATTTTTTTAAGCGACCAAGACGACGAGTGGCTGCCTGACAAAACCGAAACAATGGTAAAATGCCTAAAACAGCATAGTGAAATAAAGGTTTTGTCTGCAAGATATGATGTTATTGATGAAAATTCAGATATTATAGAAAATTCGGGCGTTACCTATTTAAGTGATAGGGACGACGGGAGTATTGAGTATCTGTCGGCTGAAAGCTTTATCGGTTGTTCGTATGTAAGAGGCTTCAGTATGTGCTTTACTGCTGATATAAAGCCCTATATAAAGCCGATTGATGTTAAGGATTTGCTTTCGCACGATTGGTATATTTGTATGCTCGGCTGTTGCTACGGAAAAACGGCGGTATTAAACCGAAAACTTACCCATTACAGATATCATAAGGATAATGTTTCTTTGTCGGCTATGAATAAGGAATTTCGTGTCAGAAACCTTAAAAAACGAATAAGCGGACTTTCGCAGTCGGTCGAAGCACATTCATATATCGGCTCTATTGTTTTAGATAATAAAATCACAAAAAAAATAGAGCGGTTTGTTCGGTTTGAAAAAAAGCGCATAAAATTTTTGAATACAAAAAACCTGTTTGTTTATCTATCACTGCTTTTTGATATAAAACATTATAACCGATATTATAAAGGCAACGGTTTAAGGGTTTATTTCGGTGATTTCTATTATGCATATAAAAAATAAAAGCTTTCCTTTTCGGGAAAGCTTTTTTATGTGTTTTACTGTACCGTAACGCTTTCTTCATCACTTTTGAAAAGCAACGAAATACACCAAATTCCGGCAAGAGCAATAACGGTATAAATAATTCTTGCAAGTATGGTATCACTGCCGCCGAAAATCCAAGCAACAAGGTCGAATTGGAACAAACCTACCAAGCCCCAGTTTAACGAACCGATGATAGAAAGAATAAGACAAATCTTATCAAACATTTTCTTCACCTCTTTTTTATTATTGCATCTTTATTATGTCCCGTTATTTTATAATTAAACACAAAAACCAGACTATTAGAAAAAATTGCTAAATTCGACACGTTATATATATTACTAAAATATACTCATTCATATAATCATTGACTTAATATAAAATTTGTGTTAGAATATACAAGTAAATTTATGTTCGGTGGACTGTATTGTTATATCGAAAGGAAATGAAAGATTTTGGCTTTTGTTTTTTCAGACAAATTTGAAAAATTTGAAGATAAGGTTTGGCTTGCTACTCCTACAAGGCATCCCGAAATGCTCGAATACATAAAAGATGCTTACGATAAAAATTGGATGACTACTGCCGGCGAAAATATAAACGAGGTTGAAAAAATAGCCGCCGAAAGTGCGGGAGTTAAATATGCGGTTGCTCTTTGTAACTGCACATCGGCTCTTCATCTATGCGTTAAGCTTGCCGGCGAAAAACTTTACGGCAAACCGCCAATCAGTCATGGTGCTCTTGAAGGCAAAAAAGTTTTTTGTTCTGATATGACCTTTGACGCTACGCTTAATCCCGTTGTTTACGAGGGCGGTATTCCTGTTTTTATTGATACCGAAGCTGAAAGCTTAAATATGGACCCTGTTGCGCTTGAAAAGGCGTTTGAGCTTCACCCCGACGTAAAGTTGGTTGTTTCGGCTGAGCTTTACGGTTTCCCCGGCAGAATGGACAAAATTAAGAAAATCTGCGAAAAGCACGGTGCCTTGCTTATTGAAGATGCAGCCGAAGCTATGGGAGCTACTATTGACGGTAGACAGTGCGGCTCGTTTGGGGATTATTCGGCGATAAGTTATAACGGTAATAAAATTATTACGGGTACATCAGGCGGTTGCCTTTTAACTAACAGCATTGAAGATGCAAATCAGGCAAGAAAATGGAGTACACAGTCCCGTGAGAATGCGCCCTGGTATCAGCATGAGCAGGTTGGTTACAATTACCGAATGAGTAATTTTATCGCAGGCGCTGTTCGTGGACAGTATCCGTATTTAGAGGAACATATTGCTCAAAAGAAAGCGGTTTACGAGAGATATAAAGAAGGGCTTAAAGGTTTGCCCGTTAAGATGAATCCGATTGTAGAGGGAACAAAACCCAACTATTGGCTTTCGGCAATTATAATTGATAAATATGCTATGTGTAAGCAGGTAAGGGACGACAGTAAGGCACTGTTTATCCCCGAAAAAGGCAAAAGCTGTCCTACCGAAATCCTCGAAGCTATTGCTTCGATAAATGCCGAGGGCAGACCTATTTGGTAGCCTATGCATATGCAACCGATGTATAGAATGCACGATTTTGTTACAAGAGAAGGCAACGGCAGGGCAATGACAAATGCTTATATCGCCGGCGGTGTATTTGATGTCGGTGCCGATATTTTCGACCGTGGTTGTTGCTTACCGAGTGATAATAAGATGACCAAAGAGCAACAGGATAGAATTATTGAAGTTATAAAAGCTTGTTTTAACTGATAGGAGAGATATTTTTGGCTGTTGACACCAAGTCTCAAAGTGTTACATATAATCCAAAATACGGAATATACGCTAAATACATAAAGCGACCGCTTGATATTTTATGTGCTCTTGCGGCGATTATTGTTTTTTGCTGGCTTTATATAATTGTTGCCGTTCTTGTTAGAATTAAGCTCGGCAGTCCTGTTTTGTTTAAGCAGGAGCGCCCAGGGAAAGACGAAAAGATATTTAAGCTTTATAAGTTTAGAACAATGACAGATGAAAGAGACGAAAACGGCGAATTGTTGCCCGATAGCATCCGTCTTACAAAATTCGGAAAATTTTTAAGAAAAACATCACTTGACGAATTGCCCGAGGCATTTAATATTCTTAAAGGCGATATGTCGGTCGTAGGACCCCGTCCGCTTTTAGTTAAGTATTTACCACTTTATAATGAGCATCAGCATCATCGCCATGATGTAAGGCCCGGACTTTCGGGTTATGCGCAGGTAAACGGTAGAAATACCGTTTCTTGGGAAGATAAGTTTGCTATGGATGTAAAATATGCCGAAAATATCACATTCCTTATAGATGCAAAAATTGTTTTTGATTCAGTATATACTGCTTTTTTTAAGCAAGAGGGAATATCTTCGGATACTTCAGATACGATGGAAGAATTTATGGGAAATAAGGATAAACAGGAGATAATAGCTTGAATAAAGATGTTATAATTATCGGGGCTAGCGGGCATGCAAAAGTTGTTGCAGACATTATAAGAGCCAATGGGGATAATTTGGTTGGCTTTTTAGATGACGACTCGAATAAAGATGTTTTAGATTCCGTAAAAAATATTGATAAATACCGTGATTATGAGTTTGTTATCGGCATAGGCAATGCCGAGGTTAGAGAAAAAATAAGTAAAAATAATGTCAAGTTTTACACTGCTATTCACCCATCAGCGATAATTTCGCCGTCAGCTATGATAGGCGAGGGAACTGTTGTTATGCCAAACGCTGTTATAAATGCAGATGCTAAAATAGGAAAACACTGCATAATAAATACCTCATCGGTTGTGGAGCACGATGATATTATTGATGATTTTGCTCACATTTCGGTTGGAGCTAAACTTGGCGGAATTGTTAAAATTGGCAAATCAACATGGATAGGTATCGGCGCTTGCGTCAAGCAGTGTATTTCAATTTGCACTGACTGCGTTATCGGTGCGGGTGCAGTTGTAGTTAATGATATTACACAAAGCGGAACTTATGTTGGCGTTCCTGCCAAGAGGATAAAATGATGAAAATACTTGTTTTATCCAATTATGCAATGGGGCTTTATAAATTCAGAAAAGAACTGATAGAAGAACTTTGCAAAGATAATGAAGTTTGTATTGCTTTGCCTGACGGTGAGTTTGTATTAGAACTTAAAGAATTAGGATGTAAATTTATTCAGTTTGAATTTAATCGCCGTGGTATGAATCCTGTTTCAGACTTAAAGCAAATTAAAAGATATGTTTCGGTTATTAACGATGTTAAACCCGATGTAGTTTTATCTTATACAATTAAGCCGAATGTTTACGGCGGTATTGCGTGTCAGTTGACAAAAACTCCGTATATCGCTAATGTTACGGGACTCGGTACATCTATTGAAAACGGCGGTTTTTTAGGCTTTATTTCAACTACACTTTATAAAATCGGACTAAAAAAAGCAAAATGTGTATTTTTTCAGAACAAGAACAATAAAGAGCTGTTTGAAAACAGGAAAATTGTTAAAGGAAAAACCCGTTTAATTCCCGGTTCCGGTGTAAATCTTTCTAATCATATTATAGAAGAATACCCTGCTGAAAATGATGACATCAAATTTTTGTTTGTCGGCAGGATTATGAAAGATAAGGGTATTAACGAACTGTTAGAAGCTTTTGAAACCATTCATAATAAGTACCCGAATACGAGCCTTGATATTGTAGGCGGTTGCGATGAAGACTATGAAGATATATTAAAAGATAAACAAGAGAATGGATATATTAAATATCACGGTCAACAAAATGAAATTCATTCGTTCTATAAGAACTCTCATTGTACCGTTTTGCCGTCCTATCACGAGGGACTTGCGAATGTTATGCTTGAATCGGCATCAACCGGCAGACCTGTTATTACTTCGAGGGTGCCGGGTTGTATAGAAACCTTTGATGAAGGTATAACCGGCTTCGGTTGTGATGCGAAGAGTGCCGAAAGTTTGGCGGATGCTATGGAAAAATTTATTATTTTGCCCTATGACGAAAAGGTGAAAATGGGTATAGCAGGAAGAAAAAAGGTAGAAAAAGAATTTGACAGAAATATTGTTATAAATGCTTATATTGAAGAAATAAATAATGCACGAAAATAAACGAATAGAGGTAAAAACAATGTCTCTTTACGAAAAAATAATAAAAAAAGAAGAAAAACTTGCTTTGGTTGGATTGGGCTATGTTGGTATGCCTATTGCCGTTGAGTTTTCAAAGCATGTTGATGTTATCGGATTTGATATTAACAAAGCAAAGGTTGAAGCTTATAAAAACGGTTTTGACCCGACTTTAGAGGTAGGCGATGAAGCGATAAAGGCTTGCAGTGTTGATTGGACAAGCGACGAAGCAAGACTTAAGGAAGCAAAGTTTATTATTGTCGCCGTTCCTACACCTGTAAATGATGATACAACACCCGATTTAACCCCTGTTATCGGCTCTTCCGAGATTGTCGGCAGAAACCTTACAAAGGGTTCTATTGTTGTTTATGAATCTACTGTTTATCCCGGCGTAACCGAAGAAACCTGCATTCCGATACTTGAAAAGGAATCCGGACTTAAATGCGGTGTTGATTTTAAGGTTGGTTACAGCCCCGAAAGAATCAACCCCGGCGATAAGGTACATAGACTTACAACTATCAAAAAAATAGTTTCCGGTATGGATGCCGAATCACTTGAAGAAATCGCAAATGTATACAGCATCGTTGTTGCTGCCGGCGTTCATAGAGCCTCTTGTATTAAGGTTGCCGAAGCCGCAAAGGTTATTGAAAACAGTCAAAGAGATATAAATATCGCATTTATGAACGAGCTTTCAATCATCTTTAATAAAATGGGCATTGATACATTAGAGGTTTTGGAAGCCGCAGGAACAAAGTGGAATTTCTTACCTTTTAAGCCGGGCCTTGTCGGCGGACACTGCATTGGTATTGACCCCTATTATTTAACCTACCGTGCCGAGCAGTTCGGTTATCATTCTCAGATTATTCTTTCAGGACGCCGTATCAACGATGATATGGGTAAATATGTTGCCGAGCAGACCGTTAAGCAGTTAATTGCCGCAGATAAGCCGATAAAATCGGCAAGAGTAGGTTGTCTTGGTATTACCTTTAAGGAAGACTGCCCCGATGCTCGTAACTCAAAGGTAAATGATATTCTTAAAGAACTAAAAGAATACGGAATCAGTCCGATTGTTTGCGACCCTGTTGCAGATGCTCCCGACGCAAAGAAATTTTATGGCGTTGATTTGGTTCCGATTGAACAACTCAAAGATTTAGACTGCCTTATTATTGCCGTTGCTCATAATGAGTTTAAGGCACTTACAAATGATGATATTGCAAAAATGTTTGCCGATAAGGACAATTCGAGAAATGTCATAGTCGATGTTAAGGGCGTTCGTAATAAGGACGAGCTTAAAGCACTTGGGTATAAATACTTCAGACTGTAATTTAGAAGGAAAAATAAATGAAATATACTGAACTTGAATTTCCAAAAGACACATTGTTTTTAGTCACCGGCGGTGCCGGCTTTATCGGCTCTAATATCTGCGAGGCAATACTTAAAATGGGATATAAAGTCCGTTGCCTTGATGACCTTTCTACAGGTAAGCAAAAAAATGTTGATATGTTTCTAAATAACCCGAATTACGAGTTTATTAAAGGTGATATTAAGGATTTTGATACCTGCTTAAAGGCGTGCGACGGTGTCGATTATGTTATGAACGAAGCCGCATGGGGAAGTGTGCCGAGGTCAATCGAAATGCCGCTTTTTTACTGTGCTAATAACATACAGGGTACGCTTAATATGATGGAGGCTGCCCGTCAGTGTGGAGTTAAAACATTTGTTTATGCTTCAAGCTCATCGGTTTACGGTGACGAGCCGAAGCTCCCTAAAACAGAGGGCGTAGAGGGAAACCTTTTGTCGCCTTATGCTCTTACAAAGCGTTGTGATGAGGAATGGGCAAAGCAGTATTCAAAGCATTATGGGCTAAAAACGGTGGGGCTTCGCTATTTTAATGTTTTTGGTAGAAGACAAGACCCGAATGGTGCTTATGCCGCCGTAATTCCGAAATTTATTAAAATGCTTATAAATAACGAGCAACCGACCATAAACGGTGACGGTAAACAGTCAAGAGATTTTACATATATAGAGAATGTTATTGAGGCAAATTTAAAGGCTTGCCTTGCACCTGATGAAGCATCGGGCGAGGCGTTTAATGTAGCTTACGGTGGCAGAGAGTATTTAATAGACATCTATTATACGCTCACTAAAGCACTCGGCAAGAATATTGAACCGAATTTCGGGCCCGACAGAAAAGGCGATATTAAGCATAGTAACGCCGATATTAATAAAGCCAAAAAACTGCTTGGTTACGACCCGCAATATGACTTTGCAACAGGACTTAACGAAGCAATTGAATGGTATAAGGAGAATTTGTGATGTCTAAATTAGAGTGCATTTACGATAAATCACCTATTTGGCTACAAAATGTTATGTGTTCGGTTAAAGGGTATTCAAATAATAGAAGCCGTTATGGGAAAAAGTATTGGGAATATCGTGAATTTTTCAATAAATTTGATGCACTATCTATTGAAGAACAGTTTGAATATCAGCGTAAAGCTTTGATTGATTTTATAAAATATGCAGTAAATAACAGCAAATTTTACCAAGAATTGTATAGCGGTATAGATATCGATGCTGTTAAAAATGTTGAAGATTTAAAGAAATTACCTATTGTCGATAAAGAAATGCTCAGAGCGAATATCAATGATGTTATGACCATTGACGGCGGTGTTGAAGAACATACAGGCGGAACAACTGGTAAATCTTTAGTAGTTCGTTCAACTCTTGACGACAGTATGTGGAGAATGGCTTTGCTTGATCATTTTAAATCAAGAGTTGGATTTGAGCATCGAGTAATGAAAAGAGCCACATTTAACGGCAAGCATATCGTTCCGGCTAATCAAAAGAAAAAGATTTTTTGGCGATATAATGACGCTTGTAAGCAAATGATATATTCTTCTTTTTCTTTAACCGAAGAAAATATAGGATATTATGTTGATAGTTTAAATAAATTCAAACCTCAGGCTATTGACGGATTTTTTACAAGTATGCTTGATGTTGCCGATTATATTGAAAGACATAATTTAACGCTTGAATTTAAGCCTATTGCGATATTTCCAACTTCCGAAACATTAACCGATATCGGCAGAGAAAAATTAGAGAGAGTTTTCGGTTGCAAGGTTTATAATCAGTATGCTTCAAGCGAAGGCGCACCGTTTGTTACTGAATGTCCAAATCAAAAATTACATATTGAATTATCGAGTGGCGTTTTTGAGCATATATCAGATGACACTGATGAAGTGCTTGTAACAAGTTTTTCAACCCACGGAACACCGCTTATCCGTTATCGAATAGGCGATAGTATGATTTTTGATGATAATAGCATTTGCGATTGCGGATTAAAAGGACCGCTGGTTAAAGAGATTATTGGAAGAAGACTTGATTTTCTCTATACTGCCGAAGGTGCAAAAATAAATGCCGGCAATGTGGCCAATATATTAAAAAATGTTCCTAATACAATCATCCATGCTAAGTTTATTCAAGAAAAAATGGATGAAGTTACAATGCTTATTGAGATAGATAAAGAAAAATTCAAAAAGGAACATCAGCAAAGGTTAATTGATGAGTTTGCACATAAATTCGGAAATAATACGAAGCTCATAATTAAAGTTGTTGAAAGTATTCCCCGTGCAGATAGCGGAAAATTCAGAATGATAATAAATAATGTTGTTTAATAGCGGAGATTTTATGGAAAACGAACCGATAAGAGTACATTGTGTTTTTTCATCGCTTGACCAAGACGGTGCAGAGTTGATGTGTATAAATCTTTACCGTAATATCTAACAAAAATGCAGTTTGATTTTGAAAAATACATTGACAAAGAGTGCTTGTTCTGTTGGAATAAACTTATAAAAAACGAGGAGCAAAAAATGGATAATAAAATATCTGTGATAATGGGTATATATAATTGTGCCAATACTTTAAGTGAAGCTATTGATAGTATTTTAAATCAAACTTATGATAATTGGGAACTTATTTTATGCGATGACGGTTCAGTTGATAACACATATTCCGTTGCTGAATCTTATAAAGAAAAATATCCCGAAAAAATAGTTTTGATACGAAATAATAAGAATATGGGATTGGCCTTTAGCCTTAATCATTGTCTTAAATATGCAACAGGAAAATTTGTAGCAAGAATGGATGGCGATGACATTTCAGTTCCTGAGCGCTTTCAAAAGCAGATAAATTTTCTTTTGAATCATGAGGAATATAGCCTTGTAGGCACTGCTATGCAACAGTTTAATGAAGAATTTGGTGATATCCAAGTTGTTAGGTGTCTTGAATATCCTGATAAAAACACTTTGATTAACAGTTGCCCATTTTGTCATGCAACAATTATGACTTATAAATCTGTTTATGATGCGCTTAATGGATATACTGTTTCAAAAAATACCTTGCGTTGTGAAGATTTTGATTTATGGATTAGGTTCTTTCATGCAGGATTTTCAGGTGCAAATTTGCAAGAGCCGTTATACCGTGTAAGAGAAGATATCAATACTATAAAACGTAGAACATTTAAATCAAGGTGGGCGGCACATAAAGTTTATAAGAGTGCCATCAAACTATTTAGTTTTCCTAAATTTTACATTGTGAAAAATTTTATTGTTATTTTTTTTATATCTTTTATACCGTTTCGTTTTCTATATTTATATAGGAAATTTCAAAAACATAAGGGTAAAAATATTAATTAGGTGATTATGTGAAAAAAAAGGTTTTGTTTTTTATTCCTACTCTTGGTCATGGCGGTGCGGAAAGGGTTCTTGTCAATTTAGTTAATAATTTAAATGAAGAAACATTTGACATAACAGTACAAACTATTTTTGATGTAGGTCTTAATAAAAAATATCTAAAGCCCCATATAAAGTACAAAAGTTTCTTTAAGCATCTTTTTCCGGGCAACGTTTTACTTTTTAAGTTTATTCCTGCAAAGCTTTTATATAAAGTAATAATTAAAGATAAATATGATATAGCTGTATCGTATTTAGAAGGTTCAACTAATAGAATTATATCCGCATGTCCTTATGAGGATACAAAAAAAGTTGCTTGGATACATATTGAACTTAATACTGATAAGTTATTTTCAATCGGTTATAGAAATAAGAAAGACGCTATAAAGAATTATCAAAACTTTGATAGAATTATTTGTGTTTCAGAAACAGTTAAGGATATTTTTGAAAAATCTGCAGGTCGTAAATTTGATAATATTCAAGTGCTTTATAATACGAATGAAACAGATGTTATTAAGAAAATGTCATTGGAATCAGTTGAAGATATTGTCTTCGATTCAAATTCCGTTAATATTTGTTCCGTTGCAAAACTGATGCATACAAAGGGATATGATAGGCTTATTAATGTGCATAAAAGGTTGTTAGATGACGGATTAAAACATAATATATATCTTATAGGATGCGGAGAATTGGAAAAGGATTTAATATCCCAGGTTAATGCTTTAGGTGTTAATGACACATTTCACTTTCTTGGGTTTAAAGAAAATCCGTATAAGTATATGAGACTATGTGATTTGTATGTATGCTCTTCAAGAAGAGAAGGTTTTTCAACAGCTGTTACCGAATCGCTGATTTTAGGGACTCCGGTTGTAAGTACATGCTGTTCGGGTGCTTATGAATTATTAGGTAAAAACAATGAGTATGGTATTGTTACAGACAATTCAGAAGACGGAATTTATTTTGGACTTAAAAAGATACTTTCAGACTATAATCTTTTGCTTCGGTATAAGGAAAAAGCAAAAATGCGAGGAGAGCGTTTTAGTAAGGAAAAAACTGTAAAATCTGTTTCTGATATGCTAAATTCTATTAAATAGAATTAAAGAATATTAACATGCACTTTATTATTTAAAGTAAAATTATTTAGGAGATTTTTAATGCCGGTTATCTTGGGATTTATTATTTGTGCTTTGGGCTTTTCAGTTGTTTTGGCTAACACGAATGAGAAAAGAATAAAAAAAACTTTAGTAGGCTGTTATTCGTATATCAAATATACACCGATTATGGTTTTTTTAGCTTTATTCTTTTTATGGTTCTTTTCGGGGTATAGATCAAACATAGGCGATACATGGGTCTATATAGGAAATTTTAACTCAACACCAAAAGAATTTGTTTTGCCTGAGTTTTCTTCTGAATTTTTGTTTTATTTTTTACAACAGTTTATGAAATCGTTTGTTACGGATAATCCTAATGTATGGTTTTTCTTACTTAACTCGATTTCGACATTATTTATGTGCTTAACGCTTTCACGTTATTCAGTGGATTTAACTACATCAATATTTTATTATATTTTTTGCGGTTCATTTATTTACTTTTTCAACGGTGTAAGACAGTTAATTGCAATTATGGTTTGTTTTTATGCAACAAAATATTTGGAGGAGCAAAAGATTATCAAATACATTTTAATGATATTATTTGCTTTTCTTTTTCATGAATCATCCATCATTATGTTCTTGGGAATATTATTTTATAAAATTAAACCTTGGAGTAAAATGGCGGGAATTATATGTGTAGCTGTAGCAATGATAGGTTTGCTTCCGAATTCGGTTTTAACATCAATCATAGGCGATGTTGTCGAAGGAACCAGTTACGAACATTATGCCAGTCAATTAAATTATGACGGTGTAAATATTTTCAGATTTTTAACCGTAATTGTACCATCAATTTTCACATATATGTACCGTGACAGAATAGAAAAGATAGATGACCCCATACTTAATTATTGCGTAAATATGTCTCTTGTGGCTTCATTGATATATTTTATAGCTTTGTTTATGACTGCACTCGTGGCAGTTCGTATTGCAGAGTATTTCTTAACTTTTAATGTTTTGTTGTATCCTTATCTATTCAAAATTGTACTTCCGGAGAATATGCGTTCCTATAAATTTATTTTTTATATTGGTTATGGTGTTTTTTTCTATTATCAGATGTATGTAACTTGGGGTGGATTGCATTATACAAGTGCT
The DNA here is from genome assembly GCA_045640745.1 of Acutalibacteraceae bacterium. GTDB lineage: Bacteria > Bacillota > Clostridia > Oscillospirales > Acutalibacteraceae > UBA737. The sequence continues at coordinate 25,180 of JAZUFQ010000005.1, forward strand.
CCGCTTGGCATATATTGTTAAGGTGTTATTTTCTAAAACCAAAAAAGTATTGACGATATTAAAAGCAGTAGAAGATATGTTCGAAAGGTTATTTGATGATGAGTAATTCGGTTTTGGCAATTACAAGTTATGATGGACCGTATGGCGGAAATTTTGTGGCTTCTCTTAAAGCTTTAGATGCAAAGGTTAAATCGGAGGGCTATAAAACAGTTTATGTCTTTCAACAAAAGGTTGAGAATTTTTCGTGGATTCCCGAATTAAAGTCTTTTGCTGATAAGGTATATTTTTTGCCGTATAAACCCGATTCTTTTGATAATATTAAGAGAATTAAACAAATAATTAAACAGGAAAATATCAGACTTATTTATTCAAGAATGGGCGGTTGGGATATTGCTTCGCATTTAGCTGCTCCCAAAATTCCAATTGTTTGGCATATGGAAATGGAACCGAATCTGTCCGGTTTTTCAAAAAAAGTAAAGTATTTTGGTAAATACAGGATTTTAGGCGGTAAAAATGTTTATTCGGTTGCCGTTTCAAATCCGGGTTCTGATTCACTTAATTCTTTAAAGCTTAAAAATAAATGTGTAGCTATTCCCAATGCGACTGATTTCAGCCGATTATCGGTAAAACAGTTTGAAAATAAAGATTTTGAAACGCCGGTAAAACTTCTTATTTTCAGCTATAATCCACAAGTAAAAGGTCTTGATTTAGCCCTTGACGCCTGTGAAATAATCAACAAAAATGAAATCATGTGCAAATTGTTGATTTCTGCACAAAAACTCACTTATGAATATATGGAAAATCGTTACGGTAAAGACAATCCCGAGTGGGTAGAAATTTTAGAACCTACCGAAAATATCGCTTCTGTATACGAAAATGCAGATGTTATTTTATCCGCAAGCAGACGGGAAGGTTTCTCATTTTGCTTGCTTGAGGCGTTGTATTCGGGACTTCCGGCGGTTTATTCCGATATTCCCGGAACTAATTGGGCAGACGAAATGAAGTCTGTTTATAAGTTTAAAAGCGAAAATGTCGATGATTTGGTAAGAGCAATAAATGATTGCGTGGAAAACGGAATTTCGGAAGAAAACCGGGAATACAACAGAGCAATTATCGAGTCAAAATATTCGCTCGACAGTTGGGCTGATAAATTTATTGAATATTTCAAAAGTATTATTAAGTAATATAAATTGCAAATTTCCAAGAGGTGCTTTTAATGATAAATTTTACGGTAGGACCGGTACAGTCGAGTGATGCCGTCAGAAAAATAGGTGCAAAACAGGTTCCGTACTTCAGAACGCCGGAGTTTTCCGCAGTTATGCTTGAAAGCGAAAGATTGTTGCTCGAATTTTTGAACGCTGATAAGGATTCAAAGGCTATTTTTATTACAGGCTCCGGTACGGCTTCTATGGAAGCGACTGTTATCAATACATTAACAAAAGACGATAAGGCTCTTGTTGTCAACGGCGGCAGTTTTGGTCAACGCTTTGTTGATTTGTTAAATGTCCATTCCGTTCCGTTTACCGAGATAAAGCTTGAGCACGGGAAAGCACTTAAATCTTCTGATTTGGAAATTTACGAAAATTGCGGATATACTGCGTTTTTGGTTAATGTTCACGAAACCTCAACGGGCGTTCACTACGATTTGGATTTGATTTCCGAGTTTTGCAAAAAAAACGGAATTTTCCTTATAGTTGATGCAATAAGCTCGTTTATTGCCGACGAAATTGATATGAAAAAGTTGGGACTGGGTGTTGTTATAACCGGTTCTCAAAAAGCACTTGCGTGTCCTCCGGGCATTTCAGTCATTGCTCTTTCAAAAGAAGCAGTTGAGCGAGTTAATAAGAACGATCCAAAATGTTTGTATTTAGATTTGAAATCGGCACTAAAAAATCAGGAAAGGGGACAAACCCCCTTTACACCGGCTGTCGGAATTTTGCTTCAAATAAACGCCCGATTAAAAGAAATCGAGGCAAACGGCGGAATTTCTGCTGAAACCGAAAAGGTCGCAAAGTTGGCAAAATATTTTAGAGAAAGAATAAAGGATTTGCCGTTTGAAATCGTTTCGGAATCTATGTCTAATGCCGTAACACCGCTTCATCCGACAACTGCTTCGGCTTACGATATTTTTACTATACTTAAAGATGAATACGGAATTTGGGTTTGTCCAAACGGTGGGGATATGAAAGATACCGTTTTCAGAGTAGGTCATATCGGCGCTTTGACTTTTGAGGACTATGATAAGCTTATTGATGCTTTTAAGGATTTACAAAAACGAGGAATTATTTGATTTACGGAGGAAAATATATGACAAAGGTAATTACATACGGTACCTACGATTTACTGCATTACGGTCATATAAAGTTATTAGAGCGTGCAAAAGCATTGGGCGATTATTTAATTGTCGGTATAACCTCGGACGATTACGATAAAACTCGTGGCAAAATCAATAATCAGCAATCCTTAATGGAAAGAATAGAAGCTGTCAAAGCTACGGGACTTGCGGACGAAATAATAGTTGAAGAATATGAAGGACAAAAAATTGACGATATCAGAAGATACTCTATTGATGTTTTTACGGTTGGCTCCGATTGGGTAGGAAAATTCGATTATCTTAATGAATTTTGCAAGGTCGTTTACCTGCCCCGAACTGAGGGTGTGTCAAGCACCGAACTTCGTTCTCAAAAGAGAATGATAAAAATGGGAATATGGGGTAACCTCGGAATCGCCAAAAAGTTTGCGAGAGAAATTAAGTATGTAAACGGTGTCGAATTGGTCGAATGTGAGGAAGACCTCGGTAATGTAGATGCGGTTTATATTGCCACGGTACCGAAAAACCATTATAAAGATGTTCTTTATGCTTTGAATAAGGGAAAACACGTTATTTGTGCTTCTCCGTTTGCTATAAAAAAGGAGCAGTGCAAAGAACTTATTGATTTGGCGGAAAAGAAAGGTCTTATTCTTGCCGAAGGTATAAAAACCGCCTATGCTACGGCGTATTCAAGAATACTGCTTTTGGCAAAAAGCGGTAAGATAGGCGATATTATTTCGGTTGATGCGAACTGTTCAAGTATGGCAAGCGGTGCCGGAAACGAAGGTGTCGATTTATCTAAAATATCAAATTCGCTGTGCGGCTGGGGACCTACTACCTTATTGCCGGTATTTCAGCTTTTGGGCACCGATTATTTGAAAAAAACCATTGTTTCTAAAATACTTGATAAAGAGCTTAATTTTGACGGCTTTACAAAGATTGATTTTACATATAAAAATGCTGTTGCATCAATTAAGGTTGCCGTATCCGCAAAGACCGAGGGCGAGCTTGTTATAAGCGGTACAAAAGGATATATTTATGTTCCGGCTCCTTGGTGGAATACCGATTATTTTGAGGTAAGATACGAAAATCAAACGGAGAATAAACGGTATTTTTATCAGCTTGACGGCGACGGAATAAGGTATGAAATAGTCGCATTTGTAAGAGCTATTGAAAACGGGAAGAAAGACCGATATATTGATAATAGTGTCAGTTTGGCAATTTCTTCGGTTATTGATGACTTCTTTTCGGGTGAATATACATCTATTTGATTTATTCTTAAATCTTAATTGTTATAGAGAGTTTGAATTTATATGAGTCAAAAAAATGATTTAATGCCATTAGAAGATGTGCATACATATTTGTTGTATATCTTAAAATATATCAACGAAATATCCGAAAAAGAGAATATTCCGTATTTTTCACATGGCGGAACAACACTCGGTGCTGTAAGGCATCAGGGCTTTATTCCTTGGGATGATGATATTGATTTGATTATGGAACGAAAATATTATCAAAAATTTGTTGATGCCTGCGAAAAATATTTTCCTGATGTATTAGTTGTCCGCACCAGAGAAAATGACCCTTATTTTTGCGAGGAATACATTAAAGTATGTTTTGTTGATGAAAAAACTAAATACAGCGAATTATCTATAGATATATTTTTACTTGATGAAACCGACCCTGACAGAAAACTTTTCCGTTGGTGGCAAAACAAAATTATCAGATGGGTAAGACCGATTAAATTATATAAAGCAACAAGAAAGTCTGGTTATCTTGAAAAATATACTCCTCATAATAAATTAAAATGGTTATATTTAGCTGTTTTCAGCACAATACCTCTTAATACCATTACAAAAATTCAAACAAAAGCAATGCTTGCTCAAAAACGCCCGACCGATTGGCTTGTTGACTGGGGTTCAATTTCCGGATATAAAAGAGCAACTTGGAATAAAACTTATTTCAAAAACAGAGTTAAATTGCCGTTTGAAAATACTTATGTTTGGGCTCCGGAAAAATATTTGGAATTATTGAAATGCGGATATGGCGAAAACTATATGCAATTGCCTCCGCCGGATAAAAGAAAAGCACACGATGTTCATATAATTACAAATTCAAACATTGATTTTAGTAAAATAAAAGAAACAGTTAGAATGAAGGAACAATAAATGAATAAGATTATATTTTTAGGTGCTTCGGAATTTCAAATTCCCATAATTAAAAAAGCGAAAGAAATGGAAAAGTATGTAGGTGCTGTTGATATTTCAAAAACTGCTCCCGGACTTAAATATGCAGACGAATGTTTTGAATGCAGTATAAAAGATATTGACGGTATTATGGCAATCGCAAAAAAATTTAAGCCCGATGCAATTACCGTTGGTATATGCGATTCGGCTATAAATACTGCCGCTTATGTTTGCAAAGAGTTGGATCTGCCGTTTCATAGCATAGATGTTGCCAAAAGAGCAACGGATAAATTTGCAATGATAAAGGCTTTTAAGGAACATAATGTACCGGCTCCGGGATTTATGTTTGTAAAAAAAGAAGATATAGAGAAAACTGTTGTTGATATGTCTTTTCCGCTTATTTCAAAGCCGATTGATGCGGCGGGAAGTAAGGGAATCAACCTTATCAAAAGCTCTGATGATTTATCTTGGGCACTTAAAGACAGTTCGAATGCAGGAATAAACGGCGATATTTTAGTTGAGGAAATGCTTATAGGTCCAGAGGTAAGCGTTGAGCTTGTTGTTTCAAACGGCAAAGCAAAAGCAATTCAGGTAACCGATAAATTAACAACCGGTGCTCCGCATTTTGTGGAAATAGGTCATTCCCAACCGTCGCATTTTGCGGGTGCAGAGCTTGAATCAATAAAAAAAGTTGCCGAATCTGCTGCAGAGGCAATAGGACTGTATAACAGTATCGGTCACGCAGAAATCATTATCACCAAAGACGGACCTAAAATGGTTGAAATAGGCGGAAGACAGGGTGGAGGTTCCATTGCAGAACAGCTTATTGAATTATCCACAGGAATCAGTTTGTCCGAAATTGCAATAAAACAGGCTTTTGGAGAAAAAATTGAAATACCGGTTTCAAAAAATATAAATTGCAGTGCAATACGCTTTTTGAAAGCGAGAGCAGGAACTGTTTGTTCAATTGATGGCGTTGAAGAAGCAAGAAAAATCCAAAATGTCAAACAGGTTGAAACAATGTGCGAAATAGGGAAAAGCTATAAAGACGGAATTGATAATTCAGGAAGATTTGCGTATGTTATTTCTTCCGCAGATACAGTTTCACAAGCTATATCCGCTTGTGAAACTGCTCTTGGAAAAATAAAGATTGAATTAAATTAAAGTATGGAATATAATATGGATAAAATTTATTTATACCCTGCAACAAAGGATGATTTTGAGGATTATTATAAGGTTCGGAGCGACCCTACAGATGTTTATTGGAACGGTTTTACTTCTCCGCCCGAAAAGGAAAGCTTCAGGTTGTCTTTTTATAAAAGAACCGCCGATGCTCCTTTTGAAAAGCCGGAGGACAGACGGAATTATTTAATCAAAAAAACAGATACCGATGAAACCGTCGGATTTTTACAGCTTATAAGACGAGAAGATTGCGTCGAAATGGGTAATAGTGTTTCTATGCCGTTTCAAGGTAATGGATATGCAACTGAATCATTACGAAAAGGTATTTATTTAGCAAGAGAATTTAATCTTCCAATTGTAGTACATGTTCGTGATGATAATATTCCTTCTAAAAAGCAAGTGTTAAAAAACGGTTTTGTACCAACAGAAGAATATATCGAAAAAGAATATCCAAAAGCGGGAATCGTTAAACTTAGAAAATATGTTTTAGAATCAGTGAATTTAACATCGGTGCAGTAGTTACAAAAGATGTGCCCGATAACGCAACGGTGGTAGGAAACAATATGATTATTTGATTTTTCGGAGGAAAATATGAAGATTTCAAATCGTTCAAAAAATGTAGAGCCATCTTTAACAAGGCATCTGTTCAATATAGCTAAATCAATGCCCGATGTTCTTGATTTAACATTGGGTGACCCCGATATTGTTCCTATTGAGGATATAAGAAATTCAGCTTGTAAATCAATTATGGATGGTAAAACCAGATATTCTGCAAATGCAGGTCTTTTAGAATTGCGTGAATCCATATCTGATGTTGCTTACAATCTATACGGAATAAAATACAATCCGGAAAATCAGGTTATTGTTACAATCGGCGGAATGGAAGCATTATTTTTGGCATTATCTACAATAATTGACCCCGGCGACGAGGTTATTGTCCATGCCCCGTACTATGTTAATTATGTTCAGATGATTAGGTTGTGTGGCGGAGTTCCGGTATTGATTGAAACAACCGAAGATAATAATTTTTCGTTTTCTGCTTCGCAGGTTGAAAAGGCAATTACTTCAAAAACGGTAGCTATGATTATTAACTCGCCTTGCAATCCGACGGGTAGGATTATTTCGGCTGATGTGTTGGATGATGTTGCAAAAATTGCTGAAAAATATGATTTATTTGTTGTTTCCGATGAAGTTTACAGGACTATCGTGTTTGGCGATAACAAGCATGAAAGCATTGTAACAAGACAAGGAATGGCAGATAGAACTATAATTATTGACAGTATATCAAAGCATTTTGCTATGACAGGTTATCGGTGCGGTTCCGCTATAGGTCCGTCTTTTGTAATTGAAAATATGGTTAAGATGCAAGAAAATGTTGCTGCCTGTACACCGCTGCCATCACAATATGCCGCTATAACAGCATATAAGAATTTTTCCGACAATAAAGATTTATGTTCAGTATTTGAAAAAAGATGTAAATTGATGTACAGCGAACTTATTAAGTGCTCCAAACTTCGCTGCTTGGAACCGGTAGGCACTTTTTATTTGTTTATAAACATAGAAAAAACAAGATTAAAATCGTATGATTTTGCTTTGGAACTGTTAAAGGAAAAGCATGTGGCGGTAGCGCCGGGAATAACCTACGGCGAAGCGTACGATGACTATATAAGAATAGCTTGCACAATTGATAGCAAAAAACTATCAGAGAGTGCCAAAAGAATTATTGATTTTGTTAATTCAAATGAATTTCAGAGGTAAGATATGAAGAAAATTTTATTACTCGGCGGCTCAATGCAGCAAATTCCTTCTATATTAAAAGCAAAAGATTTAGGATGCTATGTAATTACTTGTGATTATTTACCAGACAATCCCGGACATAAGCTTGCAGATGAATACTATAATGTAAGTACAACTGATTTAGAGGGAGTTTTGGCTTTATCCGAAAAGTTGAATATTGACGGTATTGTGGCTTATGCTTCTGACCCTGCGGCACCGACTGCTGCCTATGTTGCTGAAAAAATGGGGTTACCCGGTAATCCGTACGAATCGGTTAAGATTTTAACGCAAAAAGATTTGTTCAGAGATTTTTTAGCTAAAAACGGTTTCAATACTCCAAAAGCGTCCGGATATTCCGTGCTTAAAGAGCTTTTAGAAGATTTGGACAATTACAAGTTCCCTGTTATGATAAAACCGGTTGATTCCTCGGGAAGCAAGGGAGTAGTAAAAGTATTTGATAAAAACGAAGTGCCCGATGCCTTCAATGAGGCAATGAGCTATTCACGAAAGCAAAGGGTTGTTTTAGAGGAATTTATTGTGAAGAAGGGTTATCAAGTATCCGGAGACGGATTTTCCGTTGACGGTAAGCTCGTGTTCACAAGTTACGGCAATGAATTGTATAGCGGCAACGGCACAAGAGAATATGTGGCTCTTGGGGAGTTTTGGCCGTCATTATTGTCTGAAGAAATGAAATTGAAGGTTGATAACGAGCTTCAAAAACTGATTACGGCACTCGGTATGAAAACCTGTGCTTATAATATTGAAGTAATTATTGACGAAAATGATGATGTATACATACTTGAATTAGGGCCGAGAAACGGCGGAAGCTATATTCCGCAGCTGATAAAATACGCAACGGGTGTAGATTTAGTTGATTATACTATTAAAGGTGCACTTGGTGAGGATTGCTCATCGCTTACGATGACCGAAACAAAGGGTGTATGGAGCAATTATATGATTTTGAGTACGGAAAGCGGCAGCTTTGACGGTATTTGGTTTGAACCTGAATTTGAAAAGAATAATCTGTTAAAGGTTTATTGTACTTGTAACGAAGGTGAAAAGGTGCATGCGTATCAAAATACCACACATTCACTGGGAACAATACTATTTAAGGCAAACAGCATTGATGAAATGATTAAAATTACTTCTGATATGCAAAATTATTACAAGGTGAAGGTTAAAAATGTGTAATGTGCGAATATGCAACAGCATTTCCGATAAAGAGGATGCATGGCGGGTTATAAAAAATGTTAATCCCGGAATTGAAAATGAAATTGAAAATTTCAAAAATTATACCGAGAAAGTCTTTAATAATGCCGTTATTGCTTCTTATGTTGTTGATGAAAAAAGTGTTGGAATATTAGCGTTTTATGCAAACGATTTTGACAGCAAAGTCGGATATGTAACTCAATTGGCTGTAGATCCCGATTTTCAGGGCAAAGGAATCGCAACAAAACTAATGGATTTTTGCTGCGAGTATTTGATAAATATCGGGTTTTCTTCAGTGAAATTGGAAGTTAAAGAAAGCAACATCAAAGCAAAATCTTTTTATAAAAAAATGGGATTTGCACTATTATGTCGTTCTGACAGAGAATCGGTTTTTTTGTTGAAAGAAATATGTGTAAAGTAATTTTAATGTGAATTTGTGAGGAGCATCAATTATGACTGAATGTGAAAGAATTATTTCAAAGGGAATTATTCCTGCGAGTTTTCTTGAGCCGGAAACAAGAAATGATTTTTATGTTGATGAAAACCGAAAGAAAATTTGGATGATAGAGCTTGATCTTCTGTTGGAATTGGATCGCGTCTGCAAAAAGCACGGTTTGAAATATTTTCTTGATTACGGTACATTGCTCGGAGCGGTGCGACATAAAGGTTTTATTCCTTGGGATGATGACCTGGATGTTTCCATGCCGAGAAAGGATTACAATACACTGTTGACACTATTTGATGAATTTGAAAATCCGTATTTTCTTCAAACACCGCATACTTGTCCGCAATATGCGTATTCCTTTGCAAAACTCGTAAACGATAATACAACATTTTGCTCAAAATGTTTCTTTACCAAGGGTTTCATGCCGGCGTTTTTCTTGATATATTTCCTATTGACAATTGGAAGCTCGAAGAAGGACGGGAAGCCTATGCAAGGATTCATCAATTGGCTTTAGAAAACTCTACATATATGAGATTGACAAATCCGAATTTGGATGAGAAGGATAAAGAAAAAGTTGCCAATTGGTGTCGCAAGGACCCGGTTAAAGCATTTGATGAAATAAACGAAATAGCTTCGCAATATCAGGACGAAGACACGCCGTATTATGCTCAGCCGGTTTGCCCGCTTGGCGGATATGAGAAACAAGTTTTACCTATTCATCTGCTTGCCGACAGTATGTTGATAGATTTTGAAGGATTTACCTTTCCGGTCCCTGTCGCTTATCACGAAATATTAACTGTTTCCTACGGCGATTATATGCAATTTCCGCCTGTTGAGCAACGAGGACTTTGTCATAGTAACGCGATCGTTCTTCCCGATGTTCCGTACGCAGTAGCTTTAGAAGATTATATGAAAAGAAATGAATAATGCAGTTATGTTATGATTTAAAGCGAGAAGAAAAAATGAATAAAAAAGTTTTAATAGTAAACTACGCCGGTCTTGGTATGGGCGGAGTGGAAACGTATTTATACAGTTTGATGTTAGCGGCAAAAGAAGCAAAGTACAGAGTTATTTGGATTACTACAAAAGGAAACCAAAAAAGTGCTGTTTTTCGTGATGTTGCCGATAATCCGGACATTGAAAAAGCATATATGAATATGAATGCCTATTTTCTCGGCATGGGGCGTCCGAAGCTTGATATTTCCGCCGATGAAGAAGTTACGATGGTTAGCTTTAATCAAGAAAATTATCTTTGGGGCGAATATTTCAGAAAAAAGTATCATTGCAAAAGCTTTGACCATTTCTTTGTTTTAATGAATTTTTTCGGTGAGTCTACATATCCGGAAGATAGGAATGCACAATTCTCTTACTTTAAGAAAAAAAGAAAGAAATTATCCGAAAAAATAGCTCCGAAATTAGCAGAGGATGATTGTATTCGAGCATTTGCTCAAAAGCAGTTGATATATTATAAGGATAGATATAATCTTGATATTTCAACTTCAAAAGATAAATGTTTAAAGTCATACACAAAAATTGAAGTATTGACCGACGAAGAACTTAACCAAAAAGCAAACGAACGAAGGGAACAGTTTAGTATTGCAATATGCTCCCGTTTTGATTTTCCGCATAAGGGGTATATGGTAGGAATGCTTGGCGAATTTGAGAAAATTCATAACAAGTATCCCCAAACAAAGCTTTTTGTTATTGGTGAAGGCGGCTCAAAACCCGAGCTTATGAAAAAGTACGATTCGCTTTCGGAAAAAGCGAAAAATGCAATAGAATTTGTAGGGACTTTGCAACCGGAAGAATTGGATAAATTCTACAGAAAATGTCATTTAACCGTTTCTCTTGCGGGGTGTGCATTAAGCTCCGCACGTATAGGTGTTCCCACCCTTGTCGCAAGGCACAGTACTTATGACTGCGAAGTGTACGGATTTATGCACGAGGCTAAATCAACATTAAGGGAAGACCTGGGTGAACCTGTTTTTCCGTATATTGAAAAAGCCATTACCTATTCGGCAGAAGAATATGTCAAAACAGGAAAGCTCGGTGCAGATTTTCTTAATCAGGGCAGAGAATATGACCCATTGTACATATTAAAGGAAAAATCAAAGAGCAGCAAACCTATTGCATCAAAGTGGGATATTTTTGTGAGCTCAATATGCTATACAATGTCTTCGGTTTACCGTAAAGTTTTTCGTTGATTTTTTGAAAAGAGGCAGATATTAAGAATGGGAAAAAGAGAAGAGTTTTCCACAAATTTCTTTTGGCGTTTTTTTGAGCGAACCTTCGCTCAGTTGGTTACAACAGTAGTCGGTATTGTTTTAGCAAGACTTTTAGACCCGGATGCATACGGAGTGGTTGCTTTAACAAATGTTTTTATTGCTATTTTACAGGTGTTTGTTGACAGCGGACTCGGCAATGCACTGATTCAAAAAAAAGATGCCGATAATACGGACTTTTCAACTGTCTTTTTTACTAATATTGTTGTATGCACCGTTTTGTATATGGGATTGTTTTTTGCGGCACCGCTTATAGGAAAATTCTACGACAATATTGAGCTTGTTAAATACACCCGTGTTTTGGGACTAATTTTGGTGATTTCCGGCGTTAAAAATATAGAGCATGCTTATGTTTCCAAAAAAATGATTTTCAGGAATTTCTTTTATGCGACACTCGGCGGCACGATAACTGCCGGTGTAGTCGGCATAATTATGGCATATAAGGGCTTCGGCGTTTGGGCACTTATTGCTCAGCATTTGGTTAATACATTTATTGATACGGTTGTTCTTTGGTTTACGGTAAAATGGCGTCCGCAGCTTGTTTTTTCTTGGAAACGGCTTAAGAGATTATATTCATTCGGCTGGAAAATGTTGGTTTCCGGTTTGCTTACAGAGCTTACATCTAACATCAGGTCGCTTATTATCGGTAAAAAGTATTCTGAGGCGGATTTGGCTTATTATAATCAAGGAAATGCCTATCCCAGCCTTTTGATATCAAATATAAATTCTTCGATAAATTCCGTTCTTTTCCCGATGATGTCTAAAGAGCAGGACGATATTGAAGGACTTAAAGCTATGACCAAGCGTTCAATTACTGTTTCAACATATATTATGGCACCAATACTAATTGGTTTTGCGGCAGTTTCAAGGTCTTTTGTAAGCTTGGTTCTTACCGATAAATGGTTACCTGCCGTTCCTTTTCTTTGCATTTTCTGTGTTAATTATATGTTTCATCCGATACATACTGCAAACCTGAATGCAATCAAAGCACTCGGACGAAGTGATTTGTTTTTGAAATTAGAGATAATTAAAAAGGTAGTTGGAATTACCCTTTTGTTAGTTTCTTTTCCGTTTGGTCCTCTTGCTATGGCTTACAGTACTCTTATTTCAAGCGTTGCAAGTCAGATCATCAATTCTTGGCCTAATAAAAAGCTTCTTAATTACAGATATTTGGAACAGCTTAAAGATATTTGTCCTAACATTCTTAAGGCGGCATTTATGGGTGTTTGCGTATATTGTATAAATTTCTTAAAGCTTAACAGCATACTTACACTTTTAATCCAAATTCCGCTTGGTGTCATCATTTACTTTGGAGCTTCAATAATTTTCAAAAATCCGTCGTTCTTTTATGTGTGGGATATGGCAAAACCGATTATAATGAAAATAACAAATAAAGTTTTTAAGAAAAATGTAAATGCTTAAATTAGAGGAGAAATAATATATGCCAATCAATGTAACAAGGTCTTCAATGCCCGAATTTGAAGAATACTGTGATGAAATAAAGGAACTGTGGGACAGTCATTGGCTTACAAATATGGGCTGTAAGCATAAACAGCTTGAAGCCGATTTGAAGGCGTATCTCGGTACCGATAATATCGCTTTATATGTAAACGGTCATTTAGCTCTTGAAAATATCATTGCCGCATATAATTTCCCTGCCGGCAGTGAGGTTATTACAACACCATTTACCTTTGCTTCAACCACTCATTCGATAATAAGAAATAAATTAGTTCCCATTTTTTGCGATATAAATCCCGAAGACTATACTATTGATGTGCAAAAAATTGAGAGTTTAATTACCGATAAAACGGTTGCAATTCTTCCGGTTCATGTTTACGGTAATATTTGTAATATTGAAAAAATCAAGGCAATAGCCGATAAACATAATTTAAAGGTTATTTATGATGCGGCTCATGCTTTCGGCGTTAAATATAAGGGTGAAAGTACCGCAAATTTCGGCGATGCTTCTATGTTCAGCTTCCATGCTACAAAGGTTTTTAATACCATTGAGGGCGGTGCGGTGTGTTATAGGGACAGTAAACTTGTAACTATTCTTAACGACCTTAAAAATTTCGGGATTCACGGTCCTGAGTCTGTTCAGTATGTAGGCGGAAATGCCAAAATGAATGAATTTACCGCTGCTATGGGTATTTGTAATTTAAGACACATTGATAAAGAAATAGAAAAAAGGAAAGCGGTTGTAGAGTATTATAGAAAAAGACTTTCCGGAATCGACGGTATCAAACTCTCAATAATCCAAAAGGATGTTACATCAAATTATGCTTATTTTCCGGTTGTTTTTGATAACTATAAATATACCCGTGATGATGTTTTTGAAAAATTAAGGGAAAATGACATTGTTGCAAGAAAATATTTTTATCCGCTTACAAATTCATTTGAGTGTTTTAGCGGCAAGCCTGGCTTTGATGTAAATGCCACACCGATAGCGAATTATATAGCAAACAGGGTTTTAACCCTGCCATTGTATGCTGATTTGCTGTTTGAAACTGTCGATAAAATTTGCGATATTATTCTTAATTAGGATGATTATATGAAGAATTCTATTAGTCTTTCCACCCCCTCTTCACTCAAAAAAGAGCGGGATTCTAATTTGGAGCTTTTCCGAATTATTACAATGCTTTTTATTATTGCACACCACTATGTAGTTAATTCCGGACTATCGGGAGAAAGCGGAGTAATATTTGCAAACTTTACTTCTTGGCGTTCGCTGTTTTTATTATGCTTTGGTGCATTCGGTAAGACGGGAATAAACTGTTTTGTAATGATAACCGGATATTTTATGTGTAAATCGGATATAACTCTTAAAAAGTTCTTGAAGCTTTTATTTGAAGTTATGTTTTATAAAATAGTTATATATCTTGTTTTTTGCGTTACCGGCTATACAAAAATTACTTTGTTTGGCTTATTTGATGCAATTATACCTACAAGAGAGATAGCCGGCAATTTTACAGGTACATATTTGGTTTTCTTTTTGGCAATCCCGTTTTTGAACATTTTAATTAAAAATCTAAATGAAAAACAACATATAAAACTTATTTTGCTTTCTTGCTTTGTTTATGTTTTCTTTGGTAATTTGATAAAGTTTAATGTTGAGATGAATTATTTTTCGTGGTATATGGTCATTTATTTTATAGCATCTTATATAAGGCTTTATCCGAAAGATATATTTAACAACAAAAAACTTTGCGGCTTGATGTTTTTAACATCTATCATTTTGTCATTGCTTTCAATTGTTGCTCTTACTTTTGTAGGAGAAAGACTTGGTATGTATCTGTCTTACTTTTTTATGAGCGATACAAATGCAATTTTTGCCGTAACTAACGGAATCACCGGATTTTTGTTCTTTAAAAATTTAGAAATCAAACCGAACCGATTTATAAATACCGTTGCATCAACAACATTCGGTGTTTTGCTTATTCATACTAACGGAAGCTTGATGAGACAGTGGCTTTGGAAAGATTTATTAAACAATGTCGGTATGTATTCATCAAAATATATGCCGCTTCATTTTGCAGGCAGTGTTATCGGAATATTCGCTGTTTGCTCGGCAATTGATTATCTGAGGATTAAATTTATAGAAAAACCGGTATTTAAATTTTTGAATACAAAAATAAATTAATATTTACGAGGTTATATATGGGTGATATAAAAAAAACGGGTAGAAATTTTACTATTGATTTTTTCAGAGTGTTTTTTTCCGTACTTATTGTTGCTTTGCACTCGAGTCCGTTTATTGCAATTGCGATTTCTTTGATAATAGCTTTTGTTGTTTTGAAAATTGATAATAAGACTTTGAATAAATTGATTTAAGTGGTAGTGCTATGAAAAAAGTTTTACATAAATTGTATTGTTTTGTTGGTTGGCTTTTTTGTAATTTTTGTTTGTTATGGTGGAAATTACGGGATAAAATAACTCCGCCTGAAACTGACTCGGTTTTGTTTGTTACACATCCTGATGATGATACATTGTTTTTTCATTCATTTATCAAAGAGAAAAAACCGTATGTGTGCTTGATGACAACAGGTTATTCTTTGCGTAGACTTCCTTGCTTTTTTAAGACAATGAAGCATTACAGCGTAAGATATAGGGCGTATCCACTCGGAGCAAAGGATAAACGCACGGATTTACTTGAGAAGCATGTTAAAGATGTATTAAAAATCAAAAACTTTGATAATATAGCTACGCATAATGAAAACGGTGAATACGGTCACGAGGAACATAAAAGGGTTCATAATGCGGTTTTTGCAGTTGCAAAAGGTAAAAAAATCTTTTGCCCTGCCGATAGAAGTGAAATAGAAAACTATCCGATTTCTGATGAGAAAATCGAGGAAAAAAGATATATTTTTAATAATTTTTATACTACCGAAGCTTGGGTGCTCGACGAAGAAGAGGCAGGAACACACGTTTGGGTAATTCACGAACATTTAGAATAATTTTATAATCAAGGAGTTAAAATGATGGTTAAAGTGTCTTTTATCGTACCGGCTTATAATGTAGAGTCGTATATAGGAGAATGTATCGAAAGCATAATAAATCAAACTGAAAAAGACACCCAAATCATTATCGTTGACGATGGCTCAACCGATAAAACTCCTGCAATTTGCGATGATTTTGCCAAAAAAGATGACAGAATAGTTGTTGCTCATAAGGAAAACGGAGGATTATCTTCCGCTCGGCTTGCCGGATTTCAAAAAGCAACGGGCAAATACATTTTGTTTGTTGACGGCGACGATTACATAGAACCGCTTATGGCTGAAAAGCTGATTGAAAGTGCCGAAGAAAACAATTCCGATGTTGTTTTATGCGGATATTTTACAAATTCAAATGATTATGAGGAAAAATATTATTTATCCCTTGTTAAAAATTTGATAACCGGCAGGGAAGAAATAATTGAAAAATATATTCAGCCGTTTGTCGGCAGAAAACAAAATGCAATAAATCTTCCCCGTTTTTTGTGCTTTAAGCTTCTCAAAAAGGAACTTATTAAGCCCGATTATTTTAAGCACGAAAATATTTATTTTTCGGAAGATGTGGTTTTCAATTTGCTTTATACCGATAATGTTAATGTCATTTCGGTTGTTAACGAGCCATTATATCATTATCGAAACAACCCGAAATCGTTATCTAATAAATACCGCCCAAATAAGTGGCAAATGTATCTTAATTTAATAGTCTTTTTAGAAGATTATTTGAATGAAAGAAATATTGAAATTGATAATGAGCGACTAAGCGATACCGTAATTTCCGCTGTATTTTCGTCTATTGATAACGCCGTTATTTCGGGTAGTTATAAAACATATCTTAAAGAAGTTAAACAAATCGGTAATGATAATCTTGTCAAAAAAAGATTACCTAAAAATATACAAAGTCAATCCTTTTCAATAAAACTTTCTCTTACACTCTTAAAGTATAAACAGCTTTTGCTTTTATATATTATCAGAAAAATACGCCTTAAAATGGCTTCAAGAATTTAGCAGGTGAAGAATGATGTTTTCGGCTGAAGAAAATTATTTTTTACAACTTATTTCCGATTACATTTATTGTAAGGATTCCGCTTGCAATAGTGAAATAGATTGGAATAAAATATTTGAACTATCAAGAATTCATAATTTGAATGGCGTTATTTTTAATCAGTCAAACAAATTTATGAGTGATGATATCAAAGAAATTATGTTTACATTTTCCGCAAAAGAACTGTCGTCGTACACGAAACGGAAAGTAATATATAAGAGTATTTGCGATAAATTTAATAATGATAATATAAAGTTTTTTACTGTTAAGGGCTTTAATGTGTCAAAGTATTATCAGTATCCTCAGCATAGGACGATGGGGGACTGCGACATACAAGTTTCCGATAAAAATGTAAGCAAAGCCGATACTGCCTTAAAAGAACTCGGCTTTGAGCTTCATAAAACTCCTATGTTTGAGAATGTTTATCAAAAATTCGGGCTTTCTTTTGAAATACATAATCATTTGCTTTATGATGAAATCGGAAATAAAAAAGAAGAAATTGCTTTTTGCGATAAGGTATGGGATTATGTAAGCTTTGACGGTGCATCCTTTGAAGGTAAAATTGATGAGAGCTTTCATTTTGTTTATCTTTTATTGCATCTTAAAAAGCATTTAATTCACAGCGGTGCCGGTTTCAGACAGTTTCTTGACATTTACTTAACAGCTAAAAACGCAAATCTTGATTGGAATTATATAAACAACCGTCTTAATAAACTTAATCTTTCTAAATTCTCGCAAGTTTGCGGTGCGCTTACTTATAAATGGTTTGGAGAGGGTAACCCATCGCCGTTTGGCTTTGAGCTTGCCCAAATTGACAATGAATTTTATGTATCCGTGACTAAAAAAATCTTTTCAAACGGTGTATTCGGATTTAATGACAGCTCCAATAAAAGCAATAACGCAATGCATAATGAAATAATAAAGGAGAATTTTACAGTTTGGCAAAAACTTGTAAGCAAAATTCATATTGTGTTCCCAAGATATAACGATATTCGTTTTGCTAAAAAATACAGCTTTGTTGATAATAAACCTTTATTATTGCCGGTTGCTTGGGTTTATAGATTTTTTTGCGTGCTGTTCGGAAAGGCAGGCAATCAATCAAATAAAAACACACAGATAAACAACAGTAGTTTTGACGAAAGAAAAGATATGCTTGAAAAGTTAGGACTTTTATAAAAAAAGGTGGGTAAACAAAAGTTTACTCACCTTAAAAATTTTTATTGATGTCATTTTGTTAAGACGGCGTCTTTAAGTTCTATGTATTCGTCTTCGCCTTCAAGATAGGTGCTGAAAGTTCCCTCGACCGTTATTTCATCGTTGATATTCGGATAATCGTCGGGATATTTAAGATTACTATCTGCAAGAGCAAATTCAAATCCTGCATTACAGCATGCCGTGGCATCGCCGACATTACAAATATAATAATTTCGTGTATCACCCGCAACAACATCAAATTTACCCGAGATTTTAATATGCTTTCCTATATAATCTTTTCGGTTGTTTGACATTTCAACGGCTTTTGAATACGCCATAGTTGTGCTCATTGCGGATAAATCTATTATTGAAATATCGGCATTAGTGTTTTTTGTTTCTGCGTTTGTTGTAGTTGAGTTTTCTTTTTCTCCGCAACCTGCAAAAGCAAATAATAAAGTAAAGCAAATTAAAAATATTAAAAATTTTTTCATTGTTTTTTGCCTCCGAATAGACTTAAAACATAACAAATGCCAAAAGCCAAAATATCGACCGCAACGATGGTTGAACCGACAGGAGTTCCTTTGAGTATTGAAATTAGTATTCCGATAAGCGAGCAAAATACCGATAAAACCGCCGAGCAAATCGTTACACTCTTAAAGCTTTTGAATAGACGCATAGCCGACAAAGCAGGGAATATAACAAGCGCCGATATAAGTAACGAGCCGACAAGATTCATGGCAAGTACGATTATTACGGCAATTATTATTGCAATAATAAAATTATAGAGATTTGCGTTTGTGCCCGTTGCGTTGGCAAAATTTTCGTCAAAGGTTACGGCAAAAATTCTGTTATAAAGCAATATGAATAATGTTACAACGGTTACCGAAAGCACGGCACATAGATAAACCTCAAATTTAGAAAGTGACAAAATCGAGGTGGAGCCGAAAAGGGTAGAACATACATCACCCGATAAATTCCCTGACGGCGAAAATATATTCAACAGTAAATATCCGATAGCAAGTGAGCCGACCGAAACCATGGCTATTAAAGCATCGCCCTTGATTTTTGCGTTTTGTCCGCTTTTAAGAAGCAGTATAGCGCAAATCACGGTAATTAAGAGTGTAAGAGGCATATCGTTTGTAAGCCCTATGACCGAAGCAACAGCCATTCCGCCGAATGCAACATGCGAAAGACCGTCGCCGATAAACGAAAACCGTTTGAGTACAAGCGTAACACCAAGAAGTGATGAGCAAAGCGCAATTAAAACGCCAACTATTATCGCATATCTTACAAAAGGAAAGGTTAAATAATTTTTAAGTGTTTCAATAGTCTGCGCCATTATTTATCACCCTCCGATTTAGTAAAATACTTTGCAAAATCGCTCGATAAATAATCTTCTTTTTTGCCGAAGAAAACATCATTTCCTATATGCAGAATATGAGTAGCATAATTTAGAGCGGCATTTACATCGTGCGAAATCATAATTACGGTTATGTCTTGGTTTTTATTAAGTTCAAAAATGAGATTATACATTTCGGCGGTAACCTTAGGGTCAAGTCCCGAAACAGGCTCATCAAGTAAAATCATTTTTTCGGTAGCACATAAAGCTCTTGCTAAAAGGACACGCTGTTGCTGTCCCCCCGAAAGCTCACGGTAGCAACGGTTTTTAAGATTATTTAGACCAAGTCTTGCTATTTGATAGTCGGCAAGTGCCTTTTGTTCTTTCGTGTAAAACGGCTTTTTACCGCATTTTGAAAGGCACCCCGAAAGGACGATTTCGTAAACACTTGCAGGAAAATCCTTTTGAATGTCGGTTTGTTGCGGTAAATATCCTATTTCTTTTTCTTTAAGTCCGTTAGAGTAGGTTATTTTTCCGCTTATCGGTGATTTTAAGCCCAAAATCGTTTTCATAAGCGTTGATTTACCCGAGCCGTTTTCACCGACAATGCAAAGGTAATCACCCTTATTTACCGTAAACGATATATTTTTTCTGATAATTCTTCCGTCATAGCCGAGCGAAATGTTTTCGCATTTTAATAGTTCCATTTTTTTGTTTCCTTATCCGTTTAATGCGGTTTTTAGTGCATCAAGATTATTTGAAGCGATTTTTATATATGTTATTCCCGAATTTATATCTTTTGCGGTAACCGATTGCATAGAATTTAGTGTAACCTCTTTTACATCGTTTCTATTTGATGTAGAAATTACGGTTTTTGCAATTTTTTTATTACCGCCCTCTATTGAAATTACCGCAGGCAGTGATAACTCGTTTAACTTGTCAGCAAGAAAAGAAATAGTCTTGAATGATGCCTCGCTTTCGGCAGAACACCCCTTAAATGCCGCATAATAGTTTAATCCGTAATCATTTGTTAAGTATCTGAACGGAAATCGGTCGGCGAATAAAAGGGTTCTTACAGTTGAATTTTCAATTACCTTTTCATATTCTTTGTCAAGTGCAGAAAGTTTTTTAATATAGTTATCTGCGTTTTTTTGGTATTTTTCAGCGTTGTCTTTGTCTAACTTGCTTATATTATCGGCAATAGTTTTACAATACTTCTTTGCGCCTTTTATTGATAACCAAATATGCTCGTCATAATCATCGTCAACAACATCATTATCAAAGGTTTCAAAAATATCTTCAATATCGAAATCATCGTCGTCATCGTCGTCAAAATCGTCATGGTCGTGTTCATCGTCTTCCATACCCTCAACGGTTTCTTCGGCGAGATTTAAGCTTTTGTCAACCTTCATTAAATTAAGAACAGTCATATTCCTGTTTTTTGCTTTTTCTAAAATATCTTCAGTCCATTCGTCAGATTCACCGCCGATATAGACAAATAAATCGCAATTTGAAATGGTAACTATGTCCTTTGCGGTCGGCTGATAACTGTGAAGGTCAACGCCGTTGTCAAGAAGTAATGTTAAATCAACATTATTTATATTATCTCCGAGAATTTCTTTAACCCAATCATAGCAGGGGAATATAGTTGTAACTATGCTTAATTTTCCGTTTCTTTTTGCAGTTGAACAACCGCCTAACAAACTTACAGAAAAAAGTACGGTAATTAACGCTGTGATTATTCTTTTCATTGTTTTCTCCTTATTTTGAACATTCTTTGCAAAGTCCGTAAATTACTGTTTCGGTTTTGTCGAGTGTAAATCCGTCGGATTCTTCGAGTGAGTTGATTATATTTTTTTGGGATTCGCTTTTCATATGATAAGTTTTCCCGCATTTTTTACAAGATAGATGTAAACAATCAGCACAATGTTCGTTGGCGGTGTATTGGAAAAAAGCATCACGGGAATTAGGTTTCGTAAATCTTTTTATTAAACCGTCTTTTTCGAGTGTGGATAAATTCCTGTAAACAGCACTTAAACTTATCTTGCTTCCAGAAAGAAATCCAGCAATTTGTTTAGCCGAAAATTGCTCGTCAATATGGCACTTAAAAAAGTTCATTAAGAGTTTTCGCTGACTCGTAGAATAACTTTGCATATATTTGCCTCCGAATTTGCGATTGATTTGCAAATTCGATTTTAACATATATATAAATAAAAGTCAAACAATAATTTAATTCAAAAACCGACATTTTTTTGTTGACAAAAAGATTATTTATGATATAATGATTCTTGCACCGAATTTAATAATAAGGACCAATAGCTCAGTTGGTTAGAGCAACCGGCTCATACCCGGTTGGTCCGGGGTTCGAGTCCCTGTTGGTCCACCACCATAAGTATACAGACCTGTGTTTTGAAAAAGCATAGGTCTGTTGCTTTATTTTAAGAAAAAATATGGTATTATTAAAGACATAACAATGTTGTAAAGTTATGTCTTTTTTCTTTTTGGGGGATTCAATATGAAACGGGTGGCAGTTTATTGCAGAGTGAGCACGAACGAGGAAGGGCAACAATTAAGTTTGGAAAACCAAAAAAGATTTTATAAATATATGGTTGAATCTAATAAGGATTATTTGCTTGTTGGAGTTTATATTGAAACCGCTACTGGCTTAAATACTTATAAAAGACCGGAATTTAATAAAATGCTCAAAAAATGTAAGAAAGGAGAAATTGATTTAATTATTACAAAAAGCATTAGCAGATTTTCAAGAAACACGGTTGACTTTATAGATATAATCAGAAAACTGAAAGAATTAAATGTTGATGTGTATTTTGAATCGGAAAATATTTATTTACTTAAAGAAAGGACAGAACTGACAATGACAATACTTGAATGTATCGCACAAGAAGAAAGCATTAGAAAAAGCGAAAACACCAAATGGGGTTTAACAGGAAGATTTATGGATGGGTCATCAGGATTGGCAAATAGAATTTGCTATGGATATAAAAAGTCAAAAGACGGTTTGTTGGAAATCGACCCGGAAACATCAAAAAATGTTAAACTGATTTTTGATTTGTATCTTAAAGGTTACAGTTTAACAAAAATATCAAAAGAACTTTTTAACCGAAATATCTTAACTCCTACCGGAAAAGAAAAATGGACGAGTGTTGCCATAGATAAAATCTTATCTAACGAAAAATATGCAGGCGATGTGCTTTTGCAAAAAACTTATACTCCAAATATATTTGATAGAAAACAGGTTAAAAATAAAGGGAATATCGGTAGCTATTTATATGAAAACAATCATATTGGAATTATTGACCGTGAAACCTTTAATGCTGTGCAAATTGAAAAAGAAAACCGAACTAATCTTACTCTGAATAATAGAGGAAAAGAAGCACGAAAAACCACAAGATTTTCATCGGGAAATACCCTTGCGGGTAAAATAAAGTGTGCTGAATGCGGAAGAAATTTCAGAAGAATAACAACTCATAGCGGAGAAATTGTTTGGAGATGCGCAGGAAGGGTAGAAGGTAAGACAAAGTGTCAAGCAATTTCAGTAAAGCAATATGTTATAGATGACTTGATTACCAAAAAGTTAGGTTTGATTTCCAAAGATAAATCTTATGAAATGATTGACAGCGTAATAGTTGACGGTGAAATCATCAATATAAATCATCATTGACAAACCCTATTTAATAGGGTATAATGTAAATGCAAAGGGGATAGTGTTATGACAAGAGAATTTGTGGAATTGCCGTTATTTCGTTCAAAGTGGAAATCATTGGGACTTAATGATGCTGACCTAATCAGATTACAGGAAGAAATATTGCTTGATCCAAAAACCGGTGCAGTAATGAAAGAAACCGGCGGAGTTAGAAAAATGCGTTTTGCATTTGAGCATAGAGGGAAAAGCGGAAGTATCCGAGTAATTTATATAGATTTTGAAGTTTATGAGAAAATTTATCTGCTTACTGCATATCCTAAAAATGAGAAAGATAATTTGTCAAAATCGGAGCGTAACGAACTTCGTAAATTAGTTGAGATACTTGAAAGGCAACTTAAAGACAATAGTGAGGAGGACTGACTATGAATGTGTTTGAAGAAATAAAAACCGGATTGAACGAAGCGATAGAATATGAAAAAGGCAATCTTAAAGCGAATTCAAAAACATTATCAATAACTCCGCTTGAAGAATTCTCAGCTACGGAAATTAAGGAAATCAGAAAAAGCACCGGACTAACACAGGTGCTGTTTGCGAACTATTTGGGAGTTTCACTTAAAACAGTAGAAGCGTGGGAATCGGGAAGAAACAAGCCGAACGGCTCTGCTTGCAGAATGCTTTCAATTACAAAAAGCAATCCGAAATTCCCAAAAACTTCCGGTATAGTTGTTTGAAATAGTAATACTGTTTTATCAACAAATTATAAAATGTGAGGGTTTAACTACATACAGTAATTTGTCGAATGCATCTTTTTTGTATGCCTATTCCAACGCAAAAACCTATCACGCAAGTGGTGGGTTTTTGATTTGTATATTATCAATTTATTGTAATAATAAAACCGCCCCAAAAGGGCGGTTATTTATTTAGTTAGGTAAAGTATTAAATTCTTGCGACACCCGATTTTCTTGCGGCTTGTGCTACGGCATCTGCAACGGCATTTGCAATTCTTTTGTCAAACGCTTTCGGTAAAATGTATTCGGTTGAAATCTCTTCATCGCTTACGAGATTTGCAAGGGCATAAACCGTCGCCATTTTCATATCGTCATTTATATCGCTTGCCCTTACATCCAAAGCGCCCCTGAAAATACCGGGGAAGGCAAGAACATTATTGATTTGATTTGGAAAATCAGAGCGCCCCGTACCGACAACCTTTGCGCCGGCTTTAAGTGCTTTATCGGGCATAATTTCGGGTGTCGGGTTTGCCATTGCGAATACTGCCGAGTCCTTTGCCATTGAAGATACCATTTCTTCGCTGACAATATTAGGTGCCGAAACACCGATAAACACATCGGCGCCTTTCATAACATCGGCAAGAGTTCCTTTTTCCATATTCGGGTTTGTTTTAAGCGATAATTCCTTATGTGCCTTTGATAAGGTTTGATCACCCTTGCAAATAGCGCCGAATTTATCGCACATAATAAGGTTTTTAACACCTAATTTTAATAACAATTCACCGATAGCCGTACCTGCGGCGCCGGCACCGTTTATAACGCATTTAATATTTTCGATTTTTTTGTTGCAAAGCCGTAAAGAGTTAATGAGCGCTGCGGCAACGCAAATAGCAGTACCGTGTTGGTCGTCGTGAAAAATCGGAATATCGCATTTTTCCTTTAACTTCTTTTCAATTTCAAAACAACGGGGAGCGGCAATATCTTCAAGATTTATACCGCCGAAAGAACCCGAAATGTTATAAATGGTATTCACTATTTCGTCAACATCGTTAGAGTGAATACAAATCGGAAAAGCATCAACTCCTGCAAATTCTTTGAAAAGTACGCATTTGCCCTCCATAACGGGCATACCGGCTTCGGGACCTATATTTCCAAGCCCTAATACCGCCGAGCCGTCGGTTATAACGCCTATTAAATTCCATCGTCTTGTAAGTTCAAAGGACTTGCTGTAATCCTTTTCAATTTCAAGGCAGGCTTCTGCAACACCGGGGGTATAAGCAAGCGATAAATCTTCGCTTGATTTTACCGAAACCTTTGAGGTAACTTCAATCTTGCCTTGCCATTCGTAATGCTTTTTTAATGATTCTTCTTTAATATCCATACATAACACCCTTAAAAAATTATACATATATGATAAATCAAAATATAAATTTTGTCAAGAAATTAAACTTAATATATCTTGTAATTTCAGCATAACTGTGATAAAATATTATGAAATATTGTGTGAAAGGGGAATAGGTATGTCTGAAAGAACTGTTGCCGCAATTTCTTCGCCGAACGGTGAGGGCGGGATAGCCGTTATAAGAATATCGGGCGAAGATGCTATAAACATTGCCGATAAGTGCTTTAAGTCCTTTTCGGGCAAATCTCTTTCTTCGCTTAAAGGTTATAGTGCTTTATACGGACAGGTTGTTTACGAAAATGCGGTAATTGACGATGCAGTAGCACTTGTTTTTTTGGCGCCTAAAAGTTTTACCGGCGAAAATACTGTTGAAATTTCGGTACACGGCGGACGGCTTGTTGCTCTCGATGCTCTTCGTGCTGTTTTGAATAACGGTGCGATTTTGGCGCAAAACGGCGAGTTTACAAAACGGGCTTTCTTAAACGGTAAACTTGATTTAACGAGTGCCGAAAGCATTATGGAGATTATTTCGGCAAAAAACGAAACCGCACTTAAAATTTCAAGAAACGCAAAGGATGGCAGAGTTTCAAAAGAAATCAACAAAATTATTGATAAACTGTTAGAGCTTGCGGCTTCTTTTTCGGTTTATTCCGATTATCCAGACGAAGAAATTGAAGGGCTTAATCCCGATAACTTTCTTTGCACTCTAAATAATATTGAAGAAACATTAAATCACCTTTTAACTACCTATGATACGGGTAAAAAAATCCGTGAGGGAATTGACTGTTCTATTGTCGGTAAACCGAATGTCGGTAAATCTTCGCTTATGAATTTACTTTGTAAGACCGACCGCTCGATTGTTACCGATATTGCGGGAACTACAAGAGATGTAGTTGAAAGTACGGTTGTTCTTGACGGTATAACGCTTATTTTGTCCGACACCGCAGGAATTCACGAAACGGACGACATTGTCGAAAAAGCAGGAGTCGAAAGGTCAATAAAGTGTCTTCAAAATTCTTCGCTTGTTATTGCCGTTTTTGATATTTCAAAACCGTTCGACAGCGACGATATTTCGCTTCTTGATTCTTTACCCGACAATGCAATTATAGTTCTTAATAAAAACGATTTGGAACTAAAAGCCGATTTAAGTGTTATAAAAAGCAAAAATACAGTTTATTTTTCGGCAAAGGAAAATATCGGCTTTGATGAACTTTCAAAGCACATTGTAAACACCGTTAATACAGGTAATTTAAGCGAAAACGATGTCGTTTTAATAAGCGAAAGGCAGCGAAACTGCGCTTTCAGAGCATATCAAAGCATTATTGAGGCTAAAAATGCGCTCATTGACGGTGTAACGCTTGATGCAGTCGGCGTTTTAATTGATGACTGTCTGTCGGCACTTTTAGAGCTTACAGGAAAAAGAGTTACAAATGAAGTAACCGACGAAGTATTTAAGCGATTTTGTGTAGGAAAATAAACGATATTAAAGAAGGTATAATTTTTGAGCATTCCCGAATATAAAGCCGAAAGCTATGATATAGCCGTAATCGGCGGTGGACACGCAGGTGTCGAGGCGGCGCTTGCAGGAGCCCGATTAGGACTGAAAACAATTATGTTTACAATAACTCTTGACTGGGTTGGTAATATGCCTTGTAATCCGTCAATAGGCGGAACGGCAAAGGGACATCTTGTAAGGGAACTTGACGCTTTGGGCGGCGAAATGGGTAAAGCCGCCGATGCTAATACCCTGCAAAGCCGTATGCTTAACCGAGGCAAAGGCCCTGCCGTTTATTCTTTAAGAGCGCAAATTGACAGAAGAAGATACAGCGAATATATGAAACACGCCGTAGAACTGCAAGAAAATCTTGATGTAAAGCAAGCCGAAATCGTAAAAATCAGAAAAGAAAACGACGGTTGGCACTTAATTACCAATTTAGGCGCTGATTTTTGTTCTAAAACCGTAATTTTCGCAACTGGAACATTTTTAGGCGGTAGAATTTATGTCGGTGAAGTGAATTATGAGGCAGGTCCCGACGGTTGTTTTCCTGCAAAAGAACTTTCAAAATCAATTAAAGAGCTTGGTATTCCGCTTAGAAGATTTAAGACGGGTACGCCTGCAAGAGTATTAAAGGACAGTATTGATTTTTCTTCACTTGAATTACAAGAGGGCGACGAGCAAACCGTACCGTTTAGTTTTTCGACAAAAGAAAAACCCGAAAATAAGGTTGTTTGTCATATTGCATATACTAATGATGAAACAAAAAAGGTTATACTTGATAATATCCACCGTTCACCGCTTTATGCAGGAGTTATTGAGGGCGTAGGTCCACGGTATTGCCCGAGTATTGAGGATAAAATCGTAAGATTTGCCGATAAAAAACGGCATCAGTTGTTTATTGAGCCGTGCGGTGAAAATACCGAAGAAATGTATTTGCAGGGTATGTCTTCGTCATTACCCGAAGAAGTGCAAATCAAGTTTTATCATACAATAAAAGGTCTTGAAAATGTAAAAATAATGCGTAACGCTTATGCTATCGAATATGACTGCATTGACCCGATTGCACTTAAAGCATCGCTTGAATTTAAGGATTTTGACGGACTTTTCGGTGCAGGACAGTTCAACGGCTCTTCGGGGTATGAGGAGGCGGCAGTTCAAGGCTTTGTAGCAGGGGTAAACGCCGCAAAGAAAGTAAAAGGCGAGGAACCGCTTATTTTATCGAGAGCGTCT
This sequence comes from Acutalibacteraceae bacterium, assembly GCA_045640745.1. Classification (GTDB taxonomy): domain Bacteria; phylum Bacillota; class Clostridia; order Oscillospirales; family Acutalibacteraceae; genus UBA737. The sequence continues at coordinate 53,158 of JAZUFQ010000005.1, forward strand.
TCATATATCGGTACACTGATTGACGACCTTGTAACAAAGGGCTGTTTGGACCCATATAGAATGATGACTTCAAGAAGTGAGTACAGATTACTTTTAAGGCAGGATAACGCTGACGAACGGCTGATGCCCGTCGGTTTCGGGTTAGGACTTGTGGATAAAGATACCTACGAAGAGTTTTTACTCAAAAAATCACAAAAAGAAAAAGAAATCGAAAGGGTAAAATCAACCTATATTCCGCCTAGCAAGGAATTAAACGAGTTGCTTAAAAACAGGGGAACGGCGCCCACCGAAACGGGCGTTTCGCTTGCTGACCTTATAAAAAGACCTCAGCTTGATTATAAGTGCTTGGCGCCCTTTGATAAAACAAGGCCCCTGCTTTCAGATGAGGTATGCGAAAAGGTCGAAATTGAAATTAAATACGAGGGTTATATTTTAAGACAGCAAGCGCAGATAAACGAAACTTTGCGTCTTGAAAGTAAAGCAATCCCCGACAATATAAACTACGACGATGTTTACGGACTTCGTCTTGAAGCAAAAGAAAAGCTTAATAAAGTAAGACCTGCAAATATCGGGCAAGCAAGTAGAATTTCGGGTGTAAGCCCATCTGATATATCCGTTTTACTAATCTATTTAAGGAAGTAATTTTATGAACAGTAAATACGATTTGTTATTCAAAAATTTGATTAACAACAACATTAAACCTATCTATGCCGAAAATAAAGAAAAGGTTAAGGAAATTGTTAAGGAGATTTTATTTGATAACGCAACTATAACTAACGGCGGCTCGGTTTCGGTAAGCGAGTGCGGTATATTTGATATTATCAAAAACGGAAATTATAACTATCTTGATAGAACGAAAAGCGGTATTACTGCCGACGGTATCAGAAAAGTTTATGTAGGCGCCGCCGATTGCGATTTCTATTTTTGTTCGTCGAATGCCGTAACCGAAAAAGGCGAACTTATCAATGTTGACGGTAATTCAAACAGAATAAGCGCTATCGCATACGGACCTAAAAAAGTAATAATGATTGTCGGCAAAAATAAACTCGTTAAGGATGTAAACGAAGGACTTTTAAGAGTTAAAAAAATAGCCGCTCCAAAAAACTGCGAGCGACTTTGTATTGATAATCCCTGCCGTAAACTCGGCCATTGTGTTTCACTTTTGAATAACAGTAATCCCGCTATGACCGACGGTTGCAATACCGAAACAAGAATTTGCCGTAACTATCTAATTTCGTCAAAGCAAAGAGAAAAGGACAGAATTATTCTTGTTTTTGTTGACGAGGATTTGGGTTATTGATTTTCTTTTCGAGTCCCTGTGCAATTTTCGGAAACTCGTTTTCGCTGTCGCTTGTCGGCTGTATTTCGTAAGTGCCGAATTTGTTTATCATATCGTAGACATCGACGGGATGTCCGTGGATTGCGTTTGAACTTATTTCTTTGTTTATTTCTTTGTCTTTTTTATTCATATAATCACCATATTTATCTTTGACAAACTTAAAGCAAATATGCTATAATAATTTTTAATAATTGATTTTCTTTTGGAGGAATTATAAATGCTCGATATTAAATTTATTTGTGAAAATCCCGATATTGTAAAAAATAATATTAAGAAGAAATTTAAGGACGATAAGATTCCGCTTGTTGACGAGGTTATCGCACTTTATAAAGAAAAATGCGAAGTAAATACAAAAGCGAACGACCTTCGTGCCAACCGTAATAAAATAAGTAAGCAAATCGGTATGCTTATGGGTCAGGGAAAGAAAGACGAAGCCGAAGAAATGAAACAACTTGTTTCAAAGCAGGCAGAAGAGCTTAAAGCTTTGGAAGAAAAAGAAGCCGAGCTTGAAGTTAAGGTAAAAGAAATAGGAATGAAGATACCGAATATTGTTGACGAGAGCGTTCCTGTCGGTAAGGACGACAGCGAAAATGTTGAGGTTGAACAGTTTGGTGAGCAAACCAACCCCGATTTTGAAATTCCTTACCATACCGATATTATGGCACTCTTTAACGGAATTGATAAGGATGCGGCAGGAAGAGTTGCGGGCGAAGGCTTTTATTATCTTTCGGGTGATATTGCCCGTATGCACTCGGCTGTAACGGCTTATGCCCGTGATTTTATGATTGATAAAGGATTTACTTATTACATTCCGCCGTTTATGATTCGCTCTAATGTTGTAACGGGTGTTATGAGCTTTGAAGAAATGGACGCCATGATGTATAAAATCGAGGGCGAAGATTTGTATCTTATCGGCACATCGGAGCACTCAATGATAGGTAAATTCATTGATACCATTACTCCCGAAGAAAGCTTGCCGTTAACACTTACAAGCTATTCGCCATGCTTCCGTAAAGAAAAGGGCGCTCACGGTATAGAGGAGCGTGGAATTTACCGTATCCACCAATTTGAAAAGCAGGAAATGATTGTTATTTGCAAGCCCGAAGAGAGTATGGAGTGGTTTAACAAGATGTGGAGTTATTCCGTTGAACTTTTCAGAAGTCTTGATATACCTGTAAGAACTCTTGAATGCTGTACGGGCGACCTTGCCGACTTAAAGGTTAAATCTTATGATGTTGAGGCGTGGAGTCCGAAACAAAAGAAGTACTTTGAGGTTTGCTCCTGCTCAAATCTCGGTGACGCACAGTCAAGACGGCTCGGTATCCGTGTTAAGGACGCAAACGGCAATAAATATTTGGCGCATACCCTTAATAATACCGTTGTTGCACCGCCCCGTATGCTTATCGCTTTGCTTGAAAATAATCTTTGCTTTGACGGTGAGTATTATTCGGTTAAAATTCCGAAGGCGTTACAGCCGTATATGGGCGGTAAGACCGAAATAAAGGCAATTAACAAGTATAAAGGTAACTGATATGAACACCGAAAATCAAGAAAATAAGAGCAAAAAAGTTATTTTAACAATCGTTTTAATTGTTTTATTTCTGATTTTTGCGGTTTCAGGCTATTTAGTTGCAACAAAGTTTTTCACACCTAAAAACGATTTGCCCGAAAAATATAAAAATAAAGTTGAATCGGTTGATAAAGATTTGCCTGTAAATCCCATAAACTTCGACGAGTTATGGCAGACAAATCCCGATGTTATCGGTTGGATAACCGTACCAATTGATACGGGTACCGTAATTGATTATCCGATACTTCAAAGCGGTATGGAACTTGAAGAAGATTTTTACATAAATCACGATATAAATAAGGTCAAAAAGACCGCCGGCAGTATTTATATCCAACGGTATAACAAAAAAGATTTTACCGATTTTAATACGGTTATCTACGGTCATAATATGCTAAACGGCACTATGTTCGGTACATTAAAAAAGTTCAGAAATCAAGACTATTTTGATATTAACCGTAAAATTTTTATCTATATACCTAATCATATTTTAGAGTATGATATAGTTTCGTCTTTTGTCTACGACGACCGGCTGATTTTAACGGCATTCGATAATTTTTATGCCGATGAGCAAAGACAGGCATTTATTGATACCTGCAAGAATCCAAGTTCGCTTGTTAAAAAAATAGTCAATAACTTTGATGTAAAGACAACCGATAATTTAGTAACACTAAGCACCTGCACATCTGCCGACAAAGAAAGATATCTTGTAGTCGGCAAGCTTGTTAAAGATACCAAAACAAAGTAACATAAAAGGGGGAGAAAAATGAATTATTATATCAATCCGACTGTTTTCAGCTCGGCTTTTTCTCTTCCGTCCGCTGTTGTCGATAAAGGTATTAAACTTGCGACCGAATCCGAAATTAAGGTGATTTTGTATTTATTCAGGCATTTTTCCGACGGCATAAATTTGGAAGAATGCGCCATTCGATTAGGTTATACGGTTAAAGAGGTTGAAGATTCGCTTGTATTTTGGTGTAATATCGGCGTTGTTTCAAAAGATACCGCCGATATTAACGGTAACATAACCGAAAAAGCCGTTACGAAAAACGAAAAGCCAAACCGTCTTGATGTCGCTAAAAGGGGAGTAGAAGACAAGAATTTTGCTCTTATTTTAAGCGAGGCACAAATGAAATTTTCAAGGTCGCTTAAATCAAACGAATCAACTACACTTCTTTATATTTATGACGATTTAGGTCTTGACATTTCGGTTATTTTATATCTTTTGCAGTATGCATTAAATGAAAATAAACTAAATATACGCTTTATTGAAAAAACCGCTGTTTCGTGGGTAAATGACGGGGTTAAAACCGTAAGCGATGCCGAAAAAATCGTCATTAAAGAAATTAATATAAATCTTTCTTGGAAGAGGATTGAAAAAGCGTTCGGAATAGAACACAGAAAACCGAGCAAGAAAGAGGAAGAATATTCTTTGCTTTGGCTTAACGAATGGAATTTAACCGACGATTATTTGATTTTGGCTTATAATGTTTGCGTTGATACAAAATCAAAATTCATTTTTTCTTATTGCGCTAAAATTATTGAAAATTGGCATAATTCGGGCCTTGACACCGCAGACGCCGTAAAAAAACATTTAGATGACGGCAAAAAAGAAATCGACGGTAACAGTTATGCGGGTTACGATATAAGTCTTTATGAAAAAATGCTCGATAATGACGATTAGGAGGGTGCTATATGAATATTGATTCGGCTTATGCTTTGGCTTTTTCTCTACAAAAACAGCGCCTTTCCGAAAAGCAGGCAGTTTATGATGCCAAAATCCAAACCTTATACGAAACAAATAAGGAATATAAAAATACTATGGACGATTTGTCTAAACTCGGCTCGCAAATTATAATTACTACATTAGAGGGTAATTTTGATAAAATAAAAGAGTTACAAGACAACGCAAAAAAATTAAACGAGTATAAATCGGCGCTTATTTTAAGCGCAGGTATTGAGCCGTTTACATACGATTGCAAAAAATGCAAAGATACGGGCTATGTTTCGGGTGAAATATGCGATTGTATTAAAAAATCGGTTTCGGATATTTTAATTTCCGATGCATCAAAAGAAATACCGATAAATAATTCTTCGTTTGCAAATTTTGATTTGAATTATTATCCCGATACCGCAAATGACGGTACCTCACCTAAAAAGCGAATGACCGCTATACTTAAATTTGCCCGTGAATATGCTATTTCTTTTTCGGACAAAACAACCGAAAGCATTATGTTTACAGGCAATACGGGACTTGGCAAAACACATATTTCATTGGCGATATTTAATGATTTGATTAAGCGTGGATTTAACTGTTTGTATAGCCCTGCATTTAATTTGTTTTCAAAAATCGAATCGGAGCATTTTAATAATAATTCTACCGCTTCGTTTGACGAATCGCTTAATTGCGATTTGCTGATAATCGACGATTTGGGCAGTGAGTTTTCTTCGCCCTATGTCAGTGCGGTTATTTATAACATTATTAACTCCCGTTTGCTTTCCAATAAGCCGACGATTATTAACACCAATCTTTCCGCAAAGGAAATTGAAAGCCGATATACTCCCCGTGTTTCTTCACGGATTTTCGGTAATTACACAGTAAAAAAATTCATAGGCAATGATATTCGTCAAATTAAAAAACTCGAAAAATAATTTTGCCGTAATAATACAAATGCCGCTTAATGTCTTTGCTTTGACTTTGGCGGCATAATTTAATAAAAAGGGAAGGGAACAAATATGATTAACTTTATTTCGGGCCGTGCTTCAAGCGGAAAGACATATACCGTTTATAACAGAATAAAGAATGATGTCCAAAACGGCACAGAGGTTATTTTGGTTGTTCCCGAACAGTATTCGTTTGAAAGCGAAAAGGCGATACTTGATTTAATCGGCGAAAAATCAATAAACTATGTATCCGTTCTCCCTTTTTCGAGAATTTATGAAACAATAGGCAGGATAAAAGGCGGTATTTGCGGAAAAGTTTTAACAAATTCCGATAAACATATTCTTATGAATAGGGCTATTCAGTCGGTATCGGGTGAGCTTTCGCTTTGGGGCAAGTATGCGCATTCCTCGTCATTTACATCGAATATAATAAGAACCATCGACGAATTTAAGTATGAGGCTGTAAATTCAGACGATTTGCGAAATACCGCAAACGGTATTACCGATAAAAAGCTTCAAAACAAATTAAATGATACTGCTTTGATATTTGATGCCTTTGAAGCAATGCTCGGAACACAGTTTCTTGACCCGTCCGACTATATGGATAAGCTTTATTTGATGCTTAAAACCTGCGATTTCTTCAAGGATAAATCGGTTTATTTTGACGGATTTAAGAGTTTCTCGGGTCAGCAGTTCAAGGTAATAGATTTAATAATTAAGGACGCCTTAAATGTTACTTTCACTTTTATTGACGATAAAGACGATAAGCGGGAATTTTCTTTACTTACAAATGTTCGTAAAATCAAAAGCAGAATTTCAAAAATAGCGCTGAATCATAATAAGAACATAAATGAAGATTTGTTTTTAACCGAGCAAAAATATAAAAACAAAGATTTGGTTTTGCTTGAAAATGCTATGTTTTACGGTAAATATTCTTCTGATGAAAAAATGAAAAATATTACCGTTTGTAAAGCCGAAAGTATTTTTGATGAAGCCGAATTTACGGCAAGAAACATACGAAAAATCATTAGGGAAGAAAATGCAAGATTTTCCGATTTTGTTGTAATCGCCCGTGATACAAAAACTTATGAAGATGCCTTATCGGTAGCGGCAAAACGCAACAATGTAAAATGCTTTATTGATAAGAGAATACCGCTTAGTTCAATGCCCGTATCGGTTGCCGCAATTTCGGCTATTGAATTTACAAAATCGAAAAAGATAAGAAATATATTCGATTTTTACAAATCGGGATTTGATTATTTTACTACCGAAGAAATTTCAACACTTGAATCTTATTCTCTTATTTGGAATCTTAAAGCCGACGATTTTAATAAGGTTTGGGATATGAACCCGTCGGGACTTACCGAAAGATTATCGGACGATTATGATACCGAAATCAAAAGACTTAACGATTTGCGTATAAAAGCCATAACACCGCTTAATAAATTCAGTGGCGAATTTAACGGAACACCGAAACAAAGAGCAACGGCGATACTTAATCTCTTAAATTCACTTGGTGCAAGAAAATCGTATCTTAAACTTAACGATTATTATAAAGAAAACGGCGATTTCGAGTATGCTGAGGCACTTAAACAGTCATATACCGAATTCATATCACTGCTTGAGAGTGTTGTAAGATGTTTTCCTGATGTTGCTGTATCAAAGCCGATATTCTTTGATGCAATTAAAGTGTCATTGAGTCTTAATACCGTTGGAGTTGCACCGCAAACACTTGACGAGGCAATATTAGGCGATGCTGACAGGATAAGACCTGCAAGACCTAAATATGCATTTATCTTGGGACTTAATCAGGGAATTTTCCCAAAAACTCATGCTCCAAACGGTTTGTTTACAAATAACGATATATCAAAGCTTAAAAATTCGGGACTCGAAATTGCCGATAAACGCTTTGATTTGGCAATAGATGAAGAACTGCTTTTATATACAAATGTTTGCTGTGCGAGTGAAAAGGTATTTTTGTCTTATACAGAAAAACTGCCCGATTTAACCGATTCGTACCCCTCGGCGTTTTTACAGCAAATTATGGAAAAATTCCAAGTAAAAACCGTTAAAGAGCCGTCAAAACTTTGCAAAGATAATTTGCCCGAAACGGTAAATTCCGCTGTAATCGAGCATCATAAAAGATTTGTAAGTGAAAAAAATGATGCAAAAACCATTGCCGATGCGCTTGTACTTAACGGCGTAATTTCCGATAATGATTTACTTAATACCGATTTTACTGCAAAGGATATTAAGCTTTCACCCGATATTGCAAAGCAGTTATTCGGAAAAGAAATCTATATGTCGGCAACAAAGCTTGACGATTTCGGCGGTTGTAAATTCAAGTATTTTTGTAAATATATTGCAAATGCCAAAACACTTCAAACCGCTGATTTTAACGCAATGCAACGGGGAACGATTATTCACTATGTTTTAGAAAAAATAGTGAATGAATACCACGAAAACATTGCAAATCTTTCGCCAAATCAAATATCCGATAAGGTTGACTCTCTCTGCGAAGAATATCTTGACGGCGTTAAAGGTTTCAGAACTGTCGAAAACGAACGCACCAAACTTTTTGTTTCGATAATTTCAAGAACCCTAAAATATGTTGTTATGCGTCTTGCAAACGAGTTTTTGCAGTCAAAGTTTAAGCCGGTTGCCTGCGAGCTTAAAATCGGTAAGGACTGCGACATAAAGATAAACATTCCGATAAATAACGGCAGTGAGATTATTGTAAACGGCTCGGTTGACCGTGTTGATACTTACGAAAATTATGTAAGAATAATCGACTATAAAAGCGGCGGTAAAGTATTTAAGCTTCCCGAAATTTTATCGGGACAAAATATGCAAATGCTTTTGTATCTTTTTGCCGTGCTTAAAAGCGGAAATTACGGCGATTTGCCTGCCGGAATACTCTATATGACGGCAAAGCGTGAAATGACCGACACAAGAAGCAAGCGCAAAATGGACGGACTTATTGTTGCAGACCAAGAGGTTGCCGAAGCTATGGAAAACGAAAATTCAGGCGAATTCATACCTAAATTCAATATAGACAAGCTCTCGGAAAATTACATAACAAAAGAAGAATATGACATTGTGCTGAATTTCGTAAACAAAAAACTTGCCGAGGTCGGAAATGAATTATTAGACGGCAATATTTCCGCAAAGCCGATAAACGGTTATAAGAAAAATGTCTGCGAATACTGTGATTATAAGTCTGTTTGCAGAATTGATTCAAAGGATGTTAAGCAGTTAGAAATACTGACAAACGCCGAAACCATCGAAAAAATTAAGAAAGGGGAGAATATCGATGTCGATTGAGTTTACTTCCGCACAGAAAAAGGCAATTAAAGCCACCGGAAGTGTTTTGGTTTCCGCCGCTGCCGGTTCGGGTAAGACGGCTGTACTTACCGAAAGAGTTATAAGAAAACTTACCGATACCGATAATCCCGTCCCCGCCGATAAACTGCTTATTGTTACCTTTACTAACGCCGCCGCACTTGAAATGCGGACAAGAATTGAAAACCGACTTTATGATGAGTGCGCAAAGTACCCGAATAACACCTTTTTGCTTAAACAAAAGCATTTACTTAACAGTGCGGATATTTGCACTATTGATTCTTTTTGTATCAATTTAGTAAGAGAAAACTTTGATAAATGCTTTGTTGAGCAGGATTTCAGGGTTACAACGGGTACTGATATGTCGGCATATACAAATGACATTTTAACCGAAATAATCGACGAAAAACTAAAAAGCAAAGACGAAAACTTTATTAAACTTTTAGAGCTTGTCGGATATGAAAAAGACGACTCAAATTTAAGAAATGCCGTCGATAATTTATATAGATACAGTGTAAATTTACCTTTTAGCGATACTTTTTTTGAAAATCTTTATAAACCGTATTATGAAAAATTTGAATCGGGGCATATTTGGTATGAAAAAACCTTTTCCGTTGCCGAAAAAATAATTGAAAATATCGGTAATACAGTAAGGTTTATGGAAAGTCTTTTAACAAATTTCGGCGCTCAAAGTGAAAAAGCCGAAAATGAAATAAAGTTTTTATATAACTACTATTTAGAGTTAAAGAAAAGTCTTGACTCTCATAATTGGAATGAAATAAGAGAAGCATCTTTCGATTTTTCTTATAAAGCCCCGTCTTTATCGTCGCAGTTGCCTAATGTAAGCACCTACAAAAGCGGTAGGGAAAGTATAAAAAAACAAATAAAAAAACTTCAAACCTATTTTACATATTCGGTTGATGAAATAAATTTTGTAAATAACAATTATAAAGATGCGGTTAAACTGCTATCCGATATTGTTAAGGAGTATTCGGAAAGGGTATTTAATCTATACTGCGATAATAACTGCCTTGCTTTTTATCATACCGAACAGTTGGCTTTGGGCTTACTTTGTAAAAAAGACGAAAACGGTAATATAATCTTAACCGATACCGCAAAGGAATATTTGGGAAGATATGACGAGGTTTTGGTTGACGAATATCAAGATGTAAACGATTTGCAGGAGCTTTTGTTCAGCGTTCTTTCAAATAATCAAAAAAATCTCTTTGTTGTAGGCGATATTAAGCAAAGTATTTATGCTTTCCGTGGCTCAAAGGTTAAAAATTTTGCGGTAAAGAAAAACACCTATATTGATTATGATAAAGCCGAAGACAAAGACTCTAAAAAAATTATTTTATCCGAAAATTTCAGAAGCCGTAAAAGTATTTGCGATTTTGTTAATTTTGTTTTTTCAAATTTAATGACCGAAAAAACGGGGGACATTATTTACAACGAAGAAGAGGTGCTGAATTTTTCCGCCGACTATGACTCTGAACTCGATACCCCGTGTGAGCTAATCGTTGTAAAAAACGAGTCGGACGGCGAAGAAGATTACGAAATCGAAGCAAACGCCATAGCCGATTATATTTTTGAACTTGTGAATAAGGACAGTACAAATACATTCGATTACAGTGATATTTGTGTGCTTTTTGAAGGACTTAAAAAAGCATCGGTTTTGTCGAAGATTTTATCAAGCAAGGGAATACCCGTTTCTTTTGTAAAAGAGGAATATCATAAAACTACCGAAGTATCACTTGTCTTATCACTGCTTGCAGTTATTGATAATCCGTTGCTTGATGTTGAACTGCTGACTGTTATGATGTCTCCGCTTTTCGGCTTTTCCGCCGACGATGTTGCGCTTATCCGTAACGGTACAAAAAAGGGTGAGCTTTATAGAGCGGTATTAAAATCGGCACAAAACGGAAATCAAAAATGTTTGAGTATGCTAAACAAACTTCGGGAATTAAGAAACAAAATGGTAATTTCTTCGCTCGGCAGTTTTTTAGTACATTTAATATATGATACCGATATTTTTGCTCATATATCGTCTCTTGATAACGCAAAGCACCGCCGTAAAAATTTAGAGGCGCTTATAAATCTTGCCCAAAACTTTTATGACGGCGCACCCAAAGAGTTCATAAAGTATATTAAAACAATTTCAAATGACGGTTACAGTGTTTCGGGCAATGCCGAAAATGCCGTAAGCATTATGACTATGCATAAATCAAAGGGTTTGCAGTTTCCCGTTGTTATTTTAAGCGACCTTTCAAAAAACATAAATAAACAGGATGCAAGATCGGTTTGTATATTTACGGAAAATACGGGAATTGGCTTTAAGTACTTTGACGAGGACGAATTCAGATATAAAGAAACCGTAAGCAAGCAAATTATATCAAGTGAAATTTTAGAGGAAGAAGTTAAGGAACGGTTACGGCTTTTATATGTTGCTATGACAAGAGCAGAAGAAAAACTCGTAATGGTTGCGACAACTAATAAAAACTGCTCGCTCAAAAGTATATCGGAAAATATTATTGACGGTGAGATTTCACCCGAATTCATTAAAAATGCCAACAGCTTGGCGCATTTTGTTTTGTCGGCTTGTCTTTTGCATCCCGATGCAGATAATTTAAGAGATTTAGTCGAAAATAAACTATACGCAAAAGAAACGGAAAGTAAACTTAACATAAGATTTTACGATAATTCTTCTTTAAGTGATGCCGAAATTATTTTAAGCGATATGAAAATAGAAGCCGACAAAAACCTTTCGGAAAAAATCAAAGAAAATCTAAGTTATGAGTATCCGTTTGAAGAACTTTCCGATATTTTGGCTAAAACCTCTGTTACCGCCGTTGTCCACGGCGCCGACGACACCGAATATTTCTTTAACGATAAACCGTCATTCTTAAATAAAGATAATATTTTGCCGACACAAAAGGGAACTGCTATGCATAAGGTAATGCAGTTTATTGATTTTGGCGAAAATGTTGATGTAAAAAGTGAGATTGACAGTTTAGTCGAATGGCAGTTTATAACCGAAGAAGAGGGCAATGCGGTAGATATACCGAAAATCAGCGCCTTTTTTAACAGCGGTTTGTATAAACGAATTCAAAATGCTTCTTTTGTAAAAAGAGAAATGCGATTTTTAACCGAAATAAATGCAAAAGATGTTTTTGATGTTTCAAATAAGGTTGCAAAAGAAAAAATTATTGTTCAGGGTGCCGTTGATTTGCTCTTTATCGAGGACAACGGGCTTGTTATCGTCGATTTCAAAACCGATAGGGCGAAAACCGAACAGCAATTAACCGATGCATATTCAAAACAGCTCGATTTGTATGCGGTTGCCTGCCAAAAAATCTTCGGTAAAACCGTTAAGGATAAAATCATATACTCTTTTGAGCTTTCTAAAGAAATTAAATTATAATGTGGTGATAGTTTGAGTAAACTTATTTCGAGAATTGCCGATTTTTTTCGTGAATCGGATAAAATTCTTTTGACCCTTTGTTTGTTTGCCACTCTTTACGGTTGTATCGCCGTAATGAGCGCAACCCGTTATCTTGAAACAAACCGACCGTTTTTAGTTCAGGGTATTTCTATGTGCTTGGGACTGTTTTTAGCTATACTTATTTCGGCAGTTGATTTTCAAAAAATTATTGATAAATGGTATATTGCCGCAATTATCGGTATTGTACCCGTGATTTTAACATTTTTTATCGGCTTTGCGCCTGCCGGTACCGACGATAAGGCGTGGCTTGATTTGGGTATTACCACTTTTCAGCCGTCAGAGCTTATGAAAATTTGCTTTATAGTAACATTTTCGGCTCATTTAAGCGCCGTTAAGAAAAATATCAATAAGCTTAAATATTTAATTCCCGTGTGCCTGCACGGTGCTTTTCCCGTATTGCTTATACATTTTCAGGGCGACGATGGTACAGCACTTGTTTTTGCAATTATGGTACTTTGTATGCTTTGCGCCGCCGGTGTGTCGTGGAAATATTTTTTGATTGCTTTTTCTGCCGCAATAGTTTCTTCACCGATAATATATTTCTTTGTTATGAACGAGGACCAGCGTTCAAGAGTTGTTTCTACCTTTAATGTTGAAGCCGATATTAAAGGTGCTACATATCAGTCTTATTACGGAAGAACGGCTCTTGCTAACGGACGGATATTCGGGCAGGGACTTTTTAAGGGCGTACTTACGCAGGCGGGCAGAGTACCCGAAGGACAAAACGACTTCATTTTTGTAAGTATCGGTGAAGAGTTAGGTCTTGTAGGGGTTATGCTTGTTCTTATCCTTTTAGGCGCTATTGCACTCAGAACTCTTCGTATCGCCGCAATCTGTATAAAGGACAGCGGAAAGTTAATTTGTGTCGGATTTTTCTCAATGATTTTTGCCCAAATACTTATAAATGTAGGTATGTGTACGGCGTTACTCCCTGTTATCGGTGTAACCTTACCGTTTTTCAGCGCCGGCGGAACATCACTTCTTTGCATGTATTTAGGTGTAGGTCTTGTTCTTAATGTTTATCTGCATAAAAACACGAGAACAATCTATTTGCGTGAAAAATAAAAAAATGCTTGCATTTTAATAAGTTTTGTGCTAAACTATATCAGCTATCGTGTAATGATGGCAAAATAAAACACACATTATGCTTTATCGGTTTGGTGTCGGCGTTTGATACTTGCGCCGATTTGCCGAGATTTTTGCATGATGGAGGTAAAACCTCAGGAGGAAAAAATTATGGCAGTAGTATCAATGAAACAGCTTCTTGAAGCCGGTGTTCATTTCGGACATCAGACAAGACGCTGGAACCCGAAAATGGCTCGTTACATCTTTACCGAGCGTAACGGCATTTACATCATCGACCTTCAAAAGACAGTTAAGAAGTTAAACGAAGCTTATATCTTCGTTCGTGACATCGCAGCTGACGGTGGAGACATTCTTTTTGTAGGTACCAAAAAGCAGGCTCAGGATTCCGTTAAGGAAGAAGCAGAGCATTGCGGTATGCCGTTTGTTAACGCAAGATGGCTCGGCGGTATGCTTACAAACTTTACAACAATTCGTACAAGAATTGCCCGTCTTGAACAACTTTGTGCTATGCGTGATGACGGTACATTTGACCTTCTTCCCAAAAAAGAAGTCGTTAAACTTGAACTCGAAATTGAAAAGCTCGAAAAGTTCATTGGCGGTATCAAGAATATGACAAAAATTCCGAGCGCTCTCTTTATTGTAGACCCACGCAAGGAAAGAATCGCAGTTCAGGAAGCAAAGAAACTCGGTATTCCGATTATTGCTATTGTTGATACAAACTGCGACCCTGACGAAATTGATGCAGTTATTCCGGGTAACGATGACGCTATCCGTGCAGTAAAACTTATTGCTGAAACAATCGCTGCTGCCGTTATCGAAGGCAGACAGGGTACCGAAATGGGTACTGCCGCTAATGACGATGATGATGCAGAGGTTGTTGAAGAAGAAACACAAGAAGCAGCAGAAGAAACCGAAGCTCCCGCAGAGGACGCTGAATAATAGGAGGAAATTACTATGGCTTTTACAGCAAAAGATGTTCAAGCTCTTCGTGAAAAAACCGGTTGCGGTATGATGGACTGTAAAAAGGCATTGACCGAATGCAACGGCGATATGGAAGCAGCTGTTGATTTCCTTCGTGAAAAAGGTCTTGCTTCGCAAGCTAAAAAGGCAAGCCGTGTAGCCGCCGAGGGTACCGTTTGCGCTATCGTAAATAACGGTGTTGGTGTTGTTGTTGAACTTAACGCCGAAACCGATTTCGTCGCTAACGGCGAAGAATTTAAGGCACTCGCTTTGGAGGTTGCCAACATTATTGCCGAACAAAATCCGGCTGATGTTGATGCTCTTCTTAAATGCACTAAAAACGGTCAAACCGTTGAAGAAATGGTACAGGAATTATTCCTTAAAATCCGTGAAAATATTAAAATCCGCCGTTTTGCCCGCTATGAAGGTAAGGTTGTTACTTATGTTCATGCCGGCGGTAAAATCGGTGTTATGGTTAAGTTTGACGGCGATGCCGATACTAATGACGATGCATTTGTTGCTGTGGGCAAAAATGTTGCAATGCAAATTGCCGCTATGAACCCCGGTTATCTTGACGAAGCTTCGGTTCCTGCCGATGTTATCGAAAAGGAAAAGGAAATTCTTATCGCTCAAATGAAAGAAGATCCTAAAATGGCTAATAAGCCCGATGCTGTTCTCGGCAAAATTGTTGAGGGAAAAATCGGCAAGTATTATAAAGAAAACTGCCTCGTTGAACAGCAGTTCGTTATGGACGGCGATTTGACAGTAGGTAAATATGTTGAAAAAGCAGCTAAGGAAATGGGCAAAGCTTTCAAAATTACCGAGTTTGTTCGTTTTGAAAAGGGCGAAGGTATTGAAAAGCGTGTAGACGACTTTGCCGCCGAAGTTGCAAGTATGGTAAAATAATTTCGCCTGCCTCAAGGTGGGTTTGATGCCAAGAGTTTGGCATTAAAACGGATGTTCCTCTGGTCTTTTTGATTTATGAACTTCTATTACTTTTAATTAAGAGAGGAAAAATATTATGGATGCTATTAAAGAATTAACAGCTGATATGCTTAAAGAAGATGCTCCGGTTATTGAAATCGGCTCTACCGTTAAGGTTCATGTAAGAATTAAAGAAGGCGAAAAAGAGAGAATTCAGGTTTTTGAAGGTACTGTTATCGCCAAGAATAACAGCGGTATCGCTGAAACATTTACTGTTCGCCGTGTTTCATACGGTTGCGGTGTTGAGCGTGTATTCCCGCTTCATTCACCAATCGTTGCAAAGGTTGAACTTGTAAGAAGAGGCCGTGTTCGCAGAGCAAAACTTTATTATCTTCGTGATAGAGTTGGTAAAGCTGCTAAGGTTAAAGAGCTTATCGGTTAATTGTTTATGGGGAGGCGGCGGCAGCTTGTCTCCCTTTTTCACTTAAATTAGGTGAGGTATACTTATGATAAATTCTGATAATGAATATACTGAAAACCAAGAAATTACTGAAATTTCCGAAAATACACAAAATGAGGAGATTTTAGAGGATGCTGAACAACCTGAATATTCTGAACATTCAGATAATAGTGAGCATCATCACCATCATCACCACAAGCATGATTCTTCCGATTTGAAAGAAAAAGTCTCAAAAGATGATAATGACGGTGAGGATTTTTGGCATAACTTTATTGATTGGCTTGAAATACTATCAATCGCCCTTTCGGTTGTTATACTTGTTTTCACTTTTATATTCAGAGTTGCTACGATTGAAGGTCAGTCAATGGAGCCGACCTTTTATGAACATGAAAAAGTTGTAGTTTCAAATCTTAATTACACCCCTAAATACGGCGATGTTGTAATTATTTCAAGAAATTATAAAAATGATTGCACTGTAACTTCAACCGACCGTGATGAAAAACCGATTATAAAGCGTGTAATCGCAACCGAAGGTCAAACGGTTAAAATTGATTTTGACGAAGGCGTTGTATATGTTGACGATAAACGCCTTAACGAGCCGTATACGGCAACCCCGACTAATAGATATTTCACCGAAGACGATGTTAAACGCTTTGCAAAAGGTGTAATTGTACCTGAGGGTTGCATTTTTGTTTTGGGCGATAACCGAAACAATTCTCTTGACAGCCGTTCCGAGATAATCGGAGACCGTGGCGACGGTATGGTTAATGTCAAATTTATTATCGGCAAAGTTTTATTCAGAATTTTTCCGCTGAATAAATTCGGAGGAATTAAATAATGGACAATACGCAAAACATTCAATGGTTTCCGGGGCATATGGCGAAAACCAAACGGCAAATTTCGGAAACTGTAAAGATTATTGATGCGGTTGTTGAAATAGTAGATGCAAGAATACCCATCAGTAGTCGTAATCCCGACCTGATGGGTATTATTGGTAATAAACCGCATATTATTTTGCTTAATAAGGCGGATATGGCGGATTCTAATATAACGGCTAAATGGATAGAATATTTTAATAAGCAAGGCATTATTGCAATCTCGGTTGACTGTAAAACGGGAAAAGGCGTAAATCAATTCAAAGATGCCGTTAAAAATGCTCTTTCGGATAAATTAAAAGCATACAAAGAAAAGGGTATGGCGGGCAAACCGCTCAGAGTAATGGCAGTAGGAATTCCAAATGTCGGCAAATCTTCCTTTATTAACAAAATCGTCGGCAATTCCCGTGCAAAGGTTGAGAACAGACCCGGTGTAACACGGTCAAATCAGTGGTTTACGGTTGATAAAGAGCTTGAACTTTTGGATACTCCCGGTGTTTTATGGCCGAAATTTGATGATAACACAGTAGGCGAGCATCTTGCCTATACGGGCGCTGTAACCGATAGAATACTCGATACCGAACTACTTGCAATGCGACTTCTTGAACTGCTTATAAAATACTATCCCGAAATGCTAAAAGAACGGTTTAAGCTTATAGATTTTTGTGAAGAGCCGTACGATAACTTATGCCTGCTTGCTAAAAAGCGTGGAATGATGATAAAAGGCGGAGAAGCCGATACCGAAAGAGCCGCTTCTATGCTTTTGGAAGAATTCAGAAATTGCAAACTCGGACGAATAACCTTGGAGGTGCCAAATGCCTGATTTTCAAATCGAAAAAGCTTTAACACAAAAAGGATTTAAGGTAATTTGCGGTGTTGACGAGGCAGGCAGAGGACCGCTGGCAGGTCCCGTTTGCGCCGCCGCTGTAATTTTGCCGATTGACTGCGAAATCGAAGGGCTTAATGACTCCAAAAAGTTAAGCGAAAAGAAAAGGGAAATGCTTTATGATGTTATAATAAATAAAGCAGTTGCTTATTCTATACAGTTCGGCACTGTCGAGGAAATCGAAAAGTATAATATATTAAATGCCACTTTTCTTGCTATGAACAGGGCAATCGAAGATTTGAAAATCGCACCCGATTTTTGCCTTATTGACGGAAACAGAGTGCCGAAAGACATTAAGTTTCCCTGTGAAACCGTAATAAAAGGCGATGCTAAAAGCTGTTCTGTCGCCGCCGCAAGTATTCTTGCAAAGGTAACAAGAGATAGGCTTATGCTTAAATATCACGAAGAATATCCGCAGTATAATTTTGCAAAGCATAAAGGTTACGGCACAAAAGAACATTATGAAGCGATTAAAAATAACGGTGTTTGTAAAATACACCGATTGTCTTTCTTAAAAAATGTACACTGAAAAGAAGATAACAGGTATCGGTAAATCTGGCGAAGATTTTGTTGCCGATTATTTAAGAGATAAAGATTACATAGTAATTAAGCAAAATTTTTCCAATAGATACGGGGAAATCGACATAATTGCCGAAAGCGACGATTATATTTTATTTGTAGAGGTTAAGACGAGGAAATCAGATGCTTTGGTAAGCGGTTTGGACGCTGTTGACAGAGATAAACAAAACCGCATTATGAATTTGGCAAACGATTTTTTAAGCAAATTTGAAACACAAAAATCTCCGAGATTTGATGTTGCCGAAGTAACATATACTGATTTTGATAATCCCGACTTTACTCTAAATTATATAGAATCGGCATTTTAGGTGATTATGAATTACTTTGATTTACACTGTGATACGGTTTACCGTATAAAAGACGAAAAATTATCATTTAATAATACCGAACTTGCGGTAAATTTTAACGATACTGATAACTTTTCTAATTGGTATCAGTGCTTTGCAATATGGATAAACGACAGTATAAAAGATAAATTAAACTTTTATCTTGACGCATTCAAAATTTATAATAACAAAATTAAAAAGCATAAATCAAATTGCTTTTCACCGATATTAGCTGTCGAAAACGGCGCTTTTATCGGCAATGACATTTCGCTTTTGGAAAAGGCGAAAAACGACGGTGTATTTTATATAACTCTTACTTGGAACGGCGAAAATCAAATTGCCGGCGGTGCTAAAAGCAGTGTGGGACTAAAACCATTTGGCAAAGATGTTATAAAAGAGATGAACAATCTAAAACTTGTCTGCGATTTATCTCATCTTAATTCAAAAAGCTTTTATCAGGTTATAGATATTGCCGATAATGTTATCGCCTCGCATTCCTGCGTTCAGAATATAACAAATCATTTAAGAAATTTAACACTCGAACAAATGAATCTTATAAAACAAAAAAACGGGATAATAGGTTTATCTCTTTATCCCGAATTTTTAGGCACTTATAATGTATTTGAGGGGTTTTATAAGCATCTTTATTTTTGTCTTAATAACGATTTAGAAAATAATATTGCAATCGGCACTGATTTTGACGGTGCCGACATACCGATAAAGGCAAAAGATATAAATAAACTTTATTCTTTTTTATTAAAAAAGGGAATAAGCAATAAAGTGTTAAATAAAATATTTTTTGAAAATGCCCGTAACTACTATAAAAACTTTGACAAATAAAAGGAATTATTATATAATTTAGTTGATAAAATTTTGGAGGAAGTTTTAGTGGATTATATTAGTACAAGAGATAAATCAAATAAAGTTTCATCGTCATTTGCCATTGCTCACGGTATTTCGGCAGAGGGCGGTCTTTTCGTTCCCGAAAGCATACCGAAATTAAACGAAAATGACTTTAATGCCTTAAAAGAAATGAGCTATGTTGATAGGGCAAAGTACATATTTAAGCTTTATTTGACCGATTTTAGCGAAGATGAAATTGATAAATGTGTTAAGGGCGCATATATCGGAAATTTTGATAATGACCTGCCTGCGCCTATTTCAAAGCTCGGGGAAAATGTTAATATTTTAG
The DNA here is from genome assembly GCA_045640745.1 of Acutalibacteraceae bacterium. Taxonomy (GTDB): domain Bacteria; phylum Bacillota; class Clostridia; order Oscillospirales; family Acutalibacteraceae; genus UBA737. The sequence goes on from JAZUFQ010000005.1 coordinate 72,860, forward strand.
AGCTTTGGCATGGGCCAACCTGTGCTTTTAAGGACTTGGCACTTCAAATTCTTCCGTACCTTTTAACAACATCTTCAAAAAAAGTTTCGGGCGGTAAAAAGTCGGTAATTTTGGTTGCAACTTCGGGTGATACTGGAAAAGCCGCACTCGAAGGCTTTAAGGATGTACCGAATACCGAAATCATCGTTTTCTATCCCGAAAGCGGTGTAAGCGATATGCAAAAGCTTCAAATGGCTTCGCAAAAGGGAAACAATGTCCATGTTTGCGCTATAAAAGGCAATTTTGACGATGCTCAAACCGCCGTTAAAACTATTTTTACCGATAATGAGTTTAAGAAAATTTTAGAAGAAAACAATATGGAATTTTCTTCGGCTAACTCAATAAACTGGGGAAGACTTTGTCCGCAAATCGTTTATTATGTTTCGGCATACATTGATATGCTTAATAATAATGACGATTTATCGGGCGGATTTAATGTCTGCGTGCCTACGGGTAACTTCGGTAACATTCTTGCCGCATACTATGCAAAGGCAATGGGCGTTCCGATTAAAAAGTTAATTTGCGCTTCAAACAAAAACAATGTTTTAACCGAGTTTATTAACACGGGACTTTATAATAAAAACCGTGAATTTTATCTTACAACCTCGCCGTCGATGGATATTTTGATTTCAAGCAATTTAGAGCGCCTTTTGTTTGAATTTTCGGGTAGTGACGATAAATATATCGGCAGTATTATGTCGGAATTATCAAACAACGGTAACTATGTAGTTAAAGATGATATGAAAAAGACAATGTCCGATATGTTCTACGGCGCAAGCTGTGATGATAAAGAAACAGCCGAAACAATCAAAAATACATTTAATAAATTCGGCTACATTATTGATACGCATACTGCGGTTGCGGTTAATGTATACGAAAAATATAAAACCGAAACTAACGATAATACTCCTGTGCTTATCGCTTCTACGGCTTCGTCGTATAAGTTTGCCAACAGTGTATTGTCCGCACTTGGTGAGAGTATTCCGAGCGACAAATTCGAGACGGTTGATAAATTGTCGGACATAACTTCGACTATTGTTCCGAGACCTATTGCCGAGCTTAAAAATGCCGATGTAAGATTTAAGGATGTTTACAGCAAAACAGATATGTATAATGCTGTTAAAAAGTGCTTAAATATTATGTAATTTCAAGCGTGTATCCGGCTAAAATTAGCCGGATACTTTAATGATTTAGCCCCTTGCTCTGAATGTGTCGCAGCAGGTTTCACTGCAAGAACAAGCGGTAGAATTACCAACCTCGATATTTCCTGCGTTGCAGGTGTTTTCGTCGGTGTGGTGGATACAGTTTTTAACGGAGCATCTGATACAATTTTCAGTCTTACATTCAAACATATAAGTCATCCTTTCTAACCTATCGGTCAGTATTATTCTTTACATAATTTTTTTATTTATTCTTTATTTTGGCGGTGATTTTTTGCGAATATTTGCTATTTCCGATTTACATTTGCCCTTTGGTGCTGATAAACCTATGAATATATTCGGCGGTTGGGACGATTACACAAAGCGGATAAAAGATAATTGGCAAAAAATTGTAAATGATGAAGATTATGTAATTATTCCGGGTGATTTTTCTTGGACTCTAAAACTTGAAGATTCACTGCCCGATTTCGAGTTCTTACACGAACTTAAAGGCAAAAAAATATTATTAAAAGGCAACCACGATTATTGGTGGTCAACTGTTTCAAAAATCAATAATTTTTTGAAAGATAATAATTTCGACGATATTTCGATACTTCATAATAATTCATATTTAGTAAACGGTTATTCAATTTGCGGTACAAGAGGTTGGGTGTATGACGGTAGTTCTGCACTTGACGAAAAGGTTATTTTGCGTGAAGCAGGACGGCTTGAAACCTCAATACAAAAGGGAATAGAGCTTGGCGGCAAACCGATAGTCTTTTTGCATTATCCTTTTGTTTACGGCGATTATGTATGCGAAGAAATATATAAAGTCCTTAAAAAGTATAATATTACCGATGTTTATTTCGGGCATATACACGGTAGCGGAAGAGGTAAAATAGTAAGCGAATATAACGGGATTAAGTTACATATTGTTTCCTGCGATTTAGTCGGTTTTGTTCCCCAAATGATTATATAATTATAATAATATAAAAAAATATTAAAAATTAGTGGAAATTTCCAAAACTTTGTGATATAATGTTTTTAATTTGTTCGGAGGTTGTTAAAATGAGTTTAGTAGAAACAAAAAAAATTGAGACTAATAGATACAGTCTTGAAATTAAGGTTGACGGCGAAAAGTTCCGTGAAGCCATTAAAGAGGCTTATAAGAAAAACGGTAAAAAGATAAATGTTCCCGGTTTCAGAAAAGGCAAAGCACCGCTTCATATGATTGAAACATATTACGGTGTTGAAGTTTTTTATGAAGATGCAATGAACCTTATTTATAACGATGTTGTTGAAGAGGCAATCAAAGAATCAGGTCTTAAAACAATAGAAGATAAAATGGATTTTGACCTCGTTTCAATTTCCAAAGAAGACGGCGTTGATTTTAAGATTAGCGTAACTACTTATCCCGAAATTGAAATCGGTAAATATAAGGGCTTAAAGGCAACAAAGCCGGCAGTTGAGGTTAAGGCATCTGAAATTACCGAAGAGCTTAACAGAATGGCTGACCGCAATTCCCGTATGGTTTCAGTTGAGGACAGAGCCGCTAAAAAAGGCGATACCGTTGTAATTGATTATGAGGGATTTGTTGACGGTAAGGCGTTTGACGGCGGTAAAGCCGAGGCACAGTCTTTGGAACTTGGCTCAAATACCTTTATTCCGGGATTTGAAGACCAAATTGTCGGAAAGAAAATCGACGATAATTTTGATATAAATGTTAAGTTCCCCGAAGATTACGGTGCAAAAGAGCTTGCCGGCAAGGATGCAACATTTAAGATTAAATTGCACGAGATTAAGGTTAAAGAGTTGCCTGCAATTGATGACGAATTTGCAAAAGATGTAAGCGAATTTGATACTCTTAAAGACCTTAAAGCCGATATAAAAAAGAAAGCTCTTGAAAGAAAACAGCACGCCGCTGATGAAGCCGTTGAAAATGAGCTTGTAGAACAGATAGTTGACAGTATTAAGGGTGATATTCCGGAAGCAATGTTTACTAACCGTCTTAACGCTTGCGTTGAAGATTTTGCTTACCGTTTACAGTCGCAGGGTATGAACCTTGACCTCTATCTTAAATATACCAACAGCACAATAGACGATTTCAGAAATTCTTTCCGTCCGCAAGCCGAGATGCAGGTTAAGTACCGTTTAGCACTCGAAAAGATTGTTGAACTTGAAAAGATTGTTGCCGACGAAAAGGCAATAGCCGAGCATTATGAAGAACTTGCGAAGAACTACGGTGTTGAGGTAGATAAGGTTAAAGCCGCAATTCCGCAGGAAGAAATCGAAAAGGATATCGCTGTCGGCAAAGCTATTGATTTGGTTAAGGAGAACGCCGTTCTTACCGAAAAAGCAGAAGAAAAAACCGAAGAAAAGAAAACTACTGCAAAGAAAACAACAACAACTAAATCTACTGCTGCAAAATCAACTGCTAAAAAAGCAACAACTACAACCGCAAAAAAGACTGCAACTAAAAAGACTGCCGATAAATAATAACGGTTTAGACTTTTTAATATAAGTCAATAATGTTAATTATGGGGGTCGAAATGAAGGGGAACTTTTGTTTCGACCTATATATTTTAGGAGGATTTTTATTATGGATATGAGTTTAGTACCTTATGTAATCGAACAAACAAGCAGAGGAGAGCGTTCTTACGATATTTTCTCCCGTTTATTAAATGACAGAATTATTATGCTTAATGACCAAGTAGATAATGCGTCGGCAAGTGTTATAATCGCTCAAATGCTTTATCTTGAAGGTCAAGACCCCGATAAAGACATAAGCTTTTATATCAATAGCCCCGGTGGTTCGGTAACTGCCGGTATGGCTATTTTTGATACAATGAACTATATCAAGTGCGATGTATCGACAATTTGTCTTGGTATGGCTGCAAGTATGGGTGCATTTTTGCTTGCCGCCGGTGCAAAAGGCAAGAGATTTGCTTTACCTAACAGTGAAATTATGATACATCAGCCACTTGGCTCTACCGAAGGTCAGGCATCTGATATTTTAATTCACGCTAATCATATTCAAAAGACACGCAATACCCTTAATACAATTTTAGCCGAAAGAACAGGCAAACCGCTCGAAATTATCGAAAAGGACACCGATAGAGATAACTTTATGTCAGCGCAGGAAGCCGCAGACTACGGTTTGATTGATAAGGTTATTACTAAAAGATAGGAGTTTTTCATTTTGAGAAACGAAGATAAACAAATTTGCTGTTCGTTTTGCGGAAAAACGCAGGACGAGGTAACCCGACTTGTCGAGGGCCCCGGTGTATATATTTGCGATAGCTGTATTGAATTTTGCAGTTCGCTTTTGTATGACGATGAGGCGGCGGCAAAAAAATCAAAAGCAGTTAAAGAGAAAAAAGAGTTTACTTTGCCTAAACCGAAAGAAATCAAGGTAAAGCTCGACGAATATGTAATAGGGCAGGATGAAGCAAAAAAGACACTCGCTGTTGCCGTTTATAATCATTATAAAAGAATTAACAACAAAACCGATGTAGAACTTAATAAGAGTAATGTTTTGATGTTAGGCCCTACGGGTGTCGGCAAAACTCTTTTGGCTCAAACGCTCGCCAAAGCTCTTGATGTGCCTATTGCCATTACCGATGCTACTACTCTTACCGAGGCAGGATATGTCGGCGAAGATGTTGAAAATATACTTCTTCGCTTAATTCAAGCCGCCGATTATGATATAGAAAAAGCCGAACACGGTATAATTTATATCGACGAAATTGATAAAATAGCAAGAAAGTCGGAAAATGCTTCTATTACCCGTGATGTAAGCGGTGAGGGCGTTCAGCAGGCACTTCTTAAAATTCTTGAAGGTCCCGTATCAAATGTTCCGGCACAGGGTGGAAGAAAACATCACCAACAGGAATTTATACAAATTGATACAACAAATATATTGTTTATTTGTGCTGGTGCGTTTGACGGAATAGAAAAGGTGATAGAGCGCCGTATAGGCGGTAAAAGTTTGGGCTTTGGTGCCGATATTAAATCACCGAAAAGCATTGAGGCACAGTCTTTATGTGAAATTGCTACCCACCAAGACCTTGTGAAATTCGGTATGATACCCGAGCTTGTCGGCCGTTTGCCCGTTATAACGGCTCTTAAAGGAATGGATAAGGAAACGCTTGTTAAAATAATGACCGAGCCTAAAAACTCGATTGTAAAACAGTATGTTGCTTTATTCAAAATGGATAATGTAGAGCTTGTTTTTGAAGACTCGGCGCTTCTTAGAATTGCCGACCTTACCGTACAAAGGAAAACAGGGGCAAGAGGTCTTCGTTCCATTATTGAATCTGTTTTGCATAATGTTATGTTTGAGACCCCGTCGGACAGCAAAATAAAAAAGATAACAATAACCGAAAAAACCGTTGACGACGGGATTGCCGTAATAGAAAAATAATCTGACATTATTTTAACAAATTTTAACTTATTTCAAAATAAAGATTGACAAATAAATAACAATGTTATATAATGTATCCTACAATCAAGGAGGGTATACTATGTTAGAAAGAATTATTGACAGTTATCTGCCGTTTGTAACGCTTTTTGGCTCTATTATTGCTATCGCTTTTGCGGTAATAAAAGCGTGCGGAATTCTTAAATTCAGCGAAGGCGACGACGCTATGAAAAAAATTTCCGCATCAATAAGAAAGGGCGCTAATGCTTATCTTAAACGCCAATATACTGTTGTAGCCGTTTTCTTTATATGTATGTTTGCCATTCTTTGCGTAATGGCTTTATTAAAAATGCTTACATGGTTTGTTCCGTTTGCATTCGTTACAGGTGGCTTTTTCTCGGCACTTTCGGGATTTGTCGGTATGGAAATCGCTACCGCATCTAATGCCCGTACAACCAATGCCTGTAAAACCGGTCTTAATAACGGATTAAGAGTTGCTTTTTCCGCCGGCTCGGTTATGGGATTTACTGTTGTAGGTTTAGGACTTTTTGATATATCCCTTTGGTTTATAATTTTGAAATTCGGATTTAATCTTAAACCCAATGAAATTACTTCGGCTATGCTGACCTTTGGTATGGGCGCATCTTCTATGGCGCTTTTTGCCCGTGTTGGCGGAGGTATATTTACAAAAGCCGCCGATGTAGGTGCTGACCTTGTCGGCAAGGTTGAGGCAGGTATTCCCGAAGACGACCCCCGTAACCCTGCTGTTATTGCTGATAATGTAGGCGATAATGTGGGCGATGTTGCCGGAATGGGTGCCGACCTTTATGAATCTTATGTCGGCTCTATAATTTCAGCATCAGCGCTCGGTGTTGTTGCGTTTAACGGCGAAATGAAAGCTATGGCTTTGCCGCTTGTTTTAGCCGCTGTCGGCATTATTTGTTCGGTTATAGGTACTTTCCTTGTCAGAACAAAAGAGGGCGCAACACAAAAGCAGTTGCTTAAAGCGTTGAGCCGTGGAACAAATACAAGTGCACTTTTAATTGCCGTTTTGTCTTTGCCTCTTACAAAGTTTATTTTAGGCAGTTATAATTACTATTTTGCCATTCTTTCGGGACTTGTTTCAGGTGTTCTTATCGGTCAGGCAACCGAGTATTTTACATCTGATAGTTATAAGCCGACAAAGAAACTTGCCGATACATCAAAGACGGGGTCTGCTACCATAATTATCGGCGGAATAAGTCTTGGTATGCTTTCGACTATCATACCTATTGTAATTATCGGTGCTTGTATACTTATTTCTTACTTTGTTTGCAGTAATAACGCTTCGGCCTCAAACGGTCTTTACGGTATAGCGCTTGCCGCTGTCGGTATGCTTTCAACACTCGGTATTACACTTGCAACCGATGCTTACGGCCCCGTTGCCGATAATGCTGGAGGAATTGCCGAAATGTCGGGTCAAGCACCCGAGGTAAGAGAAAGAACAGATGCTCTTGATTCTCTCGGTAATACTACCGCCGCAACCGGTAAAGGCTTTGCTATCGGCTCCGCCGCTTTAACTGCACTTGCTCTTATTGCCTCGTATATTGATAAAATAAAAGAAGTTGCCGCAAACAGCGGTAAAGACATTGTTAAAGAATTTAATATTATGAACCCCGTTGTCTTGGTCGGATTATTTATAGGCGCTTGTTTGCCGTTCGTATTTGCCGCCATTACTATGGACTCTGTCGGTAAAGCCGCACAGTCAATAGTTGTTGAGGTTCGCCGTCAATTTAAGAAAATCACGGGACTTATGGAGGGTAAAGCCGACCCCGACTATGCAACCTGCGTTGACCTTTGCACAAAGGCAAGTCTTAAAGAAATGATTTTGCCGACGGTTGTTGCAATTGTTACCCCCGTTATCGTCGGATTGATACTCGGTTATCAAGGTGTTGTAGGTCTTCTTGCCGGCGCTACTGCTACGGGATTTTTGCTTGCAATATTTATGTCTAATTCCGGCGGTGCTTGGGATAATGCAAAGAAATATATCGAAAGCGGTGTAAACGGCGGTAAGGGAAGCGACAGTCATAAGGCAGCCGTTGTCGGCGATACTGTCGGAGATCCGTTTAAGGATACATCGGGACCGTCTATCAATATACTTATTAAGCTTTTAAGTATGGTTTCAATAGTTTTTGCCGCTTTGGTATTTAAGTTCGGATTACTTGGTTAAAAAAACTCTTGACAAACACATATATTGTGTTATAATACATAAAGACAATGAAGAAGAATCCTGCGTTCTCACCTTAGCGATTTTGTTGCAAGGTTAATATTTATCATTTGTTTTTGATAATATTTACGCGGACTTTTTCTGTCCGCGTTTTATTTTTTTCAACATTTTGGAGGTGCTTTAAGATTAGCAGTAAAGAATTAGCAATTAACGAAGGTATTAAATTCAAGGAAGTAAGAGTTATCGGAAAAGATGGCGCTCAACTTGGCGTTTTGCCTATCGATAAAGCAATTGAGGCGGCTTATGCCGAAGACCTTGACCTTGTAAACATTTCTCCCAATGCCGACCCGCCGGTATGCAAGATTATGGATTACGGTAAATACCGCTTTGAACAGGCAAAGAGAGAAAAAGATGCTAAAAAAAATCAAAAGGTTATTGAGATTAAGGAAATTCGTCTTATCGGCGTCGGAATTGATACTCATGACTTTGAGACCAAAGCAAATCATGCTGTTAAATTCTTAAAAGCCGGCAATAAAGTTAAATTCTCAATTCGTTTTCGTGGCCGTGAACTCGGTCATCCCGAAATGGGTATTGAACTTATGGAGCGCTTTGCTGCATATTGCAGTGAGGTTGCCAATGTTGAAAAAGCCGCAAAGATGGAAGGCCGTAATATGCTTATGTTTATGGCGCCGAAGTCAGGTAAATAATGTAATTTTTATTTAGGAGGACAAAAAAATGCCTAAAATCAAAACACACAGTGGTGCAAAAAAGCGTTTCAAACTCACAAAAACCGGCAAGGTTAAAAGAGCTCATGCTTTCAAATCACACATTCTTAACAAGAAAACAACAAAGCGTAAGAGAAATCTTCGCAAGGTAGTATGTGCCGATGTAACAAATGTTGCAAAGGTAAAGAAAATGATTCCGTATAAGTAATAATCGGAAAATAATTAGTGGAGGTTACTCAATATGGCTCGTGTTAAAGGTGCGTTAGCAACACGCAAAAGAAGAAAGAAAACATTAAAACTTGCCAAGGGTTATTTTGGCGCAAAATCTAAACTTTTCAAAACTGCGAAAGAAGCAGTTATGAAATCAGGCAATTATGCCTATATCGGTCGTAGACAGAAAAAGCGTGATTTCCGCCGTTTGTGGATTACCCGTATTTCTGCCGCAGCAAAGATTAACGGTATGAACTATTCAACATTTATGAACGGTCTTAATAAAGCCGGCGTTCAAATCAACCGTAAGATGCTTGCTGATGTTGCAGTTAATGACCCGAAGGGATTTGCTGCCCTTGCTAAAACTGCTCAAAAAGCACTTGAAAAATAATTTTTTATCGCCCGAGATTAGTTTCTCGGGCGAATTTTGGTATTTTGGGAAGAGTGTTTAGGTGATATTTATGTCGAATTATTCTGTTATTTCCTCGAAAGACAACGATTATTTGAAGCTCGTAAATAAACTTCAAACATCGGCAAAAAGAAGAAAAGAAGAGGGTAAAATTGTACTTGAAGGACTGCGCCTTTGTGACGATGCCCTGAATAACAATGTTGCTTTTGATATAACATTTGTTACCGAAACATTTTTTTCAAAATATCAAAACGAAACAACTGCTTTTTTTAATAAATCAAACCTTAATTTTGTATTAAAGGATTATCTTTTTGAAAAAATCAGTGATACCGTTAATCCGCAGGGAATTATCGTCGTTGCCGATATTCCGATGATTGAAAATAAAATTGACATCACAAAAAAATATGTTGCACTTGATAATATTCAAGATGTTTCAAATCTCGGTGCTATTGCAAGAACCTGCGAAGCACTCGGTGTCGGCGGTATAATCGTTTCTTCAAACGGTTGCGACCCGTATTCGCCGAAATCCCTGCGTGCTTCTATGGGTACGGTATTAAGAATGCCTATTTATATTGCCGATGATATTTCAAAGTTTATAATTCAAAATAAACTGCGTGGATTTGCCTGCGTTGTAGATAAAAAAGCAACTCCGATAAAGGAAGTTGAGTTTAATGACGGCGATGTAATAATAATCGGAAATGAAGCTAACGGCATAAGTAAAGAAACGGCTGAAAATATTAAAAACAAAATTACAATACCGATGAGCGGTAATGCCGAATCGCTTAATGCCTCGGCTGCGGCGGCTATTGCCATATACGAATTAACAAAATAAGCGGTGGGATTATGGAAGATTTAACACTTAAAAATCTTATACTTATTCAACACGCATTCGGTTGTGGCTCACTGAAAGCTTATAATATCGCAACTGAAATACATAAATCAAATCTGCTTGATAAGGATATTTCCGAAATAGTCAATACACTTAAATTTACCGATAATATCCGGTTAAAGCTATTATCTAATGACTATTCTTACGCTAATGAAATTATTAGGCAATGCGACGAAAACGATATTGAAATCATTTCTTTTATTGATAGTGAGTATCCGCAAAATCTCTTAAATATTGATGTTCCGCCGATTTTACTTTATCTAAAAGGTGATTTGCCCGATTTTTCTTCTTTGCCGTCAATTTCCGTTGTGGGACCTAGAAAACCGAGTGAAACGGGCGAAAAGTTTGCCTATTCAATTTCTTACCGTCTTTCAAAAGCAGGGTTTATTGTTGTAAGTGGCGGAGCGCTCGGTTGTGATAGTTCCGCTCATAAAGGCGCACTTTCGGGTGGCGGGAATACCGTTTTGGTTTCGGCTTGCGGTATTCTTTCCGATTATTTGTCCGAAAACAAAGGACTTCGGCAAGAAATCCTTAAAAACGGTGCTATTATTACCGAATATCCGCCGAAAACCGAGCCGACCAAATTCAGTTTTCCTGTCAGAAACAGAATTATGGCAGGTCTTACACTCGGTACGGTTATTGTTGAAGCCACCGAAAAAAGCGGAGCGCTTATTACGGCAAGATACGCTTTAGATTACGGTAGAGATGTATTTGTTGTCCCAGGTAACCCAACTGTAAAAGAGTACAAGGGTTCTAACAAGCTTTTACGGGACGGAGCAAAACCGCTTATTGATTTATCCGATGTTTTTAACGAATATATTGTCGCTTTTCCCGATAAAATAGATATAAAAAAGGCATACGAAAAAACCGAAAATCAAAAAACCGCAAATAATATTCAAAAAAATTCAAAAATTTTGAAAGAAACTCTTTCAAATGAGGCAAAAATAGTATATAATTATTTAGATAAGCAAGTATTTAATTCTGACGATTTAATCGGGTGCGGTTTATCTTATGATATTATACTTTCGGCACTTACGGAACTTGAACTTGAAAATATGATAATTTCCATTCCCGGTGGAAATTACAAGATAAAATAAAGGAGCAATTTATGTCAAAGCTTGTTATTGTTGAGTCTCCGACAAAGGTTAAGAGCATTAAAAAATATTTAGGCAGTGATTACGATGTTATGGCATCTATGGGACATATTCGTGATTTGCCTAAATCCAAGCTTGGTATTGATGTAAACAATAATTTCAAATTAGATTATATCAATATGCCTGAAAAGAGAGAACTTATTAAATCACTTAAAGATGCCGCCAATAAGAGCGACTCTGTTCTACTTGCAACCGACCCTGATAGAGAGGGCGAAGCGATTTCGTGGCATTTAGCTCAAATATTAGGTCTTGATATGAATGATACTAACCGTGTAACATTCAACGAAATTACAAAATCGGGTGTTACGGCAGGTATTAAGGAGCCACGGGCGATTGACCTTAATCTTGTTGATGCACAACAGGCAAGACGGGCTCTTGACAGAATTGTCGGTTATAAATTAAGTCCATTTCTTTGGAAAAAAGTAAAAAGCGGTCTTTCGGCAGGAAGAGTACAGTCAGTTGCTCTTAAACTTATTGTTGACCGTGAAAGAGATATCGAAAAGTTTGTTCCCGATGAGTTTTGGTCTATTGATGCAAAGCTTTTAAGCGGAAGAACTTCGTTTGATGCTAAACTTTACGGTAAGACAAGCGATTCAAAAGCAATTCATATTTCAAATGAAACACAAGCAAATGAAATTATCGAGGCGTTAAACAATGCCGAATATGTTGTTTCTAATATCAAAAAAGGTGTAAGAAATAAACAACCTGCGCCACCGTTTATTACTTCTACTTTACAGCAGGAGGCGTCCCGTAAATTCAACTTTACTGGACAAAAAACAATGCGTATTGCTCAACAACTCTATGAGGGTGTTGAGGTGCCAAACTACGGTGTAACAGGTCTTATAACCTATATGCGTACCGATTCCCTTAGAATTTCCGACGAAGCAAGAAACGCAGGTAACGAGTATATTATTTCGGCATACGGTAATAAATTTTTACCTGATAAACCGAGATTTTTCAAATCAAAAAACAACGCACAAGATGCCCACGAAGCAATAAGACCTACTATAATTTCTCTTACTCCGTCGAGTGTTAAAGATTCTCTTACGACCGACCAATATAAGTTATATAAACTTATTTGGGAGAGATTTATTGCTTCTTTGATGGCGGCTTGCGTTCAGGATACCGTTTCGGTTGACATTACCGCAAACGATTATCTCTTTAAGGCAAGCGGTTTTAGTGTCCGTTTTGAGGGATATACAGCACTCTATGAAGAGGGAACTGATGAAGAAAAATCCGACGAGGGCTCTCTTCCGAAAATGGAAAAGGACGATGTTCTTAAACTTAAAAAATTAGTTTCAAATCAGCACTTTACTCAACCGCCGGCAAGATATACAGAGCCTACTTTGATTAAAGCACTTGACGATAACGGTATAGGCAGACCGTCTACCTATGCACCGATTATTTCTAATATTTTACAGCGCACATATATTGAGCGTGAGAAAAAATCACTTAAACCCACATCGCTAGGTTTAGTTGTTTCCGACCTTATCGGCGAACATTTCAAATCAATAGTTGATGTTAAGTTTACTGCCGGATTTGAAAAGAAACTTGATAAAATCGGTGTCGGTGAAGCTGATTGGATTAAGATTATTGACGAATTTTACGGCGACTTTAATTCGCTCTATCTTAAAGCCGAAAAGTCGCTTGACGGCAAGCATGTTAAGGTTCCCGATGTTGAAACCGATGTTGTTTGTGAAAAATGCGGTCGAAAAATGGTAATCAAAAACGGCCGTTTCGGAAAATTCCTTGCGTGCCCCGGTTACCCCGAATGTAAAAACACTAAACCTGCTCCCGAAGACGAGGTAAAACAACCCTGTCCGAAATGCGGTGCAAAACTCATTAAGCGTGTTTCCAAAAAGGGTAATAAATTTTACGGTTGCTCTAATTATCCGAACTGTGATTTTGCCTCTCCGGGTGTACCGACGGGCGATGTTTGTAAAGAGTGCGGAAGCTATATTATAAGCGGTGTAAGAGGTCGCAAATACTGTATGAATTCCGAATGCCCGTCAAGAAAGAAATATGATAAAAAATCAAAATAATACCGATAAAATAACCGTAATCGGCGCCGGACTTGCCGGTTGCGAAGCGGCTAATGCGATTTCAAAGCTCGGAGTTAATGTTGATTTAATAGAAATGAAACCTATTAACAAAACTCCGGCTCATAAAACTGATATGTTTGCCGAGCTTGTTTGTTCAAATTCGCTTAAAGCATCAAGGATAGATTCTGCCGCAGGGCTTTTGAAAGAAGAAATGCGAAGACTCGGCTCAATTTGTCTTGATGCCGCAAAAAAATCCTCCGTTGCCGCCGGAGGTGCTTTGGCTGTTGACCGCACTTTGTTTTCTGAATATATAACCGAAAACATTAAAAATAACGGCAGAATAAATGTTATAAGCGATGTTGCCGAGGATATATCAAAAGACAGTATTACAGTTGTTGCGACGGGACCTTTGACCGATGCAAAATTGGCAAACAGTATTAAAGATTACTGCGAAACCGACAGTTTATCATTTTATGATGCTGCGGCGCCGATTGTTACAAAAGAAAGTATTGATTTCAGTATTGCTTTTTCTGCATCAAGATATGATGATACTGTCGGCGGCGACTATATAAATTGCCCGATGAATAAAGAAGAATACGAGCTTTTTTATAACGAGCTTATAAACGCCGAGTCGGCTATTGTTCACGATTTTGATGTCTATGAGGGTTGTATGCCGGTTGAGGTTTTGGCAAAGCGTGGCATTGATTCTATCCGTTTCGGTCCCTTAAAACCCGTTGGTTTAAGAGACCCGAGAACAGGGCATAGACCTTGGGCGGTTGTTCAGCTTCGCAAAGAAAATGCCGACGGCAGTATGTATAATCTTGTCGGTTTTCAGACTAATCTGAAATTCGGCGAGCAAAAAAGAGTTTTTTCACTTATTCCGGGACTCAAAGATGCCGACTTTGTGCGTTACGGTGTAATGCACCGAAATACTTTTATAAATTCACCAAAACTGCTTAATAAAGATTTATCGCTTATAAAAAACAATAATATATTCTTTGCGGGACAGCTTTCGGGCGTTGAGGGATATATGGAATCTGCGGCATCGGGTATTGTTTCCGGAATAAATGCGGTAAGAAGATTAAAAGGCGAATTACCGCTTATTCTTCCAAACTATACTATGATTGGCGCATTACTTAACTATATTACCGACAGTACGGTAACTGATTTTCAGCCAATGGGCGCCAATTTCGGTATTTTGCCACCGCTTGAAAATCATATAAAGGATAAAAGGGAACGGTATATGGCACTTTCAAACCGTTCACTTGAATTTTATTGAAAAGGGGTTTAATTATGCGAGTTGTTGTCGATGCATTCGGTGGGGATAATGCACCTTTTGAAATTATTAAGGGCGCATATCTTGCTAACCGAGAATATAATGTTTCTATCACTCTTACGGGTGATAAAGAAAAAATCATTTCAATTATAAATGATAACAAATTTGATTTCGGTAATGATTTGGTTATTGTCGATACAAAAGATGTTATTACAATGCACGACGACCCGACTTCAATTCTTAAAACCCATATAAATTCTTCAATGGGACTCGCTTTTAACGAACTTGTCGAGGATAGAGCCGATGCGTTTGTTTCGGCGGGCTCAACGGGTGCTATCGTTGTCGGCGGAACACTTCTTGTAAAGAGAATAAAAGGTGTTAAAAGACCTGCTCTTGCAAGTATGCTTCCGGCACCCGATAAACACTATATGCTTATGGATATGGGTGCTAACGCAGAATGTCGTCCCGAAATGTTAGTACAATTTGCCATTATGGCAGATGCTTATCTTAAAAAGGTTGAAAATATTGAAAATCCGACAATCGGACTTCTTAATATCGGCACCGAAGAAACAAAAGGCGACCCAATGCATATTGAAGCATATAATCTATTAAAAGAAGCACCGATAAACTTTATCGGTAATGTCGAATCCCGTGAAATGCCGAAGGGTGTTTGCGATGCCGTAATTACCGACGGCTTTACGGGGAATATTGCACTTAAACTTATCGAGGGTACTTCGCTTACACTGCTTAAACTCGTCAAAGGGATATTCTTAAAAAGCTTAAAGAATAAGCTTGCCGCACTTGTTGTTAAAAAAGATATATCTTCGTTAAAGAAAATGATGGATAGCAGTGAAGTTGGCGGCGCACCGCTTTTAGGCGTTAAAAAGCCGGTAATAAAAGCGCACGGAAGTTCCGATGCAAAAGCAATTAAGAATGCCATAAGACAGGCAATTACTTTTGCCAAAAACGATGTAATAGGTTTAATAACCGAAAACTTGGGGTAATGATAATGGATGAACTTGAAAAAAGTATTGGTTATAAATTCAAAAACATAAATTTACTTAAAAACGCTCTCACTCATTCGTCTTATGCAAACGAAGTTAAAGGCAATTTATCGTCAAATGAGCGACTTGAATTTTTAGGCGACAGCGTTTTATCTATAATTGTTTCCGATTATATTTATAAAAACTTTAATAATATGCCCGAGGGCGAGCTTACACGGCTTCGTTCTTCTCTTGTGTGTGAAAAGGCGCTTTGCGGATTTTCCCGTGAATTAAATCTCGGTAAATACCTAATGCTCGGAAAAGGCGAGGATAAAGGTGGCGGAAGGGAACGAGATTCTATTCTTGCCGATGCTTTTGAGGCGGTACTTGCCGCTATTTATTTAGACGGCGGTATGGAACCTGCTAAAAAGCATGTGATGAACTTTGTTTTAAGAGAACTCAAAATTCACCCTGCCGAAGAGGCGCATTTGGATTATAAAACCGAACTGCAAGAGATTATTCAAAAAAATCCCGAAGAATCGGTTACATATATTCTTATAAACGAAAGCGGTCCAGACCACGATAAGGTGTTTACGGTTGAGGTACGGCTCAATTCAAATGTTATCGGAAGCGGAACGGGTAAATCGAAAAAACAAGCCGAACAAATGGCTGCAAAACAAGCCTTGCAGTTAATGGGTAAAATATAAATGAGTAACATTCATTCAAATATTTCGATTTTTGTTCCGCATATCGGTTGCCCTAACATGTGTTCTTTTTGTAATCAAAGGTACATTACAGGACAGCATACTGCACCGACAGCGGAAGATGTAGACAAATCGGTTGAAATTGCACTTAACAGTAAAAATTTTGACCCGCTTACAACCGAAATTGCATTTTTCGGCGGAAGCTTTACGGCAATCAACCGAAATTATATGATTTCATTGCTTAACAGCGCTTTTAAGTATGTTCATAAAGGTATCGTTTCGGGTATTCGTATTTCTACAAGACCTGACGCAATTGATATAGGCATTTTGGCAATTCTGAAAAGCTACGGCGTTACCGCTATTGAAATCGGCGCCCAAAGCATGAACGATAAAGTGCTTAAAAAGAACAACAGGGGACATACCTCGAAAGATGTTCAAAATGCCGCAAAGCTTATAAAACAAATGGGTTTTTCGCTCGGTATTCAGATGATGACGGGACTTTACGGCGACAGTAGTGATATGTCGGTTAAAACTGCAAAAGAAATTGCAAAATTAAAGCCCGATACAGTTAGAATTTATCCTACAATCGTGCTTAAAGATACCGATTTGGCGGCACTTTATACTGACGGATTTTATAAACCGCAAACACTTGATGAAGCCGTAGAATTATCTACAAAGCTTATACAAATTTTTAATGAAGAAAATATTAAAATTATCCGCCTCGGTCTTCATTCGATAGAGCCCGATTCGTTTATTGCAGGGCCTTGGCATCCTGCATTCAGTGAGCTTTGTATGTCAAATTTATATTTTATAAAAGCCCAAAAAGCACTTACTGAAAAGGGCAAATACATAATTTATGTTAATTCTTCGTCCGTTTCAAAAATGGTTGGTCAAAAAAGGGCCAATATATTAAAACTTCACGATTTGGGTTTTGACTGCGAGGTAAAAACAAACAATTCTTTAAGTGATTACGAAATTATTGCAGAAAGGAAATAGCAAGGTATGATTTTAACTTCTATTCAAATTCAGGGTTTCAAATCTTTTGCCGATAAAACCGTACTGAAATTCGGTAAGGGTATTACTGCCGTTGTCGGCCCTAACGGTAGCGGTAAAAGTAATATATCCGATGCTGTAAGATGGGTTTTAGGCGAACAGTCTACAAAAAGTCTTCGTGGACAGTCTATGGAAGATGTTATTTTCGGCGGTACTGCTGAAAGAAGACCGCACGGATTTTGCGAAGTAACCCTTAATATTGATAATTCGGACAGAAGCTTAAAATTCGATAACGATAATGTTTCTATTACAAGGCGTTATTACCGTTCGCACGAAAGCGAATATCAAATAAATAATGTTTCGGTACGGCTTAAAGACATTAACGAGCTGTTTATGGATACAGGTCTTGGCAGAGACGGTTATTCAATGATAGGTCAAGGCAAAATTGATAATATAATAAGTTCGAAATCCGACGAGAGAAGAGATATTTTTGAAGAAGCTTCGGGTATTTCAAAATACCGTTACAGAAAAACCGAAGCTCAAAGGAAATTGCTTGCCGCCGAAGAAAATTTACTGCGCCTTAAAGATATTCTTGCCGAGCTTGAATCCCGTGTAGGTCCGCTTAAAAGTCAAAGCGAAAAAGCCGAAAAATTCTTAACATTAGCCGAAGAAAAAAAGCAACTCGACATAGGTCTTTGGATGTATACGCTCGATAATTCAAAAGATGCTTTACGAGCGCAGGAAAGCAAGATTTTGGCCGCCGAGCTTCAATATAAGGAGATTGACGGTGCACTTTCTTCTTTTGATGAAATTAACGAAAAAAATACTGCCGAATTTTCAAGACTTACGGCTCAAATTGAAGAAAACCGCAGTCAAATTTCCAAAATCAATGAAGATATTGTTCGTATTGAGGGTGTAATTTCGGTAGCCGAGAACGATATTGCACATAATGAAGAAACTATCGAACGCCTAAATAATGAAAAATCTTCGCTTAATACAGAAGATGAAACGGAAGTAATACAAAAACGGGAATTAGCCCAAAAAAAGCATGAAGAAATTAAAGTTTTAGAAGAAAAACTTGATTTGCTTGAAAAAGAGTTGTCGGATTTAATTTCTAACAGCGAGGTCATTTCAAGACAAATTGAAGAAAAAGCACTGCTCGTTAACAGTTTATCCGCAAAATGCTCGGACAAGCGTGTTGAAATGGTAAGCGCCGATACTTCGATAAGTGAAATTGAAAACAGGTTTTCGGTCATTGACGATTTAATTGCTCAAAACACCGCCGAAACCGAACGCCTTAAAAACGATTATAACGAAACAAAAGAATTATTTAATAAAATTGACGACGATATTTTGTCGTATACTAATGCTGTTAAGGGATATAATCTTTGTTTTGAGTCAAAGCAAAATTCTTTGGAAGAAATCAAGGCAAAATGCGAAGAAAACCGCCTTGATATTGAAACAAAGAAGAGAAGAATACAGTTATTAACCGATTTGCAAAACAGTTTAGAGGGCTTTTCGGGTGCCGTTAAATATATTCTTTCCGAATCTAAAAAAGGAATTATCAGAGGTATTCACGGTACCGTTGCAAGCGTTATAAATGTTGATAAGGAATATACTGTCGCCATTGAAACGGCACTCGGTAATAATATCCAAAACATTATTGTTGACACCGATTCCGATGCAAAGCGTGTTATAAACATACTTAAAAACAATAAACTCGGACGGGCTACATTTATGCCGATTAACTCTGTTAAGTCCCGTGAGTTTAAGGAAGACGGTTTTGACAGTATTTTCGGTTTTGTCGGTATTGCAAGCGATTTAGTAAAGGTAGATAATAAATATTCCGAAATAATTAAATATTTGCTCGGCGGTACTGTTGTTACCGAAGATATCGACAGCGCCGTTACACTTGCTAAAAAGTATAATTACCGTGTTAAGGTCGTTTCGCTTGACGGTCAGGTTATTAACCCCGGCGGTACGATTACGGGAGGTTCACTTGTAAAGCAGGCAGGAATTTTAAGCCGTGGCGTTGATATCAAAAAATACAATGACGAGCTTAAAAAACTTGAAGAAACACTTGCTCAAAATAATAAAAAATATGAAGAGGCAAGAAACGAACTTTCTTTGGTTGAAGCCGATATTAAAGCCGAAAACGACCTTATCGTAACGGCTAACGAGGATAAAATCAGGACGCTTTCTGAATTAAAGCATTTAGAAGATTTGATTAAAACTGCTGAAAATTCTCTAAATGAGTTAAAAGAAGAAAAAACCGACAGCAGTAATAAAATTACCGCCTTAAAAGAACAGTCAAGACTTGCCGCACTCGAAATTTCAAAATACGAAACCGAAAAAAATACCGTCCAATCCGAGATTGACGATATGACGGGTGGCAGAAGTTCTATTTTTGATAAGAGAGACAGTCTTTCGGACGATATTACCGAGATTAAGCTTTCCATCGTCAACGCTCAAAAGGACGAGGCAAATATACTGCTTCTTATTTCCGAATTTGAAAAGCAATTAGGCGAAAGAAAGATAAAATCTGCTGAATTAGATAACGAAATTTCGGCTCATATTTTTAAGGTTGAACGCCAAAAGGAAGATATTAAGAAACTTAAAGATGAAATCGAAAATAATAAGATTTCGATAAATGAAATAAACGAAAGCATTGAAAATCTTCTTAATTTGCGTAATGAAACCGAAAAACAGGGTGTTGAGCTTAGAAGCAAAGAAAGAGAACAAACTCTTTTGCGTGAAAAAATAAGCGGTGAATTAGCCCGTCTTACCGAGCGCAAAGAAATTATGGAAAAAGAGTATGATTCTTGTATTTCACAGCTTTATGACGAATATCAGCTCACAAAATCCGAAGCCGAAAAGATAGCCATTCGTATCGAAAAGCCGTCTGAAACCAAGAAAAAACTTGCTGAAATCAAATCTCAAATAAGGGCGCTCGGCAATGTTAATGTTTCGGCGATTGAAGAGTATAAGGAAGTTAAAGAACGCTATGACTTTATGAAAGAACAGCTTGACGATGTTAATAATTCAAAGGCGGAGTTAAGCAAACTGATAAATCAACTTACAAGTCAAATGCAGGAACTCTTTACCGAAGGCTTTGCTAAAATCAACGAGAACTTTCAAAAAACATTTTCCGATATGTTCGGGGGCGGTTCGGCATGCTTAAAGCTTGAAAACCCCGACGATATTCTTGAAAGCGGAATTGATATTGTTGCTAATTTACCGGGTAAAAATGTTCCGAGTCTTGACGGACTTTCGGGCGGTGAAAAAGCACTTGTTGCTCTTTCGATTTACTTTGCGATAATGCAGGTTAACGCTCCGCCGTTTTGTTTCCTTGACGAGGTTGACACCGCACTTGATGATATAAATGTTGACCGTTTCGGCGACTATATGCGTTCGTCAAAATTTAACACACAGTTTATCTGCGTTACCCATAGGCGTGGTACAATGGAAGCCGCCGATATGCTTTACGGTGTTACAATGCAGGAAAAAGGCGTTACAAAGTTACTTGAACTTAATGTTCAAGAGCTTGAAAAGAAACTACAACTTGAAGAAAAAGGTGCTTAAATGGGCTTATTTTCAAAGATTAAAGAGGGACTTACCAAAACAAAAGACTCTTTTTCAAGCGGTATAACGAGTGTAATCAACAGCTTTACGAGAATTGATGAGGAATTTTTTGAAGAGCTTGAAGAGATACTTGTTATGTCGGATATCGGTATGGAAACAAGTATGTTTTTATGCGGTGAACTGCGAAAAAAAGTTAAAGAAAAAGGTGTTACTAATCCAACCGAAATTAAAGTTTTGCTAAATGAAATTATCGCCGAAACTTTGAACGGCGATGCCGATTTACATCTTAATACAAAGCCGTCAATAATTTTGGTTGTCGGCGTAAACGGTGTCGGAAAGACAACATCTATCGGTAAGCTTTCGGCAAACCTTAAAAATAGTGGCAAAAAGGTTGTATTAGGTGCCGCCGATACCTTCCGTGCCGCCGCTATTGAGCAACTCGGAGAATGGGCAAACCGTGCTGGCGTTGATATGGTAAAGAGCGTTGACGGTACTGACCCCGCCTCTGTTGTGTTTGATACGATAGCATCTGCCAAAGCAAAGCAAGCTGATGTTATTATTTGCGATACGGCAGGACGCCTTCATAACAAGAAAAATCTTATGGAAGAACTTGCCAAAATCAATAGAATTATTGATAGGGAATTGCCAAACGCATCCAAAGAAACTTTACTTGTACTTGATGCATCAACCGGTCAAAATGCCGTAAATCAGGCAAAAGAATTTATGACCGTTACCGATATTACGGGCATTATTCTTACAAAGCTTGACGGAACGGCAAAGGGCGGAATAGTTATTTCGATTTATAAACAATTAGGTATTCCCGTAAAATATGTCGGTGTGGGCGAGGGTATTGACGATTTAATGCCCTTTAATCCAAAGGAATTTGCCGACGGAATAATTGAGATTTGATTTATGAAAATTTTTGTTGCGACGAAGAATGTTAAAAAGTTAATTGAGCTTGAAAGAATTTTAACTCCGCTTGGTTTTGATGTTCTTTCGATAAAGAATTTTAAAAATGAATTTCCTGATGTCGATGAAACGGGCGAAACCTTTGAAGAAAATGCTTTAATAAAAGCAAGAGCAGGTCTTAAAACTACGGGACTTATTTCGGTTGCCGACGATTCGGGACTATGTGTTGATTATCTTGGCGGTGCTCCCGGTGTTTATACCGCACGATATGCAGGTGAGCCGGCTGACGACCAAAAGAACATAGATAAGCTTTTAATGGTGCTTGACGGTGTAGCAAACGAAAATAGAAAAGCCAAGTTTGTTTCGGCTATTGCCTGCGTTTTTCCCGATGGCAGAGAATTTACCGTGCGTGGCGAGTGCGAGGGCACTATTGCTACCGAAAGAATAGGAAACGCAGGATTTGGCTATGACCCGATTTTTATTAGCAAGTTAGGTCCTGTCGGTTTGCTTACACCTGAAGAAAAGGACAAAATCAGCCACCGAGGAAAATCAATAAGATTATTCAGTACGGAACTTAAAAAATATTTGTGAGGAAAATTTATGTTAAACAGCAGACAAAGAGCGCAACTGCGTGGTATGGCAAACACCTATGATACAATTATGCAGGTTGGCAAATCGGGTATATCGGAGCAGACCTTAAAGCAGGTTGACGATGCACTTGAAGCCCGTGAACTAATTAAGTTAAGACGGCTTGAAACCGCTCCCGAAACAACAAGAGAAACCGCCGAATTTATAGCGGAAAAGGTGGGCGCCGATGTTGTTCAGGTTATCGGTTCAAAGTTTATTTTATATAGACAGTCAAAAGATAAAATCATAGAGCTTGTTAAGTAAGGGAAAATTATGCATATACAATATATCGAGTATAAAGAATTACTTAAAAAGCGCTTAACCGATAAGAGATATTACCATTCGCTTTGCGTTGCCGATGAAGCGTACCGTTTGGCACAAAAATACGGCTGTGATACCGAAAAAGCGTATCTTTGCGGACTCTTGCACGATATTACTAAAAATGCCGACGAAAAAGAACATTATGAAATATTCAATAAATATGGTGTTGTGCTTAATATAATCGAAAAAAATTCCGAAAAACTTTGGCATGCAATATCGGGCGCTTATTTTGTAAGATATAAGCTTAATATTGATGATGACGAGGTATTTGATGCGATTAGACATCATACAACCGCCAAATCAAATATGCCGTTATTATCAAAAGTTCTTTATCTTGCCGATTTTACATCTGCCGACCGTGATTATGACGATATTGATGTTATAAGAAAACTCGTGGACGAATCGCTTGATAAGGCATATAAATATGCGCTTTCATATACGGTTAAAGATTTGGCAAGCAGAAATTTGGCGATACATTCCGATACATTTGATGCCTACAACGAAATTATGTTAAAGGAGAGCAATGATGGAAAATCTTGAAATAGTAAGTATATCCGCTAATGCTTTGAATGACAAAAAAGCTAAAAACCTCAATGTGTTAAGAGTTGAAGATTTAACAGTACTCACAGATTATTTTGTTATTGCTACCGCTACATCTTCAACCCATGTTCGTTCTCTTGCCGACGAGGTAGAGGAAAAATTAAAAGAAAACGGAGTTGCTCCTAATCATATTGAAGGAAAAAGTACAGGTTGGATAGTTCTTGATTACGGCTCGGTTATTGTTCATATTTTTACACCCGACCAGCGTGAATTTTACAATTTGGATAAAATGTGGAGTGATGCAAAAGCACTCGATTTAGATAATATTTTAGAGCAGGCACAAGGAGATTGATTATGAATTACGATTATAAGAAAATAGAACAAAAATGGCAAAATATATGGGACGAAAATAAAACCTTTGCAACAAAGAGCGATTACACTTTGCCTAAATTCTACGGTCTTGTTGAATTTCCGTATCCGTCGGGACAGGGACTTCATGTAGGACATCCGAGGTCTTATACCGCTATTGACATTGTTGCGAGAAAAAAGCGCTTACAGGGTTATAATGTTTTGTATCCTATGGGCTTTGATGCTTTCGGTCTTCCTACCGAAAACTTTGCAATCAAAAATCATATTCATCCGTCCGTTGTTACCAAAAACAATGTTGAAAACTTCAAAAGACAGTTAAAATCACTCGGTTTTTCTTTTGATTGGGATAGAGAAATTAACACAACCGACCCCGAATATTATAAATGGACGCAGTGGATTTTCTTACAGCTTTATAAAAACGGCTTGGCTTATAAAAAAGAAATGAGTGTAAACTGGTGTACCTCCTGCAAGTGCGTTCTTGCTAACGAAGAGGTTGTAAACGGCGTTTGCGAGCGTTGCGGAAGCGAGGTTGTCCATAAAGAAAAAAGTCAGTGGATGTTAAAAATAACGGAGTATGCCGATAAGCTTTTGGACGGACTTGATTCTGTCGATTTTATTGACCGTGTTAAAACACAGCAACGAAATTGGATTGGCCGTTCGTACGGTACCGAGCTTAATTTCAAAACAACTCTCGGTGATGAATTTGAAATATTTACAACCCGTGCTGATACCCTGTTCGGCGCAACATATACTGTAATTTCACCCGAACATCCGCTTATTGATAAGTGGGCAAAGAACATAAAAAACTATGATGAGGTTAAAGCATATAGGGAAGAGGCCGCTAAAAAATCCGATTTTGAAAGAACCGAAATGGCAAAGGAAAAGACGGGTGTTAAGCTTGAAGGAGTTATGGCAATAAATCCCGTGAATAATAAAGAAACACCGATATTTATTTCCGATTATGTGCTTATTTCTTACGGAACGGGCGCAATTATGGCAGTTCCTGCACACGATACAAGAGACTATGATTTTGCAAAGAAATTCGGTATTCCGATGATTGAGGTTGTTTCGGGCGGTAATATTGAAGATGGTCCATATACCGAGTGTCAAAAAGGCACAATGGTTAATTCTGATTTTCTTAACGGTCTTTCGGTTGACGATGCTATTAAGAAAATGCAGGAATGGATTGTTGAAAAGGGAATAGGCAAAAGAAAAACTAACTTCAAGCTTCGGGACTGGGTATTCTCCCGTCAAAGATATTGGGGCGAGCCGATTCCTATGGTTTACTGTGAAAAGTGCGGGTGGGTTCCGCTTCCTGAAAGCGAGCTTCCGCTTACACTTCCGAATGTTGACTCTTATGAGCCGACCGATACCGGCGAATCACCGCTTGCTAAAATGACCGATTGGGTAAATACCACTTGTCCTCACTGCGGCGGACATGCAACAAGAGAAACCGATACAATGCCTCAATGGGCAGGTTCTTCCTGGTATTTCCTTCGTTACTGCGACCCGCATAACGATAAAGAACTTGCATCAAAAGAAGCGCTCGAATATTGGTGCCCCGTTGATTGGTATAACGGCGGTATGGAACATACAACTCTTCACTTGCTTTACAGCCGTTTTTGGCATTTGTTCTTACATGATATCGGCGTAGTGCCTTTTGCCGAGCCGTATTCAAAAAGAACAAGCCACGGTATGATATTAGGTGAAAACGGGGAAAAGATGTCTAAATCAAGAGGTAATGTTGTTAACCCCGATGATATTATAAATGACTACGGCGCCGATACAATGCGTGTTTATGAGATGTTCTTAGGCGATTTTGAAAAAGCGGCACCTTGGAGCCAGTCATCTATTAAAGGCAGTAAGCGTTTTCTTGATAAGGTTTTCTCATTGGCGGATAATTTGGTTGACGGAAACGAATACAGAAAAGAACTTGAAACCGATTTCCATAAGACCATTAAAAAGGTAACAGACGATATCGAAAACTTAAAAATGAACACCGCCATTGCTTCGCTTATGACATTGCTTAATAAAATTTCAGATATCGGCAATATCAATAAAGCCGAAATGAAAACATTTATTACTTTGTTAAATCCGTTTGCCCCGCATATAACCGAAGAATTATGGGAAATTTGCGGATATGAGGGTATGCTTAACGAAACTAAATGGCCCGAATTTGACGAAACGAAGTGTGTTGAATCTAATGTCGAAATTGCCGTACAGGTAAACGGTAAAATTAAAGCGAGAATTTCCGTTCCTGCCGATATTTCTTCAAATGAGGCAATTAGCCTTGCAAAAGCACAAAACGCCGTCAGCGAAGCATTAAACGGTAAAACAGTTATTAAAGAACTTTATGTTCCTAAACGCCTCGTAAATATTGTTGTAAAGTAATAAACAAAAAAGACTTAAACTGAAATTTCAGTTTAAGTCTTTTGCTTTTTTTAGAATATCAATGCTTTTCAACTATATTATCTGTTGATTTTACGATAGAATTTGATGGGATAACGCCTCTTACCGAAGTAAGCGGATATACCGATGTGTCCTTACCGATAACCGTTCCCGGATTTAGAACACAACCACAGCCGATGTTTGCTTTGTCGGCAAGTATTCCGCCGATTTTTCTAAGTCCGGTTTCGTATTCCTTATCGCCGTGAATAACAACATTTTTGCCGTCGGATTTAAGATTTGAGCAAATCGTTCCTGCGCCCGTATGTGAAAAATTGCCCATAACAGTATCGCCTAAATAGTTGTAGTGCGGTACTTGAACATTATCGAGCATAACAGTATTTTTAAGCTCGGTTGAGTTTCCGATAACGCAGTTTTTACCGGTTATAACCGAACCTCTTATAAAAGCCCCCGGTCTAACCTCAGTGTTATCTCCGATTACGGCAGGAGGGATAATTGTTGCCGTATCGTAAATTTTTACATTTTTGCCGATTAAAACACCTTTTTTATACTCGGTAAAACCGTCAATTCCGTCATTTACAAGTTTTTCGGCTAAATCCTTGATTTTCGGTAACATTTCCCAAGGATATTCAGAATTCTTGAATAATTCTTTAAGATAGGGGACATCACAGTCAAATAATTCTGCTGTTTTTACCGACTTACTCACAAGCATGACCTCTTTCTTTTATCACATTTGCTATCATATTAGCGTAAGCTATGCTTAATTCTTCTTCCTTGCATTCAATCATTACTCGGATAACGGGTTCGGTACCGCTTTGGCGGAGAAGCGCTCTGCCTTCGCCGTTAATTAGTTTTTCTACCTTTTCAAGTTCTTCAAGAACAGCGCTGTCGTTCATAACCTCGTCTTTGTCTTTAACACGGACATTTAATAAATACTGGGGATATGTTTTAACAGGTTCCGAAAGTTGCTTTAATGACATTTTTTTGTCGCATATTTCTTCGGTAAGCATTATTGCAGTTAAAATTCCATCGCCGGTTGTTGCGTATTTTTTCATTATTATGTGTCCCGACTGTTCACCGCCTAAAACATAATCCTTATTTTGCATACATTCATATACAAATCGGTCGCCGACATTGGTTTGGACGCAGTTTATACCTGCTTTTTTTAGGGAAGCTACAAATCCGCTGTTAGACATAATCGTTGCAACAACCGTATTATTGTTAAGTGTTCCCCTTGATTTTAAGCGGTTTGCAAGTATATACATAATCTTGTCGCCGTCAATAAGTTCGCCGGTTTCGTCAACTGCTAAACAACGGTCGGCATCACCGTCAAAGGCAAATCCTAAATCAAGATGTTGCTCTTTTACTACATTTGAAAGTCGCTCGGTATGGGTCGAACCGCAATCAAGATTTACATTAAGTCCGTCGGGTTCGTTGCCGATTATTACTGTTTGTGCACCTAATGCATCAAAAACGGCTTTTGCTATCATCCAAGAGGCACCGTTTGCGCAGTCTAAACCTATACGGAGTTTTTTATAAGAGTTTGATGCAACCGAAATCAAATATCCTACATATCTATTTCTTCCCGAAACATAGTCGATAATACAACCGATTTTTTCCTTTCTTGCAAGAGGCAAGTCATCACCGTCAACACCAAGCAGAGAAAGATTACCGTCTATATATGCCTCAACAAGCGAGGTTGCCTCGTCATCAAATTTTTCACCGTATTTGTTAATTATCTTTATTCCGTTATCGTAAAATGGATTATGGGAAGCAGTTATCATTATACCGCAGTCGAATTCGTCCTGACGGGTAACATAAGATACACTCGGAGTTGTAGTTACATGGAGCATATATGCGTCAGCGCCCGAGGCGGTAATACCTGCAACAATCGAATATTCAAGCATATAACTTGAACGCCGTGTGTCCTTGCCGATAACTATTCTCGGACGGTAATTGGGTTTATTTCCGGATAAAGGGGAAGAGAAATACCAACCTAAAAACCTGCCAACTTTATAAGCTTGAATTGATGTCAAGTTTTGATTTGCTTCGCCACGAAAACCGTCAGTACCGAAATATTTATTTCTTTTCGGTGCCGAATTATCAATGCTTATGCTGTTTTTTAGTAGTTCATCTGTCGAGATGTTGAATAATTCACAAATTTGCAAAATTTTGTCAATTTGAGGTAAAGATTGGTCCATTTCCCACTTTGAAATAGACTGTCTTGAAACCTCTAATTTATCCGCCAATGCCTCTTGCGAAATGTTAGCCGCATTTCTTAGTTGCGTAATTTTTTTGCCTATTGTCATAATCTGCCTCCATAATAAAAATGTTATTATCAGTTGCGAAAATTCGTTAAAACCATATTGTGTCGCAAATATTCTAACACAAATATATTTATTTTGCAAACATTATTTTACATTTAATACATTTTATATTCGACAAAAGTTCTAAAATTATATAAACTGACATCTAACTGTGGATTTTTTCGTAATTATATGATATAATTAACTGAAAAGTTTAGTGATACAAATCAGAATTTGCAGGGGTGAAAATATGATACCGGATCCAAATATAAAATATCCGATTTCAGGATATGAAAAAGAAATATATATCAAACCTACAATTTCAAATCCCAATATTATTGTTGGCGATTTTACCTATATTGCGGATTCCGAATTTGAAAGCCACGTAACGAATTTCTATCCTTGGAGCAGAGATAAACTGATTATCGGCAAGTTCTGTCAGATCGCCTCGGGAGTTGAGTTTATGATGAACGACGCCAACCATCAGATGAACGCGGTATCAACATTCCCGTTCTATACGCTTGAGGGATGGAATATGAAAGCGCCAAAGGCAGAGGATATGCCGTATAAGGGCGATACCGTCATCGGAAACGACGTATGGATCGGACAGAACGCGGTGATCCTTCCCGGTGTTCATATCGGAGACGGTGCTATTATCGGAGCAAACAGCATCGTTGGCAGGGACGTCGACCCTTACACGATCGTTGCGGGAAATCCCGTGAGAGTGATCAGAAAGCGTTTTGATGACGAACTTATCGCTCTTATGGAAATATTCAAATGGTGGGATATGGATATTGATACGATCAACGGTCTTATCCCCCTCCTAACAAGCAGCGACCTTGAAACCGTCAAGGCGGAATTGAAAAAAAGAACCGGTCGATAAATCCCGGTTTGAAAACTATGCTTTTATAAGCGATTATCGCTTTGCATAGTCTTTTAATAAAATCCTCTAAAAGCATTGATAACAAAGGATTTTTCGCAATGTGCTTGTTATTTTCTCTTAAACAATTTTACACTTTATTATCCTTGCTGTCAATCTTGATAAGGGCAAAAGCAAGGGCAAAAATCAAAACATCATTAAGCGAATGAACTGTTGCAATGTGAAAATCCGGCAGACATTTTGGTACAGAAAACCAATTTGTCTGCCGGATATTTTATTTGCAAATCTTTTTGATTATTTCGTAAACCCAAGCGGTGACGGGTTTGGCTTCTTCAAGCATTTGAACTTTTTGATTTTCGTTCACATAGGTTTTCAGATGCTCAATAATCTGGTCGGTTACATTCTCTTTGCCGAGAGCTTTTATTGCCTGAATAAAGACTGCGGTAGTATAGGAAACTTTTGATATTTCCTTATTTGCTCTGTGCCTGAATTTAATAACAGAATCGTCATAGGTGTATACTTTGTACGGGCCGTCTGTCACATAAACCCATTCACCCGACCATTGTTGTGAAATCTGCAATATATCAAGTGCCGTTTCACCGCAGGGTATGATCGTCCAACCGTAATTTCGGGCAAGAGCGTGTGCGATATCATCAGGCGACGGTGTAATCGGACTGTTCGACTTCTCATAAACACCGGGCTTATAATACATGCCAAACATAATCTTTTTCAGCAGTCCTTCTTCTGCAAGACGGATCAGAATGATATTAACGGTAGTCTTTTCGGTAATGTCGATAAAGTCAACCGACACGAAAACCGAACCGCCTTCCGCTGCTTCAATTCTTGTTCGTATTTTGTCTGTATAATTAGGTCTTCTCATAACATTCGCCTTTCAGAAAATATTATCAAGAATATTATACATTATTTTTTACATAAGTCAAGCATTATATATCTTATTTCTTACAAGCATAAATAAAAATGTATATTATTTCTAACAAATGGAATCTCTATTTTCGTCACGAAAAACTGTGAATTAAAATTTGTTCGTGACGAAAACCGGCAGACACAATTTTATTGACGAAAATTGCACTCCGTCCCCTGCCGATATGTAATGAAAATATCGTGGATTTTTCAATTATTCCGTATGTTATCGTTAGTAATACGATGTCGGCTTGTGTATCTTTTCACAACGAAAATTTATACTAATACTGTGAGAATGAGTTGTCATTCCGTTAGTGTGATTTCGGAGGTGAAAGATATGAAAGGCGAAAACGCCGTAATGAAAGCTGTCGGAAAGCGGATCCAATATTACAGAAAGGCACGGGGCTATACGCAGGAGCAATTTGCCGAAATGATTGACCTGTCAACGAACTATCTCTCGGATGTGGAGCGTGGCAAAAGCTCGCCACGGCTTGATAAATTGGTACTGATTATGAACAAGCTCGAATGCTCTGCCGATGAGATTTTTGCCGATGTGATAGACACCGGATTTCAGGTCAGAAGCACCCGTTTGAGTGACGAAATTGAGGAGCTGTCTCCCAAAGAAAAAGACACCGCATTCACGATACTGAAAGCGTATATCAAATGCTGTAAATGACGAAAATCAAATAGCCGGAACAGTCCGTACTTCAAATTTTGAGGTACGGGCTTTTTTTCGTCACGAAACTGTGTTATACTAATGCTAATATCGTTAGTAATACGACAATACAGTTAGAAAGAATGGTGACGAAAATGGAGC
Source organism: Acutalibacteraceae bacterium (assembly GCA_045640745.1). GTDB lineage: Bacteria > Bacillota > Clostridia > Oscillospirales > Acutalibacteraceae > UBA737. Next base: position 103,727 of record JAZUFQ010000005.1, read on the forward strand.
ATTCGGTTTGTTTTATCGGACATAGGAAAATCAATGACACGCCGGAACTTCGTGAACGGTTACGGGGCATTTTGCTTGATTTGATTGAAAACGGCACGGTCAATTTTATCTTCGGAGACCATTCGGCGTTTGATGATTTGTGCTATGAATTGGTGACGGAATTAAAAGAAAAACACCCCGAAATCAAGCGGATAAACTTCCGCAAGGATTACGAGGACACAAACGATTACACGATGCAGTTTTTGATTGTCGGATATGAGGAAAGTATCTGCCCGAAGGGTGTCGGAAGTGCCGGGCGTGCAAGCTATGTGGAACGCAATCAGGCGATGATTCGAGCAAGTGATGTCTGCATCTTTTACTATGACGAAAACTATCAGCCGAGCCGCCGGAAAACCAGTCGCAGGGACTTGTTTGACTACCAACCGAAAAGCGGTACTGCCGTTGCCTATGCCTATGCCGTGCAGAAGAAAAAGACGGTATACAACCTCTGTGAAAAGTAAAAACCTTCCTTCGTGACGAAAATATTGAAATCACGGTTTTCGGGTACACTAACAAAAATGTATTCGGAGGTCGGAAAAATGGAAGAAAGGGTTATTTTGAATGAGGATATTGAAGCGTTCGGGCGGTATCTG
>JAZUFQ010000006.1:0-2654 GCA_045640745.1 Acutalibacteraceae bacterium
TTTATATATTTCGGCGCAAAAGATATAATAACAACCTCCACGGCTATGGAAAATCAAGGAAAAGATAACAAAGAGGGTTACGGCGGCGTCACCGATTTAGGTGGCGGCGGCATAGGTCAACCCCCGCAATAAAAGTTATCAAAACAAAAAAATCCGTAGGGCGGGGCTTGTCTCCCGCCCGATTTTTATTTTTTAAGTTTTTAATGTTGCCGAGAAACCGAAAACCTTGATATTATATGAAGAATATGCTACAATTCGTATATATTTGATTTCGGGGGGCGAAAAAATGTCGGATATTAAGAGCAAAAAAACGGTTGCTTATATACGGGCGGTTAATATATTTGTTTCTTTTATCATTATTACCCTTACCGTAGCAAGCGTATATTTCACAATTTTCTTTGCCGGAAACTACGGCGAAGCCGGTTATCTTAAAATGGCGATTGCCGACCTCGGTTTGATGTTTTCGGAAATTTTGCTCGCCTGCTGTTATATGAACACCCGAAATTTCGCCCGTCAGGATATTATTTTTTCAGCCATACCGGTACTTCTTTTTTTCGCAATCTTTTTGTCCGGATTACAGGACATTTTGTTTGGAAATCCAAAGGCGGTAAAAGCAATTTTTATTATTCAAATGCTTATTTCCGTCCTTTCGGTTGGAATACATATTTTATTTTGGTTATACCAATGCGGTACTCTGCCGAAAAACCGTACACGGCGATATTTTAACATTGTGATTTTTGCAATAATAACCTTATATCTTTTAATTCTTTCCTCAAATCCGTTTTCCGGAATTTTGTTTTTTGTTGACAGCAAAGGCAACCTTGTTTATCCCGGTGAAACTATTGAATTTTCACTATTTTCGCTTTTCTATCTTTCTTATTTGGTTTATGTTTTTACGCAACGCTGTAGCCTGCGGAAAAAAGCATCGGTTGCCTGTTTTGCCTTTTTCCCGCTTTTGTTCGTTGTAATTTCACTAATTTGGTACAATTTCGGTGAAATCTACAATGTATCATCTTTTTATTTTGTATTTATGCTTTTGGCAACTTATATTGTATTTTTCGGTGATTATATTGAGAGTAAAGAGCTTTTGCTTAAACAAAAGGCGGAAATTGCCGAGCGTGAGCATAAACAAATAGAGCTTAAAACAGCACTTATGCTTTCTCAAATAAAACCGCATTTTCTTTATAATGCCATTACGGCAATAAGACATCTTTGTAAAAAAGACCCTGAAAGAGCGTATGAGTCGCTCGGTTTTTTTGCTGACTATCTGCGTGGTAATATGGACGCTTTAAGCAACGGGCAAAGCATTCCCTTTGAAAAGGAACTTGAACACATAAAAACCTACTTAATGCTCGAACAAATCCGGTTTGGCGACGAGCTTAAAGTAGAATATGATATTAAATATTCTTCGTTTTCCATTCCTGCACTAACCGTACAGCCCATTGTGGAAAATGCCGTGCGCCACGGCGCAACAATGAATCAAAACGGCGGTCAAATTATTATTTGTTCGGAAAAAACCAAAAAGGGTGCTTTAATCACCATAACCGATAACGGTCCCGGCTTTGATGTGAACGCTCCGGCAAATGACGGCAGAAATCACTTCGGACTCGAAAATGTCCGCAACTGCCTTAAAGTGAAGAATTGCGGAGAATTGCAAATCGAAAGTGTTAAAGGCAAAGGCACCACCGCAAAAATACTTATTTTGGAGGAAAAGTAATGAACATTTTGCTTGTTGACGACGAAATACCGGCTTTAAGCGAGCTTAATGATGCGGTAGCAACCGTACTCCCTAAATCACAAATTTACTCTTTTTCAAAAGCAAAAGAAGCAATGGACTTTTCCGAAAACACACCGGTTGATATTGCGTTTTTGGATATAAATATGCGGTTTTTAGACGGAATATCCATGGCGAAAAAGATTTTGGAGCTTTATCCCTCGTGCAACATCGTTTTTTGCACGGGATATACCGAATACGCCCTTGATGCATTAGGTACATACTGTTCCGATTATCTTCTTAAACCGATTTCCGTAGAAAAGGTTAAAACGGCAATAGAGCATTTGCGTAATCCGATTTCGCCAGAAAATCCTCGTTTAGAGCTTAAATGCTTTGGAAACTTTGATGTTTTTTGCGACGGAAAACCCGTAGCGTTCAAGTATAAAAAAACAAGGGAACTTCTTGCATATCTTACCGACAGAGGCGGTGCCGAAGCCACAACAAAAGAAATTATGGCGGTTGTTTTTGAGGATAATAATAAATCGTCTTATTTCAGTAATATCCGCCTTGATTTGCTTGATACCTTCCAAAACCTCGGTGTCTTAGATACAATTTCCTCCGCCTACGGAAGAATGAGGGTTGTAAAAGATAAGGTAAAGTGCGATTACTTTGATTTTCTTGACGGAAAAAGGTTATCGTTCGGCGGTGAATATATGTCGCAGTACTCTTTTGCCGAGGAAACCTGCGCATTGCTAAACGAAATACATAAGTCAAAATCCGCTAAAAATTAAAAATTTTGAATTTTTTCAAAAAAACACCCCAAAGTGTGCGTTTTGTGTGCGTTTTGGGGTGTTATAATGTCTTGTGTATGTCTAAAAATATATAATTTTTATTTTGAGAAAGGATTTTGGCTATGAAAAAAAGAATTTTAAGCATCATA
>JAZUFQ010000007.1:0-9986 GCA_045640745.1 Acutalibacteraceae bacterium
AGTTTGTTCTTCTGCCGAAAGAATTGTAGTCGGCGAGCCGGTATTAGTAAACAGCAAGCCTACGGTACTTCGTACTGTTGACAAATCCCGTCCCGCCGACTGAAAGGCAAACAAGCAGAAGAAAGCAAGCGATTGCTCCCGCAGTAATTTTCATTTTGAGATGATATATGACTATCGTTTCGAAATCTACAATTTGATATTTGACCTCTTTTCGATATGATATATGATTGTCATTTTGAAATGAGGGGAACAAAAATATGACTTTCACTTTGATATGACACCGGCTCCGGCAGTCTGCGAATCAGAGTGCCGGAGCCGAAAATTTTTGAGTGCAAAATTTTAATCTACAGATTTTCGTCATGAAGAAACTTTGCCGAGAAAAATTTTAATTTATATTTTGCTCGACAAACTTGAATTGTATCTATTTATCGCTGTATTCTGTTCCATCATAATCTATCCAATAATACCACCAATTATTGTCTATTTTTTCTGCTTTTACGATATTGTTTCCGTTATCCTCTTTCCAATAATAAGTTTCGCTTTCTCCTCGATATGTTCCATTCGGGCAATAAATTAAGTTCCAGTATTGACCGCCAAGCATGCCTTGTGAATCAATATCAAAGGTAACATATTTTTCACCTTTGTCGTCTTCTTTGATGCTATAATAATGATCTTCGTAATAGCCAGAAGATAAACTTTCATCGCTAAGAACATTCTGTGCAATGGTATTCATTTTCTCTTTATTACTTTCCAAAAATTGAATGCAAGTTTTTCTTGCACTGGAATAACTTTTTGAAATCAATCCGCATCCACAACACAAAAGCACTAAAATAATTATAAGAAAAATTGTTGATACTGCTTTTTTCATAGAAGAACCTCTTGTGAATTCTAATTTTTTTATTTATCTCTAATCATCGTGTTCAATATAGCATACTTTTACAGTTTTTTCAACAAACCGAATATCTTTTCTTGAAAACCAAATCCAACATATTTTAAATTGTGGCTGTCCTTGATACATAACTCTGATTATAGAGTAATAATCAAATCCATGTTATGTGAAAGGAATAGCATGATGTCAAATTTTTCCCCTAAAGCACAGAGGACAGCCAAAGACAATCTGATGGATCAGGCAAATGCACTTGTCAAGAACGCACGGATCAAAGGCATCAAGACACGGGTACGCTATCTTGAATGTTTCGACCACTTCGCACAGTATTACGCAGATAAATGGCACGGTCAGAAGATTGCAAACATTTCAGCAAAGCATATATACGGTTATGCCGAATATATGAAAGAAATCAAGCATTATTCGCCGTCTACCATTCGCTGTGAATTGTCGGGTATTCGATTCGTACACAATCTTTCCGGCAGCAAGAACAGATTGCCGGACAACCGTGCATTAGGTCTTGAACAGAGAATTTCAGGCGTGATAGACCGTGCGTGGCTTCCGCACGAAATCGAGAGTGCAAGAGTTGTCGGCAAAGAGATGGGCAGATTTGATGTAGTCGATTCCATTGACCTCGGATACCGGTTCGGTCTTCGTATCCACGAAATTGCCAAAATCCGTGTAAAAGACATTACAGACGCATTGGACTATAACGAGTTGAATGTCAAAGGCAAAGGCGGGCAGTACCGTTCGATCCCGGTCGAAACCAAAGAGCAGATGGAACTTCTGAAACGCATTAACTACAAGGCAAAGAAATTCGGGATTCATCCGAGTGAATATGCCATTGCACAGAACAAAAAATACGGCGTTCAGAAAGAAATCGAATCGCTCAAAAACTGGATGACGAACAATCGCAACAAGTTTACCGACAAAGACCGCACGAGCAAGGTTGAACCCGGCAACAAGGAACGGTATGAGCATTTGACTTGGCACGGACTTCGGTATTATTATGCCCAGAATCGTGTAGAACGCCTCACTGCCGAAGGCAGAAGGAATGTCGAGAAGAATGTCAGCGAGAGCATGGGACACCACAGGACACCTATAACGAGAGTCTATCTTCCCGAAATGCCGAAAAAGTACCGTCAGAAAAAGTAGTTGGCTTTCCTCAAAAGGCAGATGCCGGTGTGTCCGGCATCTGACCTTCACCGAAAGGTGAGAATTTTAATTTATGAAGGAGTTTTTTGAAATGAAACAAAATTATTGCTACGCCTCCGGCAGATGGGAGGTAATCTGAAAAAGGAGGTTTCCGCTTATGAACGATTTTTCAAATGCTATCGAAGCATACAAAACAATTTTTACGGACTATCCCGATGTTGTAAGCACGGAACAGGCCGCAGAAATGCTCGGACACATCGGCAGGAAGAAAGTATATGAGCTGATTAAAAACGGCTCTATCAAGGCACTGCCGTGCGGTAAGGGCTATAAGATTACAAAAGTCAGCGTGATTGATTATGTTTTGAACCGCTGAACCATATATGAAGGATTTTTTGAATGATATAACGATTGCACATCTCCGGCAAAATAGGAGAAATCTAAAAAAGGGGTCCCATACTATGGGAAAAGTAAAAATCGTTCTGAAATCCGATTTTCCCGAAAGTGAGATTGAGGCATTGGCACACTGCCTGATGCCTGATATATTAGAGTATTTTAACAGCGACGAAGGAAAGAAAGAGTTTAAAGCGTGGAAGAAAGAACAGAAAGAAAAACCGGATAAAGAATAAATTTAGCGGTGGTGCAGATTTTTGGTCTATACCACCGCTTAAATAAAATCAATTGCTTTTCAAACATCAATCCTTGAATTGGATGGTTCTATAGGGAATCGGAATTTGTCTCGTATTTCTCGATATTGCATAACTAGTTTTCGATTAGTCCTTCTATTGTTAATATAATGCCCAATTATATTTATTAATTCCCCAATATTCAACTCTATAATCATATTAGCAATTTCATTGTTTTCGTATGATGAATTGATTAACCAATCTAAATAATGTAAGATTTCAAAAACCAACTCGTCATATTTTTCTGTATTTGTAACTCTAAAAGCTTTTTCGTTTAAAAATTCAAAATAATCGGGTGGTAATAATTGCTGTGGAGATGATAAAACGGCATTTTGTTTTCTTAACAAAAGTAAAATTTCTTCTATTGCTTCAGCATTATCTATGGTTGCCTTTTTAGAATTATTGGAGGCTTTTTTTGAACTTGAGACAATATTTTCAATTTCTGATTTCATATTATCCCATAGTCCATCAAATGTAGTTTTTAATATTTCTGAATCAATAGGCTCTTCACATTGACTATTAATATTACATATCAGTTGATAAAAATCATCCTTTTCTATTTTTGTTGCCTGATATCTTGATAGAGGTCCCTTAATATCTGACGGATTAATATTTATCATTAAAGTTGCAACATGAGAATCTAACGATTTTGCAATCGCACCAGCTTCAAAGTTAATCCACGGAGCAGAAACATTTTCATTTGTCAAGCATATTATTCCATACTTACATTCATTAAGTTCTTTGGATATCTTGCTATCCCAATTTTCTCCTTTTTCGATATCTTCGGGAGAAAAAAACACTTTTGTTGCTTGAATAATGCATGGCAACCATTTTTTTATTGATTCTGCTATTTTTTTGCTTAAATCTCCTGACCAGCTAACAAAAACTTTCACTTGTTTTTCCTCCAAATTTCCAAAACGATACATAATTTCCTCCATCATTATACATACATAAATATATTTTGTCAATATTTGTCGAACTTATCGAGATTGTATTCACATATAATTATATTTTATCCATCATGAATTATTGACGAAAATAATAATTTTTATTAAAATAAAAGCGGTGGTGCAAATTTATCTGTACCACCGCTTTTGTCAGCAATAGAACTATGTAATTGTTTTAGAAGTAAACAACAAACCCGAACGTTTCACCGATAGGTAAAAGGTTCGGGTTTGAATGCTTTGGTGCGGGCGACAAGACTTGAACTTGCATGAAGAAATCTCACATGCGCCTGAAGCATGCGCGTCTGCCAATTCCGCCACGCCCGCATTATAAGTAATTATACAAATTAAATAAGGAAAAGTCAAATATAAAATGAACTCCCCCGTAATAAATACTCAGAAGTCCATTTTATATAATCAATAATTTTGCTTTATGACATAACTTTCGTCAAGCGAGAAATTGGGATTATAATACGGGTCGCCTTTTTCTAATGTTTCGCCCCATTCTTCAATGAATAAGTCTTTTTCATTTTCAAATCTGCTTTTGTTTTTGCTATCTGTATCCAATCCACGACTTATGGATTCAAAATGGTAAAGTGTACAGAACGGATTAAAAATATTGAGTTTGCCGATTTTTCTCAGTTTTAAACAAAAATCAACGTCATTAAATGCTACGGCAAGCTTTTCATTGAATCCGCCCACTGCATTAAAATCTTCCTTGCTTACCATCATACAGGCAGCAGTTACAGCACTTACATCTTGAGCATAATATAATCTGCCCATATATCCTAAATTCTCTTTTGTGCAACCGTAGTGAGCATGACCTGCTATTCGGTCAGCACCAAGTCCGAGTATTATTCCGCCATGTTGAATTGTATTGTTTTCAAAAAGGAGTTTGGCACCAACGGCACCTACATCGCCTCTTTGAGCGTACATCAAAAGTTCTTCCATCCAATCGGGAGCTATAACCTTAGTGTCATTATTCAAAAAGATAAGATAATCGCCTTCGGCTTTTGTTGCGGCGAAATTGTTTATTGCAGAATAATTAAACGGTTCGTCATAATAGAATAATTTAATATTATCACTCAAGCTCTTGTAATAATCAAGAACATCGTTATCGGTGCTTTGGTTATCAATAACGATTATTTCATAGTTTTCGTATGTTGATAATTCTTTTACCGAATCTATGCACCGCTTCAAATCTAAAAGGTGATTCTTATTCGGGATGATTACCGAAATTTTGGGATTATCCTTGATTTCGTATCTTATTCTGTAAATGGTCGGGAAAGCGGGGGAACTTTCAACCCGACACGGCAGACCTTTTGAGAGCAAAAAATCACGGACGGCGTTGATTCCGGCATTGATAGCATATTTTTTTGAATTGATATCCATTGCCACCGAATTTTCGTGCGAACGCCAAAAATAGAGAATTTCGGGTATATGAACGATTTTTTCGGCTTTGTCGGTAAGCCTTAGTATCAAATCGTGGTCCTGACTTCCGTCATATTCCGAGCGGAACAGCCTGTCCGATGCGGCAAGGTCTGCCTTAAAAACAGAGAAATGGCAGATATAATTGTTTGCTATCAAATTATCAAAGGCAAAATCCGGCTTATAATGACAGGTGATTATTTTATCAAAATCGTCACCCAAAAATGTTACTTCGTCGGTATAGATATAATCGGCACCGTTTTCGATTTCCTTCATAACCTTAAAAAGAGCCGACGGGTGAAGATAATCGTCGTGGTCGAACAGAGCGATATATTCTCCCGTTGCCATGGTAAGACAAGTGTTGGTATTGCCGGATATACCCTCATTCTTTTCTAACTTTTTATATACTATCCTGCTGTCCTTTGAAGCCGCTTTTTTGCAGTATTCGCCCACGCTTGAAAAATCTTCGGTGCTGCCGTCAGCCAAACAAAGCTCCCAATTTTTATAAGTTTGGTTTTGAACAGACTCTATCATCTCTTTAAGAAAAATCAACGGGGTATTATAAAGCGGAACTAAAATACTGATTTTTACTTCGTTATTAAATTTATACTGTTCTTCTTCCTTACGCCGTTCCTCGGAAATAGTGTGCGGGATTTTTATCGGGGCACGGTTTAATGATTTTAAATCCTGCTTTTTTCTGGCTACGGCTTTCGGACCGCCCGTAATAAAGCTTTTAGTTAAAATGAGAGTCAAAAGCAGTTTTGGGTGTTTTTTGGCATAGTTCTTTATTGCCTGAACAATAGCCCTAGGAACCTTTGTTATCCGCCAAAAGAAGCTGTTTTGAAATTCCTGAATGATTCTGTCCTGTTCTACCGCAAGCGACTGAAGCTCGTTGATACTTTTGTCCTTTTGTTTGATTATATTTAAAAAGTCCCTTGAAAGGGTGTTGATTCTTATATCTACGGAATAATCGTATTTATAATACTGCTGTGACCTTTCAATCTCATAAAGCTTTTTGGGTGTGAAACCGAATTTTTCTTTTGCTACGGCAGACATTTTGGGGTCATTGAGCAACTCACTCAAAACCTCAACAGCCATAACGGGGTTATAAGAAATGGTTGTATTGATTTTCTCAAGCACAAACGCCTTCTCAATAAGAGTTTCTTCGGGAGTATGTTTTCCGTTCAGCCTGATATCCTCTTTAAAAGCCTCCAAAAATAAATCATCGGAGCACGACAGCATAGTCCTTTTCAGGATTCTCATACGCTCGGAATCATTGCAGTTTACCAAACCTTCGTCAAGCTTGCTGTGGTTGTCGGGGTGTCTTCTTACCGAAATGAGAGGCTCTTGGAAAATATAAACAGGTGTGATTGATATAAGTCTTAACCAATAGTCGTAATCGTGAAGCGTAGGCATCGAAACATCGTATAATCCGACCTTTTCGACAATCTCTTTTCTTGCAAAAAAAGCCGGATGTGCAAAACGGTTTGAGGTGGTGAAAAAGAGCTTTAAAAGCTCGGCTTGACTCATATTCGAAATATTATAAACCTCGGTGGGGAACAAATCATTATTGATATTTCCGTTTTCATCTATAATGCTTACATGGGTAAAGCAGGCACCGTATTCTTGGTTGTTTTCAAGAAATTCCACCTGTTTTTCAATCTTTTCGGGCTCCCATAAATCGTCGGCATCGCAGTGGGCTATATAATCGCCGTCCATTAGCTTTAATCCCTCGTTAAGAGCGTTGGCAATATGGTTGTTTTCGTTGAGAGCAACTATTTTAAGTCGGCTGTCATCTATACTTTCAAGAATTTTTAAGGTCGAATCGGTTGAACAGTCATCAACTACAACAACACTTAAATTTTTATATGTTTGGTTAAGAATGGAAAGCACGGTTTCTTTTATGAACTTTTCGGCATTATAAGCGTTTACATAAACACTTACCTTTTTATCGGTCATAAACAGTCCTCCAAATTGTATGCTGTAAATTATTATACCACTATAAGTTGTTGCTGTCAATCAAATTACCTTTTTATATTTACGGTTTTTAACAAAACAATTTACATTGTTTTATCAATTTGGTTTATGCGTACGGTTGACTTTTTTCGGCTTATACATTATAATGTTGCTATAAAATAACGGAGGGAAAGTTATGAGCAAACGGATTATTAAACCACTTTGTATAATTATGGCAGTTTTCCTGCTTTTTTCTTCGCTTTTTTCCGTTTCCTGTATGGCGGTTGTTACCAAAAACCTCACAGTAGATGTTTCCGTTTACAAAGAGGAGGGTGATGACGGCGTTATCACGGTTGACATCAGTTTGCCCCAAAATCCCGGTGTAGGTGCTTTTACTTTTTCTTTGCTTTATGACAATACTGCTTTTTCCGTTTCAAAATATTATAGCGGAAAATACTATTATAGCGCTATTGACGATTTTATCATAAAGAACGGTTACTTGATAAATGATTTACACGAACAAAGTATGGTAAAATTTGTTTGGAACTGCGACCCCGGTAATGTGAGCGGAACCACTCCCGATTTGTTTACCGGTACGGGCGTTATGTTTAGGCTTAAATTTGCCGTGAATACTAACCAAAGCGGTAAATATCCCTTTGAAATAGGGAACATCAATCCTGTGCTTTACGGAAAAGATTTGTCGGGCTGTTTTGCCGATTTTGACCATAATGTTTTCAATGCAACGGCAAGTAACGATGCTTATGTTATAGGCAATAATACCAATATATCTCCGACATATCCTTGGGCGCCTCACGAAAGCGAGGATAAGCCGAGTGATGATCCCGTACCCTCTACGCATACCCACAATTATCTTTTACATAAAACGGTTTCCCCGTCCTGTGAAGCGGACGGATATTCAACCTACGAATGCACAATTTGCGGAGATAAGCAAAAGAAGGATATAAAGCCCGCTTTGGGACACGACTTTAACGATTATTGGACGGTTGACCGAATTTCAAGCGACTCGGTCGCCATGAAAGTTTCAAGGCATTGTTCAAGGTGCGGTGCTGTTAAGGATGTTTATTATTTTTCGAGTGAGCAGGTTAAAGAATACGGTATTCAAAACAAACTTGACGCAAAGATAAAAATCGGCGGTGAAATTGCAGAAAAAACCGGTATGAAGACTACGGCTGACAGTGACACCTCCACCATCGAAAAGGAAAATAATAAAAATAAAGACTATTCAAAAAACAAGAACAAGGTCGAGAACGCCGAAGAGCTTATTGAGTCGGCAAAAGACGATGCTATAAAGAAAGAAAAAGGAACATCCGGAAAGGTAAAAAGAGCATATAATATATTCTCGAAAATCTATATGTATCTTATCGGAACAAAAGAAAAACCGGGAGTTCTTACGGTAATTGTAAAAGCGATAATAAAATGGTTTAAGTAAACGAAAAAAAGCCGACGGTTTTCCGTCGGCTTTAATTTATATCGCATATATTTGTTTTTTAATATTGTAATCACATATTTATTGACAAACTTAAAATAAATGATATAATTTTATTAACAACTGAAAACAAGGGGGCTCGATTAAGTCGGGCTGAGAGGAAGTTGCTTTTTGCTATGCTTCGACCTATAACCTGATGCGGATAATGCCGCCGTAGGGAAATACGATGATTTTGTATTGCCGCAGGGAGTTTTCTTTGTGGCAATTTTTTATTTTCGGAGTGATTTTTATGAGTAAAACCCAAAAACCGATTTATGCTCTTTGCGAATGTGCGGCGCTTATAGCACTCGCAATTTCCGTTTCGTTCTTTGAAATTAAAATCGGTGCGCTCGGCGGTTCGGTTGACTTTGTTATGATACCCCTTTTTATTATTTGCTATCGCCACGGCGCAAAATACGGCTTTTTAAGTTGTTTTGCCTTTGGACTGCTTTACTGTCTTGTCGGCGGAAAGTTCGGCTACGGCTTGCCGAGCGTAATACTCGACTATGTTCTCGCTTACACCGTTTTGGGCGTTTCGGGGTTCTTTTCGGGTAAAAGTAAATTTATTGAATTATCGGTACTTTTAGGTTGCTTTTCGAGATTTGTTATTCATTTTATAAGCGGAATAACACTTTACGCCATAACAACCGAAACGACGGTCGGCACTATAACAACCTCAAATGCCGTTTTGTTTTCGCTTGTCTATAACGGGCTTTATATGATACCAAATACCGTGCTTGCGGTAATTGTTATGTTGCTTTTAAGAATTCCTCTTAAAAAACTTGATAAGATGTTTTAATAAAAACCCGAACGGAAATTTCCGTTCGGGAATTTTTTGTTCTTGACATTCTAAAACATTTTCTATATAATAAAATTGCTTTGAGGCATAATAAGTTAAATTTGGGACATTGTATTCCGGTGTTTATTCTCTTTTATGAAAGTGAATTAGAGTAAACAAAAGAAAACAAAGAATTAAATTTAATCTATTAGGTCTGACAGTGCTTTTCTGCGTACGGGAAAAGTGTTTTTTGTCGGACTATTATTATGCCTTTTAGTAAATATTTACTGAAAGGATTTTTTATTATGGATGAAAAAACATTATTTAACATGGTGCAAGGGTCAATCGGATATGAATTTAATAATCCAGATCTGATCCGACAAGCGTTCACTCGCCGTTCCTATACAGAGGAAAACGGCGGTGAAAACAACGAGGTACTGGAATTTATCGGTGATAAGGCACTTGATTTTGCAGTTATCAAATTGTTGATTTCTAAATTTGGCGGCATGAAAAACGGTGATCCGGTTGACGGCACAAAACTAACCGTTTGGGAAAAAGAAAATCGTCATCAAAAGGGGCTTGATGCCTGTGACGGTGCAAATGAGTTCGGCTGTGCGTACGACGAGGGCGAACTTACAAAAATAAAAAGCCGCATGGTGCAAAAGAAAAA
>JAZUFQ010000008.1:0-11339 GCA_045640745.1 Acutalibacteraceae bacterium
TTGCTTCACAAAAACCGCAGTTGTATATTTTTCAATAACAGAGTCAATTTTTATATGTTTATATATGTCACATGCTATATTTTCTGTTGTTGCTAATTGCTTTAAAAAATCTTTAACATTTTCTTTTGGGTCAACATCGGCTTCGATGATAAAGTATTTATTCCATGACTGCTGTTGAGATATTCTATCTAAACCTTCTTGTGCTGATTCATTTTCTGCATCAATATCAAGAACTTTTTCATAATACTCTTGGGCTTTTTCTTCATTTCCCTTTTCCTCGAATTGTTTTGCACGTTTAACCATATTTTCCGCTTCTTTTGAATGATCAATTGTTACAGAACCGGTAATTTCGACAAGAAGTTTTTGTACTTCATTTTTATCATACTGAACGCCGCAACTTTGACATTCAAAAATGTCATCAGAAATCTTTTTAATTTCTGTGCTTCCGCACACTTCACATTGCATTTTTTTCATTCCTTAATTCCTTTCATAATCGATGTTGTAATTTTTTCTTCGTATTCATCAATAAGAATATCAGAATTATTGCATTGTTCAGAATTAATTGTTGAGTATATTTTTTCGTATAATGAAAAAATATCAGATTCTGCAATAATCTTAAATTGAGTAAAATAATCTTCCATTAATGCTTTTTGTTCTTTGAAATCTTCATTTTTGGCTTTTATTCCGTTTTGACTACCATATAATCCGGTGTTTATGTTACGTGTGATTATGGTTAATTTTTTAATATCATCCAATGATTTTGAATAATAGTATAATCTTTTGTCTTTAATCCACATTTTTTCGTTGAATTTATTTGTTTTATGGGTAGACCAAGCCGTTAATCCAACACCTAATAATAATCCTATTATCAATGACAACACAGAATTATCCAAGATATAATCGACAATAGATTTACAACATAAATTTGTCAATTTATTTTACCATCCTTATTTTACTATTTCTTTCCCCAATTAAATTCACAAGTTCATTCCCGCTTGATTCGGTTAAATCCAAATTATCGGAAAGGACGGCATCGGTGAATGTAGCAAATTCTTCTTTGATACGGTCTTCAATATCGGCAAGGTTTTCGTTTGACATCGGGTCGGAATAACGCAGTGCCTCATAAACCTTTGAGCAAAGGGCTTTAAGCATAGGTGCTTTTGCACGGTTCATAAGGTTTTGTGCTTCGACTGTCATTTCCTTAATAAATGCCGTGTTGGTTTTTATCTTTTCGTCAATATTTGTAACAATTGTTCCGGCTGCTTTTGCAGTGATAACGGCAATAACGGAAAATGCCAATACCAATAGGCATATTATTATACCCGCCCAATTTGGCAGATTCGGGATTGCCATAGCAAGTCCGCCTACAACGAGCATTACAATAAGTCCGGTACAACTAATTGTTATCAGCGGAATATGATAGAAAAGTTTTTGAAGATTATCGGGCTTAAAAGCGATATATGAGCATATAAGTTGTCCAATAAATGCCAAAGTTATAAATATGTATCCTACCCAGAACGCTCCACCATATTTTCTCATTCCTGCCGCTTCGCTCGGTGTTACAAAGCAAATCGCATTAAACAGAGCAAAGAGTATTGCCCAAATAATTGCATAAGTTTTAAATCGTTTATTCATAAAATATCTCCTTTGATTATTGCTTTTCCACTCTATAAATTAAATATCCGTAATTTTCAGCAACTCTTACAAATTCGATAAATTTTTCATGTGTAATACCATTACTTCTAAATGCTTGTATTTCTTCTTTCCCAATAGAGTGCTCATTTTCTTTAATAGCCTTAACAGTATTACTCATGTATGCAATGACATTACTAAAAGGTTCGTTTTTAAACTTAAATATGTACTTTTCACTACTTTTTTCAGTACTTGTTGACATTGTGTTCCCTCCATTAAATCATTCAATTTTTTTATAAGTAAAATCATCAAAAATTAGCGTGTCACCTTTTACGCTATATTCATATATCTCTGTGTCTGGAGCATCACCATTAAAATAAATCTTGATCTTATCATTAGAAATTATTTCATATGTATTAGAAAAATGGTCATTCTCTTCATCTAAGGAAGAAAACACATAACCGTCATCGGTAAATGTTATAGTATCAGATTCATCGTTATAATATTCCCAAGTCCCGATAATAGAACCGCTTTTATTATTAATAAAATAAATAGACATAGAGGTTGCTATTACTAACACAACAATAATAACCGTTAGAGCTATTGCTTTTTTCCCTGGATTATAACGCTGATCCTCCGTCTTATTATTTTTAGATTTTATTCTATTAATAATCAAGTTAACAAAAAGAACACAAGGTGTAACAAAAAAGGCGGATAAAAAAAGAATAGCAAAAAACATATCTGTAACATCATCTACACATGCAAAAAAGATTAAACCAGATATAAATGACCATAAAGCAGAACCGATTAAAGGACCGTAATAGTTTCCTTTTGCAAATTTTTGTTGAACGGATGTCCCTTCTCCAGCTATATTTTGAGAGTTATTATTACTATCGTTGCTCGCATTTTGTGTGTATTCTGTACTGATTGGAGTTGTGTTTTGTTTAATACTTTCACGATTAATTATTGGAATATATGTTGGATCTAATTCTTTGATTTTATTCTCAATATCTATTAAATCTTTTTCGTGATATTCCAAAGTGATATCAATAGCCCATTTAGGTAAAGTGTCCTGTATCAAATAATTTTCAACATATGATTTTAATAATAAAGTAATCTTATCATTGAATTTATCTGTAAAAAATTCTTGCAAACAATCTGCCGTGTTTTTTTGCAAATCGGCTATTGCAAACATACGGTTTCTCAAATCGTTAACAGAACTATTAACATTTTCAAATTTTCTATAATGACTTTTACTCCAATATGCCCAAGATTTGCAGACATCATTTATTCGGAGAATAATTTCGCGTATCAATTCATCTTTATTGGTTTCATTGGAATTTTTAATTATTTCAAAAATGGAGGTCAGAGAATTAGAAAATCTAATTATTGAATTTTCCAAATCACCTAAAGTGGTTTGTTTTGCTTTGAAATAGTTAAAATAAAAAGTAGCCTCCCAATCAAGCGGATTTTCCAATGAAATCATTTCATAATATTTTGCGGCCATTTCCGCATTACAGTCTTCGTTTGCCCTTCGGGCTAAAGCATACAGGTTTTTTACCTTTTCAGAAGCATCGACTTTAACTGTTCCGGTTACTTCAACCGTTCCCTCAACCATCATTTTCTTTGCTTCTTCAACGGAATATTTTGTTCCGCAAGACTGGCAAACAAATACGCCGTCTTGTTTAATTAAATCTGTGCTTCCACACATTTCACAAGTCAACTGTTTCATATCGTCATCCTCGATTAAAGAATACTTTTCAGCAATTCTGCTTTCATATTGTTAAACTCCTCGTCGGTAAGCATACCGGCGTTTTTCATAACAGTCAGTTTTTCAACCTTTGCCTGAAATGCCGCCATATCGTCTGCCGGTTGTGCAGGCGTTCCGTTTAATGCACCGTTTACGGCATTGCCGACAACTCCGCCGACTGCACCGCCGACACCTGCCATAGTACCAAGACCAACACCCATATTGGTAAACTGACCGACTGCCTCGTTTTCCGCAACCTTTTCGGCAAAATCAAATCCACGCTCTTGTGAATATGTATAACCCTCTTGCTCACGCTTGGTTGCCTGTGCTTTTGAGTCAATAACCGTCTTTTGTGCTTGCGTTTCCGCATTGATTATTTCGGTTTGCTGACGGAGTTTTGCTTCGGCAATATCAGCATACTGGCGGAAGTGTAAATCCTTAAACTTTTCATACTGTGCTTCGCCGTCCGGCTTGGAGACCGAAGTAACAAAAAACCGTTCAAGTGATACACCGTAATCGGCAAAATCGGAAACAAGCAGTTTCTTTATCGTATCGGAAAATTCGGTCAACTTTTCATCAATTTCAAAAATATTGATGGCTTTTGACTTCATTGTTTGTGCAATATAAGTTTTAACCCTTGTCATAAGGAAAGAACGAAAGAAAGATACTAATTGCGACTGAGAAAGATTGTTTTCCGTTCCGACAAGTTTAATAAGCAGTTTACGGCTATCTTCCGCACGAAGCGACATTTCGCCGTTTGCACCGATAGAAAGTGGGAAGCCGTAGGTCGGCTCTATGTACTGCACTCTTGAATCGGTACCCCATTTAATCGCCATTTGCTCTACCTTATTTATAAAGTAAACTTCACAGTGGAATGGGGAAACATCATCGGTAGCGCGATTCAGTGCTTTACCGATAAGCGGTATATTTTGCGTTTCAAGAGTATATCTGCCGGGACCGAACAGGTCAAGAGCCTGACCGTTCATAAAGAAGATTGCTTCCTGACTTTCGTGAACAATTAACTGTGTTAAACTGTTAAAATCTTCGCATGGGTGTTTCCAAATAAAAGTGGTATTGTCGCCCTCGTATTTGATAATATCGGTAATATGTGCCATTACTTGTCATCCTCCTACTTCAATGCTCAATGTTTTGTATGGTTGGCTAAATATTGATTTTTAAGTCGTGATATTTCTTTTAACTTTTGCTCACTAATATCATTTTGCCTCTTAAATTCGTGAAGTTCATCCGGCAAATCTTTAATAATTTGTTTGCGTATTATTTTGCCTTTAATACCTCTGACAATTGCAACTATGCCAAACACAGGGATGCCTAACATCGTTATTGCAGGTATAGCAATTAAAGAGTCAGGTAAGGCAGCAGCAAGAATAATAAATGCGAAAGAACAGATACCGCATAATACTAAATAAGGAGTAGCATATTTTTTGTTATATGCAATTTTCTTGTCAGGATTATTCGTAAAGTATTCGTTAAGTTTTCTATTATAAAGGTTTACTTTTTCTTGATGTGCTTTTAAATCAGTATCATAACTGGCAATAGCTGATTTAATGCTCGGCAAATTATTATAATCAGATATAAAACTATTTTTATACTGTACATCTATTGCATTGTATGGAGAAGTAATTTGAGAATTTTCTTGTTGCGTTACAGATTTGCCATTTTTTATTACCGTTCTGTATCCCGATATATAGCTGACTCTATGTAAACTCTTTTCAACTATTTCCATAGCAATTTCTAAATCTGCTTTTTTAATTTCTTCATACTTTGGATTATTTTCAATCATTTCTTGTTTTATTATTTCAAGTGCGGCTTTCATAAGCAGACTTGCCTGGTGTGCTATTTCAAAATAATTCAAAGCTTCCGCTTTGTTTTGAAATTTGCCATAAAACTTTGGCTTATCAATTGATAAACCTATTGTTTTTGCAAATTTAATAGTTTCGCTATAAATGAAAAGTTGATTTTCAAGAGAACCGTTGCCTTCGGAATTTATTATATTTAGTGCAGATGACATTCCCTGCGCTAATTCACTTGAACGCCTAATATCAATATGAGCTGCACAATACCCCTTGTAATACAATGCTTTCCAATTCTTAACATCACATTCCAAGCATTTTGAAAAATACAAATATGCCTCAACAAAGTTATTTGATTTTAAGGAATTACAAGCCAATTCGTAATAATTGTTAATTTTCTCGGTTTCGTCTATTTGAACCTTTCCGCTTATTTCTACTTTTCCGGAATGCTCAATTTTAATTTTTTGGACTTCGTCCTTTACTTGTATTGCAGCACCGCAATACATACAAAATCCCTTTTCCATAGTGTCGTCCAATTGAACTGCACCGCCGCAATTAGGACATTTAATTTCAACAACAGCCATATTCCATATCCCCTTATATTATTTGTCTTCCTTAATTTCCAAATTGTCAACGGCAAATTCCAGACACATTTGGATAATCTCATTCCTTGTGCGTCCGGTCTTTTCTGCAATTTTGTCAATTTGTTCTACAAGTTCGTTTGTAAGTCGTGATGATACAACCATAGTTTCGCCTCTGTACTTTTTCGAAGTAATAATTAATTTCTTTTCCATATTTCTTCGCCTTTCTGTTTACTATTATATTACAATTGTATTCTGTTTGTCAATACATAATTTATACATTTGTAATTATCTGCCGAAAACCCGACAATATTCTTATATTTATTATAAACTACAATTGTAAAAATTACAATAGTAATTTACTATTTCAGTACTATTACATCTTTAAACGCCAAAAACCATCGTTCTCAATTTTAATCCAAACTCGACACCCTGACATAACCATATACATTTTTCATAAAAAACACCTTCGCATAGGAACATTTTACTTTTTGTTCTATACGAAGGTAATACATAATGTTGTTTTTGAATTTCAAGAAAAAATGAATAACGACATAATGCTTGTTAATTTGATTAAATCTTGTTAATTTTATCAGCACACTGCGACATTTTTTTAATACTTTAATGGCGTATAATGTATGCGCTAAAACAGTAAATAACAAAAATCTTGAAAAAATGTATGATTTTTGTTGAAAAATGTAAGAAAGTGTGTTAGAATGAAAAAAAAATTGGAGGTTGGTATATCTTTATACCGGACAAGAAATATGTGTACTTATGTAAAGATGGAATATATTGTTGCAAGTGCATTAGTGGAATTATGTGAAAAAAAGAATATTCGTCAAATTTCTCTTAATGATATTAGATCATACGGAATAACCGTAGAGAAGCATTTGATTAATAACAAAGTTGATGCTATACTTCTCTATTCGGATAATTATACTAAGCAGTTTTTGCAAGATTATTCTGATTATTTTGAATTAAACGGTGAAAATATAGTAATTAAAGAAAATGTAACTGTTGATAGCATTCGAGAACATATCCTTTCGTATATTTCTTTTGATATTCTATTTGCACTTTTCTCTGAAGAGTCATTAATGGCGATTAATGTCGCATGATATGAGATAGTATGTGTAAAAAAATCAAAGATCCGATTTATGGATATATTGAAATATCAGACTCTTACTTATCTGTTCTCGATTCTGCGTGCTTTCAACGATTAAGAGATATAATACAAACTAGTTACACTTCAATTTATCCTTCTGCTTTACATAATAGATTCGCTCATTCTTTGGGCGTTTTTTGGTTGGGTAATTTGGCATTTGATGCATTTATCAAAAACACTCCAGAGTTATCGGATAAAAATGTAGAAAACATAAAAAACACTTTTCTCATGGCATGTTTGTGCCATGATATTGGGCATTCACCATTTTCTCATAGTGGAGAAAAGTTTTATGATAAAGTTTGGTGCAGTGCTGAATTGAATAAAATTGTTGATGATGAAGCTTATGCAAAAGATCTTAAAGAAGCCGGAGAAATAGTTGGCAACGAGCATGAAATCATGAGTGCATTGATTGCACTTCAAACATTTGGAGAGTTAATTGGCAAAGAAAATTTTTCTTTATTTGCACGTTCTATTATAGGCTTGAAGTATCAAGACAATCAAAATACAGATATAGTGCATCGGCTTGAATGCGCTTGTGTTGAAATGCTCAATTCGGATATAATTGATGTCGATAAATTAGATTATTTGATTAGAGACAGTTATATGTCCGGATACGAATCTATGTCTATTGATTACAAACGTCTATTATCAGGAGTATTCGTAAATACAGATGGTTATCCCATTGGATACGAGAAAAAATCATTGAGTGTACTTGAATCTGTTTTAACTGCTAATGATATGGAACGTAGATGGATTCAATCCCACCCTGTTATTTTGTATGAATCCTACTTAATTCAAACCATAATTCGTGAACTCGGAAACGAGTATAATGATAAGAAAAAACCAAATAATAAACTTTTTTCAATTGATGCTTTAAAAACAGATGGCGTAAAAATTAAAAAAGAAAATTTTCGTTTGCTGTCTGATGCAGATATATTATACTTAGCAAAAAAAGAATATGACAATAGCCATGCCATTAAAGAGTATTTTAATCGTAGCGAAAGAAGGCATCCTATTTGGAAATCAGAAGCAGAATTTAGTTGTTTGTTTGACTTCAAGAAAAATAGTATTTTTGTAGAAATCCTTTTGAAATGGGAAAACGATTTAATTGAAGGCAAATATGGGACATACAGTTTAAATGATACATATTTAAAATCGTTAAGAAAAGAAGCACGATCTCTGAAAAAAATCATTAATCAATTGAATGATGATTCTCAAATAAAAACATATTCGGGGAGATTGGAAAAATTAAATCAAGAGTTAAAACTTTTGTCATCTATTAAAAAATATTTGCGAAAGAATAACATTGATTTTGATTTGGTCATTGTGAGTACCAAACAATTTAAAAGTAATATATATAAATCGTCGTTCAAAAATTTACCAATTCGTTTTAATAATATATCATCTGTTCCAAGTGAAATGCACGATGTGACTTTTTTACCGCTTGATACGCAAGAGGATGATAGAGTTTTCTTTTATTTATACTATAAGCGTAGTAAAGATGAAATTGATGTTTTAGATTTCTCAAAGGAATTGCAACGGATTGCAATTATTTAGTTTGAATGTGTGTACTGTAAAAAGGCTGTGACGAAACGCAGGTTCGTTGCAGTCTTTTTTGATTTTTATTATATCTATAAATCGAAATAGAAAAAAGAATCTTTTACTAAAAATAAACATTAACTTACAAAATTAAAAATATCACTTGACAAAATATCAAACTACAATTATAATAGTTTTGTAAGTTTTATAAACGAAGGGGGCTTTAGTATGGAAGAAAGAACATTAGCATTTCGTGTAGAAGAAGAACTGCACCGAAAATTGAAGGTAAAACTTGCAAATGAAGGTATAACGCTGAAAGATTATGTTATAGGATTGATTAAAAGTGATCTGTATAATAATGAAAGACCAATTTCGGCTGATGATTTAAGAAGTTATGCCAATGAAATTAATGAAGCATCAGCAAAGATTCTTGCAATGGTACCAGAGCAACCGAATAGTCCTGAAAACGCATAACAAAAATTCACTTAAATATTAGAATACGTCCGAGATAGTGGATGATGAATTTGTGTCACCACTGTTGACACAAATTAGTGACACACCTTCTTTTAGAACGGAGATGATATTTTGACAGCAGTTATATACGCTCGATATTCAAGTGATAATCAGCGTGAAGAATCTATTGAGGGACAGTTGCGTGAATGCAAAGCGTTTGCGGAGAAAAATGGCATTCAGATAGTCGGCACATATATTGACCGGGCGTATTCTGCCCGTACCGACAACCGCCCGGATTTTCAAAAGATGATAAAGGATAGTGCCGGTAAAAAGTTTGAACTTGTTATCGTTTGGAAACTTGACCGATTTGCCCGTGACCGTTACGATTCGGCACATTACAAGGCAATTTTGAAGAAAAACGGTGTAAAAGTCGTTTCCGCCACCGAAAAAATTTCTGACGGTTCGGAAGGCATTTTAATGGAAGCGGTGCTTGAAGGTATGGCGGAATACTATTCTGCCGAGCTTTCCGAAAAAGTCATCCGTGGTCTTACGAAAAACGCTTATAAATGCAAATTTAACGGCGGCACTTTACCGCTTGGATATACCATTGACAGTGAGCATCATTTTCAGATTGACCCGATTGTTGCTCCGGCGGTTTTAGCGGCTTTCAATGCTTATGCCGAAGGTGCTACAATGACAGAGGTTGCAGAAGAACTGAATGCAAAAGGCATCCGTTCTGCATTTGGCGTAAAAATCGGTACGGATATGGTGACGAGAATGCTACATAACCGCCGTTACATCGGTGAGTTTAAGTACAGAGATATTGTCAATCCAAACGGCATTCCTGCAATTATTCCGATAGAATTGTTTGACCGTGTTCAGCAGCGTATGGCAGTAAATAAAAAAGCTCCGGCAAAACATAAAGCCGAAGACGTATATTTATTGACTACAAAACTCTATTGTGGGAAATGTAACTGTTTTATGGTCGGAGAAAGTGGTACAAGCAAAACAACCGCCGTTTATCGTTATTATAAATGTGCAGGTGTTAAAAAGCACAGCGGTTGCGATAAGAAAACAGTCAAAAAGGATTGGATTGAAAATCTTGTAATCGAGCAGATACAAAAAGTATTGTTTGATGATGCTTTGATTGAACAATTAGCCGATACCGTTATGGAAATACAGGGTGCCGAGAATACTGCATTACCTCTTTTACGGAAACAGTATGCCGAAACGCAAAAAGGCATAGACAATTTGGTAAATGCCATTCAGCAAGGCATTATCACTCCGTCAACGAAAGAACGGCTTGAAGAATTGGAAAAGCAGAAGAATGAACTGTCAGTACAAATTATCAAAGAGGAAATGGCAAAGCCTACGCTGACAAGAGACCAAATCACCTTTTGGTTTCACCGCTTCCGCAAATACAATGTCAAGCGGTTAGACCACCGTCGTCGGCTCATTGACAGTTTCGTAAATTCAATTTATCTGTTTGATGATAAAATGATTATTTATTTCAACTATAAAGAGGGTTCAAAAACAGTAACATTTGCTGATGTTGAAGAATCAGGTCTTTGTTCGGATTTGACCGCACTTGCTCTGCCATAGTGAAAACCCGCATAAACACTGCGTTTATGCGGGTTTCTTGTATACCGAAAACCACGCGATAGTCGCGTGGTTGGGGAGAGGTTAACCGATGAACAAAAAATCCTCAATTTGTGATAAAATAGCAGAGACCTGCCAGTCAAAGCAAAACACAAAAGGAGGATTTTTTATGAAAAAGAAAATGTTGATGTAACAAGTTTAGCACACACAAAGTGGGATTGCAAGTACCATATAGTTTTTGCTCCGAAGTACAGACGAAAAGTATTCTACGAGGATAAACGGTTAGAGATACGAGAAATATTACGAAAGTTATGTGAATGGAAAGGAGTAGAAATAGTAGAAGGAGAAGTATGTCCCGACCATATACATATGCTGGTACGCATCCCGCCCAAAATGAGCGTTTCGGGATTTATGGGATATCTTAAAGGAAAAAGCGCTTTACTCATTTTTCAAAAGTGGGGGAATATGAAATTTGCATATCGAAACCGCGAATTTTGGTGTAAGGGATATTATGTAGATACTGCGGGTAAAAACACGAAAGCTATAAAAGAATATATAGCAAATCAATTAAAGCACGATAAAGAAAGTGACCAATTAGCAATTTTCGACCCGCAGGACCCATTTATGGGTAAAAAGTAATAGTTGCATGGCTGGCAGGCCAATAAAAAAGGCACTTGTGCGTCGCCAGTAGTATTAGGGCTATGCCCGAAAATGAAATACCACCCGCTATGCGGGTGGATATTTATTGTGCTTTACAGAACTTTCGATAAAAAGTCTTGCAAGCGCGGGTTTTGCGGGTGCTCGAAAAACTC
>JAZUFQ010000009.1:0-14808 GCA_045640745.1 Acutalibacteraceae bacterium
CACGGAATACAAAGTTTCAGAACTAATGAGGTAACACCCGAACAAGCATTTGAAATCGGTAAAGAAACAGCACGGCGTATGTGGGCAGATAAATATCAAGTATTAGTTACCGTTCATCTAAATACAGACAACCTGCACTGCCATTTTGTCGTTAATCCCTGTTCCTTTGTTGACGGACAAAAGTTTAAGAACAAAATCGGCGACCATCTGGAACTTAGAAAGGTGTCCGATGCCGTATGCCGTGAGCACGGTTTATCCGTTCTTCAAAACAGTGATTTCTATACCAAAGGAAAAAAGAAAGAATATTGGGCTCACAAGTCGGGGCAAATGACTCATAGGGATATGCTCAAAAAAGATATTGAATATTGTCTTAAATATTCCTCTGACGAGGATGAACTTGAAAAGCAATTATACGGACTTGGTTATACGATTGATTGGCAAAGAATGTCAGTTAAAGGTAAATATTGGGAACGAGCCGTGCGACTTCAAAACATCGGATTTACGGATGATGTCATATACAGTTACTTTGCCCGAAATAAAAACAACTTTTATTTTTATGATTTGGAATGGAATACACATCCGCCGTATAAACCTAAAAAATTTCCGCTTTTATCGGAAGCGGAACGGCTTGAATTTAAAATTGAACACAGTCACGATACGGCAACAGTTGCGGTTGATTTGGTTTTCTTATTGCTTATCAGAGTATTTGAATTACTAAGCGAAATAACCGATACCATTCTGTTATCGGCGGAACTAAGGCACGAGGTAAGAAATATTAAACAGTTTGTATCGGACTATAAGTTTATGCAATCGGAGAATCTGCACACCATTAAAGATATTAAAGAATATATCGGCAAAACCGAGAGCGATATTTCAGAACTTGAAGATCAAAGACAGTTGATAGACAACAAACGCCGCAGAGCAACGCCCGACACAAAACAGCAATACAAAACCGAACGGCAAAAGATTACCGAGCATATTACACCGCTTAGGAAAAAGCTAAAACAGGCAAAAGACATTTTAGATAAATCGCCAAGACTTTTTGAACTTATAAGGCAAGAATTTGACATTGAATTTAAATCACAAGAAAGAATTAAAAATAAAGAAAGATAAAACCGTTTCACAGCACCTTGAATATTGCATTTGAAATAAGGAACGGCAGACAAACAAAAAATATTTAATTGAAAGGATTAAAAATATGAAAGAAAAAGAAATGTCTGCCGAAAAGGCAGAACAAATGGAAATGCCTATCCAAAACAAGGCAAATCAAAAACCGAGACTCTCAAATATTAAGCTTGAAAAATTGCATTCCTTCCAAAATCACCCATATAAAGTATTGGATGATGACAGTATGGAAGAACTTAAAGAGAGCATTCAAGAAAGTGGACTACTAAACAGAATTATGGTGCGACCGCTTGAAAACTCAAATGATGAATACGAAATAATATCAGGGCATAGACGAGTGCACGCCGCCGAGCTTCTAAAACTAAAAGAAGTTCCGGCGGTTATTTATTTTGCCAATCGTGATGAAGCGACAAAGTTAATGGTTGATTCTAACATTCAAAGAGAGAATGTTTCCATTATGGAAAAAGGCAGAGCATATCGTATGAAATTAGAGGCAATTAAACATCAAGGCAAAACTTCGTGCCATAATGGCACAAAGTTAAGAAGTGATGAAATTATTGCCGAAAGCACAAATGATTCAGCAAGACAAATTCAAAGATATATTCGCTTAACCTATCTGACACCCGAACTGCAAGAGTATGTTGATACCGGCAAAATGAAGTTACTGCCTGCGGTTGAAATTTCGTATCTTGACGAAGAATCACAACGGGATATTGTTGACCGAATAATAGAAACCGAAACTTTCCCATCACATGCACAGGCAAGAAAAATGAGAGCCATATTTGACGAAGGCAAACTTGACTACAATGCAGTTACCGAAATTATGAACGAGCTGAAACCAAACCAAGTAGAAAAGCTAAAAATCCCAATGGATAGCATAAGAAAATATGCCCCTAAAAATGCAAGCCCAAAAGACATTGAAAATCTTGTCATAAAACTTATGAAGCAAAACTATGACCGTCAGCATAGTCGTGATGCAAGGTAAGGAGGCAGAGATATGAGTAATAATTGGACTGTAGGTATCGGAGATGGTAAACCTCACGAGCATAAAATCGGTAATGTAACATTTTGTGTGTTTTCGGAGTTTGAACCTAGAAAATCAAGAGTTACCATTAAGGATCGTTTCAGTAGGTCTATTACTTCAGAATTCGCACATTTGACAAATGAAATAATAGATAATAATATGATAGACGAATATGTGTGTTCGGCTGTCGGAAAGGAGGGCTAAATGCAGCCGAAAAAGAAAAAAGAATCTCTTGGGTTAACGGCACTTTACTGCCGTTTGTCCCGTGATGATGGCGGAGATATGGAATCTAATTCTATTGGCAATCAGAAAAAACTCTTAGAGCAACATGCCAAATCTATTGGACTTAATAATACTAAAATCTATGTAGATGACGGTTATACGGGTACTAACTTTAATAGACCCGGATTTCAACAAATGATTGATGATATTGAAATCGGGTTTATATCCACTGTTATAGTTAAAGACCTATCCCGTTTAGGCAGAAATTATGTTGAGGTCGGTCAATATACCGATTGTTTCTTTCTCGATAGAAATATCCGTTTTATCGCTGTAAACGATATGGTGGATTCGGATGAGGGAGAAAGTGAGATAGCACCTTTTAAGAATATCCTAAATGAAATGTATGCAAAGGATATTTCAAAAAAGGTTCGTTCTTCTCATAGACTCAGAGGCAATGCCGGAGAGCCGTTATCCCAACCACCATACGGATATATGAAAAGCCCCGATAACAAAAAGAAATGGATTGTTGACCCTGATGCTGCAAAAGTCATTAAGGATATTTTCAAAATGACTTTAGAGGGAAAAGGTGCAGAAACTATTGCACGGATTTTGCAAGAACGAAAGGTTTTAATTCCTATGGCATATTGGCAAAGCAAAGGACTGCCGAGAGGTGGTAAGAAAACTCAGACGAACCCCTACAAGTGGTGTAAAACAAGTATCTCAAAAATTTTATCTAATCAAGAATACTGCGGTGATATTGTCAACTTCAAAACTTATTCTAAATCCTTCAAAAACAAAAAGAGGTATAATAATGCGGAGGAAAACCTGGTAATATTCAAAGATGTCCACGAACCTATTATTGACAGAGAAATCTTTGAGCAGGTGCAAAAACTTATCGGCAAGACAAAACGCAGAAGACCAAAAGCAGAAAACTGGGAACGCAATATGTTTTGCGATATTCTTTACTGTGCTGATTGCGGTAGTAAGATGTGGTTTAACATTAAGCACGATAAAGAGGATATTCCGTTCTTTATGTGCGGTAACTATCACGGATATAGGGGAACTTGCAGTTCAACCCATTATCTAAGAGCAGACGCTATTGAACAAGTAGTAACATTAGAACTTAGAAAGTTAGCACTTTGCTTATATGATGACGAGGAACAATTTGCAACACTTCTTGCCGATAAAACAAATGCTGACATCTTAAAAGAGAAAAAGCATCTTGACGGTGAAATACAAAAATGTGTTTCAAGAGCAAAACAAGTATCTGAGCTTTGTATTAAATGTTACGAGGATAATGTTTCGGGCAAGCTTACAGATGAACTGTTTATGCAGTTTTCTCAAAAATATGAACCAGAACGATTTGCGTTAAAACACAAGATTGCAGAATACCGAAAAAGATTAGACGAAGCAGATAAACTGCAACTCGGCAAAGAAAAGTTTATCGGTGCCGTAAGGAGGTTTATGCAGATGGAAAACCTAACCGCACCGTTACTTCGAGAGCTCATAGACAAAATTGAAGTTTATGAGGTGACGGGCAAGGGCAAAAACAAGAAACAACGGATAAAAATCCATTACCGCTTTGTCGGCTACTTGGAATTACCGAGCCTTGCAAGGCACAACAATTACCGAGAGAAAACAAGAAAAGGTGTCGAACTTGAATATATACCAAACACTATCTCGGCATGACAAAAAAGAGCAGGCGAAAACCTGCTCATACATAAAGGAAAGTATTAAAAACGAGTGTCCACATCCAATACTCAGATTGGTTATGAACACTCAAACTGGTGCGGGCGACAAGACTTGCCCGCCGAAACTGTTTCGGCGGCACGAACCCGAGCTTGCCGAACATTCACCGAAGGTTCGGCATTTTGCTGACGCAAAACCGCTCTTTTCAAGTCTTGTCAAATACAAAGAAAACCGAAACCGACCATAAAGGTCAATTTCGGTTTTTGGTGCGAGTGTTCATAACCAACCTTAAAAAACAGTTTAATATTGACAGTTAAACACACATATCGTTTCGCATATTTTTATAACTTTCCTTATTATACAAGAAATAAAAACGAAAGGAGATTAAAAATTATGAAAGATGAATTTGTTAGTAGCATAGGAATATACGGCAGACGGCATTATGAACATCTGAAAAGAAATGATATTACTTGTATCAATGTTATGCTGATGAACGGAACACTTGAAAAGTATCTTAAATTTGTGGTATGGCAATATCAACCCGCACGAGCAATTCATTGACGGCAATGAAAAGTTGAAAGAGTTGCTCCCCATTATGGCAAAGGATAAGAAAAACTATCAGCCGATTTTTCACCGGAACAAACAGAATGGCTTGAAAAATACAATGACGTCATCAACGAAATGCACTCCAACGCCGAAGTTGTGGCATTCAAGTACGGTTTCCGTCTTGCATCGGCATTTCTCATTGAATAAACTGCATAATATCATTTCGGCGGGGCTTCGGCTCCGCTCTTGCTTTCTATATTCGTAGAAAATAGTGAATATTATTTTTCAATATGTATGTGTTAAAATGTTCATGAGAAGTTACTTCCTTTCTGGTCGTTTGTTTTGTGGTAGAAACATTATACCATATTTGGAAGCTAACTTCTCTTTTTATTGGTTCACATCATTTTAACACATACATAATTTTCACCAAACCCCTTTCGGGAAAGCACCGGCAGGTTTAGTACTGTTATTCAAGTAAAAAAGTTCCCAACGCAAAAGCATCAAGAACTTTTTTGACTGAATATTGCAACGGATAATAATTATCAACTTAAACGGACAATAGTATAATTTTCTTTATTAAATATATATCCGTTTTTAGGATAACAGGGTATATCGTTTTGTTTTGCAAAAGCAACCGCTTCATCGATAACCTTTCTATCGGTTTCGGCAGTAATTTTGTATCCATAGAAGGCGAAGAGCTTTTCAAGTGATTTACCGTCACAGTCAAAAGCTATTATCGACCAATTTAAGATAGAATTTACATTTGTAGAAACATATTTTAATTCTTCCGGTTTATAATTTTTTGATAAATACGAGTTGATTTTTTGGTAAATCATACCCGGCGTACTTTTCGGCTTTACTTGTTCTAGTATATACGGGGGTATTTCATAGTTGCCGACAAACACAACATTTTGTTTGCCGCCTTCATTCAAAAGACCTCGCCCGATGTCATTTACCACATAAGCTTCATTTTCAGACCTCATATAATTCGCCGTTGAAATATGACTTAAATATGTAGCCTGATTGATGCTCAGCAAAATAATCAGTATAACAGCTATTTTACCAATCCATTTTTTAGTTTTTAAACAATCATAGAGAAGCAATATTACAATAGCAGAAAACAGAGCATAAGTTTGACATGTTCTGACAGGTGAAGTTGTTCCCTGAAAAAAGGAAAGAACGAAAAGCGACACCATCATTCCCAAACCCGTAAAAAACATTCTGAAATCTTTGACTTTAATAATATTGATAATAATAAACAGTCCAAACCCAAAAAAGCATAAAACAACTACTGTTTTAGGAAAGTATATAATACTGTCCATAATAAAATTATAAATATTAACAACAGTCACTCTTCTGACGGTTTCACATAACGGCTCCGTCCCCCAAAATATTTCCGTAGCACCGTTCGTACTTATCGGAATATTTAAAACAAACAAAAGAATGCGATGAATTATTAAGCGTAATATAACACCGCCCGCCAAGATGCTTGCATACTTTATCCCTTGAATTATAATCGTCTTAAAAGAAAACTGTTTTTTCGAGTTTAAAAAGGTTTTAAAAAATAAAACGGTAAACACAAGAAGTACATAAACAGCAGCCAATGATTCGTATGATGAACAAATAATAGTTGTGCAAAACAAAGAAAACAGGATTAAAGCTATTCGCTGCTTTTTGGTAATATTTATATTTTCAATAACTTCATACATACAGTAAACCGACAAAGCTGCTAATAGATATCCACCGCAAACAGCAAGATTTGCACCGTTATATTCCCAAATTTCATTTATAAGCGGATATGAAATGAACAAGCATGAGAATAAAGTGCATTCAAGCATTGAAAATTTATTATCTGTTACCCTTTGAAATAAAATACAAAACTGTATCGCCGCCATAATCAATAAAATAACTGCGATTAAATCTATTGTAAAGGAATGATACGGGTCATTATACCCACTTCCGAAAATTTTTGCCCAAAAATTTAAACCAAAACGGCCTGCAGAAAGCATCCTATTACCCGGACCTAAATACCTGTCGCCGTCCAAATCATCTATGTCAACAGTTGTATGTGTGATTGCAAAACCGAAACCGATAATGGCAATAACTATTACCGAAATCATATAGTATTTGTTGGACAAAAATTCTTCAATTCGTTGCTTATATGTTTTCATTTGATTCATTTTTCTTCCTCAATTTAAAAATTTATTCGTTCTTCTTCAACAACAAGTGGTCGGTTCATAATTCGCATATTCATCGCCATGACATATTCACCCAAAAAGCCGAGGAAAGCCAATATCAGTCCGCCAAGGAAAAACAATGAAATAACTATTGGAGCATACCCTGCTGTAAAGCTATTCCAAAAAGCCAACTTGAATATTAAGAAAACCAATCCGATGATAAAGCTTAATACTGACATAGCAAAGCCAAAAAATGTAGCTATTCTTAAACCGACCTTTGTATAGCTTGTAAAACTTAACATCGCAGCATCGTAAAGACTGTAAAAATTATTGTGAGTTTTACCTGCTCTGCGTTTTGGTTGGGTATATTCAATTTCTTTGCGTTCAGGTCCAAGCTCTGCAACAATACCACGGATAAACGGTGTGGGGTCATTTAACTGTCGCAATGTTTCAATAAAGCTTTTATCATATAATCCAAAGCCCGTAAAATGTTCAATTTGTTCGCAACTGCTCATTTTTTTAACTAATTTATAATATTGACTGCGCAACCAATACATCAAAAAATTTTCTTTGCTTTTTGTTTTTATGCCTATAACGATTTTGTAACCATTTTCCCATTCTTTAACAAATTTCGGAATCATCTCAACAGGGTCCTGAAAATCTGCACAAATACTGATTGTACAATCACCGCTTGTTTGCAATAGCCCATAAAATGGGCTATTAAACTGTCCAAAATTTTTTGCATTTAAAATAGTTTTAACTTTTTTATCAAATTTACAAATATGTCGCAAAATATTCCTTGTTCCATCAGTGCTTTTATTATCAATGAATAATATTTCGTAATCATAGTTTGGCAAGTCTTTCTGCATAGTTTCAGTGACCGCCTCATAAATCTGCATTACATTTTTTTCCTCATTAAAACAAGGAATTCGTATCGATATTTTTTTCAAAATTCATTTTTCTCCTTTAAATTTTCAATTGTGCGTTTAATCCCTTCTTCAAAAGGAACAATAGGTTGCCATCCTGTATCGTTTTGTAACGAAGAATTATCAGATTCAATTTCTAATACGCCTTCCTTAGCGTATGGAATTTTCCCAATTAAAAACTCACCTTTCGGTTGTAAAATTTGCTTTATCTCAAAAATGTACTCTTTCAACAATTTGGATTTTCCATTACCAAGACAGTATGTTGCCATATAGCGACCCCGCTTGGCGATTTCCAAAAAAGCACGTCCTGCATCATCACAGTACAAATACTCCCATCTGTTTTCCCCAGCCGTAAAAGAAACTGACTCGCCCTTAATAACCTTATTAAGAGTTGACATTATCATTGAACTTGGTTTATCAAAAATACCATAAACGCTAAAAACCCTAACCCATATGCAAGATATTCCCAAAAGCTCCGCCTTTTTCTTTGCGAGCATACCAGCCGCAAGTTTTGCAATACCGTAAGGTTGAACCGGTGCGGTTGGACTTTCAGGAGAAATAGGTAATTCTTTGCAATATCCATATTCTGCCTGTGAACCTGCACCTATAAACTTACTACAGTGCAATACAGAAGCAGCATCTATGGCATCAATAGTAATTGAGATATTCATTGCTTGCTCATTTATTGATTGATTTCGTGCACTACCTGTTGCTAACCAAGCAAAATGCATGAATACATCACAATCTTCAAAAATAAGTTTAGGTAACTTTGCATACTCTTTAGCATCGCAATATATAATTCTTATTTTATTACAAACCGGAATTCGCGAAATTTTTGAAGTGCCATGACGAACTACAGCATAAATGCGATCAATTCCGTTATCGTTTACAGCCATTCTTAATACAGCAGTCCCCAACATACTCGTAGCTCCTGTAACAACAAGAATCATTCACCTATTTTCCTCCCAGTTTTCATAATCAAATTCAATTCATCGCTACTCAAAAACGGTGCCATATTTTCAAGCGCAGCAGATTTCATTTGACCATCTTTTAAACGCTGGCTTATAACTTTCGGCTCAGTATTTTGAGAGACATCCAAGAAAACTTCGCATACCAAAGGACCTTTATTCATAAGGACATTTCTAATATCAGATGCAAGTTCTTGCATATTATGTATTGAATAATACGGAATGCCATATGATGTAATTATTTTTTTTAGATTTGGGAAATCTAAATCTCCACTTTCTTCCCCAACTCCCACCAAAGGGGGGTTAAAATAATTGTTTTGCGTCATACGAATAGAATGATATCCTTGATTATTCATAACAAAAACAATAATGGGAAATTTATGATGGGCAATAGTTTGAAATTCCTGTAAATTCATCTGCAAACTACCATCACCAGTAACAAGGACAGTCTTTTTTTGGCTGCCAATACACACGCCAATTGCTGCTGGAAGATCAAAGCCCATGGCAGCCATTGATGGATTAGTATAAAATCTTTGTCCTTTTTTTAATTCAATAACTTGACTTCCTACAACTCTCGATGTGCCTACACTTGCGACCACTTGCGTTTCCGCATCTAATAATTTTGACATTTCATAATAAAAAGCATAAATATTTACACTTTTAGACTGGTAGTGCTTTTCTTGTATAACTGGATAACATTGTTTCATATCTATACACCATGAACGCCAGGATGTATAATCAGGAAGGGTATTTTCTAATAATTTGAAATTCAGCTTTTTTAACAATTCTTTTACATTTCCACAAAGAGGCATATCAATTAATGTGCCAAATTTTTTTAGTTCGTCTGCATCAATATCATTTAATATTTTATATGCAAAAGGAGCCCAAGCTTTAACATCAAATCCTGTTTGGAAATAACTTTGTCTACTACCTAAAGATAACAAAACATCACAATTTTGTAATGCAAAATTTGCAGCTCTCGAACCAGTTATACCTTCGCGACCCACATAACAAAAATGCTCGCTTTCCACTGCATCAACGCTACCCATACCACTTATTACAGGAATGCCTGTTTTACTAACGAACTCACGAAAATCATTATTGGCATCTGCAAGACGAATGCCATTACCAGCAAAAATTAAAGGTCGTTTTGCCAATTTTAGATGTTCTAATACCGATTCTACAACCTGATTAGAAAAAGCTTCTTTGATACAGGGCAAAGCAAAACTTTCCATATCATCTGTTTCAACAATAGCCCCTTGAATATCCAAAGGAATATCTATCCAACACGGACCAGGTCTTCCAGATTTTGCAAAGTACAAAGCTTTTTCCAATTCGTATTTTATCTTTGTTGCTTCTTTAACCAAAACACAATATTTTGTCATATTGTAAACAGAACCGATTATATCAAATTCTTGTATGCCTCGTGTCCTTAAATTTAATCCAGAAGCAGCTACAGTTGTTGCGTACCTTGCTTGTCCAGAAATCACCAACATTGGAATAGAATCCATCCAAGCGCCTGCCACACCTGTTATAGCATTGGTAGCTCCTGGACCGGTTGTTACGCAAACCAAAGCAATTTTATTGTTGACCCTCGCATAGCCTTCCGCTGCCATAGCACTTGCCTGTTCGTGATGATTATAAATGCATTTTATTTTGTCGTGGTGCCCTAATGCATCGTTTAAATGCATAGCTCCCCCACCGACAACTGTAAAAACATGATTCACACCATGTTCTGCTAAAAAATCCGCAATATAGTCTGCTACTCGTTGTTTCATATGACTATCTCCTTGGCTCGTTTTTAAATGCCCAAAATTTATTCAGGACAAAATTAAGCGGAATTGTAAAAGCAAGAGAAACAACCGCTGCTAAATAATACGGCACGCCGTTATTTTTAAGAAAAATCTTTATTATGGGTGATAGAACTAAACCTGTTACGCCATAACAACAAATCGTTTTGAAATAAGATAACAAATGCTGTGAAAACTTTTTCTCGCCATTAAAAAAAACAAATCTATTATTAAGAATATATGAATTTGTAACACTTACTATAAAAGCGATAGCCGTTGTAAAAGTGATGCATATTGTTTCCGGCTTAATAAATATGTTAAAACTTTTCAAAAAATTTAGCACTGATTCAAAACTTGTATTTGCAAACAGAACATAGAAACAAAGCATTTCTATACCGTATGAAATGAGGGTGTTGGAAACGCCTACAAATCCAAATTTAATAAATTGAATGAGGGGAGAAAATTTTGGGTTATCAATAATCTTTCTTATTATCATTAAAGATTAACCGCCTCAGAAATTATCTTTGCCATATAATCAATCATTTCATCAGTCATTCCGGGATAAACACCAACCCAAAATGTATTATTCATAACATAATCAGTATTAGTTAAATCTCCGATTACACGGTAAGCATCAGTATCTCTTATTTCATCAAAGCAAGGATGACGAAGAAGATTTCCGCTGAAAAGCAATCGTGTTTGAATATTATGATCTTCAATATATTTTGTAATTTTGTTGCGCTCTAATCCGCTTTCGGATTTTACACTAATCGTAAAACCAAACCAACTTGGGCGACTGTTCTCGGCAGGTTTCGGCAATATTAATTTATCGGTAACTTTACTATTCAACAAAGCATCGTAAAGTCTTTGCCAATTATGGCGCCGTTTTTCTATAAAAGAAGGGAATTTGACAAGTTGTTCACATCCGATGGCAGCTTGCAAATCGGTAGCTTTTAAGTTGTATCCTAAATGGCTATATACATATTTATGGTCATAACCGTGTGGTAATTGACCGAAATCTCCGTCAAAACGATGACCGCAATAATTATCTCTTCCCGGAGGACAAATGCAATCTCTGCCCCAATCACGATAAGATAAAATCAAACGGTGTAAAAGAGGATTATTTGTATAAACACAGCCGCCTTCACCCATTGTCATATGATGAGGAGGATAGAAACTACTTGTTCCTATATCTCCCCATGTTCCTGTATAGCGTGTTTCACCGTCGATGGTATATTGACTGCCTAATGCATCGCAATTATCTTCAACTAACCAAAGATTATGCTTGTCACAAAACGATTTTACTTTGCTAAGGTCAAACGGATTTCCAAGTGTGTGAGCAATCATTACAGCTTTAGTTTTATCGGATAAAGCCGCCTCTAATTTTGTAACATCAATATTGTATTGCGGAACAGTAACATCAACAAAAACAGGAATAGCACCATACTGAATAATCGGAGAAACGGTTGTCGGGAAACCGCAAGCAACTGTTATTATTTCATCTCCTTTTTTAATCTGACGCTCTTTAAGTTCAGGAGCAGTAAGAGCCATAAAGGCGATTAAATTTGCAGAGGAACCGCTGTTTACTAAATGTGCATATTTAACGCCTATCCATTCAACAAAATCTTTTTCAAAACTATCTGTAAACCGTCCGGCTGTCAGCCAAAAATCCAACAATGCATCTGTTAAGGCACACATTTCTTTCTCGTCAAAAACACGGGAAGCATAGCTTATTCGGTCCCCTTCAACAAACGGTTTTTTTCTTTCCGAAAAATCATGATAATATTCACTTACCATAGATTTAATTAGGTCTCTTGCTTCTGATTCATTGGTCCATTTACTCATTGCGGTTCTCCTAAAAATATTTTAATTTCTTTTTCCATTTCGGCGTCAAGGTTTCCTCCGGATATCCACTCTTTTGCAAACCTTACGGTCATATCCATACATTCGTTAATATGCCAACGGGGTTGCCAACCGAAAGTTTTTTTGATTTTACTGTTATCCAATTTCAGAAATGTGGCTTCGTGCGGTGCTTTTGCTTCTGCTTGATTTTCCCAAGTGGCACATTCGCCCCAAAGCTTACAAAACAAATCAACCAATTCGCCCGTTGTAACGCAATCGCAATCATCAGGTCCGACATTGTAATAACCTGCATACTTTACATCTTCATACTGCTTTTGTGCAATCATCATATATGCCACTAAAGGTTCTAACACATGCTGGTAAGGGCGTATTGAAAACGGATTACGAACACCGATTGGTTTTTTCTCTTTCATAGCACGCACACAGTCAGGGATAATGCGATCCTTGGCAAAATCACCGCCGCCGATTACATTGCCTGCACGGGCAGTAGATATGGCAACGCCATTATCGGCAAAAAAGCTGTTTTTATAGCTGTGTGTAACAAGCTCGGAACACGATTTGCTGTTGGAATACGGGTCAAATCCGTCCAACGGTTCATCTTCGGAATACCCTTCTTTTCGCTCACGGTTCAAATAAACTTTATCGGTTGTAATATTAACAACCGAGCGTGGTGCGTGTCCGTTAATACTCCCTAAACGAATGCACTCTAACAAATTTACCGTACCCATAACATTAGTTTGATAAGTATAAATCGGATTTTTATAACTTTCGCGAACTATGGGCTGTGCGGCTAAATGAAATACAATTTCCGGACTGCAT
Organism: Acutalibacteraceae bacterium; assembly: GCA_045640745.1. Lineage (GTDB taxonomy): Bacteria > Bacillota > Clostridia > Oscillospirales > Acutalibacteraceae > UBA737. The sequence continues at coordinate 13,150 of JAZUFQ010000009.1, forward strand.
TCATCAAAGGTTTTCTTTAAGGCATCGAAATCCCGTATATCACCAATAACAGAATTTATCTGATTTTGGATATTTGTTAGGGCAAACAAAGAAGGTTCGGTTGGCGGTTCCAAAGAAAATCCCGTAACATTTGCACCAAGTATCGCTAATATTTTGCAAAGCCATGTTCCCTTAAAACCGGTATGGCCGGTTACCAAAACATTCTTATTCCGAAAAAAAGTAACATCCAAAGGACTCATTCTCAATCCTCCCAACTTTTCCAAGGAGCCTGTCCGCTATTCCACAGTTTCTCAAGAGTTTCCATTTCTCGTTTGTTATCCATACACTGCCAAAAACCTTTATGTGTGTACGACATCAATTGACCGGATTCGGCAAGCTTCTGTAAAGGCTCGCGCTCAAAAACACACTTGTCACCGTCCAACAAATCAAAAACTTCCGGTTCCAATACCATATATCCGGCATTTATCAGTGAACCGTCAGAAGAATTTTTTTCTCTGAAAGAACGAACGGCATTATCTCCGCCAACCTCAAGTATACCTTTTTGTTGCTCCATAATAACTGCGGTTAAAGTTGCTTTTTTACCGTGCGATTTATGAAAATCAACTAATTTATTGATATCAACATCGCAAACGCCATCACCGTAAGTCATTAAAAAAGGTTCGTTTCCGATATATTGCTGAATTCGCTTAATCCGTCCGCCTGTCATAGTGTTAAGTCCGGTATCAACTACTGTAACCTTCCACGGTTCAGCGTAATTGTTGTGAACAAGCATTTTGTTTTCACCGTCAGTAAAATCAAAAGTGATGTCGCTTGTATGTAAGAAGTAATCAGCAAACCATTCCTTTATGGTATGCTGTTTATATCCCGCACATATGACAAATTCATTAAAACCGTAATAAGAATATTCTTTCATAATATGCCATAAGATAGGCATGTTACCGATTTCTATCATAGGTTTGGGACGATATTGTGATTCCTCGGAAATCCGAGTGCCGAAACCACCCGCTAATAGTACTACCTTCATAAAATCACGACTTTCAAATATAAATTGTTCTTAATCTGTTCTTTTAGATGCGTTTATTGACAATTTTTCAAATATGCGGTAAATGTCAATGTTTTTCGGATAAATCAATTGAACTTGTATTCAAGGAATAATATGATATTTTTGACAAAATAACATAAATTTACAGTTATTATACCAATATTTCAAATTTATGTCAAGAACTCTTATGATTACGGATTCTGTAAACTTATACCTAATCTTTTTTGATGGTGTGGATGCTCATAAGGGACTTCTCCGTCGCGGTAGAGGCTAAATAAAAAAGTTCCCAACGCAAAAGCATCAAGAACTTTTTTGGTCTGAATATTCATAAGGAATTTGGAAAACATATTAGTTCATACAATTATATTCAGGTAAATGCACATTTCTATAAAATTCTTTTTTGCTATAAAATAAAAGAGTCAGGACCTCCGGCTAAGCCGGAGGCTTGAGTCGCCCTAGAAGGGCACATTACAGACGAAACCCCTCAAGGGGCGCTGAAAAGGTTTGCCGACTGCATTCGTTTTTCAGCTACCCCTAAAGGGGTTTATTTTATGCTTTCTTGTTCTCGCTACCCGTAAACGGGTCTATATATTCTTTGAGACTTAATTGATCCGCAA
>JAZUFQ010000010.1:0-81963 GCA_045640745.1 Acutalibacteraceae bacterium
CGGCTCGGCTGATTATAACGCCGCACCGCCCGTTTTAAGACAAACACTCGTTTCGCTTGTGAATACGGATTTACGGGATATTTTGCCGAATATTAAATGTCCGTCTCTTCTTATTTGGGGCGATAACGATACGGCAACACCGCTTAATGATGCCAAAACTATCGAAAAGCTTATCCCCGATGCGGGACTTTGCGTAATAAAGGGAACGGGGCATTATTCGTTCTGCGAAAAGCCTTATGAGGCGCACGCAATTTTAAGAGAGTTTATAAAATAACGGAGGTTTTATTTTGTCTGCTGTTGTTTTTCTTATTTCAGTAATATTTTTAGGCATTTCGGCTGTTTTTTCGATGTACAGACAGCTACAAATGTTTCAGCAAAATTCATATTTTTTGTCAAGATACTTAAAGTGGGTGTACGAAAGTTTTATGTACGAGGTTACATTTTTGTGCTTTTCGTACTTTATAACAACGCTTGCATTTTTGAATAACAAGTTTTTCATAATGCTTTGTATTTCGGCAGTTGTTTTGGCAATAAGAATATTTTTAATGCTTAAAACAAGAAAAAAATCAATAAAAAAGCTTGTGTTTACGGCGAGAATTAAACGCTTTACTGCTTTTCTTATTGTTTTGCTCGGACTGTTTGTTACTGCATTCGAGGTGCTTGACGGTAACGAGCTTAAAATAGGACTTTTCTCTGTTTATTCGCTTTTGTGTTTTGTAAGCCCTGTTTTGCTTTGCATAACGGCACTTATTACTTTGCCTCTTGAAAAGCTTATTTCAAGACATTATATAAACGATGCAAAAAAGATTTTGAAAGCAAATGAAAACTTAACCGTTATCGGCATTACGGGCAGTTTTGGTAAAACAACAACCAAGTTCATATTAAATAGGATTTTAAGCGAAAAATATAATACCGTTTGTACTCCCCAAAGCTTTAATACTCCTATGGGAGTTGTAAGGACGGTCAGAGAAAACATAAAACCAAATACACAAATATTTATTTGTGAAATGGGAGCAAAGAAAAAGGGCGATATAAAAGAAATATGCGATATTGCTCACCCGACTTTCGGTATTATCACCTCGGTCGGCGCTCAGCACCTTGATACATTCGGTAACATTGATAATGTATTTAATACAAAATTTGAACTTGCAAACGAGATTAAGAAAAACGGCGGAACAACCTATATAAACGGCGAATGTGAAGAAATACTAAACAGGTATGATAAGAACGACAATTCGCTTGTTCTTTTCGGCGCAGACGGTAATTACAGGGTTAAAAACATCAAAAGAAATGCATTCGGCTCTAATTTTGATTTAGTGCTTGAAAATAAAGTTATTACGGTTTCAACTAAACTTTTGGGACTTCACAGCATTTATGATATTTTGGCGGCATCGACGCTTGCCTTCAAGCTCGGCGTAAGCGAAAACGATATTAAGGTTGCGGTTTCATCGCTTAAACCTACCGAGCATAGACTCGAACTTAAACCCTATATAAACGGGTCGCTTATGATAGACGATGCATATAATTCAAACCCCGTCGGCTGTCTTGAAGCAGTAAGAACGCTCGGCACCTTCCAAAATATGAAAAAGGTTATCGTAACACCGGGGCTTATTGAACTCGGCGAAAAAGAATATGAATCAAATTACGCATTGGGACTTGAAGCGACGAAATACTGTGATATAATAATTCTTGTCGGTAAAAACCGTTCAAAGCCAATGAATGATGCTATATCTTCAACCGATTTTGATAAAAACAATGTTTATGTTGTTTCTTCGTTTAAGGAAGCTATGGCGGTTTATACACCTATGGCGGATAAACAAACGGTCGTTTTGCTTGAAAACGACCTGCCCGATAATTATCTGAATTAAAAAGAGGTCTTATTTTATGAAAACAACTATCGCCGTATTTTTCGGCTGCCGCTCGGTAGAGCATGAGGTTTCGATTATTTCGGCTGTTCAGGCAATGAACAGTATAAACCGCAGTAAATACGATATTGTACCCGTTTATGTAAATAAAAACGGAACAATGTTTACGGGCGAAAGCCTTTTTACTATCGAAAATTACCGTGATTTACAAAAACTTATGGAGAGCGTAAGTGCCGTAACATTTATTAAAACCGAAAACGGTGTCTGTTTGCATTATCTCGACGGCGGTTTGTTTAATAAGAAAAAGGATGTCCGTATCGACCTTGCTTTTCCGATTGTCCACGGAACTAACTGCGAGGACGGAACTATGGCAGGTTACTTTGAGTTTTTAGGTCTTCCCTATATAAGCTGTGATATTATTTCCGCTTCCGTAGGTATGGATAAATCGGTGTTCAAGGATGTTCTTATAAATGCTGGTTTGCCTACACTTCCGTGCTTTACATTCAGAAGCCGTGAGTACCTTTTGGATAAAGAAAGCATAAAGAATGAAATCGGTAAAAAAATCGGATATCCGCTCATTATTAAGCCCGTAAATTTGGGTTCAAGTGTAGGTATAACAAAGGTAAACAGTGAAGACGAGCTTATAAATGCCATCGACTTGGCGGTATCCTTTGCCGATAAAATACTTGCCGAAAAGGCAATAACAGGACTTAGGGAAATAAACTGCTCGGTTTTGGGCGATGCCGACGAATGTAAAGCATCGGTTTGCGAGGAACCGTTTATGCACGACGAAATACTTTCGTATGAGGATAAGTATTTAGGCGGTGCAAAGGGCTCAAAGCAGGAGGGACCGAGTAAGGGTATGGCTTCGCTCGGCAGAAAAATCCCTGCCGATATATCAGAAGAAAAATCAAACGAAATCAAAGATATTTCGTGTAAGATATTTAAGGCACTCGGTTGCTCGGGCGTTGTAAGAATAGATTATCTTATGGACACAAGCGATAACGGCAAGGTCTATGCAAACGAGATAAATACAATCCCCGGCTCGCTCGCTTTTTATCTTTGGGAAGCAAGCGGACTTAAATATACCGATATGCTCGACGAACTTGTCGAAATCGCTTTCAAAAGACAAAGAAACAGAGAAAATCTTACCTTTACGATTGATACAAATATCCTTTCGGGCGTTTCATTTGGCAGTAAAGGTGCAAAGGGCTCAAAGTTTTGATTTAGGGTGAAAATATGACCGATATTCTACTTAAACTGTTTGTTAAAAATTATAAAGAAACCGATAATGTCAAGGTAAGGGAAAACTACGGAACATTAGGCGGTATAGTCGGTATTGTCTGCAACATTATCTTATGCAGTATAAAAATTGCGGTAGGACTTATTGCAAAAAGTATGTCGATAGTTGCCGACGGACTTAATAACCTTTCGGATATGGGCTCTTCGGTAATAACAATGATTGGCTTTAAGCTTTCAAATAAGCCCGCCGACAAGGACCACCCCTTCGGACACGGAAGAATGGAATATATGTCGGCATTTATCGTTTCGGTACTTATACTTATTGTCGGGTTTGAGCTTGGTACAAGCTCTGTTAAGGCACTAATAAACGGTGAAAAAGCGCCGACATACAGTATTGTAGCTCTTGTTGTTTTAGGTGTTTCGGCGTTTATAAAGCTTTGGATGTATATGTTTAATAAAAAACTCGGAAAAGCAATAAACTCCGATGCTCTTACCGCAACCGCCAAAGACAGTGTAAACGATGCGCTTACAACAACGGTTATTTTGGTTGTTGCCGTCATTTCGCATTTTGTAAATGTTCCGTTCAATCTTGATGCCGTTATGGCGCTTTTCGTTGCGCTCTTTATTCTTTGGGCGGGCATTTCTTCGGCAAGAGAAACACTTACAAGCATTTTGGGTAAAGCCCCCGATAAAGAACTTATCGACGAAATTGAAAGAATAGTAATGTCGTTTGAGGGCTTTTTGGGTATTCACGACCTTATAGTCCACGATTACGGCCCCGGCAGGTGCTTTGCGTCATTGCATATTGAAGTTCCGCAGGATATAAATATTGTCGAGTGCCACGAAAGAATAGACCTTTGCGAAAAGGTTGTTTGCGAGCGTACCGGTGTTGCGCTTGTTATTCATATGGACCCCATTGATATAAATAATGATGAGGTAAACGCAACAAAAGAAACGGTAATAGAAATTGTCAAAAGTATTGATAATCGGCTTACTATCCACGATTTTCGTATGACACCGTCGGCAAAGGAGAGAACAAATCTTATTTTTGATGTTGTTTTGCCTGCCGATATGCGTTTAACCGACGAAGAAATAAGAGAAATGATTTCTAAAAAGGCAAAAGAAAAGAATAAAACCTTTGAATGTGTTATAACGGTCGATAGGGATATGACCGGAACAAAATAAATTTCTAAAAGGAAGCAAGATTATGTATCCGCTGTTATTGGAAGCACCGCTTAAAGATTATCTTTGGGGCGGTAATAGATTAAGAGAAGAATACGGCTTTGAAAGCGATAAGGAAAAAATTGCCGAGGCATGGGTGTTTTCCTGCCATAAAGACGGAAAATCCACCGTGTTAAACGGCGAGCTTAAAGGAAAAACATTAAATGAAGCCATTGAGATTTTCGGTAATGCCTGTTTAGGTGAAAAAGCCAATGCTTTTCCGTATTTTCCACTTCTTATTAAGCTTATAGATGCCAAAGACAAACTTTCCGTTCAGGTGCATCCCGATGACGAATATGCCCTTAAAAACGAGGGTGAATTCGGTAAAACTGAAATGTGGTATATCGTTGACTGTGAAAAGGATGCAAAGCTTGTTTACGGACTTAATAAAGATGTAAGCCAAGAGGAACTAAACGAAAAGATAAACAGCGATAAAATAACCGATATTTGTAATTTTGTACCCGTAAAAAAGGGCGATGTTTTCTTCATTTCCGCCGGTACGCTCCACGCAATAGGCGAGGGCATACTGATAGCCGAAATTCAGCAAAACTCAAACACTACATACAGAGTTTCCGATTACGGGCGCCTTGGTGCCGACGGAAAACCGAGACCGCTTCATAAAAAGCAGGCAAGCGAGGTAATTAAAAAGACCGTAAGTAAACTTGATAACGGTAATTTTACCGAGGCAAAGACAAGCTACGGCACAAAAAGAGAACTTGCGTCCTGTAAGTTTTTTACGGCAAATCTTATAAAATTAAACGGCGAAACACCCCTTAAAGAAAAGGAAAGTTTCCTGTCTATCCTCGTTTTAGACGGTGAGTGTGAACTTGAATACGGTAGCGAAACGCTAAATCTTAAAAAGGGAAGCAGTGTCTTTGTTCCTGCTGATTTTGAGGTTAAGCTTAAAGGCAAATCAGAAATTATTGTTTCTAATGTTTAATATAAGAATACATTAAAAGAGGTTTTGAAAATGGAAAAATTTATCCCTGTTGTAGTAATTAAAGAACTGTCCGAAACGGATAAGATTTTAACTGCTCTTAAAAACAATGGCATTAACTGTGCTGAAATAACATTCCGTACTGCTTGCGCCAAAGAGGCAATCGAGTATGCAATAAAGAATTACCCCGAAATGTCAATAGGTGCAGGAACGGTAATCAACGCCGAGCAGTGCAAACAAGCGCTTGATTTGGGTTGTGAATTTATCGTGTCGCCCGGTCTTTCGGTAGAGGTTGCAAAACTTTGTAAGGAAAGAAATGTGCCTTATTACCCTGGTTGCGTAACTCCTACCGAGATTATGCAGGCACTTGAACTCGGACTTACTACGCTTAAATTTTTCCCTGCCAATGTCTATGGCGGTCTTAAAGCACTTAAAGCACTTTCAGCCCCGTTTCCGCAGGTTAAGTTTATACCTACGGGCGGTGTAGACAGAAGCAATATTGACGAATTTTTAGAGTTTGATAAAATCGCCGCTATCGGCGGGAGTTTCTTTGTAAAAGAAGCACTCGAAAAAATGGAGGAAAACAAATAATGAGTAAGGTAGTAACTTTCGGAGAAATAATGTTGCGTTTAGCCCCAAACGGCTATTATAGGTTTTTTCAAGATGACCAAATGCAGGCTACTTTTGGCGGAGGAGAAGCAAATGTTGCCGTATCTCTTGCAAATTTCGGAATGGAGTCAAGATATGTAACAAAACTCCCGACACACGCAATAGGTCAAGCCGCAGTAAACTCTTTAAGATATTTTGGTGTTGATACCGACTTCATTGCCCGTGGCGGTGAGCGAGTAGGTATTTATTATCTTGAAAAGGGTGCATCACAAAGAGGCAGTGTTTGTATCTATGACAGAGCCCATTCCTCAATCCAAACCGCAAGTAAAGACGATTTCTGCTGGGATAAAATTTTTGAAAATGCCGATTGGTTCCACTTTACGGGAATTACTCCGGCGCTTGGCGGAGATATGGTTGAAATCTGCAAAGAAGCGTGCATAAAAGCAAAAGAGCATAATGTAAAAATTTCCTGCGACTTAAATTACAGAGGAAAACTTTGGACAAGAGAGCAGGCAAATAAAGCTATGACCGAGCTTTGCAAATATGTTGATGTATGTATCTCTAACGAGGAAGATGCAAAAGATGTTTTCGGTATTGAAGCCGAGAACACCGACATTAACGGCGGTAAACTCAATAAAGAGGGATATAAGTCTGTTGCAAAGCAACTCGCCGATAAATTCGGTTTTGAAAAGGTTGCCATTACACTTCGCTCTTCGATTAGTGCAAACGATAACGACTGGGCAGCAATGCTTTATGACGGCACTGATTATAATTTCTCAAAAGAATATCACCTGCACATTGTTGACCGTGTAGGCGGTGGAGATAGCTTCGGCGCAGGTCTTATTTATTCGCTTTTAAGCGGAAAGTCAAGCAAAGACGCAATAGAGTTTGCAGTAGCCGCCTCGGCACTTAAACATTCAATTGAGGGCGACTTTAACCGTGTTACCGTAAGCGAAGTAGAAAAATTAGCCGCAGGCAACGGCAGTGGCAGAGTACAGAGATAATCAAAAACTAAAAATGAAACGCGCTCGGCTTTAAGCCGGGCGCTTTGTGCTTTATTATCACTTAAAAAAATGCGTCATGGACGACATTAAGTGCCTTATCTGCGTATTTTTCTTCTATTATAACCGAAATTTTGATTTCGCTTGTTGAAATCATTTGAATGTTGATATTTGAATCGTAAAGTGCCTCAAACATCTTGGCGGCTACGCCGGGGTGGCTTTCCATACCTGCGCCTACGGTCGAAATTTTGGCAACATTGTCAACGCATTTAATTTCGGCAAATTCAAAATTATCCTTTATTTCTTTAAGCGCTTCTACCGCTTCTTTTCCTGCCGAGCGTTTAACCGAGAATGAGATGTCCTTTGTTCCGTCACGGCCGACCGACTGTAAAATCATATCAACCTCAATTTTCTTTTGGGCAAGAGAATTAAACAGCTTAAATGCCGTTCCCGGATTATCTTTAAGCCCGATTACCGAAATAACCGAAACATCTGTGTCCTTTGCTACTCCTCTTATAAGTGTCTTTTCCATTTTTACCTTCTCCTTAACTATTGTACCGGACTTTCTTTCAAGACTCGATAATACTTCAAGTTCAACATTATGCTTTTTAGCAAGCTCGACCGAGCGGTTATTAAGCACCTGAGCGCCGAGAGTCGCAAGTTCAAGCATTTCGTCATAAGTAATTTCGTCAAGCTTTCTTGCGCCATTAACCTTTCTCGGGTCGGTGGTGTAAACACCGTCAACATCGGTATAAATCTGACAGCGGTCTGCCTTCATTGCGGCGGCTATTGCAACGGCGCTTGTATCGGAGCCCCCACGCCCGAGTGTTGTCAAATCGTCATACTTATTTATACCTTGAAAACCGGCTACGATAATAATCCGTTTTTTGTCTATTTCAAATTTCATTCGCTCGGTGTTGACATTTTTTATTCTTGCAATACCGTGGTTAGAGTCGGTATTAAAGCCTGCCTGCCACCCGAGAAGCGAAATAACGGGGTAACCGAGTTTTTCTATTGCCATGGCAAGCAGGGAAATCGAAATTTGTTCACCCGCCGTTAAAAGCATATCCATCTCTCTTTTAGACGGATTATCGGGGTTGATTTCCTTTGCTTTTTCGATTAGGTCATCGGTTGTATCGCCTTGGGCTGAAACAACAACAATGACATCGTTGCCTTTTTTATAATCTTCTACTATTATGTCGGCAACATTGAATACACGCTCGGCATTGGCTACCGAAGAGCCGCCGAACTTTTTAACTATTAAGGACATTCTTATACCTCCGAAGAATTAAAGAGTGTGTAAAACCTTTTTGGATTTACATTCTATTTTTGCGATTTTTTCATTAAGTGTGCTTTCAAGCTCGTTTTCGGTAATAAATGCAATTTCGCCCGATTTATCGTTCTTAATAACCGCTATATCGCCGAAAAGTTCCTTAACGCACTTTAATGTACTGTCAAAAGAGTCGGTTTTAAGTAAAACATAAAGCTTTGTTTTTTCGTCTGTATCACGGACATACGAACTGTCGGTGTCTTCCCACGAAAGATTTTTTCTTTTGCTTAAATGCTTCGCACAGTCCATAACATCGGCGACAACGGCGCTTGCGGTTGCCATTTTTCCTGCGCCTTGTCCGTAGAAAATAACTTCGCCTACCGCATCGCCTACAACCGAAACGGCATTAAATACGCCGTTAACATTTGAAAGAAGATGCTCTCTTTCGACAAGCGTAGGTCTGACCGAAACCGAAACGGTGCCGTTATCCGATTTTTTGGCTTTTCCGATTAGCTTAATTACATATCCGAAATTACTTGCATACTCAATATCGTCAAGCGTGATACCGGTAATGCCTTCGGTCTTAACCTCATTTGGATAAATATGTTTTCCGAAAGCGATAGCCGCCAAAATACAAATTTTACGGCAGGCATCGTGCCCCTCAATATCGGCAGTCGGGTCTTTTTCGGCATACCCCTTGTCCTGCGCAAGTTTAAGGGCAACCGAGAAATCCATATTCTCCATTATCATTTTATTAAGAATGTAGTTAGTTGTTCCGTTAAGAATACCTTTAACTTCGCTTATCTTGTTGGCGGCAAGACATTCAAACATCGGTCTTATAATCGGAATACCGCCGCCGACACTTGCTTCAAACAAGAAATTTACATTATTTTCGGTTGCAATTTTGATAAGCTCGGCGCCCTTTTCGGCAACAAGCTCTTTATTTGAGGTTACAACGCTTTTTCCTGCTAAAAGACATCTTTTGACAAAATCATAAGCGGGTTTTAATCCGCCCATCGTTTCAACGACAATATTTACATCATTATCGTCAATAATAGTATCGAAGCTGTCAATAAATTTATCGGAATAGGGAAGATTATCGAATTTTCTTAAATCCAAAATGTATTTAACATTTATATCGGATTTTATTCCGTTTGCAATATGACGATTGTTGTTAATTAAAATTTCGGCAACACCGGAGCCGACGGTTCCGTGTCCCATTATAGCAACATTTACCATGTTTACTCCTCACTAAATTGTTTTTACCGACAGTATTCCGTCGGCATTTTTAAGCTGTTCTATAAGCTCGTCAAGTGTTATTTTACAACTGTCGGTGCAAACCGTAAGCGTAACATGGGCAAGACCTCCCGTAGGAGCGCCCTGATTTACCGTTACGATATTGGCACCGTTTTCGGAAAGAATTTTGGACATATTTGAGAAAACACCGGCTTTGTCAAAAAGGGAAGCGCTTAAAGTGATGTTTTTCTTATTGACCGAGTCGGACTTAAACACAAAATCACGGTATTTATAAAACGCACTTCTTGAAATGCCGACTTTTTTTACGGCTTCGGAAACATTCTTTGCACTGCCGTCAGACAATAAGTCTTTTGCATTTACAACGCCCTCAAAAACCGGCGGAAGTACCTTTGAACTTACAAGCAAAAAGTTTTCAGTTTTCATTATAAACTGTCCACCTCCGATAAACACTGTGCATAATTATAATACACTTTTTTCTAAATGTCAACCGCTTTTACGGTAATATTATAAATAAAAACATATAAAGGAAAGAAACAGTTATGGAACAAAATAAAAAGCAAAAATTTGTTATTGATTTTTTGTATTATTCATTCGTCTTTGTGCTTATTTATTTTTTGTTAAGGGTAGCGATAAACTATCTTTGCCCTTTTATAATAGGCGGTATAATTGCGGTTGCTTCAAGAAAAATATGCGAAAAAAGGTTAAGAGAAAATGTAAGTTTGTTTTCGGTCTTTACAGTTATATTTATCTACATTGTTTTGGCGGTTTTGATAACGAGTCTTATAATATTCATTTATTCAAATAAACAGGGTATAGCAAATTTCCTTTCGGATACGGGCGAAAGACTTATCAAAATGATTTCGGATTTTGCCATGAAAGGTAAAAAACTCGGAATAACAAAAAAAGATATAAATACATCGGCGCAAAAAATAATAACCGATACGGTTTCAAAAATTTCTAAAAGTATCGCCGGTTTTGCAGTAAGCATATCGAAAATTTTGCTTGACGCCTTTGTTGTAATTGCTTCGTCGATATACATCGCAAAAGACTATACAAAACTTAAAGAAACTGTAAAAAATCTAATCGGAAATAAGCGTTATACCAAAATAACCGAAATTACAGCCGTCGGTTATCAGGCGGTTAAAAAATTGCTTTCGGGCTATGTTTTGCTTTTCTTTTTGACCTTTTCAGAGCTTTCGGCGGTATTTTTAATTTTAAGAATACAGTTTCCCGTATTTTTGGCGTTTCTTGTTGCGTTTGTGGATATTCTTCCGATTTTAGGTGTTGGTACGGTGCTTATTCCTTGGGCGATAGCCGAGTTTTTAAGCCGTAATGTTTTTTTAGGCTCTGCGTTTTTGATAAGTTATCTTATTATCACTGTCGTGAGGGCATTTCTCGAACCGCATATTATCGGTAAAAAGTTTGATATAAACCCTTTGTTTACGCTTCTTCTTATATTTGTCGGTCTTAAATTCGGCGGACTTATAGGCGTTATAACAGTTCCCGTTGCCGTAATTGTAATAGTTGCGTACTATAAAAACGAAGCCAAAAAAATTTAGGACATCCCTTTGTCAAATACAGTTTACCGGCATAATATGATATAGGCACATTTGATGCCTATTAGGAGTTGACGGGCAATGGAACACAAAATAATCACGGGTAGCATTACCTATGCGATAAAGGGCAGAGATATATTGAAAAGGGAAGGGTATAAAGCGAGGATAGAACGCAAAGCTTCGGAATATAAAACGGGTTGCGGTTATGCGATTGTTTTTGAAGGCGATTTGTTAAAAGCACAGGAGATATTAAAAAAATCGGGAGTTAAAATGTTAAAAACATTATAAAAACAAAGCTGTTTCAAATTCTTTTGGAACAGCTTTTTTAAGGGTGATATTTTGATTTATTTAGATAATGCCGCAACAAGCGGCAAAAAGCCAAAAAGCGTAATAAATGCCGTGAATTTTGCGCTTAATAACCTTTCGGCAAACCCGGGGCGTGGCGGACACAATTTGTCGGTTTCGGCATCAATGGCAGTGTACGGGATAAGGAAGAAAATTGCCGAGTTTTTCGGTGCTTTTGACCCGTCGGCAGTCGCTTTTTGTGCTAACTGTACTACCGCTCTTAATTATGTTATTAAGGGTGTTGTAAACAAAAATGAGCATATAGTAATATCGGATTTGGAACATAATGCAGTGGCAAGACCCGTAAACAGTATTACCGATAACTATTCGGTTGCAACCGTTTCTTTTTATGACGACGAAGAAACGGTAAAAAGCTTTGAAAGTAAAATCACTCCCGATACAAAGCTTGTTGTATGCACCTCGGCGTCTAATGTTTACGGAAAAATTTTACCGCTCAAAAGAATAGGCGAAATATGTAAAAAAATGAATGTACCGTTTGCCGTAGACGGTGCGCAGGGCGGCGGAATAATACCGATAAATATGGAAGAATTTAACATTGATTATCTTTGCTTGGCACCGCATAAAGGGCTTTATTCACCTATGTCTACCGGTGTTTTGATAGCAAGGAAAGGTATAGAAAAAACGCTTATCGAGGGCGGTAACGGAATAGAGTCCTTAAATCTTGTTCAAGGCGTGGATATGCCCGAGGGCTTTGAAAGCGGAACGGTATCGCTACCTAATATTTTGGGGATTGGCGCAGGGATTGATTTTGTCAATAAATCGGGGCGGGAAAAAATTTATAAAAAAGAGCTTTATCTCATTAAGAAATTATATCAAAAATTAGAAAAAAACAAGAAGGTCATTTTATATACACCTATGCCCGAAACCGGTAGTTTTGCACCCGTTTTAAGCTTTAATATTTCGGGCAAAAATTCCGAAGAAGTCGGCGAATATCTAAATAAAAACGGTATTGCCGTAAGGGCCGGATTTCACTGCTCGGCTCTTGCCCATAAAAAAACAAAAACCGAAAATACAGGGGCGGTCAGAATATCCACATCGGTTTTTTCTACCGAACAGGAAATAGAATATTTATCGAAAGTTATAGGGAAAATATAACAAAATATAACAAAAATAGGTTGAAGAGCGTAAAAAAATGTGCTATTATGATTATAATAAGTTTATATAATATATTATTTCGCAAAGGATTGAGAAAAATTGAGCGCATTTTTTAACGCCGTATCGGGCGAAATTACCGCCTTTTGGAACAAAATAATATATGCGATTTCAAACATAAGAATTTTCGATATAATTGATATAATCGTTGTGGCATATCTTCTTTATAAAGCTTTTGTCTTTTTGCGTGAAACAAGGGCAGGACAGCTTGTAAAGGGCATTGCCGTTTTGCTTGTTGTTTACGGTCTTGCAAATTGGTGGAAGCTTTATGTTTTGCAGTGGGTTTTGTCGGTTGTATTTAATTCGGCAATTATTGTTTTTGCGATAATCTTTCAGCCGGAAATCCGCCGTATTCTCGAAAGAGTGGGGCAGACAAAATTAAGCCGTGCCAAAACTCTTGGCGAAGCTAACGAGCAGGAATTAAAATGCATAGAATCGGTAGGTAAAGCCGCAAGAATTATGCAGGAATCAAAAACCGGTGCTTTGATTGTTTTTGAGAGAAAGACACAGCTCGGCGAAATAATAAACACCGGAACGCTTATTGATGCTGCTGCATCGGTTTCGATGATAACGAATATATTTTTTCCGAATACACCTCTTCACGACGGTGCCGTAATCATAAGGGACGGAAGAATTCACGCCGCCGGTTGTATTTTACCGCTTACCCAAAACAATAATATTGCTTCGGACCTCGGAACAAGGCATAGGGCGGCTATCGGTATGACCGAAAACTCCGATGCTGTTGTGCTTGTTGTAAGTGAAGAAACGGGCAACATTTCAATAGTTGTAAACGGTGAAATTTCCCGTGGTTATGACGGCGTTTCGGCTACCCATACGCTTATTGAATTGCTTATAGATTCCGAGATAAGCGAGCAGGATAATAAAATTGTTTCGGCTATAAAGTCGATTATACCGATTCAAAAGAATAGCGAAAAGTCAAAGGAAAGCGAGGTTTCGAAAGATAATGAAGAAGCTGACTCTTAAAGACCTCGTTTACAATAAAAAGTTTTTAATAGCCATTTCCATTATTACATCACTTGTTATATGGTTTGTTACGGCTATTGTAAGAAATCCCACTTGGGAACGCCCCATAACCGATGTTTCGGCAAATATTACTCTTAAAGATACCGTTGCCGAGAAAAACGGATTAAGCATTACCTCCGATGTTTCGGGATTTAAGTTTACCGTTACCATAAAAGGTCCTACCCATATCGTAAGTACGGTACAAAAGGAAGATTTTATTCTTAAAGCCGATGTATCGACTGTAAGTGAGCCGAGCGATAACTGTGTTCTTAAAATCGTTCCCGAGCGTGCTACGCAAAAAACGGGATATGAGTTTGTTTCGGTTGAGCCGTCCTATGTTACGGTAAAGGTTGACCGCATAACTACGCAGGAATTTGATGTCGAGCCGAAGATTACGGGCGTAAGCGCTTTGGACGATTTGATTGCCGAAACACCGCAGATAACCGATATAAATCAAAGAAAACTTAAAATTACGGGTCCGCTTGCATCTATCGAAAAGATTTCTTCGGTTGTTGCTCTTGTTGAGCTTGACAATACCGTGCTTTCGGCTACAAAAACCTTTGATGCCGATATAGTGCTTTATGACGATAACGGCGAAATAATTTACCGCTATAAGCCGTCGGGCGAGATACTTGATAATGACGGCAAAAAGGTTGAAACACCCGAATTTACACTTGACTTCACAACAACTAAGCTTACTCAGGCAATTTCGAAAAAGAAAACTCTTGATGTAAATGTTAAGTTTAATAACATTCCGACCGGTATGACAAAGGACGATATTGAATATTCGCTTGATAAAACAAAGGCGACTATCATAGGTCCTGCCGATGTTATTGACAATATGCAAAAAATCGACCTTAAAGCCATTGATTTTTCCACGGTTTCGACCGATAGAACAAAAGCGGTATTTGAACTTACAGCCGATTTGGTCGATAATGTCCGCATTTTCGGAACAAGCGAAGAAGATTCGGTATTTACCGTAAGATTGAATGTGAGCGGTTATGCCGAAAAGGTTTTCGATGTTACAAAGAGTGCTTTTTCAGGTATCGGAGGCGGTCTTACTGCCAAAGCCGAAACCGTCAAAGGTGTAAGAATTTGCGGGCCTAAGGCAATTATAAGAAATATTACTGCCAATGATTTATATATCGACTACGATTTAAGCGGAAAATCTGTCGGAACTTATAACATCAACGGAACGGTTAAATCAAATAAATATGATTCGTTTTGGGCTGTCGGCACATATTCTAAATCCGTAACCGTATCAAATAAATAATAAACACTTACCACCTTACTGCATATATTGTAGCAGGGTGGTATTTATGATTAAAGCAATATTATTTATAATGGTTTTTATGCTGTCGGCTTTGGGACTTACCGAATTTATCTATTCGCTTAAATTATCTACACTTTATAAGCTTGATAACGACAACATAGCAACCGTTATTTTACTTGACGAAAAAACGGCTGTCGAACAAATTAAGTATGCGATGTTTCAGTTCAGGTGGTTTGGTAACAGATTTTCAAAAAGGATAATTGCCGTTACCGATAACCTTTCTGACGGTACATACGAAGAATGCAGAAGACTCACTGCCGACACCGAGATAGTTTTAGTTCCTAATGAATTTTTACCCAATGTAATAAATTCTGTTTTTTAGAATCGGAGAAGTATGGAAGAAAAAGAAATTGAAGGTTTAATCGAGAAAATTACATATAAAAACGAGCAAAACGGTTATACGGTTGCAAGCGTCAGAGTCGGCAGTTCCCGTGTAACCGCCGTAGGAATTATGCCCTTTTTGTCCGAGGGCGAAACGGCTTCGTTTGTCGGGAAATATATAGTCCACCCGACCTACGGTGAGCAGTTTTCGGTAAGCTCGTTTGAAAGAAAAGCCCCCAAAACAGTAGGGGCTATTTTGCGTTATTTGTCGTCGGGTATTATAAGAGGCGTAGGCCCTGCAACGGCTGAAAGAATAGTAGAGCGCTTTGGCGATAAATCACTCCAAATTATAGCCGAAAACCCCGAAGAGCTTGCGCTTATCCGTGGGATAAGCATTGAAAAAGCAACGGCAATTTCCGAAGAATATAATAAACAGTACGGTGTAAGGGATATTATGCTTTTGCTTTCGCCTTATGAAATTACGCCCGAAACCTGCGTTAAGATATTCAGAAAGTTCGGCACGGATTCTTGCGAAATAATAAAGAATAACCCCTATGCGCTTTGCGATGACGATATAGGTTTTTCATTTGAAAAAGCCGAAAGAATAGCATCTGACCAAGGAATAAGCGCTGATAATGAGATGCGTCTTGCCACGGGTATTGAGTACATTTTAAGACGGAATTTATTAAACGGACATACCTGTCTGCCAAAAGAAAAGATATGTCCCGTTGCCGTAAAACTTCTCCAAAGCGATTACGAAAGAATAGAGTCGATTATTGATAAAATGGTCGAAAATTTGCGGATAGTATCAAAGAGGGCAGGCGATACCGAGTATCTTGCCATACCCGATTATATTTATGCCGAGGAGCATATCGCCGCCCGTCTTTCAGCTCTGCAAAGTAATGCCGAAAAGCTGAATCCCGTAGAGGATTTGGAAATAGATTATATAGAAAACAAGAACGCAATAAAATTTGAAAAGACCCAGCGCAAAGCCGTAAAAGACGCATTGGAAAACGGTGTTTTTGTACTTACGGGCGGTCCCGGAACGGGAAAAACTACAACCCTTAATGCAATTATCGGTCTTTTTGAAATGCGAAAGCTTGATATTACATTAGCGGCGCCTACGGGCAGAGCGGCTAAAAGAATGACCGAGCTTTGTAAAAGGGAAGCAAAAACTCTCCACCGTCTTTTAGAGGTCGAGTGGGACGAAAGCGACAAGCCGACCTTTGCTAAAAACGAACGCAATCCGCTCGATAGCGATGTTGTTATAGTTGACGAGGCATCTATGGTAGACACCTTGCTTTTTGACAGTCTTTTAAGGGCTATGCGCCCTACGGCACGGCTTGTTCTTGTGGGTGATGTTAAACAGCTTCCGAGTGTTTCGGCAGGTAATGTCTTAAACGATATTATCGAAAGCGGTGCCTTCCCGTTTGTAGCGCTTAATAAGGTTTTCAGGCAGGCGAGAACAAGCGCCATTGTCAATACCGCCCATGCAATAATCGAAGAAAAGCCGATAGATTTTTCAAATAAAAGCAAGGACTTTTTCTTTATTCATAAAAATGACGGATTTGAGGTAGCTCAAATCATAACCGAGCTTTGCGAAAAACGGCTTCCCGATAAATATTCATTTAATCCTATGTCGGATATTCAGGTTATCTGCCCTTCAAAAATGTACGAAACGGGTGTAACTAACCTTAATAATATTTTGCAGTCGGTGTTAAATCCGCATACCGAAAATTCACCCGAAATACATAATAAAGGCGTGGCTTTTCGCAAAAACGATAAGGTTATGCAGATAAAGAATAACTACGATATTATGTGGGAAAACGATTCGGGCGAAAGCGGAACGGGTGTTTTTAACGGCGATGTCGGTTTTATATCGGAAATTGATATACGGGGCGGAACGGTTAAGGTCAGGTTTGATGATAAGGTCGCAACCTACTTTATGGAGGATATGAGCGAGCTTGAACTTGGCTATGCCATTACCGTGCATAAGAGTCAGGGAAGCGAGTTTGACTGCGTAA
The DNA here is from genome assembly GCA_045640745.1 of Acutalibacteraceae bacterium. Taxonomy (GTDB): domain Bacteria; phylum Bacillota; class Clostridia; order Oscillospirales; family Acutalibacteraceae; genus UBA737. The sequence continues at coordinate 17,178 of JAZUFQ010000010.1, forward strand.
TAATTCCGATGTTTAATATCCCCGAAAAATTAAAGTACAGAAATCTTCTTTACACCGCTATTACAAGAGCCAAAAAAATGCTTGTTGTTGTAGGGAGCGAGGGAGTTTTTAACGCTATGGCAAAAAACGATAAAAAAACACTTCGATATACTATGCTTAAAGAGTGCATTTATGAAAATAACTGACGGTTTATTAAGAATTTTTTCTTTCTTTTTTCCGAGTGTCTGCCGTTCCTGCGGTAAAGTTACCGAGTATAATAGGGGAATTTGTAAAGACTGCGAGCAAAAGTTAAATCCGATAAATAAGGATAAAGCTTGTGTAAGGTGCGGTATTGAAAAGCCGAACTGCGACTGCGAAAGACACATTTTCTATTTTGAGGGTATTGCCTGCGCCTACTATAATGAAGATACCGCAAAGAATATAATGTATAGGTATAAACTCGGCAAAAAATCATATTATTGTAAATATATAGCAAATGAAATGGCAAAAACCTTAAACGAAAAATTCGGCGATATTCATTTCGATTATCTTTTGTCGGTACCGCAGTCGTTTTTAGGACGCATTTTATCGGGTTATGACCACGCCGGCACTTTGGCAAAGGAAATTTCCGGTATTACGGGAATACCGCTTAAAAGGAATGTAATTGGATGTAATAATTTTAAGCCGACACAGCACACAAGCTCATATAAACAGAGATTTAGCAATGTTTGCGGTAAATATTATGTTAAAAAAATAATTAAATCCGAAAATGTTTTGCTTATAGACGATATAAAAACAACGGGCGCTACGCTTAACGCCTGTGCAAGGGAACTGCTGTACGCAAAAGCCAAGAAAGTATACTGCCTGACATACCTTGCGGGCAATCAAAACACTGCTAAACAGCAACAAGCAAAAAAAGTGTAAAAAAATTATGAAAAGTCAAGGGGTAAATGCGAAAAAGTGCAAAAATTTTTAATTTTGTCATAATTACGCCGCTAAAATGCTGTTTAAGCAAGCCTCGTATAGGTCTGCGGAGCTGTAATAGTCGAATATTTCCCGCGGGTAATTGTTTATCCATTTTTCAAGGCGGCGTATCTCTGCCGCTGTAACGGATGTAAAGTCGTAGCCTTTCGGATAGTGGCGGCGTACCATTTTATTTTGATTTTCATTTGAGCCCCGCTCGTATGAGCTGTACGGGTGGCAAAAATATACTGTCGTCCGCTGTCCCTCTCCGAGAGAGCTACGCTCGATACCCTCGTAGTCGGAAAACTCGGAGCCGTTGTCAACCGTTATAGTGAGGAAAACGCGGGCGAATAATTCCGCTCCCATTTCTGCCTCGATACCGTCAAGAGCTTTTACAACGCTCTCGGCGGTTTTATCTTTCATAAGCCTAATAATTTCTCGGCGCGTTTTTCTTTCCGTCAATACAAGTAATGTTTTCTTTGTCTTTTTCTTTCCCTCTACGCAATCCATTTCCCAATGCCCGAAAGCCTGGCGGCTCTCTATTTCCTCGGGGCGCTTTTCTATGCTCTTACCTTTCGGAGCCCTGCTCGGCTGTACTCGGTCGTATTTCTGCTTATCCTTGTTTCTTTTTACGGGCAAGTCCTTATTTGTTATAGTAAGAAAAACGCCGTCCTCAATATATCTATAAAAAGTCGTCTTTGATATAGTCGTGTTAAACTTTAAGCCCTTGCGCTTTATCTCTCCGAGGATAGCACCAGGCGCGTATTTTTCCGCCGATACCTTAAACTCGAGGTATGTTGCGTACTCGTGGTCGTTCCCGATTTTTAACGGAGCGCCCTTTGCCCGTAAATTTTCCTGGTACTTTTGCTCCGCTATGTCGGGGCTGTACCGTTCCTCCGTTGTAAGGTCGCTATTGAGCCGCTCGTAAACGCCTCTCTTTAATTCTCTGTATATAGTGCTTATGTGTACGCCGAGCTCCTCCGCCATTACCTGCGGTTTCGTTCCGACTCTCTGCCAAGCCTCAATTTTAAGTCTATCCGTAAAAGAAAGGTGTTTATAGTGCCTCATAATAAAATCACTCCGTTTTATTAGATAAAATAAAGCCCGCTCCCTCTGCAAAGGAAACGGGCTAACGCTTAACCGTTTTTATGAGCCTCAATATCGGCTCGTATCAACTGTTTAATATATCCCGCTTTATTCGGGACGCTTTCGAGCTTTTTAATAATATCTTGCTCCGTGGTCGTTATACAATCAATCTTAAATTGCTTTTTGTACTTTGCCGCGTATCTGTCTTGCGGCGTTTGCTTTTTGCCGTCCATAAGCGTACCTCCTTAAAATAGGTTGTTGTTGAGAATATAAGCCCGCAACTCGTCGGCGGTACCGCAAATTTCCTTTGAAACATCATAGGCAACCGAAAGCCTGCCGCTTTCCTCCAATACCGTCCACTTTCTTTTATACTCTGTTACGGTATATTTCTTTTCGCCTTTTTCGATAACCATAAAGCCCTCCTATTGATTTTTTGAAAAATATATGATATAATAGGACTTACGAGAGGGGCGGTTTCCCGCCCGCTCTCTGCCTTGAGCTTACTTGCTCTTTGGCTCTGCCTTGCTCGGCTTTGGCTTTACAAGCGTTATTGTAACTTTGACTCGTTCCACCGTGTCGTTATCTTTTAACGCTTTCGCCAGGTCTTGCAAGGCTTTTTCTATGCCTTGAGTTTCCATTGCTCTCTACCTCCTTTCTGTAATATATTATATCATAGTCGTACGCCTATGTCAAGCCCTTTTTCAAAATATTTTGCACTTTTTCGCGGAAAATATTTACTTTCCCCCGAAAATATGCTATAATGAGGGCACCACACAAAAATTTAATAGCTATATTGTTTTGGAGTGCCTCTTTTTACCTCGGTAAAATTGTAGGCTCTATTTTCGCATTTCAAAACAATGTAGAAAATTTTTGTGTGGTAGCAAATCGGAGCTTGCGTTTTACGGGTGGGTGCGGGCTCGGCTTGCACCCACTCTTATTTTATGGAGGTATCGCTATGAAAAAATTAAAAACCTGGCAAAAGGTACTACTTATCATTTTTTACCCCGTCGGCATTGTTTATTTTATTGTTTGGCTCTGCAAGAGGAATAAAGGCGCGACTCCCGCACCCGCTCCGCGCTCTATTATAAGAGATTTTAATACAAAGGTCGTCGGCGTTACTTTCGGAAACGACGACGGAACGAGCCGCCAAGAAATAATCAAAGCTTGTAAGCCTGGCGACGATATTATATTTAAGCCCGTACCTACCGAGGAATACCCCGACGCTATCGGCGTATTTAACAAACGCGGTCAACAGCTCGGACACATAGGAGCCGAGCTTGCGGCGGAGCTAAAAGAAAAGTACGCAAATAATCCTATGTCCGTTACGGTTAATAACATCACGGGCGGCGGCGATAAAAATTACGGTTGCAATTTGCATATTGTTATCTATTCTATATAAAGCAAAAAAGGCGAGGGCATAAGCCCCCGCCTTTTTAGTCGTCGTCCTCAAACTCGTCGCCCGCGTCTACTTTCATTCCCGCCTCCTCGAGCGTTTTTGAAATTTCCGCGAGGTATTGCTCTTGTGCCTCTCGTATGTCGGATATATGATTTTGCACCGTGTCGCGTAATACATTCGTCGCCCGCGTTCCTGGGTGGCTCACAAGTAAGCCGTACATAGTGTCGTCGTATGCGAGTACCTTTGCGTTTTTCGGTTTAATCGTATGCGGAGCCGTCCCAAACTCCACCCAATGCGGGCTCGCGTGGGACGGCAATTTGCCTTTTGATTTTACCTTTTGCCAGGAATAAAAGCCCACTTGTAGCGTTGGCTGTCCCGTGCTGTAATTTATCATTACCCAGGTACCTATATGGTTTTTGAAACGCTTTGAGCGTACGGGTATATTTTCCCGTAGGTATTTTCTTATAACTTTTCCCGAGGCTCGTAACGCCGTCTTTGACAGCCCTACGAGCGTTTTTTTAACCTCGTCGTGCTTATCGACAAAGGTAACATTATATTTGTTTGCCATAGGCTCGGCTCCTTTCCGTAAAATGCGAAAAGGCGGCGAGGGAGTGTTGCCTCCGCCCGCCGCCTTTCCTTTATGTGAATTTAAGGAGGACTATTTAAGGAGCTCGTTTACTCTTTTCTGCACGGCGGAGTAATCGTAGCCCGCGGCGGTGAGTCTGTTTTTTCTGTCCGTTCCGTTGCCCCACTTGCCGTTGATAACCTCACGGGCGAGCTCGTCAACGGTCTTTTTCGGCTCTGCCGCCGTCTGTACCGCTGTCCCGCTTTTGGTCGTAATATAAGTATCGTAGCCCGCGGCTTTGAGTTTCTTTTCCATAGCCTCGGCGTTAGCCTTAACTGCGTAGGCTCCTACCTGGACTTTGTAAAGAGTGCCGCTCTGCACGATATAGGTATCAAAGCCCGCTTTTTTGAGCTTTTCCGCAAGAGCGGTAGCGTTAGCCTTTTTGCTAAAAGCTCCCGTCTGCACTCTGTAAAGAGTCTTTGCGGTTGCGCCGCTGTCGGAGGCGGGCTTAACATCTGCGGCGCTGTCCTTTTCGAGCCCCGCTTTAACAGCGGCTCTAAAATCGTTCATTGTGCGCCCGTATCTATCCCACCAATTATTCGGGTCGCCGTGGTTACTGCCGTAGCCGAGAGCGTGAGCCTCTTTGTGGCTCACAATGTTATTTACGGAGAGGTTAAACTTTTTGCAAAGGTATACGCAATACTCAACGGCTACCTTGTAAACCTCCTCCATATATGCCTTATCGGTGAGCCCGTCCTCGCACATTTCAAACTGAATATACGCAGGGCTGTAATTGTACGAGCCTTTGGAGCCGCTACCGACTCCCCAACAGCAATAGTTATAAGGGAGGATATTTGCGACTTTAACAACCTTGTTTTTGTCGTACCCGATAAAGGAATGTACGCAAACCGAGCGCCCCATAACGGAGGCGGGGTTATTCCAATGGTTGCCGTATGCGTTTACGCCCACCTCGTCGGGAGCGTCAACATACCGCTTTAAGTACGGGTTATTTGCTCCCGTGCTATGTACCACGATACCCGCGGGAGTCATTTTTTGAGCCTTTTTATAGCAATCGTTTTTTGTTGCGTAAGCTGTGATAATATCCATTATTTAATCCTCGCTTTCTGCGTTTCTATCCGCTTTCAATTCGTGCAAGTATTCGTCTGCTTTGATAGCCTCGGTAGTAAAGCTATTGTTTTTCCACCACGCCCAAACCGTGGCGGCAATGGTAGCCGCGGCAGAGAGCGCTGTATAAAGGTCGTCCTCCGAGAACGGTAAAGGGTTTTTGCCGAGCATAGTTAAAACCGAGTTAATAAGGGTTGCCACAAGTACAACCGTTCTTACAATGGTTTCAACCGATACTTTCTTTTTTTCGTCCATAGTTTAGTTATCTCCTTTCATTTCGTCTATTCTGTGGTGCGCTTGCTTGCAAGACTCCTCGCAACGAGTAATACGCTCCGACAGCCGCCCTACCGTGGCGGCTTGTTCGCGCTGTTCTCGCTTTAAGTCGTCTACGCCCGCTTTGATATATCCAATATCGGACATCATAACGCCCTTGTTTTCTCCCGCGTCCTCGCTGTCTTTTTTTGTATTCCTATGGAAAGCAAGGTAGGAGAAAAAGGCGGTTAAGATAATGCCCGCTATTGTACATAAAATAGAAATAGTAGCCGTACTCAATTTGCCCTCTCCTTTAATAAAAATCTTTTTCGATAGGCTCCCGCTTGTCCTCCGCCTCTTTACGCATTGCCGCAAGCTCGGCGGCTACCTCGTCGGCGATTTTTGCTTGCTCGAGCGCCTCCGTTTGCTTTTCGATAATGTCAGCTTGTAGGCGTACAACCTCGCAAAGCCGCTCTATTGTTTCAAGTAGGCTCATTCGCTCTCGTTCTCCTCGGGCGGTGTCGGAAATTCGATATTAAACGGAAAGCCCGCTTGCTCGGGTAGGTCGCGCAAATCTTTACGGTATTTCGCCCAGGCTCCCGTAATGATTTTGCCTAAATCCTTGAAAAACTGTAACCACGCCGTAAAGGTGGCTCCCGACGGAACGACGAGCCCGAAACGGTCGAGCGACATACGGTTGTCGCTATCGTCGAGCATTTTGTTTCGGATTTTACGGGCAAATGCCGCTGCGTCCTCCTCGTTGTGCTCCTCGCAAGCTCTTTCGTAAGCCGCTTTGAGCGTTTCCATAAGCTCCGACTTTTGAGCGTCAGCCATTGCCTCCGCTCTCGCAAGTCTTTTGTACAAGTCCTCCATTGCTTTTAGCCTCCAATTCATAATAAAATTTAATCATTTTGCGCCGCTCGTGGTATGTATTCCCGCGGGCGGCATTTGCAAGAAAAGAAACGAATGTTAAGCCCGTCCAATACTCCGCTTGAGCTCCCGCAATATATCCCGCGTCGTATGCGTCGTCTACGAGGTCTAACAGCGCGTCGAGGTGAGCGTGTGCTTTTGTCTGTTCGCCGCGTCTGTACTTGTATTCGTCCTCTTTCGTTACACCGTCCGAAATGTAAACGGAGTTAGCGTGTCGTATGCAAATACAAGCCTCCCGTATTTCGTTTGCAATCGGTGCGGCATATAGCCAACGGGTGCTCTTTGGAAAGTGCTTTTCGTTTTTCAAGAGCCCGAGAGTGTACCGCTTTAACTCTCGGGCTTTATTTAATACTTGTAATTTGCCCTCGCCTCGGTCGCCTTTTCTTACGCTCATATAAAAGCCTCCTTTTCCGCATTTACCGCCTCTACCGAGGCGGATTATGCGATTATGCGATTATACAAGCGGGGGCGACTCCGTAAGCGCGGTACGCGTAGTAGTAGTTCAAACTGCCGTCGGTGTCCACAGTGCGCTCGGCGCACGCGTACCCAGGGCCAGGGGAACGGAGCCAACAGTTACGCGCCGAGCCCGCCGCGTCGCGTTTGATACGCTCGGTTGCTGTAAGCCCGTCGTAATATGCGAGCCGCGTACCGTCTTTATAGCTCGAGCTGTCCCAATCTCCGAAAATTTCGGGACGCGAGAGCAAAAAGAATTTTTCTGCAAGGTTGTAAACCTGGTTAGTCGTAAATACGGTACCGTCGAGGCTTGCAACCTCAAATACCGAGTTAGTGCGGCAAGGCACAACGGCGGGTTGTACCACCGCCAAAAAGTCGGAGGGTAAGCCGTGCATAAATCCGCTACTACCCGAGTTCCAGGACGGGGCACGGTCAAACTTGTTTGTAGGAGCCCAAACGGAGCCCGCGGCGGCGGAGCTGTTAAGCCATTGACGCGCCGCGCTCTGTGCGTTGTTGTTTGAGCCCCACATAACGCGCTGACAACAATTAAGGTTTGCCGCTGTCGAGGCGGTGGCGGACATTGTGCCGAGGCTTGTACCTCCGTTGCCCGCCGTAACCGCAATATTGCTTTCAATCGCGCTTGTGGCTCCTACGCTCGCGTAGGTTGATACCTTGCACGAGGTAATAGCCGTTGACGAGGAGTTAGTGCCGAGCACAATTTGCCCGCCTGCGGGTACCGCCTGGGTGAGCGTAAATTGATATGTGCCGTTTACCATACTGCCCGTTGCATAATCCCAAGTAAAATTATATGTGCCCGCCGCGAGTCCCTCTGCGGCGTAGTACATTGCCTCGGGTGCGTCAAACTGCAAGCTCTTATATGAGCCGCTCGCAAGGCTGTAAACATACTTTGTTTCAAGTGTCATAGTATGCTCGAGTCTGCTGTTTGCGGCTGTGTGGTGGTCGTGGTCGCGGACTACCCACACAATATTACGGCTTTGGTCGCTGTCATAGGTTGTAAACTCATAGCCGACGGGGAAAAGGCGAGCGCCGAGCCCGAGGCGTACGGCGTTTTTAATATCCTCCCAAGAGTCAATAGCTACGAGCGTATCAATATGTACCGTTGTTTGCTCGCCGTTTCGGTCGGTAACTGTAACATTTGCCCCCGTGGGTGTCTGCTCTGCTGAAATATTAACCCTCTCCGCACCTGCGGCGGCTGTGTTCGCCGCGTCTTTTGCGGCGTTTGCACCCTGGGCGGCGGTGCTTGCGGCGCTTGCCGCTGTGTTTGCCGCTCCCGCGGCTGTGTTCGCCGCGTCTTTTGCGGCGTTTGCGCCCTGGGCGGCGGTGTTTGCGGCGCTTGCCGCTGTGTTTGCCGCCTCTACGGCTCCGTCAACCCTGCCGAGAGCGTCCACAAGTGAGTTATACTCGTCCGAGCTTTCTACCGCCTCCATATCGTAAGCCGCTTTTTTAATGTCGATATAGAAAACTTGCGAGCTCAAAAGCGCGTCGTTTTTGTAAAGCCCGATTTCCGCCACCGCCATACCCGCCGCGGCGAGCACCTGGGCGGTGAGTTCCGCGGTAATTGTGTTGTTTTCTATGGTCGCGTCGTCAATTACGGTATGCCCGTCGGGCTTTGTAAGCTGTAAACGAGCCGTAATGCCGCTATCAAGTGTATATGTCTGCCCGCAATTAAGCGGCGTTATCTTGACAAATCGGCTTTTTTGGTCGTTCTGCTTTGCAAATACCGTAATAGGTAGCGTATCGCGCCCAAAGTCGAGAGAGATACTTTGCAAAATTTCCATTGCTGTTTTTTCCTCCTTATACTGTTGTTAAGGTAGCCTTTTTCCAGGCGTACCAAGTGTTATTATATCGGGTGCGGACATATAACGCGCTGTTATCGTATGCGGTATACCGTTGCATTATATATCCGTTTGCCGATACTACAACCTCAAGAAAGCCCGCTATTGAGGCGGGGTAGTGCTTTGCCGTCGTCGCCTGGGCGTTTAACGCCTGGGTGTAAATTCCTCCGCTCGTGAGGCTGTTTAAGTCCTCCTCGCCCGAAAGAGCGGCAACGAGCCCGAGCACCTTATACCCGTTCATTTGAATATCGCCGACAACATCAAGCGCCGCGGCGGGCGCTCTGTTGTTTACGCCTACTTTCTTTCGGCGGAAAGATAACAGCGGCGTACCTTGCGGGATAGTTACCGTTACCGTGTCCGTTGTCAGCTTGTCCGCTACCAAAAATTGCACCGAGTAGGAGTAATTCGCGTCAAGGCTTATCCACTCGTCCGACTCGAAAATAAAGCCGTCGTCGTCATATTGTACGGTTACATTCGTATACGCGTTATAGGAGCTATCGCTCGTCTTTTTGTATCTGTAACGGAGGTATTGCAAGCTATTTTTATTAAGCCCGCCTATCTGCACGGGCGTAATATCGCCCGCTATTGATACTTGCGTAGCGTCCTCAACCTCGTTAATTCGGCGCATAAAATAGTCGGTAATGTCTATTGCCTCGTATGCTACCACCGTAATATTTACAGTTACCGAGGTTGTGTAGCCTCTGCTGTCGATAGCCGTTACAACAACGGGAACGGTGCCCGCCTGGCTTATTTTGCCTACCGAAATAACCGTAGTTATGCTCGACGCGGTAGCGGAGCCCGCCACCGCCGAATAGCTCGAAATTGTCGCTCCGTTCTTTGCCGTTGCCGCTGTCGCCGTTATTTTAAGAGTGCTTATGTCTTGTATTAAAATTTGGTTGTTTCCCGTAACAGCGGCGGAGGTCGTGTTGGAGTCCTCGTATGTAAACGCTGTAAATGTCGGCGAGGAGTTCGCGGCTGTGGTTTGCACCGTCGCCGTTTTTGTGCTTGCTGTCCCTATTTGCGCCCCGCCGCTGTATGTTTTCAGCTCAAAGGTGCCCGTAAAGCTTTTCACACTCGACATAGCCGCAAGCACGGTTGAGCGTTGCGACGAGGTGAGCGTTATTGTATTTGAGCCGCTCGTGAGTGATAGGCTCGAAATAGTTAATACAGTCGTTGAGCCGTTTTTAAGTACGAGCGTATGCGTGTAGCTCGTGTTATACACCGTTACCGACATTGTTATTTTTGCCGTTGCGTTGTCCGCTGTAAAAGTGCTTACCGAGGAAATAACGGAGCCGCCGAGCGTCTTTACCGACGACGCGGCGGAGGTGCCGTAAACCTGGTTTGTGCTTTTTCGTGCTCGTACTTTAATGTTGTATGTTGTATTCGGCGTTAATCCCGAAAGCGTTTTACTTGCACTCGTGCCGCTTGTCGTGCTGTAATTCGTCCAGGTTGCGCCGTTGTCCGTTGAGTAGTCCCAACGGTCGCAAGTCGTCGAGGCTGTCGCTTTAAGCGTTACTCCCGAGGCGGTAATGCCACTCGTTGACAGCGATACGGTCGGAGCCGTACGGTCAATAGAGTTAAGCGTTACCGTTGTGCTTGCGTTAATCCACCCTATTTGTACGCTTGAATATGTACCGCTAAAACGCCAGGCGGCGGCAAGCGGTATATTTGCCGCGGCTCCCGAGCTGTTGTGGTAAACTCTTACCGTATGAGTGTATAAAAGTTTCTTTTTCCACCCGCTCGAATAGTCATATATCGACGGTGCCGTATATGTTACGGAGCTACCGTTGATAGAGGAGGTAGAGTCGTTACGGGAGCCTACCTCGAGCGTATAATAGGATAAATATATTTTTTGCGTAACATCGGAGTAATTGCCCGTTACGCTTTGCGTTGCGCTCCATTCGACATATAAGCCGAAAGAGGAAACGGGGTAGCTGTAATAACTGCCGCTTAATGCCATTCTTTCGCCTCCTTAATCGAGCAAAACAAAGTCGAGCCCGTTTGTATTCGGTACAAACTTGCCTTTTCCTATTGTCAGCTCGTCCGTAACCTCTGTTTTTCGTAATGTCGTCAAGTCCTTATTTACCGTCAGCACTATATCGCCCTGGTGCTTAACGGCAAACTGCGTATTGTCTATAATCGTTTCTGTGGAGCTCTCCGAGTTTGTAATGTTAATCCCTCGACGGTCTATTTTTACATTTGTTGTGTAAATCTCATTCGGTGCGGGAGTCCAATTACTTTTTTGCTCTCCCTCTACCAACATAAAGTCCGCAACATAGAAATAATAGCCCGTCGTTCCTACTGTAACGGTTATATTGTCGCCCGAGGCTACGAAAGTAAGCGAATACTCCGCCCAGGGTGCGGAGCTTTGCTCGTCAAAAATGTAAGTATCATTTTCTCCGTTGTTTATCAGCGCGTAACATCTGTTATTTGTTGCTCTATTTGCCTTAAATGTCAGCGTGTAGCTTTTGCCGCGGAGTACGGTTATTTCCTGGGACAGCGTAGCAATACGGAGCCTAAACATAGAGCCCGACGAGGTATTATTTATAGCCTCCGCCGTCTGCTGTGCTACAACCGAGCCCGTATAGCTCCAATCGTCCGAAACGCCGTTTAATCCGCTCGAGTTCCGTATGGTGTTAATACCTCCCGTTATCTGCTTTGAGTAAGATATAGTTAGGTTTTCCACGGTCTGCTCTAAATTAGCTATTGAGGTTTCAAGTGTTGCGACATTGCCGCTTAAAATGCTTTGCACCTCTGTAATGACGCTCATTAAGTGCTCGTCCGCGGCAACGAAAGCTTGCTCAACCGAGGAGGTAGCCGCCCCGATTTCGTTTGTAACCTCGGCTTTGTAGTATTGTGAAATAGCGCCGCTTTGTACGCTGTCCGCTTGCACTAATGCGCCGTTGATAATTCCCGCTGTGATAAAGTCGGCGTTTATCGCGCCGTCCATTGTCATAGCGAGGTTGTACTCTCCGTTATATCCCGACGAGGAAAAGCCGAGCCCGCCCGAGTTCCACCGCCACACATTAACAGCCTCCTCGAGCGTAGGCGCGTCGAGTATGAGTATTTCTTGCGGCATTTCCGACGGGTTAAGCACAACATAGCCGCCGCTGTGCCCCGTAATAAGGCTCGTAGCTCGCGCTATTGCTTGCCGTATTTCTATGGTAGTTTGTGCCTTGCCCGACTTTACAGCCTCCGCTACTTTTGCAATATCGGCGTTTTGCTTGCTTGCCGTATCGACAAACGAGCTTTTAGCGTCGCCGAGTGTTACGCTCTCGTATTTTTCCGTAAGGCTGTCGTATGCCGTCTTTATAACTTTTGCAGAGGCGGTTACTCCAAGCTTTGAAAACCTCACCGCCACGGTGTCGCATAAGCTCACCCGCTCAAGCGGTGCAATGTTTTTGTATTCCTCCGTCTGCCATAACTGAACGAAAGAAACGGTAATATTTACCTTTGGCACTCCGAGCTCCGCCGCCTGGGCGTATGCCGTGGCTTTCTGCCGTAGCTTTGCCTCGGTTATTTCCTCTCCCTCTCCGAAACGGTCGGAAAAGTTCATAATGAAAGCCTTTTCGTGCCCGATATTTTCAGCCGATACAAGCGGTATAACCTTTTCGGTGAGGTAAACATATACCTCCTCCGTTCCGCCTGCTCCGTCGTCCTGGTTGTAAACCGCAAACGGCATTAAGTGAGTGTAGCACTCTGCAATATTGCTTTCTTGTTTAATGTCTTTTAGGTTTTTCCCGTACTCTATGCAAACTCCGTTATTTGCTCCGCGGTGAGCGTGTAGCTTTACTACGAAATTATCAAACTCATACTCTCCGCCCCAAACATCAAGCACCGAGCCCGCTTGTCCGCCCAAAACAGAGCGGACAGAGCAAGGCGCGGTAATGTTTGTACTGTTGAGCGTTTCAATATCGGAAATAGCCGTAAAATTGTGCGTAAACGGCGTTTCCTGGAGCGCCCGAGTAATTGCCGCTTGTGCGGTACCGTTGCTTATCGACAAGCCCGTAACGGGGAGCCCTCCCAGGTCGTAGCTTATATGCTCCGCCGAATATGTAACGATACCTTTTAGCGGTTTCGAGGTTTTATAAATGCGGAAAAGCTGTAAGGCGCTCGTTTCGTTTGCTTTGGCTTTGATAATACAACCGTCGGTAATTTGGTCGTACCATTGCCCCGTAATAGGGTACTGCAACGAGAGCTCGTAAGCCCCGTTGCGCTCCTCCGAAACAACCGCCTTTACTGCGTCTTTTAAGTAGCCTATGCCGTTATGAGTAAATGTCGTTTCGTTTTTGCTGTATAAAATCGGTATCATAAACTACACCACCTCGGCACAATTTCGAGCCGTTCAACATTCCCCACCCAGGATATAGAGTTATAACCTGGCACAAGTCCGAAAGTAGACATATCCGCTCCCGATACTTTGTTGTTTTGCGCTACAATACCCTTGTATGCGTTGAGCATTTCAAAGTCGAGCTCTATATATTCATCAACGCCCGTAAGTAAAAACGAGGCGCTGTTTATCGTAAGCGTTATTGTGCCGCTCCCGACGACTTTAATATAGGGCTTGCTCGGGTAAAATTCCGCATTGTAGAGGTTTCCCGCCGCTGTCATAACGACGGTTTCTTGCCCCTCAAAAGAATACTTAAACGGCTTACAGTTAAACGACAGCGAGAGCGAGCCTACATTTCGTAGCTCTTGCTCTACATTAACCTCCTCCGAATAGGACGCGAGGCGGTAATATTTTCTGTCGTAAGAGTCCCAAAGCTTAAAGTACCCAGGCTCCGCAAGGAGCCAACCTTTTATTTGGTGTGCAATGTCGCAAAACTCCCGCTCCGTTTTATTAAGGAGCGAGAGTTTGTACGGCACTTTGATATTTTTATAGCGTCCGTTATCTGTGATAAGGTCGCCGCTCCGTCCCGCTACGCTCGTATAGGTAATATCCCTCGCGGCTCCTTTGAAAGAGCCTTTTTCAACTACGAGCAAGCCAAAGTCGAGGGAGCTATGCTCTTTGAAAACAAGAAACGGTAATTTTTCCATTATCCAAATACAAGCTCCTTTCGCTTTATTCTGTCGGCTATCAGCTCTAACAAACGGTCTACCCAGGTTTCCATATCCTCCTCGCTTTCGCCGTCGAGGTGTTCAATGTAAATAGCCTTTTCGCCGAGCTGAATTGTTACATACAGCTTGCCGCTTTCCTCGGAGGTCGCTTTGCTTTCCGCTTTGCTGTACTCCTTGTTTTCGCCCTCTGTGAGGACGCGCTCGCCTTTATGTAACAATGCGGGGTATTCGTCGTACGGTACATAGGACATACCGATACGGAGGCGGGAAAGCTCTTTGATATTAAGCCCCAAACCTCCAACGCCTGGCACCCAATCGGGTATTTTAAGCTTGTTAAGCCCGCGGATAAATACATTTATTCCGTCTATAATCCAATTTATAGGCACCTTAAAGGCGTTTTTGATACCCTCAAAAATATTTGAGAATATCTTTACAACAGCGTCCCAGGCTCCGCGCCAATTCCCCGTAAACACATTCTTTACAAAGTCGATAATACCCGTAAAGACATTTTTAATGTTTGTTACGACTTTCCCTATACCCTCAAATGCGCCCTTAAATACTGTGCTTATTACCTCGGCAACTCCCGAGAAAGCCTTTTGTAACGGCGGTAAAACCTTGTTAATAAGGCTCGTAAGCAAGTTTATAATAGGCGGCAAAATGAGGTTAAGTAAGTCCATAAGCGGCTCGAGGAGCGTTACGAGTAAATCCAAGATAGGCTCCATAAGCGGCATAATTGCGTCGAGTAAGGAAATGAGGATAGGCAATACCGACTCAATAATGCTCGTAACAAGCGGTAAAATGCTGTTTATAAGCTCAACGAGTAACGGCAATATCATATCCACAATTTGCAATATCGGCGGTAACAGCGTTTCTATAAGCTCCGTAATAACGGGTAAAATTGCCTCTATAATCTGCACGAGCAAAGGCATAACCGTATTGAGCAAATCAACGATAACTGGGAGCACCGCTTGTACAATTTTCAGTATCGGCGGTAGCAAAAGCTGTATAAGCTCAATTATTACGGGTAATACCGCCTGGATAATTTGGATAAGAGGCGGTAATATGGCTTGTAAGAGCTGAATTATCACGGGTAATATTGTGTTAAGTATTTCCGTGATAAGAGGCATAAGCCCCTCTATTAACTGAATTACGATAGGTAGCACTTGCTGTATAATCTGTACCAGGAACGGTAACAACTGCTGTATGAGGTCAATTATCACGGGCAAAATTGCCGTTATAATCTGCTCAATAACGGGCAAGAGCGACTCTATCAAGTCGAATAGCACGGGTAGCAAGGTTTCCACAAGCTCAAACAGCGGCGGCAATATACCGTCGAAAAGCTCTTGAATAATAGGGGATAGCCTATTAAAAAGAGCGTGTATTGCGGGTAGTTTGCTTTCAATAAGACTTAAAACGCTTTGCACAATCGGCAATACCGTACCGCCTAAATTGTTCATCATACCCGAGAGAGAGCGTTTAATGGTGTCTACCGTGTCGGTAAATGTAACGCCCGCGTCTATTGTGTCGTCGGACATTACCATACCGAGCTCGTGCGCCTTGTTTTTAAGCGCCTCCGTGCTTTCGGCTGTTTGGTTGAGTAGCGGTGCCATTTCTACGCCCGCTTTTCCGAAAAGCTCCGTTGCAAGCCTTGCCCGCTCCGTTTCGTTGTCCATACTTTGCAAGGCTTTTATAGTTTCCTCGAAAACCTCCTCTTGCGAGCGCAAGGAGCCGTCCGAGTTCGTAACCGATACCCCGAGTCTTTGGAAAGCCTCGGTAGCCGAGGCGGTACCGTTCTTTGCCGCGTCCATTTTCGAGGTGAGTGTTTTAATACCCGTTTGGAGCTTGTCTACGCTCATACCGTTTTGCGACATTACATAGTCCCACTCCTGGTACGCCGTCCTCGAAATGCCTATTTTTTGGCTCATTTTATCGACATTATCAGCCGCCGCGGCTGTGTCGCTCGCCATTTTATACGCCGCCGTACCTACCGCCGCCGCTCCCGCTACTACTGCGGTACCTACTGCGGCGGCTCCTTTGGCGATAGAGGAGAAAGCCGAGCCCACCTTTGAGCCGCTGTTTTCCGCCTTTTCGGTCGTTTGGTCGATACTTTTATTTGCGTTTGTATTGTCTATAAGCACCTCGCCGAAAAGCGAAAAAATACTTGCCATAGGTTAGCCTCCTCTCTTTGTATCAGCCTCGATTATCGGCGCAAACTCCGCCAATATCTCGTCGGCTGTTTTTCTTTCTGTTTTTTTGGTTTCCTTTTTAGGTTTCACTTTTTGAGTCTGCGGCTTTTCGAGGCACTCGTTTATAAAGTCCTCAAAGTCCATAGGCTCCTCCGTTCCTTTTAGCTTTGCTACGAGTGAGTTTGCAAGCCATAACGGGAAAAGCTGTTTTTCCTTTTCGAGTTTCTCGAGCCGCCTTTCCTCGTTCTCTGCATAAGAAAGCAACTCGCCGAGAGCCGTTAAAGGTAAGTTCTCGACGAGTCGCCACTCGTAGTATTTATGCAAAAGGTTTAATGTTCTTGCCCTGCTTTCTTTCGCAAGGCATTTTTGAAAAAATTTACGATACCGTCGTCGTTGATAAATTCGTTAATTACCTCCGCCGCGTCGAGTTTGTTTGCCTCCTCCAGGCTTACGCCCTTATAAGCCGCCACAAGCGGCGGGAGGTCGTCCGCAATCTTTCCGAGCTGTGGCGCAATATCCGTAAGGATTTCTGCGCCGAGGATACCGACTTTTTCTTTTGAAAGCTGTTTAAGTGCTCCCTCTGCCGAGTCCGAGTCCTCGAAAATGTCAATGCCTTTGAGGCGTTCAATTACGGGCGTAATATCGAGCTTGCCTACGATTTTAAGCAAAATAGGCATTGTACCGATAGTAAGCATAGTTTGGCTCCTCCTTAAATTCTGCTTTTACGAAAGGGTGTTGTTTACGGGCTTGTTTACAAAGCTCTCGACGATAACTCCGTTTTTGCCTTTGAGCGTTCCCTTTGTGTAAGATACCGTAACCGTTTTCCCTGCGGAAAGGCTCGCCACGGTAAGCTCAACCGTTTTATTGTCGCCCGATTTAAGAGCGGCGGCACTAACTGCTTTTGCCGCGTCGGACATAAGCACGGTAAAGTCGCCGAAAGCAACGGTAGCCGCGTCGAGTTCCTCGTTAAAGGTAACGCTTACTTTGGTTGCCGAGGTGGTAACAGCCGCCGCAAAAATCGGTGCGGCGTAAGAGTCAACCTCGGTAACTTTCCAAAGGTCGCCGTCGAGGTCGGTATGCGGATAATGAGCGATAAACTCAAGCGCGAGCTCGCCCTCCGCTTTCTGTACCGCCTTTGCGGTAAAGCCCGTTTCGTGCATTGCGTTATAAATTACGATTTTCTTAAACTCTCCGCCGATAGTCTTACAGAACATAGTAACATTTTCGATATAGTTATCAGTTCCGATTACTCCCGTTTTCGGGTTGCGGATAGTCTTTCCGTCGTCGCTTTCGATAACGCAACAAGGCACGGCAAGCGCGAGGTTTTCCTGGCTCATATCGAGAGTAGTAACCTTGAGAGAGGCTCCCTGCTCCTCGATAACCTGGGTACCCGTGGTCTTTCCGTGTCTACCGTCAAACTCAATATCTCTCACCGTAACGGTTGCGGCAAATTCACCGCCGCCGCGAGTCGGTGCGAGGAGTCTTTGAGTCGCCAAACCGTAGTTAAGGAAAATTACGCCCTCGTCAATTTGGATAGACTCAATCTGTTTTGTGGTAAGATTAGTAACCATTGTTTGCCTCCTAATTGTAAAAAATTCTTGCCGACATTGCGAGCCGCCTATGTGCTATATCGTACTCGCTGTCTGCTACTGTGTTTTGGTTATCAAAACCAATATGCGCGGCAAACTTACCGCGCACCGCTATAACTGCGTTTGTTAGCTCATTGCGTAGGGTATCGCAAAGCCCCTCGAGTTCCTCGGTAGCGTTTGGCTTTTTTTCGTCCACCCAAATATCGAGGTAAAAAGAGGCAAGGTCGCCCGCCGCGAGGTCAATAATGTTAATACCGTTCAATACCGAGTATGGAAACACAACATCTTTCGACGGTGCCTCCTCGTAGTATGTCGGTAAAACATCATTTACCCGCTCGCGCATAGCTTTTATAAATTCTTTGGTATTCGTCATAGCCTCGCCTCCTCTCTGCGTTAATCGTCATTTACGAGGGCTTGACATATCAGCTCGAGGCACTCGTTTTTAACGGGGTATGTACGGATAATACGGTACATTGTGCCGTTATACTCAAAGTGTCCCTCTCGGGCGTAGTCAAACTCTCGGATTTCTACGCAAAGCTCGGGGCGGTAGCCCTGGGCTTGTGCCTGGTAAAATTCGTTTCGCTTAACGCCTTTCTCGTTGCAGAAAACCTCTTTTTTCTCGAAAGTTTTATAAGGCTTTCCCAGGCTGTCGAGCTGTTCTATTTCCGTACACAAGTACCCGATTTCTCGCCACAACATAGCTACGCCTCCTCGATATATTCGCTTGATAGCATAAGGTGCCGCTTGAGCATATTATAGCTCTCGCGGTACTTTTCTGCGTCTGCGTTATCGAGTCCAAACTCCGCCTTGACATAAACGACAATAGCCCGCTTTATAAGAGCGTCGCTCTCGTCGTTTACTTTATCCGCTTTGATACCGCCTAATAGGAGGTCGGCGCGAGCCGCTCCTATTAGGTCGGTAATTTCTGCGTCAAAGTGAGTATGGTTAATGCGTAGGTATCGGCGAATACCGTAAACATATTGCTCCGAAATATTCGCCATACTGCGCCTCCTTACATAACAAGCGCGAGCTTGATAACCTTACCGTTAAGCGAGCTATGCGAGGTGTAAATGTTCTTTTCCACCTCGTCGTCGTCCGCTGTGATAGTTCCCGCGTCGCTTGTTCCGTCAAACGAGGCAAGGAAAAGAGGTTTAGAGGTAAACTTAAACGGCAAGCCGAGCCCCGAGCCCGTACCAACGGTAAAGGTACAGCCCGTACCGTCCTGGGCGGGGATAGCAACTTTTGTAACCGTCTTGAAAGCCTTTACGCCGCTTTTCGTTGCCGCTGTGTCTGCGGTAAAGGTAAAGTCCTCGTAAATTTCCTCGTCTGCGTAGTTCGTTCCGTAAACGCGGACAGAGCCCGCCTTAATATCTCCCGCGGTGCCTCCTGCTGTTACGGTCAGCGTACGGACGCAAGGCGGATTTACGATATTTTCCGTAATATTCTGTGCGGAGGTTTTACCCGCCACCGCCGCCAATACAGCGTCTGCGTCGTTTGCCGCCGCCTCTGTTGCGTTCCACTCTTTACGAGCGACAGCCGCCGCGTCGAGGTTTACGCCGTAAACATCTGTACCGATTTCGTTAAGTGATTTTGACATAGTGTAAGCCTCCTTTTTTGTGTCCAATTACAGACTTGCCGCAATCTTAACGAAAGCCTCACCCACGGCAATATCACTATCGAAAATGCAAGTACCGCGGTAGTCAACGGCGTTGTAAGCAAAGCCGCTGTGTTCGGACGCTTTAACATTGAAATTTTCTGCCAGGTTGGCAACGATTTTCTTGTAGTCGCCGAGGTAGATATCGCCGTTTGCAACCTTGTCGGAGAGCATAACGGGGTAGCCGTGAATGATATAGCCGCCCTTGCCGTCCTCTTTGACAATGGGAGCCTTGCCGTCGTCGCGGATAGGCATAACATTAGCCCAAAGAGTTTTCTTGCTCATAAGGAATTTTGCGTTACGGTCATAGCCACCAGGCAACAGCCCGATACCCTCGGTAATATCAACATTAGCGAGGGACGCACCCGCCCAGGCAATGCCGCTTACATCGTCCGTCCAGGTACGAGCGTAAGCAACGCCTTTCGGCTCGGAGGTACCCGTACCATTTACGAGGTAGTCCTCTACCTTTTCGGCGAGTGCCTCGGTGAGCATATCAACGAGCCAACCCTCGAAAGAGTTAATGCTCATAGTGCGGACGGTTGCGGAAATGCGGATAAGCTTAACGATTTCGTAGCCCGCAAGAGAAACGGTAACAAGGGTATCGTCGCTCGCGTCGATAGCCGCGTTTTCGGTGTGCTTTGTTGCGGCATTTTTGGTGCCCTCAACCGCAAAATTGACATTTCCCGCAATATGGAGGAGTGTAACCTCGTTCAAAAGCGGTACAATCTGTTTCAGCTTGCGGATAATTTCGTTTGCGGTCTGCGTAGGAATAGCGCCAGGCACATCTGCGCTGTCAATAGTGCGGCGCTCCTGGTCGGTCAGCGCCTTACCCTGGAGGTTTTTATAAAATGCGTTGCGGTATTCCTTTTCTCTCTGTTCGTCGCTTTCCCCGCGGGTTGCGATAGGATTATCAATAACCGTTGCGGGAACGGTGCCGAGGTTAATACCCTCAATGGTAGCCTTTCTCTTTTCGAGTTCGGCGTTTTCCTCGTCGAGTTCGCGGAGTTCCTTTTCGATAGCGTCGAGGTCTACCTTGTCGGAGCCCTCGAGCTGTGCGCGGAGTTCTGCTTTTCTGTCGTAAATTTCTTTCATACGCTTAACAATGTTCATAATTCTTTGCTCCTTTTTTGATTTTTTGATTTTTGTTTTTAACATAGGGTTTTTGCGATTAGCATTTGACGGCGGCGGCGTTCCTCCAACTCCTTAAACTCTTTCTCGTGCTCCGCCGAGAAAAAGTCCCTTGCTGTCGTAATGCTTGTATCATTATAGGCGGGAAAATCCACCGCCGATACATCATAAAGTTTTTTGATTTTTAGGATAGTGCGCGTATGAGTGTCGCGGTCGTAACTATCCTCTTTGACGACAAACGAAAAGCTCATTTTATCAACTCGCTTTTTCTCAATGTCGCGGTGTAAATTGCGGTGCCGCTCGTCCTCTTTGTCGAGGTGTCCCTCGATTTCGAGCCCCTGCGGCGTAATTTGGTATGTAAGCGAATTATTGCGGGTACGGGCGTACACGGTTGCGTCGTTGGCTCCGTGGTTTCTGTTTAAGATAAAGTCGCTCATATCGCAACCGTCAAGAGCTCCGCTTGCGATAACCTCTTTATACTCCACTCCGTCAAACTCGCAAATAACGGTCGGCGTATCAAATACAATAGGCATACCGCGCACCACGAGCTCGTCGCTTTCGCTTACGGGCGTTTCAAAGCTTGCGAGGTTTCTATATTCTCGCTCATTAGGTTTATAAGGCATTTACTCGTCCTCCTCTCCGTTTGTATTGTTTTCGTGTGCCGCAACGGGTGCGGCTCCGTCGTCGCCCTCCGCTTTCGGCTCCTCGGTTTTTGTTTTTTCTCCGAGCTGATACTCGTCTGCCTTTTCGGCATTAACCATATTGAGCGTTTGTACGCGGCGTTTGCCCTCCTCGCCGCCAATAGGCGGAAAGCCGAGAGTTACCAACGCCTGGTCGAGCATTAAGCCGCCGATTTCGGACAGATATTTAACTGCGGCGAGCTTGTCGGACAGTTTCGCATACTGCAACTTGTTACCCTCCGCCACAATTTCGTTGCCAAAGCCCCGCTCCTTTTTTGTGAAAAAGCAATTTGTAAATGCTTGCTGTATCTGCATAAGGAACGGCTTAACCTCGCCCTCGTAAAAGTCGTCCTCTTGTTCGGGCGTTGCTTTGTTCTGCACGATATTTTCGTTTGTGCCGTAATAGTCGTAAATTTCGCTTTTGATATAGGCGAGCTGTCCTTGCGGTATAGGTGTCTGCTTGTCCGATATAGGCGTATAGTCGTATTTGTTGTCCGTTACGATAACGCCCGCTCCGTTGTTCTCCATTTTGAGGTTATCTCGTATAAAGTCGTCGCGGCGGGCTTTTAAGTCCTCCGTTTTTGTGGAGGCTTGCACCTTTAAGATACCGCGGACAATGGCGACAAGCTCGGCAAACTTGCTCATACTTTGGTTAAAAGTGTTTGCCGTCTGCAATACGGGCATAATTGCCTCGTTGCTCGAGCCGAAAATATCGTTATCCGCAAACATAGAGCCGATATGTATAATTTCGCTATACGGGAAAGTGTACGACTTGCCGTTGTTAAACTTAAAACGGCAATACATTTCGCCCGCGTGTTCGAGTAGCTGTATTTCCTGGGCGTTTACAACATACAGCGCCTCGAGCTGTCCTCTGCTACTCCAAACGGGATATACAAAGGCATTGTTATATAGCTTATACTGCACCGCAAGGCGATAATAAAACTTATACGCCGTAGTTTGCGGGTTTGGTTGATATTGCAAGATATTGTTATAAACGGAGTCCTCAATATCGAGCATTTTACCGTCGCCGCGGCGGATATGCCGAGGCTGTACGGTTGCCGCTCTGCGGGCGAAAGAGTGAATAGCCGCTCGCACGGTATTAACCTCCCAGGCATTGCCCGAAAACGGTATAAAATTACTTTGATAGCTGTTTAATAGCTTATACTCGGTATATCCCTCTCCGCTTTGAGGTCTTTTACCGAAAATAGCCTCAAACAGCCCTCTTTTTTCTGCCATTCTTTCACCCCACATTGTACATAAAGTCGTCGAAATATTTTACATAAATTACCCAGGCATTTAACAAAGATACCGCGCCGTCAATTCGGCGCTTATCCGTGATTTTTACGGGCTGAATATTATTTAACCCGCTCTTTTTAACCGCTGTATTTGATAAGCACCAAACAAGCATAGGGTTATCGTTGTAATTAACGATTTTGTCGGCAAGTGCCGCTCCCATTTCTCGCATAGGTTGGCTCCAGGTAAAAGCGCCTTGCGCTACGGGCTCCATAGTAAAGCCGTTGCTTTTCATTTCGTCCACCCAATAGCCCGCTAACGCTCTGTCATAGCCAATTTTGAAAGCTGTTATTTCGTGCTCGTCGCGCATTTGACAAAACCACGCCGTAACATCACTAAAATTAACTCTGCTACCCTCGCAAATAGTAAGCAAGCCTCGCTCCGCCCATAATCTGTACGGTGCCTCGTTTGTGTTTTTCTCCTCGAGGTGTTCGACTCTTGCTTGCGGTAAAAAGTATTGTTGCAAAACATATACGGTCTTGTCGTTTGGCTTTCTTATTAGCAGAGTAGCCGCCGTTAAGTCCGTAGTAGCCGAGAGGTCGCAACCGCCGATAGCGTAGGTATTGTAAACCTCCGACATATCAAAGGTCGCGGCGTTTTTAATCTCGTCAAACGATAGCCAAACATTGCTCTCGTTTTCGCGTATGTTAAAGTCTTTGCATAAAACGCCTGGTAAGTCTGCGGGCGAGTTTTTCGCCCTCTCAACAAAGTTTGCAAGCGTTTTATATTGCTTAATCGCTCCGAGCCCTGGGTTTGCTTTAATCCACATTTGCGGGTTAGTCCACTCGTCGCGGTTATCAAGCTCATACAGCACGGGCAAAAATGTATCGTCCTTTTTCTTTCCGTCGGCAAGGTCGCAAGCAAGCTCGTACATATTGTCGAAAATGCACTCGCGTACCGTTCCCGCTGTCGTTATCATAACTACAAGCGGTTGTCTGCGGCTCGAGGTCGATTGTTTCATAACCTCGTATAAGTTTCTGTCCCGTATAGCGTGGAGCTCGTCTATAATAACGGCGTGAGAGTTCAAGCCGTCGAGCGTGTTTGAGTCGGAGGCTAACGCCTCGAAAATCGAGGAGGTAGCCGAAAAGTAAATGTCATTACGCCGCTTTTTAACAACGGCGCGTAGCTCGGGCGACTGCTTAACCATATTCACCGCCTCGGTGAGTACCTTTTTTGCCTGGTCTTTTTTTGTCGCAACCGAGTATATTTCTGCCGCTCCCTCGCAATCCGCTATAAGCATATATAGCGCAATGCCCGAAAGTAGAGTAGACTTGCCGTTTTTTCGTCCGCATAAAAACATAGTTTCACGGAAACGGCGGTACCCCGTGTCCTTTTCAAGCCAACCGAAAAGGAGCTGTATATATGCCTTTTGGAAAAGCTCGAGTTTAAGCGGCGCTCCGATAGTTCCTTGTGATTGTTTGCAAAAAGTTTCGATAAACAGTATGGGACGCTCGCCCGCGTCCTCGTCGAAATAATACGGGGAGCCGTTGTCGTCCATTTCCTTAACGAGCCGCTCGTAAACCGCCTTAACTCGGCGGCTTGTGATAATGTCGCCGCACTCTATGCGGTCGTAGTATTCTTTAACCCAATTCAAGCCTTTTTCGCCGCCTGGGTGGGTTTCATTGCAAAGGTCATAAGCGCTTGTCCCGCCGCCTCTGCCTCTACGGGAGGTAAGGACTCGTTAAGCTGTTTTATCGTTGCGTTATAGTTCTTAACCATAGCGTTATATTGCTGTAAAAGAGGGTGCGCCCGCTCGATAGTGTAGGAGCCCTGCGGCATTTTAACCACGAGCCCGTCCGCGGCTATTTTGTCCTCCATATCCTCGAGAGAAACGAGCATATAAGCGGCTCTCTCGATAAGCTTTTTTGTAATTTCGAGCCTATCTTTTGGCAAATTCTTATACAGTTTCGTTATTCTTTTTTGCTCTTTTTTTATTCGCGTATATAATGTATCGTCCACTTAAAAACTCCTTTCTTTTTTCGTTAGGGAGGGGGGGTTATACACACAAGGGGCGGTCATAAAAGGGGCTTAAACACGGTTCATTAAAACAAACCTCAAGTATTTTTGACGGGGGGAGTATTGCTCGAGCTTTCGCTCTCTCGTACCTCGATAGCAACAACATTTATTGCACAAAGTACGAGCTTGCTACCCTCTACCGTGTCAAGTATTACCGTGCCTTGTTCAAGCGCGGACGTGAGCCGCTCCTCAAAGTCGTTAGCCGAAACGATAACCTCAAAGGTCAGCGCTCCGCTCTGCGTATATATAATTACCTCGCAAGTTTCAGCTTGCATTTACTGCCTCTCTTTCTACAAGGTTTCCCTTGTCGTCAAACATCAAGCCCGCCGCTGTCGGTGCTTGTCCCTCGTGCTCGATAGCGTGGCACTCTCTGCACAATAGCTCGAGGTTGTCCTCCGATAGCGTTATGCTCGGGTTGTCTATGTTCTGCGGCGTAAGGTACCGCTTATGGTGTACTATCTCTCCAGGCTTTCCGCACCGTACGCATAAGCCCATATCTCGCTTGAATATATAAGCCCTGGTATCGCGCCAGGCTTTGCTTAAATAAAAGCTCTTTGCAAAGTCTTGCATAACAGCGTCCCGCCCTTCCGCCGCGTATTGTTATGTCTACTCCCGACATACGCAAAAGCGAGCCGCATTTCTGCCGCCCGCTTTTGGTACACTTTTTACGATACAAGTATATCACGGCAAAAATGTAATTTCTATTCGGCTTTTTTTCGATTGCTTAAATTGAGCGTAAAGCGGAGGCTCCGTAATAGAGCAAAGCAAACTCGGCAACGGCTTTATTTCGTAGGTCGTAAACCGTGCTTAACGACTCTATGTACATTTCCTCCATTACCGACTCTTTCGGCTTGTGCTGTATGTACCACAAACGGACGAGCTTTTTATGCTCGTCTTGCATTTGCTCAATAATTCCGTTAATCTCGTCGAGCGCGGCTTTTGTTTCGGCAATATTGCGCGTTACCTCCGAAAGCTCTAAAAGCTCGTTAAGCGTATCGCTTACAAAATGCGAGCCCGTAAACGGCTTGCTATAATCTATTGCGCCAGGCTCCCGAGGAGCCCCGCTCTCTATGAGCCTTTGCTCGCGGCGCTGTAAATTATCCAACGCCCGCTCGAGAGTTTGCACGGAAAAAAGCACTTGCTCCGCCGCCTTAAAATAATTCATAGTTTTACCCTCACTTTCCCGAGCTACCAAACCCGTTTATACCTCTTTCGGTCTGTTCGAGAGTTTCCACGAGTTCGAGCCCTGGTGTATAAATCGGCAATAGCACAATTTGGCTTATTTTATCGCCCGCCGAAACGGCGTAATTTTCCTCGGAGTCGTTATATAGCTTTACGACAATGCTACCCGTATATCCCGCGTCTATAACTCCCTCGCTTGTAATACCGTGCTTTACATTGAGTCCGCTTTTGCTTTTCAAAAATCCAACATAGCCCCTCGGTATTTCAATATGCACTCCCGTATCAAAGCAAGCGCTACCGTTTGCAGGTACCGTTTTGTCCTCTCGTGCGTAAATGTCGTAGCCCGCGTCCAGGTCGTGAGCGCGAGAGGGCATAATAGCCCCTTTGTCAAGTACAACTCTCATTTTCCGTAAACCTCCAAAAATTGATTTTTCGTAATTTTCAGCTCTTGCCGCGTCGCGGCACCGAGGGCAAAGCCAAGAGCCGCTCTCTGTTCCGAGTTCAGCTCCGCAAACCACGCAATACTCCGTATTCACATTTACTCCCTCTTTCTGCTCCGTTTCGGAGCGGGCTTTTTATACATTCGGACGGTCAAATAATAGCCGCCGTTCATTTCGTTGTAATATGGCTGAATATCAGCCAGGCAATAGCCCTCGTACAGCTTTTCTATTTCCTCGCGGTTGTCGGCTCCGCTGTCGTGAAATTCTTTTATTTTTCTTTGCGATATTCTGCCGTCCCTCTCGGAGGTTTTCGGCTGTTCAAGGTTGCGGCTCGCACACCAACGCTTACCGAGGATAGGCTCTTTTATGAGATACTTTGCAATACCCGTAATGCCGTACTCGTCAAATTGTAGCGGCTTTGCCGTTGTATAGCCGCGTCCCCAAATTTCGGCGAGGTCGTTTATGTCGATACCGCCGCTCATAACGATATGGTGGTGTAATCTCCCGTTTGTTTTTCCTACCTCCGTTACCGCAACATATTTCAGCTCGGGCAAATTGTGCTTTGCTCTAAACCTCTTTACGCGGCGGAGGAAATTTTGCATTTGCTTTTGTGCCTCCTCGGGTGAGGACGGGTAATACTCGTCGGAGTATGTAAGGTCAAACCGTA
The DNA here is from genome assembly GCA_045640745.1 of Acutalibacteraceae bacterium. GTDB lineage: Bacteria > Bacillota > Clostridia > Oscillospirales > Acutalibacteraceae > UBA737. The sequence continues at coordinate 43,676 of JAZUFQ010000010.1, forward strand.
TGTCCTTTTTTGTAAAATTTGTATTGAGGAGCCGTATTAACTTTCTTTCGGCGTTCCGTTGGTTTAATTTCTTTTGCGTTTCCGAGGTCGGCTTACGCTTTTTTCCTCGTCCTCTTTGGTACTCAAATACGGGGAAAATATCAACCTCCAAATATTCGCCGCAAATATGCTTTTTTTCTCGATATAGGCAACGCATTTATTTACCTCCGTTCCTTGCTCGGGGGCTCTGCCCCCAAACCCCCGAGGTTTTACGCTTTGGTTTTCCATAAGGGAATTTATAGCCGCGGGCGTTCTATCCGCGCAACCTTGCAACCTTACGCAAAAACATAAAAGCCTCGGTTTGCTCTATGCGTCAATAAGCCAGGGGGAAAGAGGGGCAAGAGAGCGGCAAGCCTTAAAGAGAGAGGCACCCCCTCTCTCCCCCTGGCGTACCCCCTCACTCCTCCGCCTCTCTCCTTACACACAGAGAGAAAAAAGAGAAAAGGGAATACCAGGAGTCCGCATATCCCGTCTGCTCGTTTTTGGTCGTTAAGTTATTATCCATTACGAGCCCGAATAGGAGTCGCCCCCTATATTCTGCCTATTGATTTTTCGTTGCCTTTGTGCTATAATATATAAGGTAGTTAAAGCAACAAAGGCGTTGCACGGGCTTATCAAGTTTGCGGCTTGATAAGCCCTTTTTATTTTTACTGTTGTGCGGCTCTCTGCGCCGCGTATTCGTCTGCTTTGGCAAGTATCTTGTTTGTATATGAGGTCGTATATACGCCGCGTTTCCATAATACGGAGGCTCCGTAGTCGCCCATATTGTAAGCCATTAAAACTTTTGCCTCGTCGTCGTACTTTTCAAACAGCCCGCGGAGGATATACAAGCCCGCTCGTATGTTTTGGTACCCGTCCGTTAAATCCGTAATACCGAGCTTGTCCTCTAATTCCTTATGGTTAATAGAGTTAATCTGCATTAAGCCGTAGTCGTTTGTTTTGCTTACTACATCAGTTCTAAACGACGACTCCGTGAACATAAGCGCCATAACAAAGTCAAAGTCTATGTAGTACGCCTGGCACATATAATATGTATATTCTTGTAGGTCGTCGGAGAGGGCGCACTCGAGCGGGACAAAATCGGAGCTTTGCACCGTCAATACGCCGTCGTCCGTAATTACTTTCCCGTCCCTGGTACCGTAAAGCGGTTGCTCCTCGTTCTCTGCCGCCGAGAGTGCCGCTCCCTTTACGGCTCCTCCGATAATTCCGCCAATAATTCCGCCGATAACAAAAATTACAGCCAATACGATATAAAACCTTGTAGCCGCTTTTCTGCGGCTGTTTTTCTTTTCCGATACTGTCATATATTTACCTCCGTTACTCTGCTCGGCTCTACGATAGATACCGAGTTATTGTTTTTGTCGGTGAGCTCCGCTGAAATAACGAGCTCGCCGTTTTTACATCTGTAAATAATAGCCGATACGCATTTATAAACTATTCCGCCGTGCTCCACGGGGCACCCGCTAAATAGTGCCGCTTTCAGTTCGTCGTTTGTCATACTCCTATGCTCCAATCTGCATTACGCAAATTAAAAGCGTCGCCGCATTGTATAATATCGGGGTAATTGTCGTTTGCAATTTTCATAGCGTGCTCGTCTATTTCGTAAGCGTAATACTCAACATTATTAAATCCCATTTTATTGAGGCAATATCTACCCGTGCCGATACCGTCGTACATTGAAAGCACTACTATTTTTTCGTTTCTGTCTATATCTTTAAGAGCACCGTTAAGGATATGTATAATAACCTCTGCCGTCCAACCATTCCCGAGCCCTTTATATGCTTGCGACTTTGATACCGATTTACAATAATCATCAGGCATTGTTTGTAATCGTGCACATTCCGTAACAGTTAATTTTCTTATAGCATAAAAGCCGTCCGCAAGTTCAATAGGATATGCAGAGCCTTTTATTAAAATAAAACCGTCTTTTACCTCGTATATAGGTGCGTTTTGTGCGTATTCGGACGGTATCGCTACACAAGTACGCCTATCCACATTGTTACAAATCATATTACGCATACCGTCTTTGTAACAAGTAGCCCTCAAACATTGAGCCTTACCGTCTACCGTTGTATTTATCGGTATAGCGTATAGCCCTGTGTTTGAGCCAATTCCTCCGCTACCCGCCGTTTGCGTTACCGCTTTACCGTCTACCGAATAAAGTCTGTTTCCTTGTCCGCCTTTTCCTATATCTGCAATCCTTACGGGCTCCGCTATATAATCGTGCTTTTGTTTGCAATGTTTACTCGGAAATACATTCTTGATTATTTGATTTTCGGACGCGCCTTGTTTTTTATAACCCGCTATTATTGGTCTGCTTTTTTCTGTTGTTCCATATTGTGGTATTCTTGTTCCATTGCCCTCGAGTATATCCCGCAATATAATTTGTCTGTCTTTCGGTTGTTGCACGTGCCAATTAAAGGCATAAAATCTTTGTCGGTTTTGAGCCGAAACGAGAGCGGAGTTTATGTACATAAGTTCTACTCCAAGCTCCGCCGCTATTTGGTCTTTTATAGCCTGGGAGGCTGACTTGTTGTTTTCATATAGAAAAAAGTCTGGACAAAATTTCTCTTTTGCAATTAAATAATTTTTGAATAATTCCCACCCGAGCCCGCTTGCTGTTGTTTCTCTGTTTTTAGTTTGTGCTATGCTCCAATGAGTGCACGGCGAGCCGCCTATTAAAAGCTTTATCATAAAATCACCTTATTTCTTTTTATTTCTTTTTATTGCTGATAAGCACCAAAAGAACGAGAGTAACGCAAATCATACCGCAAATAATAATACCGTTCATTTGTCTACCTCCAATTCCGAGCGGCATTGCTCAAAGTATTTACACCATACGCAACAATGGTAACAATCCTTTTTCGGCTTTCTCCATAGCTTAAACCTCAAACGGAGGGAGCGGAGGTCGTGCTTTACCTTATATATAATAATGTATAGCACTTGCTCCGCCGCCGATAACGGATAGTAACCGAGCCGCTTACGCTCTTTAATTTCTTTCCGTGTGTATTTTCTCGGCTCCATAAGCTCCTCCTTGCCGCGTCTACCGCCGCGGATTATTCAAAGATTGAACGATTAAAAATACAAGCGGGGGCGACTCCGTCAGCGAGGCTCGCGCTGTAGTCGTACAAACTCCCATCGGTGGCCACAATGCGCTCGTGGATCGCGCTCCCAGGGAGGCAACTCCACGGGGTAATAGTCCATACCCAGGTATTATATTTCGGCATAAACTCGCGGTACTTTCTGTAAAGGTCGCAAGAGAGCAACGCTATAAAGTCCTCGGAGGTGCCGTAATCTTTCATACCGTCGTCGGAGGTTAAGTCGGAAACAAATGGGAGGAGGTCGCCGCGGTTGAATTTCTCCAAAAATTCACCGTTAAGGTATTTACGGAGCGTCGATTTTCTCCAATCGTTTTTACCGTTGTCCTCGTCGTACGGCATTTTCTCGCCGAGCTCGTGAGCCATAACGGCAAGTATGCCGCCCTGCTCCTCGCCAAGCACTACAAACTCCATACCGTTATATGTAAACCTTTCGCCAGGTTTCGGAACGGTGCCGCCTGCTGTTTCGTTTTCCTCTGCCTCGTCGTCGTATTCGCTCGGAGTAAAGATACCCGCAAATGCGAGCGAAACAACCGCCTCCGCTCTTTTCTTGTTTTCCTCGGGGTTTGTGTTTGTTGCTATGTCGTCGCAAAGCGACTCGATAGCGGTTAAAATACTGCTGTTCATAAAATAGCCTCCTTAAAAGTTTTCGTAGTTTTCTACGAGTTTTTGTAATTCCGCAAACAGCGGAGCAATAACCCTTTTGTTTTGCCTTGCGTCGAGTAGCCGCTTTCCTACCGCATAAAATGCGGAAAGCTCCCGCTCCGTCGCTTTGGCTTGTTCGACAACCTTACGGGCGTTCTTAACCTCGGTACGAGCCGCTCGCATTTCGTCAAATTCTTTAGCCGTCAGCGATACCGCCGCCGTTACGCCTTTTGCTTTTCCCGCTCCGCGTAGCACATAAAGGCGGTTGCGCGTTGCGTCCTGGGAACGGTCGAGCTCCTCGGCGAGGTCTGCTATTGTCTTTCGTTCCTTTTGGTACCCGCGGAGCAATAGCTCGTCCTCCTCGGGAGTCCAGGCACCCGAGCGGGGCTTGTCCCTCTCGGGTGTAAATTCGTGTCCGCATTGCGGGCACTTTATGGGTTTACACATCTGCCACACCTCCTTTACTCTCTTATTTCAAGTCCGTACAGCTCTTTTACAAATTTTCCGAATATTCGCTCTTGCTGTTTATAGTCTATTTCTCCCGCTATTCGTGCCGCTGTAAGTGCTCCATAAGCAAGCGTTATTTTTGTTTCCTTTGGTAAGTGTTTGTCGCTATGTAGCATACACTCCATATTAAACCAACCTTTGAGCCCTGTTTTTTCCTCCATAAGTGCACCTCCTAAACATAATCAAACAATGATAATTGCACAGCGGGCGGGTTAGCTATGTAAGCGTCTACCTCCGCGTTTACTTGCTCAAACGGTTTTCCATACTTAAATCCGCGGGCTACTGTGTTTTTTACCTTTGACAATTCTTTAAGTGCGTTATATTTTGTCGGCTCGTTCTGCTTTAGCTCCGCAAGCTCTGCTATTGATTGATTAGGGCAAAACCAACAGCCGCCACGGCGACGAGTTCCGCTATATTGAGGAGAAAGCAAATTATATTGTTTGCATTTTTCTTTAGCGTCCGCCTGCGTTTTTCCAAGTTCAACCAAAAGCGAGCGCTGATTTTTTCGCTTTTTCATTTTTTCTATTCGCTTTGGCTCGTCTGCACAAATTCCTACATATTCCGTGTAGTTTATGCCTTTCTTTTTCAATTCCCTATAATATCGGTGGATAGGTATTACTTTTTCGTCTTGCATACAACAAGCTCCGCCCATTAAAAAGCCGTAATACTTGCCGACATTTTCGGGGTATTTTGATTTTTTCCTAATTTTATAAAACCAATAGTAATAATCGTGGTCGGAGTCTAAAACAACAACCTTACAGCCCCAGGACTCAAAAAGCGGTTTTGCGTAATTTAATATCCACTCTATATTTTTATCCGAGTCCGCATATATCTTTTTCTTTTTATCAAACCAAACCAGGCATATAATAACCAGGTCAATTTTTATACCGAGCTCGTGCGCTAAAATAATTGTTGCCGTGCTGTCTTTTCCGCCGCTCCAAGATATTACATTTATTTTTTCTCCGCCGCTCATAGGTTTTTTAACACATCATTTGTTATTGCTCTTTCACTATCCGCCGTTATGCACACCTTGCGGCGAAAACCGTTTTTATAGTAAATAACGCAATACTCCTCTAATGTGTCCTCGCAATACTCATACTCGAGCCGCTCCACGCCCTCGTCGAGCCTCTGTATAAACGGTTGTAGCGAAAATTCCACAAAGTCCGATTTTTCAATGCTCATAATAAAATCACTCCGTTTTATTAAATATTTCTTTAAGCGTTTACGGGCTTTTTCCGTCCGCGGTGCTTAATGCTATCTTGTAAAGCTCTTTGCGCGAGCTCGGCGTTATATCCGCTCCGCCCGTTCCCGTCGAGCTCTCCCGTATTCCCTCGTGCGAGTTCTCTGTAAATCGTCGCAAGGTGTACTCCGAGGGCGGAGGCAATGTCCGCGAGCGCTACACCGTCGGCGTAAAGAGCCTCTATGCTCTTTCTGTCCTCGTAGGTTAGGTATCGGCAAGTCATACGGTAACTCCTTTCTTTTCGTCTTAATGGTGGAAAAGAGGAGCGGGGCTCGCCCCGCTCCTCATTCCCTTATGCTAAAATCCCATAACGCGCTCGAGTCGCACCTCTGCGTTGCTCTATCCTCGTTATAGGCAAAAGCCATAAAAAAATAAGTGCTCGAGGTCTTAAAAACCTTTCGCACTTATTCTAAAACTTTTTAAGATTTCAAAAAGAATAAAAAAATGCTTGCTTTTTTGTTTGTTTTTTGTTATAATACTGCTGTTATCGAAATTTGTTATTGAAGTATAACTCTAAGGAGGTGCAGACCATGGCTAAATGTGATATCTGCAACAAGGAAATTGCTTTCGGAATTAAGGTTTCTCACTCACACAGACGCTCTAACAGAACTTGGAAACCAAATGTTAAAAAGGTAAAAGCTATCGTTAACGGCGCTCCTCGTCGTGTAAACGTTTGCACCCGTTGCTTGCGTTCAGGCAAGGTTACCAGAGCTATCTAAAATATTTTGTGTGAATGTCTCGGGTGCCATACGGCAACTCGGGACTTTTTTTATTTAGGGTGAAACTATGATAAAAGCTGTTTTGTTTGATTTGGACGGTACACTTGTCAAATCGTTGGACGACCTCGCAAATGCCGTTAATTTTTCTCTTTGTAAATACGGATTTCCTATTCACGAAACCGAAAAATATAAGATTTTTGCGGGTGACGGCATACCTAAAATGATAGAAAGAGCGTTACCGCCCGAAAACAGAGATGCCAAAACGCATAAAAAGGTGTTGCAATGTTTTTTTGAACGGTACGCCGAACATTGTTCTGATACGAGTGTTGCTTATGACGGCGTAAAAGAGCTTGTAAGCGCTCTTAAAGAAAAGGGAATAAAAGTAGCCGTTGTAACCAATAAAGAGCAGAGCTTGGCAAAAAAGGTGGTTTTTGATATTTACGGCGATGTGTTTGACATTGTATGCGGAACAGGGGAGGGGATTCCCAAAAAGCCCGACCCGACATCGACGCTTCTCGTTATGCAAAAGTTAAGTGTTACTCCGCAAGAATGTATCTTTATCGGCGATTCGGGCGTAGATGTTTTAACGGGACGCAGTAGCGGTGCCGTTTCGGTCGGTGTGCTTTGGGGCTACCGTGAAAAGCAGGAGTTTATTGACAGCAACGCCGAGTATATTATTTCGGCGCCTTATGAATTACTTGGAATTATAAAGGAAAAAAATGAAAGATAAAATTTTAAGAACAAAAATTGCCTGCTATGTAGGTTACATAGTGCAGGCAATAATAAATAATTTTCTTCCGATACTTTTTATCATATTCAAAGAACAGTACGGGCTTAATTACGAACAGTTAGGCAGACTTGTTTTCATAAATTTCTTTGTGCAGATTTTTGCCGATATTTCCTCGCCTTTTATTGTCAAAAGAATCGGGCTTAAAAGCTCGGCTGTTGTTTCAAACGGGCTTGCCGCTTTCGGTCTTATATCATTATGCTTTACACCGATTTTAATTCAAAATCATTTTTTGGCGATAACTTTGTCAGTTGTAATTTATGCTTTCGGAAGCGGTATAATTGAGGTTGTAATAAGTCCTATTGTTGAATACTTGCCTACAAGCAATAAATCGGGCAATATGGCGGTTTTACATTCATTTTACTGTTGGGGACAAGCCGCAACAATTATTGTAACAACTCTTCTTGTTAAGGTCTTCGGATACGGTAATTGGCGCTTTATTCCGCTTGTTCTTGCAATAATACCGTTTTTCAATATGATAAATTTTTTTACAGTTTCGGTAGTTGAAAGAAAAGAAGACAGCAAAAAGAAAAAAGAAGATATAAATATTAAGCGGTTTATATATCTTGTTATTTTTATGATTTGTTCGGGTGCAAGCGAAATTGCAATGAGTCAGTGGGCTTCGCTTTTTGCCCAAAAGGGACTTAATGTAAATAAATTTGCGGGGGATATGTTAGGCCCCTGTGCTTTTGCTATACTTATGGGGATAGGCAGAATTTTCTATGCTTTAATGTCAAAGCGGATTTCATTTTTGCGTATAACCGCTGTTTTAAGCGCTATGTGTCTTGCTTGCTATTTGCTTGCGGGTATCAGCAAAAATCCCGTTATCGCTTTGCTTGCCTGCGCTTTTTGCGGACTTAGTGTCAGTATGTTTTGGCCCGGTACACTTTCCTTTTCCATAAAGACTTTTCCAAACGGCGGAACATCTATGTTCGGTCTTTTTGCGCTGTCGGGTGATTTGGGGTGTTCATTAGGGCCGTGGCTTGTTGGTATCGTCGCAGATAAAGCGAATAATTTACCGTTAGGAATTATAAGTTGTTCGGTATTTCCTATACTTATGTTTGTTACGGCTTTGCTTTTTATGAAAGAAAATATTGAAAAAAATTAAAATTTATATTAAAATACTAAAAAAGGAATTAAGGAGTTTAAGTTTTATGAAGCGAAAAGATTATTTGTCTTGGGACGAATATTTTATGGGGATTGCGGTACTTTCCTCTATGCGAAGTAAAGACCCCTCAACGCAGGTCGGTGCTTGTCTTGTTGATAGAGATAAAAAAATACTTTCTATGGGATATAACGGTATGCCTAAATGTTGCGATGATGACGAATACCCGTGGGAAAGAGACGGCGCTCCGCTCGAAAGTAAATATATATTTGTCTGCCATGCAGAGCTTAACGCTATACTTAACTGCCACGGCGGTTCGGTTAAAGATGCTGTTTGCTATACAACGCTTTTTCCGTGTAACGAATGTGCCAAAGCAATAATTCAGTCGGGAATCTCCGAGGTTGTTTATTTAAGCGATAAATACGCCGAAACCGATTCTACAAAGGCATCAAAGAAAATGTTCGACAGCGCCGGTGTTAAGTATAGACCGTTTGATTCGACTGATAAAGAAATTAAATTTACATTATAAAAAAATGGCACTGCTTAAATTTAAGCAGTGCCATTACTTTATTCTTCATTTTCTTTTTCTTTAAGTTTCTTTTTCTTTCTGTGATTTACAATGGTTGCAATTATCAAAATAATTATCGCTAAAAGCTCGGCATTACAAAGGATAACAAAGAGTCTGCCGTCTTCGGAAAGACTTTTATAATGTTCCAAAAGATTTTCCGGTTTTTGATTACCGTCATTTTCGCTAATGCTTGAAAGCTGAAATTCGGGATCTATTTGAAGAATACCGGTCTTTGTATCGTACCTGTAAAAAGCAGATTCACCGTCAAAGTAGCAATGGAAAATCCGAAAATCTGAAAGAGATGTTTTTGTGCTTTTATAACAAAAAGCCGTCATTGTCTCGGTAATTTCATATTTGCTCGCAATCCAGTTCGGAGGCGGTAGGTGGAGAGCGTCGGTTTCTTCCTCAATAATATACATTTTATCTTGAAATGTTATATATTTAAGCTCGGAAAAATTATCCGATTCGTCCTTAACAAACCAGTTTGTTTCGCCGGTTTCGTCGTTTTTCAGATAGAAAAGAACATATTTACCGTTAATATCGGTAAGGGTGTTTATATCGGTATCGTTATATTTTGTTATGCTTCTTGTAAAATTAGCAAGTTCCGGAATAGAAGCGGTATCGTTTACAATTTTATAACCCTTTGAATCAATACTGACTGCAAGGGGGTTATTATCTGCCGGTACATTTGGGTTCGTCGGATTTGTCGGGGCACCGTTATTTGATACCGAAACGAGTGCGCCCTGCGACACCTTTGATGTAGCACCGTTTGTTTTTTCGCCCTCCATATTAAAGCCGAAGGTGTTGTTTCCGGCGGCAATAGCAGTAAAAGTAATGCTGTAAGCCATATTTTTTGCGCCGTTTTTTATGTTCTCTTTTATTGTTACGGTGTTATCAAGGCAGGCATTACCGCCCGAAATATATTTGAAAACATTAGAGTCAAATGTAACTGTTCCCGATACGGCAGTAAGCGGCTCGTTTGAATTATAAGTTACCATAACACTTACAGTGTCGCCGATATTAACATTTTTTTGCGAAACGATTATTACTCCGTTATCTGCTAAAACGGGCGTAATAAGCATTAAGCAAAATACCGAAACGGCAATAACCGTTGATATAATAAGTCCAAACAGCTTTTTCATTTTTTGTGTCCCCTTTATTTTGATTTAGTATTAAACCTTGTAAGCGATATTGAAACTACGGTGTCCTCGGCAGGATTTACATGAAGCGAAATCCTGTTCCTCAAATCTTTTTTTGAAAAGAAATAATCAAGAAGATAAATGCCGTTGCCTTCGTCGTGGAAGTGCGACGGATAGCCTAAAAATGTTATTGCCTCCGAAAGCGAAGAAGCAGACGAAATACCGTTTATGCGGAAATTCGGAATCTGCTCGGCATCGTTTGCAAGCTCAAATTTAACAATGTCGCATTTTGATGCTTTCTTTGACTCATTTGAATTATTGTAAAATACAGCACTTAAAACAAAACCGTTTTTATTAACAAGATAAGCGGTTTGTTTATCTCCCGCATAGAGCAACGAATTTTCGTTAAAATCGCTTGTTTCTATAAAAGAAAACCCTTTTTTAGCCATTTCGCTGTAAGTTGCAGGCAATGAAATTTTGGTGTTATCAAATAGGGCGTCAACCTTAAAATCGTCGCCTAAATATATTTCGGAATAGTTTTCAACATTGTAAAAACTAATATCCAAAAACGGAGTCATAACGGTGTCGTCTGACGGGATTTCAGGCGCATCAATATTTTTATATTTTTCTGCCGCAACCTCTTTGTCCAAAACATTGGCATTGTCGCTTAAATCCGTTTCCGCCTCCCTGCAAGCTGAAAGAAATGTTACAAAAAAGCATAAAAGGATAAGTGCAACCGTTCTAACCGTTTTTTTCATAATTACCACCTTCCGAAATAGTATTAAAATAATCTTTTACGGTTTTAATATCATTGTTAATCGTTTCAATTAGCGAAAAAGTGTCCTTAAATTTAATCTCTTCACGGATAAATTTAATTAAATTAAGTGTAATTTCTTTGCCGTAAATTTCGTTATTAAATCCGAAAATGTGCGTTTCGCAGGAAATGCCGTCGGTTTTATATGTAGGTCTTACACCTAAATTTGTTACGGCATTGTATTCCTTGCCGTCAATTAAAACTTTGGAAGCGTAAACACCGAATTTCGGTTTTATAAAATTTTCCGGGAATACTTGATTTACTGTCGGAAAACCGAGAGTTCTTCCTCGCTTATCGCCGTCAACAACTGCCGAAGTAAATCCGAAATTTTTATACATTAAAGAATTTGCTTCTTCGGTTTTTCCGTCGGCTATTAAATTTCTTAAAAGAGTAGAACTAATCGGTTTTTCCTTATAAAGAACAGGGGATTTTTGCGAAAACAAAATGCTTTTTTCTTTACAAAAATTTTCTATTAGCATTGTATTGCCGACAGCATCTTTGCCGAAACGAAAATCATATCCGCAAAGAATTAGTTTTGGCGAAAACTCTTTATAAATATAATCTAAAAAATCCTCGGCGCTTGTATCTTTAACCTTATTAAAATCTAAAAATACAACCTGCTTTGCACCTAATTCATAAAGCGCTTTTTCTCGGTCGGCTTTTGCCATAATTAAATCGTTTTTATTGAAAATAACCGATTTCGGCGGAACATCAAATGTAATTACGGTAAGTGAATAGCTCATAGGATATTCAAGAACGGCTCTGTGACCAGAATGCAGACCGTCGAAAGTTCCGAGCGCAACAGCGGTTTTCAAAATATCCCTCCAAAAAATCATACTTTATTTATTACACATTTTATTCCTAATTGCTGATTATCAAAATCGGCAAAGCCAAGACCTAAAAATGTATCTTCAAAATAGACCTTAACTATTTCTTTATCTTCTAAATTATCGGCTTTAATCCGTTCAAATGAAAGCTGACCGCCGTTTGTAAAACGGATAGCTTGCTTTTCGGTAACATAAATATTTTGTAAATGGGGAAGAGCCAAGTCTTCTTTTTTTATATAAGCTTCGATGTTTTCTTCGGTAAGCTCTGTAAGATTAACGGCATTTTTAATATCAAAGCCCGATACATTTGTCCTTTGAAGCTCTGTAAGGGTAGCTCCGCAACCGAGGGCTTTGCCTATGTCGCTTGAAAGCGAACGGATATAAGTGCCTTTTGAAACGGTGGCAGAAAAGGAGAACTCATTATCTTCATTTATCGGTGATAAAAGCGAAATATCGAAAATTTCAACTTCTCTTTCGGGAATTTCTATTGTTTCGCCTTTCCTTGCAAGCTCGTACATTCTGACACCGTCTTTTCTTATGGCGCTGAACATAGGCGGAGTTTGCTTGATTTTACCATTAAATTTCGATAAACAAGATAAAAGCTTATCATTAGTTACAAAAACGCTGTTTGTGGCTGTAATATTACCCGTAATATCGAGCGAGTCGGTTTCTATTCCCAACTTAACGGTTGCTTTGTAGGTCTTGTTGCCTTCTAAAAGATAAGAGGATAGGGCGGTGGCTTTACCTATGAATATAGGCAAAACACCCGTTGCCATCGGGTCAAGAGTACCCGTGTGTCCAACTCTTTTTTCGTGTGCTAAATGCTTGATTTTTGATACGGCGCCGAAAGAGGTGATACCGTTCGGCTTATTTAGAAGAAGAAATCCCTGCATCAAGCTCCTCCATATTAGCTTTAACAACGGCTAATATTTTTTCTTTAACTTCGCTTAAAGTGCCCGTTAGATTAGCGCCTGCGGCTGCCGTATGTCCGCCGCCGCCCAATTCTTTGCAAATCTTTGATGCGTCAAGCGGGGGATAGGTTCTAAGCGACACCTTAAATTTATCGTCATCGGTTTGTTTAATCGTTATACCGCAAATAACTCCCTCGACACTTCTTGAAATAACGGCGATACTTTCAAGCTCGGAGCCGGTGCAACCGGTTTTCTCCTGCATTTTGTCGGTTACTGCCAAAAGTATACACCTGTTATCAAAATGATATTCGGCAGTATCAAGCACCATTCTTTCAAGTTCCAAAAGCCGTCTTGATTTGGTATCAAACATAATTTTGTTAATTTCCGCCGGCATAATATCATATTCAAAAAGTTTTGAAGCAATGATATGGGTTTTTGCCGTAACATTAGAATACTTAAAGCAACCCGTATCGGTAGCAATACCCGTATACATAGCGTTAGCGGCATTTGTGTTTATGTTCACATCCATTTCTTCAAGCAACTCAAATATTATTTGACAGGTTGCGGCGGCGCTTGAATCAAGATAAAGATTTTTTGAAAATCTTGAATTTGATATGTGGTGGTCAATATTAAGCTCAACCTTATCGCCGAATTGCTCTTCAAGGGAACCCAAAAGTCCCTTTGCGGCAACATCAACGGCAATAACGGTTGCATTTTCAATATCGACATTATCGGTTTCGTGAACAAAATATCCGTATTTTGCCGGAATGACATCGTCGCAAATAACGGCGGCGATTTTTCCGATTTCTTTTAAGCCGTAAAACAAAGCATAACCGGCGCCCAAAGTATCACCGTCGGGAGAACAATGGGTTAAAATGATATAGTTATCGTGCTTTTTAAGAAATTTTGCAGTTTCACGAAGCGTTAATTCCTTACAGGACATAACAGTTTGTTCGTTCATATTTCTATCCTTTTGGTTTATCAAATGAATTTATTATTTCAGAAATTTTTGCGCTGTTTTCAATAGAGTTGTCGGCAACAAAGCGAAGCTCAGGCACTTTACGGAGTTTAAGCCGTGCGCCAAGCTCACGCCTTAAATATCCGCTTGCGCTTTTATTTAGTATTTTTACCGATTCTGCCGTTTTTTCGGCACCCTCAATAGCGCTTACATAAACGGTTGCATAGGACATATCTCCTGAAACATCAAGCTTAATAATGCTTAAAAGTTTGCTTACTCTTTGGTCTTTTATTTCACGAAAGAGTTCGGATAAACAAAGCCGAATATCCGAGGAAACACGGTTAATTTTATATCCTGCCATTATTCAGTATATTCCTCCATAATAAATGCCTCAAATACATCGCCCTCTTTAATATCGGCGAATTTTTCAAGACCTATACCGCATTCGTAACCTTGCGCTACTTCCTTAACATCGTCCTTGAAACGGCGAAGCGAAGCGATTTCGTCTTCACAGATAACAACACCGTCACGAACCAAGCGAATCTTGCAAGCTCTTGTTACCTTACCGTCGGTAACATAGCATCCTGCAATAGTTCCGACGTTTGAAATCTTATAAGTGTTGCGGACTTCGACTGTTCCTAATATACTCTCTCTGAATTTCGGAGCAAGCATACCCTTCATAGCGGCTTCGATTTCCTCTATGCAGTCGTAAATTACACGGTATGTTCTTATATCAACGCCGTCACGGTCAGCGGCTTCCTTTGCAACGGCATCAGGCCTTACATTAAAGCCGACGATAATAGCACCGGAGGTTTGAGCAAGCATAACATCCGATTCGTTTATTGCACCTACACCGCCGTGAATAACCGAAACCTTAACCTCTTCATTGGAAAGCTTTTGCAGACTTTCTTTTACGGCTTCAACACTACCCTGAACATCTGCCTTAACAACAACATTAAGCGATTTTAGGTCGCCCTCTGAAAGTTGAGTAAACAAATTATCAAGTGTAACCTTTTGAAGAGCATTAAATTCATCGTTTTTGATTTTTTCTTTTCTTTGTTCAACAAGTTCACGGGCTAAGCGTTCGTCCGAAACGGCATCAAAGCCGTCGCCTGCGGACGGTGTTTCGGTAAGTCCTGTAATTTCAACCGGAACGGAGGGACCTGCCTCTTTAACAACCTTACCGTTTTCATCGGTCATCATACGAACTCTGCCGACAGAAGTGCCGGCAACAATAATATCGCCCGATTTAAGTGTACCGTTTTGAACAAGCAATGAAGCAACAGGGCCTCTTCCTTTGTCAAGACGGGCTTCTATAACAACACCCTTTGCCTTACGGTCGGGGTTGGCTTTAAGCTCTAACATTTCGGATACCAACAAAATATTTTCAAGCAAATTGTCAATACCCTCGTGATTTTTAGCCGAAACGGGAACACAAATTACATCTCCGCCCCATTCTTCGGGTACCAACGAATGTTCGGTAAGCTGTTGCTTAATTCTGTCGGGATTTGCTTCGGGTTTATCCATTTTGTTGATAGCAACAATAATTTGAACCTTTGCGGCTTTTGCGTGATTTATGGCTTCGATGGTTTGCGGCATAATACCGTCATCAGCGGCTACTACCAAAACCGCAATATCGGTAGCCATAGCGCCACGCTGACGCATAGCGGTAAATGCGGCGTGTCCCGGTGTGTCAAGAAATGTTATATCCTGACCGTTGCAGTTTACTCTGTAAGCACCGATATGCTGTGTAATACCGCCGGCTTCGGTGTCTGTAACTGCGGTGTTGCGGATAGCATCAAGAAGGGAAGTCTTACCGTGGTCAACATGCCCCATAACAACTACAACAGGACTGCGTGGCTTTAAGTCCTCGGCACTGTCCTCGGCAATATCCATAATTTTTTCTTCTATTGTTACAACAACCGCCTTTTGAATTTTTGCACCCATTTCGGTAACAACGATTTCGGCAGTATCATAGTCGATTACTTGGTTAACATTAGCCATCATACCGAGCTTCATAAGTGTTTTAATAACCTCGGCAGCGGTCTTTTTAAGAGCGGCGGCAAGCTCACCGACCGTAATTTCTTCGCCTACGGTAACGGTAATCGGAGTTTTCTTAATTCTTTCAAGCTGCATACGGCGAAGCTTATCGGCTTCGGTCTCTCTTTTAACGCCTTGCGGACGGCGGTAATCCTGAGATTTTTGCTTGATTTTTTGTTTTTTCGTGAAATTATCACGCATTGTATTTGCGGGAGCGATGGTTTCGTATTTTTCGTTATATTTATCAATATTTACATTGGAGGTTCTTGTGTCGAAATGACGAAGCTGTGCAGGGCCACGGTTAGGCGCAACACTCTCTTTCTTTTCCTTTTTAGGAGGCGCAACAAGCGGACCGTCATACGGAATTGCCTCTTTTTTGGGGGTCGGCTTTGCCGATTCAACACGCTTTTGAGTAGCGGTTTTCTTCGGAGCTTCTTTTGTTTCTTCGCTTTTTGCGGCAGCTTTTTTCTTGGGCGCAGTTTCGGTTTTTTCGGGCTCCTCGACCTTTGCCTTTTTAACAGTTTTCGGTTTTTCTTCCTTTTTGGGCTTTTCTTTTTCTGCCTTTTCGGCGGCAGCGGCGGCCTTTAACTGTTCAAGAATAGCCATCTGGCTTGCAAGCATTTTGTCTTTTTCGTCTTGGCGCTTTTTCTTTGCCTCTTCACGAGATGCTTCACCGGTAGCAAAGTATGCCTTAAAGCTTTTAACGCTGTTTTTCTTTGTCAATGCATCAAAAACCAAACCGATTTCGGCTTCTCCGAGCGAGGCACCGGATTTTTTTTCTTCACCGGTAATTTCGAGTACCAAGGCGCATAAATCCTTTGAACTTATGCCAAAGTCTTTTGCCATCTCACTTATCTTATATTTATTCGTCATTAGCATTTCCTCCCGTAATTCTCTGCAACAGCAGAGGCAAATGAATCGTCATTGACCGATATAATTCCGCAATTTCGGCCAACACTGTGTGATAAAGTATTTGTGTCGGTGCTTTGAAGATTTATTATTTTTACACCGTTTTTTTCAGCAACAAACCGAATTTCTTTTTTACTCTTTTCCGAAATATCGGAAGCCACTAAAAGTAACTTTGATTTTTTCTTATTAACTGCTTCCAAAGAGCTTGCAAATCCAAAGGAAAGCCGACCTGCTTTTGAGGCAAATCCCAAAAGAGTAAGTATTTTACTTTCCAATTTCGTCAAACTCCTTTTCAAGCTCGCTGTAAACCTCGTCGCTTACATTTTGCGAAAAAGTATGACTTAATGCTCTGATTTTTCTTATTTTTTTGATACAGTCTATATTTTTGCAAACATAAGCGCCACGGCCGTTTTTCTTGCCTGTCATATCAAGAGAAATATCTCCGTTTGGTGCTTTTACAACCCTTATGAGTTCGGCTTTCGGTTTCATTTCACGGCAACCGATACACATTCGAAGCGGTATTTTTTTATTTGACAAGACAATCTTCTCCTTAACTTGCTTTATTCACCGAAAAATCCGCTTTCCGGATGAATGTCAATCTTCCAGCCCGTAAGCTTTGCGGCAAGGCGGACATTTTGTCCTTTGTTGCCGATTGCAAGAGAAAGTTGTGATTCGGGAACTCTTGCTTTGCAAACCTTCGGGTCCTCACTTTCAATTTCAACGCTTACAACTTTGGCAGGGGAAAGCGCCTCGGTTATGAAAGCAACGGGGTCATCGCTGTATTTAACAATGTCGATTTTTTCGCCCGAAAGCTCTTCAACAATTTGATTAACACGGGCACCCTTTTGACCTATGCAGGCACCGACAGCATCAATTTCGCTGTTTTCCGACCAAACAGCCATCTTTGTTCTTGAACCTGCCTGACGGGAAATTGATTTAATTTCGATAGTTCCGTCAAATATTTCGGGAACTTCGGTTTCAAACAGGCGCTTAACAAGTCCCGGATGTGTACGGGAAAGCATAATGCGTGGTCCCTTTTCGGTTTCCTTAACATCAACAACATAAACCTTAATGTGGTCGCCCTCGTGAAGTATCTCGTCGGGTACCTGTTCAAGCTTCGGAAGAACGGCTTCGCTGTGTCCGATAGTTAAAATAGCATTTCCGGTTTTCGGGTCAACTCTTTCAACCTTTGCCGAAACGATTTCACGGGTTTTGCTTTGGAACTCTTGAAGCACCTGACCTCTTTCGGCTTCTCTTACACCCTGACGGAAATTATTTTTAGAGTTTTGAGCAACAATTCTGCCGAACTTTTTTGGATCGAGCTTTATGTCTATAAATCCGTCCTCAATAGCTTTCGGGTCAATCTCTGCCGCATCGTCCTTTGAAATCTCGGTGTACGGATTTTCTACAACATCAACAATTTGTTTTCTTGCAACAATGCTGAAAATCTCCTTATCCCAATCAATAACGCAGGTAACTATATCGTTACCGCCGAAGTCCTTTCTTGCGGCAACGGTAATTGCCTCAGACATTTTATCAATGATAAATTCCTTCGGAATACCTCTTTCGGCTTCAATTTCTTTAAGAGCTTCAAAAAACTCTTTCATTTCTTTCTTTTCCTTTGCGGTTAATTTAACCTTATTTGTTTTAGCCATTTTTTCAAATTCCTCCAAATGATAAATCAAATTATGTTTATGTTTTGTTTTTTTATTAAAAACAGTTAAAATTCCTCGTTTAGTGTAACCTTAACAATTTCACTTTTTTGAAATTTATACTGTGTACCGTCTTGCATTTGAACGGTGGGGCCGTTATCGTAATCCACTAAAACACCCGTAATTGTTTTAGTATCGTTTAATGCTTTGTAAAGCTTAATAATAACATTCTTGCCTATCGAATCGGTAAAATGTTTATCCCGTTTAAGTTCTCGGTTTAGTCCGGGCGACGAAACCTCCAAATAGTAAGATACATCAATCGGGTCGGCTTCATCAATTATGGGGTCGATAGCGTGAGAAACATTAGTGCAATCGTTTATATCAACACCGTTTGGTTTATCAATGAAAACACGCAGATAATGCGATGCGCCCTCTTTAACAAATATAACATCGTAAAGCTCGACACCCTGACTCTCGACAGTATCTTTAATAAGGTCAAAAACTTTATCGGCAATTTTTGCCATATTTTTTCACCTGCGCCTTCGGCAAACTAAAAAATTCTTTTTCATAACAAAAGTGAGCGGGATAACCCACTCACCTTTCTGAAAGTTCTTACAGAGTTATTATAACACAAAAAAATAATAAATCAAGTACTTTTTATAAAATATTTATATAATAATATATATTAGAAACCGTAAACATCATATTCGTCGTCGCCGTCGGGCTCCTGTTCGGGATTTACATAGATTTTAACACTGCTGTCGGGACTTACTTCTTTGCCGTATTCGGGGTCTTGCTTGATTACCGTATTCGGCTTTTCGTCGGGGTCAAGCTTTTCTATAACCTCAATGTTTTCGTATAAGAAGCCCTGCTTTAATAATTCGATTTTGGCTTCATTCGGTTCAAGCTTTAATACATTGGCAATCCGTACGGTTTTAGGCCCTAAGCTTATAACAACCTTGATTTCGCTCTTTGCAACGGCTTTTGAACCCTCGGGAAGCGACTGAGAAATAATGGTTCCTTTCGGAGCCGAATTGGAAAAAGCTTTATCGTCAATGTTTACAACAAATTTGTCTACGGCATCGTCCTCACCGATTTGAGAATAGTATTTTCCTTTAAGGTCGGGGACAGTGTACTGCTTTTCGGGTTCGGCATCGTCATAAGGGGAAACTTGATTTGTCGTATCTTCCTTTATGACCGATGACTGCTTTTTCTTTTCTTCAATTTTCGGGAAAAGCGAATTTCTCACGGTAGGACTTAAAACGATTATCAAAACGGCAATAAGAATAAATACTCCTGCCGTACTTAAAGCCGAAATAACGGCATATTTAACCGATTTTTTCTTTTCGCCCGATGATACCTTAACCTCGGCTTCTTTTTGCGCTTTTGCAGAGGCGGTATTTTGAGCTGTCGCCTTGCGCTTTGCTTCGGATTTTTGTATATTTTCGGAGGTTTCGCCGTAAACTATTTCATCACGGAATTTAAGTACCGATTTCGTACGGTCGCCGATTTTAACCTGCAATCCGTTTGCAAGAGCCACAAGTACCTGTCTTGGAAGCTCGCTTGCAATATCCGACGGAATTGACATTTTGTCATTATTGAGCCGTTCGTTTGCGGCAGGGGGGAGAGAGCCCAAAAGCACTCTGAATAAGGTCGATGCCAAACCGTAAACATCGGTAAAGGAATCAATATTGCCCTTTTCGGTAGAGTATTGTTCAATAGCGGCGCACCCTGGGTATATGGCGGTTGCAAAGTATTCGGAGGCAAATCTTGTTTCAATAATCGAAATGTTTGTAAGCCGTAACTTGCCGTCTCTTCCTACCGAAATGGTTTCGGGGGAGATACCGCCGTGAATAATGCCGTTTTCGTTAAGTGTAATAACGGTGTCAAGCAAGGTTAAGAATAAAGGCCTTGCCTGTTCCCATTTAAGAATACCGCCGTTCTTCTCTAAAAATGCGGAAAGCGATACACCCGTATTTTGAGCCATAACTACATAAGCAGTTCCGTTATCCTCAAAAATATTTTTGATAGGGAAAACGGAAATATTATCGAGTGTCGCAAGCTTTCTGTTAAGGTCGATAAATTGGAGTAAACCCTCGTTGAAAAAGTATCCGTAATCTTTTGATTTTACCGAAACGGTTTTATCGGGGTGTCTTACCGAAATGTCGAGCGGAAAATACTCTTTAATGTTTACGGCAACCCTTTCTTTGCTGTCGTAAGCAAGATAGGTAATACCTTCACTCGACTGTTCGCATACCTTCCCGATAACATAGCGGTTATTAAGTACGAATTTAACATTTAATGCTTCTACGGGATTTTTTGAAGTGCTGTCGTAACCGCATATATTGCAGTAACGGTCGCCTGTCGCTTCGCCCATACAACCGGGGCAAAACCTGTTTACATCAATCATTGTATCCTCCTATATGTGCATATAGATGTTGTTATTTTATCATACTTTATAAAAAATTTCAACTTTTTTACAAATTTAGACAGTTTGTCCGCTCTTAAAATTGCTTTAACGCTATATTGCTTTATCTATAATTGCCGCCATAACGGTAATATCATCACGCTTGTTTTCGTCTTGCTTTTTTCTTGCTATACAGCAAATTCTTTCGGCTAAATCCTGCGCCGTGCCGTCCTTAAAAGCTTCAAGTTCTTCCTTTATCCATTCACTGCCTTCGGATATTGCGCCGTCGGAGGTTAAAAGTACAATATCTTTTTCTTTAAGCTTTATTGTTGCCGTATCAAACCCTACATTGCTTAAAATTCCTATTGGGAGTGAAGTGCTTTCGGCTTTTCCGCAAGCTCCGCTTCGCCGTATTACCGTCGGTGCGGCACCTGCCTTGAAAAGTACGGTTTCGCCCGTATAAAGGTCTATTCTTGCAATATCGAGTGTAGCAAGCGATTCGTCGCTTGACTTAAATAACATTGATGAGTTTATAAGTTTCAATGCGCAGGAATAACCAAACCCTGCTTTTATTAGTTCCGACATAAGATTTGATGCCATTGCACCGTCAACGGCGGCTCGTCCGCCCGAGCCCATTCCGTCGCTTAAAATCATAACCGTATGACCTAAACCGTCGTTAAAATAATTATACGCATCACCAGAAATCTGACCGTTTTTTGCTGGGATTGAATAGGCACCGATTTCGGTTTTGTAGGCGGTGTGCTCTGATAAAGTGATATAGGTGTAATCGGACGAGTTATTGACCGACGGAATATCAAATTTAAGGTCGGTTGCAAGCGAACAAAGCTTCATAACCTGACGCTTGTTAATTATGAGTTCGGGGGTGTTCTTGACCTTTACCATAACGGTTGTTCTGCCGAATCTGTCGGTTTTTGCAAAGGTTTCTTCTGATATTATTTCAAGATTTTTAAGTGCCGAGGATACCGAATCGGCAATAGAGTAATTATAATTTTCATCATTTTCAAAATCTCTTGAAAGGTCAAACAGCATATCCGAAATACCGCTTAACTGACTGCAAACAACATCTCTTACTTCGGTTATTCGGCTTTCGCTGATTAAACAATCTGTGTACTCGCCGTAACGGTTTTTGGTAGATTCATATAGCTTTGAAAAGCGGTAGCACCGACCTTTTAAGTCGGTTAAATTGTCCTCGTTGCTTGGCTTTGCGTTGTTAAAACCCTTTGTTATGTCTTTAATGGCGTAGGTTGTAAACGGGCGCTTTGTTTCCCAGCATAGCGAAAGATTGTTACAGCCGTTACAGGTGTCTTTTTTGATTTTTGAAAACATTTCGGTAAAATTCGGGGTGTTGATTTTTGCAAGTTCTTTTGAAACACTTTCGGTTGTTTTAGACACCTCTTTAAGCGCATTTGCCGCCATATTAAGCCGAATATTTATTCCGTTTTTAACATTTTTATTGTCATTGATTTTTGAGGACATGGAAAATGTCTTGCCGAGTGTGGCGCCGAAGCTTCTCGGAATAAGAATATATATTGTCGAGCCGATTACTGCTTCGGCAAGGGTAGCGTAAAAACTGCTGTCAAATCCCGTTATCGTTTTGCAAATTAAAAAAGAAATTATCAAAGCACCGCTTTGTGCAAATCTTCCGAATGCCGAAAATACACCTGCGGTTAGTCCCGATAATGAATATGCAACCGAAATGTCGGTGTTGTTTCCGCTTATAAGACAAGAAATAGAAAGTGCTATTCCGCTTACACTGCCCGAAAGCGTACCGCCGTACTTTGACGCTAAAAGTATTAAAACAATGCCTAAAATCCTGCCTGCCGATATGCCGTAAAGAGTTACGGTGGAAAGTCCCGTTACGACAATGCTTATTGTAATTAAAAGCGATGCCATTTCGTTTGCCGTAAGTCCCGATTTGCTTCGTTCAATTCCTTTTGATGCAAGTGATACAAAATATGCAGAGCCGGCGGCTAAAAAACTTTCGCAAAAGAAAAGCGCCGTATCCTTTGCCGAGCCCGAAAGAGTAAGTGTGTTTGTTATTCCGCTTGCAAGCAGTGCAATAAGACTTAAAAACAAAGGATTTGTACTGATTTTTTTGTATGGAAAGGTCATTGTTTTTATTGCCGTTATTGCAAAAAAAGCGGCTATGTATCTAAAACCGCTGTTGCCGATAATAGGGAAGAAGTACCCTAAAAATACACCCGTCGCAACCGACGGAAAATAAACTCGGCTTATGCCCGAAGCAAGCGCCAAACCAAAAGGTAACATAAGTCCTTTTACCGATGCTTTTGTAGAGGCAAAGCCGACAATCACCATAATTATATGGCGCACCGCCGCCAACGAAATATCGCTTTTGGATAAGAGAATGTTATCAAAACTTTGTTTTACTGATTCCTTCATTTTTACGACCGCCTAAAAAGTATTTCCCCCTTTTTCTAATCATTATAATGCATAGATAAAGTGAATTTTGTCAAAATCCCGCATAGAAAAAAATAAAAGTCGGTCAAAAAAAGAAAAAACTGTAAAAAACTGTATACAATCGGAAAAAATGTAAAGAATATCTGATAAGGCGGTGTTAAATATGAAAAAAATAATAGGTATCATAGCAATATTTCTTGCATTTTCGATAATGCTTTCGGTTTCGGTTTATTCGCTTTCAAAAATGGGTTCAAGGGGAAGCGAGGTAACAAAAATTCAAACAGTCCTAAAACAAAAAGGATATTACAGCGGCAGTGTTGACGGAATTTTCGGAACGAAAACAAGAACTGCGGTAAAGAATTTCCAAAGGGATAAAGGGCTTGCGGTAGACGGTATTGCAGGTAAAAAAACCTTGGCGGCGCTCGGTATAACCTCGGCACAAAACAGTCCGAGTTCTTCGGATTACACCCTTTTGGCACGGCTCATTTCGGCTGAGGCAAGGGGAGAGAGCTATACGGGGCAGGTAGCCGTCGGTGCCGTAGTATTAAATAGGATAGAGCATCCCTCGTTTCCCGATACGGTTTCGGGTGTAATCTATCAAAAGGGCGCATTTTCATGTCTTGACGACGGTCAGTTTTATAAACCCGTATCAGACAGCGCTTACCGTGCGGCAAGAGATGCACTTAACGGTGTTGACCCGAGCGGAGGAGCAATTTATTATTACAACCCGAAAACCGCAACAAATAAATGGATAAGAAGCCGAAAAATAATAACTACTATCGGAAAACATGTTTTTTGCCTATAAAAAAGCCGTACGGAAAACCGTACGGCAAAAATTTTATCTGTGTGCTAATTTTCGTGCTTCTTTTAACCCCTCAATTAAGGCATCGGCGTCTTCTGCCGTGTTAAATCGGGAAATTCCTATTCTTAATGCACCGTCGATTAAATCGTTACTCAGCCCTATTGCCTCTAAAACATGGCTTCTTTTACCCTGCTTGCAGGCGGAACTTTTTGAAACGAAAATATCTTTGCTTTCAAGAAAATTCATAAGAACTTCGCTTCTGTACCCGGACATTGAAATGTTAAGAATATGCGGAGCAGTTGTATCAATATATTTTATTTCGGGAATTTTTTTGGAAAATTCCTTAATAAGATAATCTTTGATTTCTCTTATTTTTTCGGTTTCGGGGTTTTCGTTGCAGGCGGCGGCAAATGAGGCAATTTGCGGTAGCGCCTCGGTGCCTGCTCTAAATCCCGATTCCTGCTCTCCGCCTACAATAAACGGCTTTAATTTAAGACCTTTTTTTACATATAAAGCGCCGACACCCTTTACGGCGTGAATTTTATGTCCGCTTATGCTTGCTAAATCAATATTTGCTTTTTTAACATTAAAAGGCACCTTCATAAACCCTTGTACCATATCGGTATGAAAAATAATATCGGGGTTTATTTCTTTTACTTTTTTTGCTATGTTTTCTATGTCGGTTACGGCACCCGTTTCGTTGTTTACAAGCATAAGAGATATAAGTATCGTATCATTTCTTACGGCACTTATTACCGAGTCGATAGTTACAGCACCCGTTTTGTCGGGTTTAAGCCGTGTAATTTCATAGCCCGCTTTTTCGAGTTCGTTGAGTGATTTTCGTATGGCATCATGTTCGACAAGTGAACTTATTATGTGTTTGCCTTTTCGCTTGTTTAGTTTAGCACCCATAAAAAGTGCGGTGTTATCACTTTCGCTGCCGCACGAGGTAAAAACTATTTCTTCGGGCTTTGCCCCTAACCTGTCGGCAACTGCTTTTCGGCATTCGGTAAGGGTTGCTTTGGCTTTTCTTCCGAGTGTATGGGTAGAGGAGGGGTTGCCGTAGTTATTATCCAAAACATCAATCAAGGCGTTTTTTGCGGCATCGCAGACCTTTGTGGTAGCCGCATTGTCAAAATAATGTTCCATTTATTTTTTCTCGCTTTTTGTAAAATATAGTATCATTTTAGCTCATATTTTTTGTAAATTCAAGAATTTTCAAAACGAAACATAAGGTTTGCTTTGCTTTAATTTTAATATCTCCCGTAGATGTCGTGATTTTACAGCTTTCGCCGTTTTTTGAAGAGGGAGGAACGATTACATCTCCCGTAGAGGTTTTTGCAGTGAATTTCTTGCCCGAAAGGAGTGTTCCTTTAACATCACCCGTTGAGGTTTTTACGGTGATATTTTTTCCGTCGCAGTCTCTTAAAATCACATTTCCCGTACTTCTTTTTATGGAAATTTTATTATCTGCTTTTACATTTTTTAAGATAACATCACCCGTGCTTCCGTTTGATGAAAAGTTTTGGCATAAAACATTATTTATTTTTATTTCACCTGTTGAAACATCTATGTCGAGCGTATTTGCGGTTATGTTTTTAATATCTATATCTCCCGTGCTTTCCTTAACGGAAATCAAACCGAATTCGCTTTTCGGAAGATATAAAGTGATTTTTTGAGATTTCATGTTTATGCCGATATGGTTATACCATTTTTTGTTTGTATCATCAAATGCACTTATTTTGAGTACACCGTTGGTGACTGTTGCCGAGCTTTTTTTATTCTTTTGTTCGTAACAAACAACCTTGCAGTTATTACTCTCCGAAAGCACAAAACTGATATCAGCCGTATCGTTTTCTATTTCTATGTCATTAAAATCTTCTTCTATGTTATAAGTATCGGTTTTATATTCTTCGGTGTCTAATTTAGAAAAATCAAAACCGTAAGCGGTCATTACGGCTAAAAAAATAATTATTCCCGATACGGAAAGAGAAATTGCTGTAATAAGCCATTTTTTTGCAGTATCAGTCATTACGCTTCCTCCTTTTTGATAAAACGGTTTTTAATGCAAACAGCAAGTCTTTTTGTAAGCAGTAAAATCGCTTTTGTTATGATTTTGCATATAAAAAACATAAATATCGAAAGTCCCGAAACAAAAAGCCCTGCGCCGAATACGGCAATTCCCGTAAGCGCATTACCTTTTACGGCAAAAAATACACCTGCCGTTATACCGCAAATTGTGCAACCCACCAATGATATAAAGAGCACCCAAAATGCAATAATTAAAGCCCATAAAACTATGTAAACTGTTAAAATCACAGAGCATACGGCAATTAAAAGAGACAGCCAAATAGGAGAGCCTAACACTAAAAGTACAACTTCAATTACACTAAGTTTCCTCTTTTTTACTATTCTTTCCTTAACAAGCTTTGTAATCGGAATGTCGGCAATAATTTCTTTGATAATTTCATCTGTGTTTCCGATTTCCGAAACGGCAACCTCTTCCGAAACGCCGTCTTCTATTCGGTCGTCAATAATTTCGCTGTAAAAATTAAGGCGTTCGTTTATATCGTCGTTCGGAAGTCCCGAAAGACCGTTTTTAAGTTCTGTAAGAAACTCTTGCTTATTCATTATCCACATCTCCCTTGGTAACAAATTTATATATTGAAAGTATTTCGTTCCAGTCGCACTTAAATTCTTCAATCCGTTTAAGTCCGTTTTTTGTAATATGATAGTATTTTCGGAGCCGTCCGTCGTGCTCGGCGGTTTTAACCGCTAACATATCCGAAATTTCAAGCCGTTTTAATATGGTATATAGGGTTGATTCCGATAATTCAATATACGGCTTCATATCCTTGATTATTTTATATCCGTACGATGGCTCGCTTTTTATCGCCGCCAAAACACAAACATCTAAAAGCCCTCGCTTTAACTGAATGTCCATACTATACCTCCCTTTGCGCAATACATCGTAACACGAAGCATATAAATTGTCAAGCGTTTTTTTGAATTTTGTTAAAAAATAAAAAAACAACGGCAGGAAAACCCTGCCGTTAAAAAATTGATTGTTTATATTTGAATGTCATCACGGGGCAACCATTCATTATTAAGATAGAAATACCAATGGTCTTCCAATTCCTGTACCTGATATTCATCACGGTATCCTCTGACATTAAACGCATAAATACCGGGGCCACCCGTATTGTGAGTTTCGTACCAAACGATATGCCTGTCAACAATTCTGCATCTGACCGTTCCAAACAGCCAGCCTGAGTACACTTCGACAATATCACCTACATTATAAATGTATGTTACATCGCTTTTATTTTCGCAATACACAGCATCGTGATAGGTGCCGCCGGAAATTTGTTTTAACTCATCGTCAGACAATTCGCTGATTTTAGACATTAAAGAATCTTTTTCGTTTTTTAATGCTTCCAATTCCTCTTTTGTTTTTGCCATAATATTTCTCCTTTGTTATTCCCATTCGCTCTTTGATTTCGAAGTATAAACAATTTTGTTTAGATGATTTAGCTCGTAGGATTTCTATTTTCTGTATTATCCAAAAAACTTGGGCTATCCAAATTTTTGTTGCCAATATGTTGCCACGAATGTTTATCTGTTCACTTATCGGTGTAATTAAATTGCACTACTTACCAAGTAAAGAACTGCTATTATATTCGTGGCTTTGATGTGAAGTTGATTTAAGCAACATAAAAGAGGTATGCACTTATTATAGCGTACTTAAATTCAAATTGCAATAGGTTTTCTAAAATTGCACGACATTTTTCGGAAAGTCGTGCAAGCCTCTTGATTTTTTGAAAACGATGAAGTATAATGTGTATGTGAATAATGTGATTATTGTGTGCAAAAGGCAGGTGACTCGTTTGAAACAGTATGATATCGCAGATAAAGTATTTCACTCGCTCGGCGAAATTGCAAAACGATCAGATTTTCTGAAAGCAGGGCTTAAAGAGCAAGATGTAAATTTGCTTTATAAACAGGGATATATAGAGCGTGTAAGATACGGTTATTATAAGTTGGCAAATAACGATGAACCTAAAGAGGAATATATCCTTGCCAGGCTTATAAAACAGGGGATTGTTTGTGTTGAGTCAGCACTGTTTCATTACGGTTACAGCGATTTTGCACCCCCTGAATGGACAATAGCCGTGCCTTATTCCTTTTCAAGAACAGTAAAAGTTATACGGGAAGAAGTGCCAGTAAAAGCGTATTATGTTCAGGATAAAATTTACCACTTGGGCGAAACAACCGCTATTTTCAACGGCGTAACGCTTCCCGTGTATGACCGTGAGCGCACAATTTGTGACTGTTTCAAATATCGCACAAAACTTGATAATGAGATATTCAATAAAGCGGTTAATGCTTATGTTTCGGACGAAAATAAAAACCTCGCCAACCTTTCCAAATACGCAAAGGAAATGGGCGTTTACAAAAAGATGATGAATGTAATGGAGGTGTTGCTTAATGGCTGATATTGCCGCATCCGTGCTCGCACGGCTCAAAAACAAAGCTCTTGAGAGCGGCAGAAGCTATCAGCTCTGTCTGCAACTCTTCTGCCAAGAGGAATTTTTGCGGAGACTTGAAAAATCCAAATATGCGGAAAATCTCGTCCTTAAAGGCGGACTGTTTATTTATTCCGTTACTGATTTTGACAGCCGTGTTACTGTTGATGTAGATTTTCTGCTTAGAAAAATACCGAACACGCCGGAACAGCTTAAAGCGATACTGGAAGAAATCATAGCGACTGATACCGGCAACGATTTCATTACTTTTGAAATCAAAGACGTAGCTCCCATAGCGGTGGCAAAGAAATACGCCGGGATCGGAGCTTCCCTCGTGGCAAGGATCAAGAACACCAAAACGCCTTTCGGTATCGACTTCGGCGTTGGTGATGTGATCGTACCGAAGCAGGAAAAACGGAAGATACCGACGCAGCTTGACGATTTTACCGCCCCGACGGTCAACACCTATTCGCTGGAAACGACGGTTGCCGAAAAGCTTGATGCTATCCTTAGCCTGATGGAGTTCTCCAGCCGGATGAAGGATTATTACGACCTCTATTATCTTGCTAACAAATTCGACTTCGACGGCGCAACGCTGACGGAGGCACTGAAAAAGACATTTGAAAACCGTGGACACCATTTCACCGTGGAGCAGTTTGAACAGGTCATGACCTTCGGCAGCGATGACGCTATGCAGAAGAAATGGAAAGCATTTTGCCGAAAGATAGACACAAAAACCGATAGCTTTGATACGGTTCTGAAAACAATAAAAGTGTTTTTGACGGAGCCGTATACAGCGGCAATACTTTCATCTGAAAATAACAAAAGATGGTCCGCATCAACTGGGAAATGGGCATAATTGGAGGAATAAAAATGAACAGATTTGACATCATAAGCAGAATTGGTGATAAATACCGCATAGGAAATACTGAGTCGGGCGAATTTAGCTATGTGCAGGCACTTAAGTCTGTTGGGAAAGATATTAAGGACTATCAGAAAGCCACGACGGGCACACAGCATCAGTATCTTGATATACGATTTGAGAATGATCGTTTGGCTATTTTGGTGGAGACAAAGAACAAATTTAGTAAATGGGACAAAGCAAAAATTCAGGCTCAGTTACAGGATTATGTTCGTTTTGAAAAGGCGTATTCTGATAAGAAAATCGTAGCCATACTTGCTGAAACAGACGGTGATGAAATATGGGTTTGGTATGGTCAATCTGTTATTATAGATGATGAACACCGCGCCGAGGACGAAACAACTCTAAAATCTTTTGAAGAATACGAAGATAAGTGTTTTGGTAAAGTGAACGATAAAATTAAAGTTGTTGATTCTATCAAGACATTGAACGAAAAGCTTCATTCTGATGGCATTAACGAAAAACTGCGTAGCCAATTTGTGGGAACTTGTCTTCTTGCGTTAAAGAATGGACTTATGTATAAAGATGTTAAAGAAACACTTGATCCAAAAACCGGGAGAAAAGTGTCTCCTGAAAAAGTTGTACTCAAAAGCATTAAAGATATACTTGAAGGTTTGCTAACCCGTGGAGGAAGCCTAAACAAAGCGGGAAAACTTGCTATTCTTAACAACAAAGTTCTCGGCGATCAGGATGTTACGAGCCTAACTTATGATGAGTTAAAAGATATTTTGCAGTTCATTGATGATAATGTAGTCCCGTACATAAACGACAAAAATACTGCCGGACAGGATTTGCTGAATCTCTTCTTTACAACATTCAATAAATATGTCGGTAAGTCTGATAAAAACCAAGCGTTTACCCCTGACCATATCTGTGATTTTATGAGCAAAGCAGTTGGCGTAAACAAGAATTCACGAGTTTTAGATCCGTGTTGCGGAAGCGGTGCGTTTCTTGTTAGAGCTATGACTGACGCAATGGATGACTGCGAAACGGAAGAAGAACGTGAAGAAGTAAAGAAAAACCAAATATTTGGCATTGAATATGAGGATGGTGCCTTCGGACTTTCTTCTACCAATATGTTAATCCACGGTGATGGAAATTCAAATGTTGTGCAAGACTCGATGTTTAAGCGTGGAAAATGGATTGAAGAGAACAATATAAACATTGTACTAATGAATCCACCATATAATGCAACGAAGAAATGCTGCAATCCGGATTATACAAAGAACTGGGATGCTAAGAAAAAAGAAGATCCTTCAAAAGGTTTTCATTTTGTTGAATGGATTGCGGGACATGTCTCCAATAATTGCAAAATGACAGTCTTGCTTCCGATGCAAGCAGCAATAGGAAATACCGGCGATGTCAAAGATTTCAAAAAGAAAATGTTAGATAACTACACGTTGGAAGCTGTGTTTTCTTTACCGACGGAAATGTTCTATCCCGGCGCAGCCGCTGTCGCTTGTTGTATGATTTTTGACCTTTCCCAAAAACACGAACGTTCAAACAAGGATACCTTCTTCGGATATTATAAAGATGACAAGTTTATTAAACGAAAAGGGCTTGGACGTGTGGAACAAACAGATGCCTCTGGAAATAGTCTTTGGGTAAAAACAGAGCAGCTTTGGCTTGATTTGTATAAGAATAAGCGTGAAGTTCCGGGACTTTCCGTTATGCACAAAGTAACTTGGAAAGACGAATGGCTTGCAGAGGCATATATGGAAACGGATTATAGCACTTTATCAGATGATAGTTTTCAGAAGGTGTTGAACGACTACTTATCTTATTTGGTTAAAGAAGGAACGGTATATGAAGATTGATTTAGAATCTTGGAAGCCATATCAAATAAAAACGTTTTTTGATATTCATCCAACAAAAGCATATAAAAATATGTCAAAAGACGAATTGTGTGATGGTGGCTCAACTCCTTTTGTTGTAAATTCTGCAGAAAACAATGGTATTGGTGGATATAGTACATTGTGTGCAACTGAGAAAGCCGGAATAATCACTTTTAGCGACACCACTGATGGAAATACCTTTTTCTATCAGCCGCACGATTTTATTGGGTTTGCACATGTTCAGGGAATGTACCCAATCGATAGAGTCTGGACAAAAAATGAACTACTATTTTTAGTCTCTGTTTTATCCTTTGTATGTTTCGGACGATATAATTATGGTCGAAAAATGACACGAGAGAACATATTAAACACTTATGTGCTGTTGCCTTCAGACAAATTTAACAACCCGGATTGGGGTTGTATGAACTCCTATATCCAATCATTACATCATAAATGCCTTACTACTAAGATAAACGTCGATAATCGGATCACATTAAATACATCGGAATGGATGGAATTCTACTTGCATCATATTTTTAATGCCGGAATGGGAAACGGAATAGATGCTGTTATGACAACCTGCAACGAGCCAAAGTACAACTATGTTTCTCGTGATAGCAACGGTAATGGTGTTGTAGGGTTCGTGGATGAAATAGATGGCGTAACGCCTTTTCCTGCCGGTGCTATGTCTTTGGCATTGGGAGGCAGTTTTTTGGGCTCTTGCTTTATTCAAAAGAAGCCCTTTTACACGGCGCAAAATGTTGCCGTTTTGCAAGAGAAGGTACCGCTTTCCGATCACACGAAATTGTTTATTGCAGCTTTAATCAGAAATGAGTGTAAGATCAAATACCAAGCATTTGGTCGAGAACTCAATGCACATTTCAGAAAAGATTTCACCATTAAACTTCCGGTTTTGCACGACGAAAATGGCATCGTCTTTGATGACAAGAAGGAATTTTCCGAAGAAGGATATATTCCTGATTGGAAATGGATGGACTGCTATATGAAGTCTTTGCCGTACAGCGATAGGATTTGAAGGAGGTTTTGTTTTGAGCGAAGTAAAAACATCACAAAAAGGTGTTGATTATGCTCGGCCCTGCACATTAAAATCAAAGCAAAGGGTATATTCGCAGGCAATGCTTATGAAAATCCCCCACGATCATCCGGACAAGACCGATATTTCATTGAAAATTGGGAGATACAATTATCCGTTTGGTAGGGCTGTTAATGACAAGCCCAAAAGCGAGCTTACCCTTGATAATGATGAGTTAAATGCTTTGATAAAATACATATCAGAGAACTATACTCCCGTTAATCTTGGCTCTGGTGAATACATCAATGTCGATGGCAGTAATGCTGCATTGATAAGCGAATTCAAGAAGCTTGTCGAGGGACAGGCAGATACCGCCAATCTGTTGATAGAAAATGGCATATTATCAGATAATGTATTTATTGCCGCAACTTCAATCAAAAAGCGGGATGCGCTTTCAGAGTTTGAAACAAAGTTATGTGAAGATTTGCCTGAAAGCTATTGGCAAAAATGGTTTACCGATAACAAGTGGGTGCTCGGTTCTGATTTTGCCCAGATAATTGATGAAAGGCAGATTGACACGGAGAATATCGCCGATTACATAATGCGCGCATTTGACGGTTTTATTGATTTAGTTGAAATTAAAAAGCCGAATGGGTTGTCATTTTGGGCTTCTACAAAAGATCACGACAACTATGTCCCGTCGTCAGACCTTACAAAAGCAATCACGCAATGTCTGAACTATATCTATGAAATAGAACGTGAAGCAAACAGCCAAAAATTCATCGAACGCACAAAGAGCAAAGTAGTAAAGCCGCGGTGCATTTTAGTGTTTGGCCGTTCCGATAGTTGGAATGATGAACAGAGAGAAGCGTATCGAATTTTGAATTCTGCGTATAATCAGCTTACAATTTTGACCTATGACCATTTATTGAGCCGTGCCAAAAATGTCTTGGGAATAATTGATACAGATGATGACGATTCTGACGATCTTCCATTTTAATGAACCACAAAAACAGCGGCAGGGATTTCTCCCCGCCGCCGTGGGCTGTTATACATAGATCAGATCGTTATTGACAATCTCCATTGCCGTTTCCCGTACTGCGTTCATACGCTGCACCCATTCCATTTGGTCGGTTGCTTTGAGCGTTTCCGTGATACCTTCCTTCTCGGCAAGTTCTTTTACCAGCCGAAAGAACATATCCTCTGCTTGACGGTCGATATCCTCAATGTAGGTATTGAGTTTGCCTGAAAGCAACAGACCGCTGTAAACCGTTTTCTTTTCAGTTTGTAAAAACCTAAGATGTGCTTTGCCGAAAGCGCCTACCTTTGGGCTTTCGGGTGGTCTTAGCAATGGGAGATAATGATCTCCCACAAGCTCATAATCAAGTCCGTTTTCTTTGTCGTGAATAAATCTTTTCATTTTGTTTTACTCCTTTGTTTTTATTTTTATGGGCGTCAAAGTGACACCCGTTTTTTATATTATTTCTTTTGCTTTTACCGTAATTTAGCGTAACAAGTGTAACATAGTTTACCTTTCATCTCTGGAAACGGTTTTTCTTTTTCGTATCGGCTCTGATTTTTCGGCTTTTTTGGACTTTTCAATCTTCTTTGCCTGTTCCATTAGATTGTCCATTTTTTCTTGCCCGAAAACTCTTTTCAAAAAGGAGTAATACTTATTTTCTTTTGTTAGTCGATCATTGTCTCTCATAACAAGTTCAAGTCTATTTCGAAGTCTGCTGTTTTCGTTATGAAGATTACCGTTTGTTTCGTTAAGTCGTAAATAATTATCCCATGCTCTGAAACATTCCGCCACCAAAGATTTAATTATTTTCTTTAATTTGTCAATTAACGGTATAACAATCTTTGAACGGAATGTCTTTGTTGTCATAAGTGCAGGCGGTTCGGGCAACTGCAATTCAGGATCGGTTTCGAGTTTTGTTTCAATTTCTCTTATTTTTACGGTTGCGTCATTATAATTCTGCACACGAGATTCAAGTGTTTCAAATTGAACTTTCTTTTCTGCTATGGTTTCATCAAGTTTTTCAACCTCTTTTGCCCGTTCCTGCTTTTTGAAATCAAGCACAGACAAATGCTCGTTATGGGTGTTTTTATAAAACCATTTTACATTATGTTTTTCCATAACCCTTGCAAGTTCCTGTTTTTCAGATGCTGCCCAACGATTCCATTCGGTATCACCTTTACCGGTTCCCTTAAAACCTTGGTCGGCAAGTGCCTGCTTTAATGAAACCCGGGTTTCAAGTCCTCGTTTGCTTTCCGTCGTAAACGGGACAAAATCAATATGCAAATGCGGTGTTGATTCATCAAGATGCAGATGAGCGGAAAAGACATATAAATTCGGATTTCGCTTTTGAAATCCTTTATAATATTCGTCAAGAATTTTTGCCGTAATATCTGCTTCCGTTGTTCCGCAGGGTGTATCATCCATATTACCGATTTGCACTACAATTTCGGTAAACGGTTTTTCCTGATGACCGGTGCGGATATGCTCATAATAATTATTTATCATTCTGTCTTTCCGATTTTGCTTTCTGTTAAATTTTTCGAGGGCATCATCAAAGAGATTATGATAAACTTTCTTTATTGATTCTCTGCAATATTCTTTATTCAGTTCGGTTCTTTCCTTATCCACATTTGCCGCAATAAATTGACGGCTGTTATGGGCGAGAGAACCTTTTCCGGTTTCAAAACTTATGGTTCTTTCTATATAATCACTTCCTTTTTCTTAATGATTTTAGCGAAGCGGTACATCTGCCATTTTGTTACTTTTGTCAAAAGTAACGCAAAAGCACTTTCGACAGGCAAGCCTATCAAAAGATGCTGTTGCGGTCTCCGACAGAGTATAATGCGTTGCCCTGCTTACTGCGGTAAGCACCCGGCAGGGAACTTTTTTGAAAAATGGCTCCCTGCACCCTTTGAAAATTTTTTACCTACACGGGTTTTCTTGTTTCATACCGTATAAAGTCATGGTAATTAGTTCCATCAACTCACGCAATTCATCGGTTACGCCGCCTGCGTTTTCAATTCGTTGTAATTCCGTGAGCACAGCGGCAAGTTGATCTCTGAGAGCTTTATACACTCTCGGATTGCCCTGCACCACGATGTCACGTTCAAGACAGCGGCGGTAGCAGTATTCCTGCTTCGGAAGCCCGGAGAGCTTCACCGCTGCATTGAGTGCTTCGTTTTCTTCGGGGGACACCCGAAACCCTACGGTGATATTTCTGAAACGGTTGTGGTTGTCTACGTTCTTTGCTGACATCTTAAAATACTTCCTTTCTTATATCGCTTAATTTGTCTGCCATTTCGTTTTGCGTAGTTGGAAATAGGTGAGCGTAATTATAGGTGATGTCGATGCTTTCATGTCCCACACGGGAAGCAATCGCCACCGCCGAGAATCCCATCTCGATAAGCAGCGAAATGTGTGAGTGTCGAAGATCGTGTATCCTGATACGCTTTACCCCTGCCAGCTTGGAACCTCGCTCCATTTCCTTGTTCAAGCCGCTTTTCGTCACTTCAAACAGTCTGTCGTGTGGCTCCACGCAGTAAAGCTGGCTGATATAGTCTTGAATTTCTTCTACAAGAAAATCCGGCATTTTTACCACTCGGTTGCTTTTTGCCGTTTTCGGATCGGTGATAACATCCCGTCCTTTGAGCCGCTGATATGATTTCGTGATGGAAACCGTACCTTTTTCAAAATCAAAGTCCGCTGGTGAAAGAGCCAACAGTTCGCCCTCACGAACGCCACACCAATACAGCATCTCAAAGGCATAGTAAAATCGTGGCTTGTCCATCATTACGTCTGCGAACTTGCTGTATTCTTCCTGTGTCCAAAACTGCATTTCCTTATTCTTTGATTTACCCATATTTCCAACCTTTGCCGCCGGATTGACGGAAAGACCATAATACTTGACGGCGTGATTGAAAATGGCGCTGAGCTGATTGTGCAGTGTTTTCAGATACACCGGTGAATACGGCTTTCCGTTTTTGTCCTTGTGGTTGATCATCTCATTTTGCCAAGCGATAACGTCTTTCGGCTGAATGTCACAGATCTTACGATTTTGAAAATACGGTAAGATTTTCGTCCGAATGATATGCTCCTTTGTCAGCCAAGTATTTTCTTTGATTCGACTTTTCATATCTTCGGAATAGATTTCAATGAAGCTGCTGAACGACATATCAAGGTCAGCTTTTGTCTTATTCAGTTGCTCCCGTTCCCAAGCCTGCGCTTCACGCTTCGTTGGGAAACCTCTCTTTTGCGTTTGCTTCTTGTTGCCCTGCCAGTCGGTATATCGGAATACCGCCCGCCAGGTGTTAGTCGCATTATCCTTATAAACAGCCATTTATATCACTTCCTTTCCGCTGTTTTTGCTTGTGCCTCATAGCAAAGACGCTCCATAAAATATTGCTTATTTATTCGTCCTGCAATGGTGATGATGCCTTTGCTATCTAATTCTCTATTCAATTTCCTTACAATCTTATATGCATAAGACTTTGAAACATCTAATTCATTGGCAACATCATCTACTCTCATAAAAGTGTTACTTGCCATATTCATACCTCCTTTCAGTTTTAATGGTTTTCTTGTTTAGCGTCGGAGAACTTTCTGACCGCATTCCGATTTGCCCGAGCGGATACGTCATTACCGTGGCGTATTACGGTTATTCAGTTGTAAACACTAAACAAATTCGCTTAGTGCATTGTTATTATACTAAACATTTATGTTTATGTCAAGTGGTTTTAGAGAAATATTAAACTTTTTTGTTTCAGTTATCTTGACAATTGCTAAACATATATGTTATACTGACAGCAACACATGTTTTAGGAGTGATCATTATGGCTATTGGTGAAAGAATTCGCTTTATTCGTAACCTGCGTGGAATGACGCAGAAGTATCTTGGTACGCTTGTCGGCTTTCCGGAAAAGACAGCAGATATTCGTATGGCACAGTATGAGTCCGGCACAAGAACGCCAAAGGACGATCTGACAAAGGCACTTGCAGATGTTCTTGATGTATCTCCGCTTGCTTTGTCCGTCCCGGACATTGACAGTCAACTTGGTTTGATGCACACGCTTTTTGCTCTTGAAGACCTTTACGGGCTCAAAACAAATATCGCAGATGGGGAAGTTACGCTCCGTTTCGATGTAAGTAATACATCCGATCCTTCTTTCTCCCTGATGGTAACTGCTTGGGCTGAGCAGGCGGCGAAGTACAAGTCCGGTGAAATCTCCAAAGAGGACTATGATAAGTGGCGTTACAGATTCCCCGAATTTGATACCACGCAACATTGGGCAAAAATACCTTCACAGAATATTAGCAGTGATTTAATCAAATCATTAGGTATTGAAGGCGGTGATATATAATGCAGTATGCACAACACAAGAAAGCCCGCAGTATCTTTTCTGAAATAGATGCAACTCCTAAAAATTATTTAATTATTCATTATTCCTGCGAGAGTTTTTATGATATAAAAGACGGACATACTCCTCGTATTACTTCTATTGCGGTTTATAACTACGAAACTGCACAAACGGATTCATTTTCCATTCATAAGGCAGCAGAAAAAGCCCGTGTCAATTCAGAAAATATTGAGGATCAGTATGACACTTTGGAAAAGTCAATGTTAGCAGATTTCTTTACATATGCCAGAGAACACAAGTCATATTATTGGATACACTGGAATATGAGAGATATGAATTATGGTTTTAAAGCAATTGAACACAGATTTTCTGTTTTAGGAGGAGAGCCGTATAG
Organism: Acutalibacteraceae bacterium; assembly: GCA_045640745.1. GTDB lineage: Bacteria > Bacillota > Clostridia > Oscillospirales > Acutalibacteraceae > UBA737. Next base: position 81,368 of record JAZUFQ010000010.1, read on the forward strand.
TATACCCGATGAACACAAAATTGATCTCGCCCGCTTATTGATTGAATGTTATGGTGTCGGTTATATAGGACATCCTCGTATGGAAAAACTTTTAGAAAAGAATAATATAAAAGCTAAAGATTATCTTAGCGGACAACAAGAAGCAGAAGCATTTGCAAATCAAGAATATGTAAAACTGCATATGTCTACATTAAGAAAAGTTGATATTTTTGCAAATATCCTTACTCGTGCAATCAATAACACGCTGAAGGTAAATTCAAAATGGACTGAGATTTATGGTGTATCACTTCAAGGCATAGTAAATTATTGTAAAGATACTTGGTGGATTCAACTTTTGTGGACCATTATATGTATGTTTTTTGGTGCTTTGATTAGTAAATTGTTAGGATAATTCAAAGTCAGGACCTCCGGCTAAGCCGGAGGCTTGAGTCGCCCTAGAAGGGCACATTACAGAAGAAACCCCTCAAGGGGCGCTGAAAAGGTTTGCCGACTGCATTCGTTTTTCAGCTACCCCTAAAGGGGTTTATTTTATGCTTTCTTGTTCTCGCTACCCGTAAACGGGTCTATATATTCTTTGAGACTTAATTGATCCGCAA
>JAZUFQ010000011.1:0-42449 GCA_045640745.1 Acutalibacteraceae bacterium
AGGAAGGTAAGCTCGGTCATAAAGGAGGGATAAACCCATTTTAAGTATCTTGAGGGAAAATATGAATTCTGCTGTAACATCTGAAACTGTCTTATAAGAGAAAAAATACGGGATATAAAAAGGAAAACCGATGATAAAATCAAAAATATATTCAACGCTGTTCTCTCCTATTTAATGAAACTCAAAAGTATGGGATAAACCTCATAGGGCTTTTCGCAAAACGAAAAATGCCCCGTACCCTTTATTACGCAAAGTCCTGCATCGGGAATAAGCTTTTCGATAGTTTTGGCGTCATTAAGCGGTGTTGCCGTATCGTTATCGCCCCAAATAAGAAGAGACGGGCATTTGATGTTAGGCAAAATATCTCTTAAATCGGTGTTTACAAGCGAAACGAGTGTTTGTCTTAAAACGGGCGGTGCGGCGTTATAATCAGCCGAGCCGTAATGCTTTCTCGCTTTTTCGAGCAAACCGCCCGAAAACAAATTTATTACGGGGAGATTAAGAATTTTCTTTATAAGCTTAAAATTCCTTGCTCTTCTTTTTTGCCTTGGAGTTTTTTCGGGGATAAGCCCTGCCGAGTCGAGCAAAACGATTTTAGGCGGATTTACTATGCCGTCTGCAACCATTTTAAGCGTTACCCTGCCACCGTGGGAATGACCTATCATAATCGGATTTTGAAGATTTACGGCATTTATGAATTTAAGTACAAAATCGCAGTAATTATCGAGTGCCCACGGCTCTTTCATAGTATCGCTTTTACCGCAACCCGGAAAATTAACCGCAACAAGCCGGCATCTATCGCTTAAAGCATTTATAATTCCACGGTAAACATCAAAGGAAGAACCCCAGCCGTGAAGCAACAGCACCGGTATGCCAGTAGGCACGCCCGCTTCGGTATACTCTATATTAAGACCGTCGATTTCGATATTCAAAACAGTTCCTCCAAAAATAATATATAAAGTATTATATCAAATATTTCCATAAAATAGAAGAGTTTTTTTCCTATATATGAAAAATCTCAAAAACAAACAAAAATTTTCCTTGACTTTTGTTAAAAGTTGGTTTATAATCAAAAATTACTAATGGATGATGGGGGATTTTGCGCCTTTTTTACCAAAACAGCCTTTGTTTTGTTGTAATTTTGCACAATTTTCGCCGTCTTTCGACCCTTCTTTTTCTCACAAAATATTATTTATAGGAGTGAATCTCAACCTATGAAGAAAACAGATATGGTCAAGCCTATTCGTTTGGGTAGAAATGAGCGTATGACTTTCTCCAAAATCAATGAAGTTATTGATATGCCAAACCTCATTGAAATTCAAAAGGATTCTTACGAATGGTTTATCACCGAAGGTCTTAAAGAGGTATTTGCCGATATGGACCCGATTACCGATTACAGCGGTAATTTGTCTTTAACCTTTGTTGATTACCGTATTGACGAGAATCCAAAATACGACATTGCAGAATGTAAAGCAAGAGATACGACATATACTGCTCCGCTTCGTGTTACGGCAAGACTTGAAAACAAAGAAACGGGCGTTATTAAGGAAACCGAGATATTTATGGGCGATTTCCCGCTTATGACGGCTTCGGGTACCTTTGTTATTAACGGTGCCGAGCGTGCTATTGTTTCACAGCTCGTTCGTTCGCCCGGTGTTTACTTTGCCGAGAAAGCAGACGAGAAAACCGGTAAAAGACTTTTCTCCTCTACCATTATTCCTAACCGTGGTGCTTGGCTCGAATATGAAACTGCCGCTAATGATGCTTTATATGTTCGTATTGATAAGAACAGAAAGCTTCCAATTTCTATATTCGTAAGAGCTTTGGGAATCGAAACAAATCAGGCAATCCGTGAGCTTTTAGGTGATGACGAGCGCCTTGCCGCTACATTTGAAGTAGATGAAACAAAGACAAGCGAAGATGCTCTTGTTGAGGTTTATAAAAAACTCCGTCCGAGTGAGCCGGTTACAATCGAAGGTGCAAAGGCATATCTTGCACAGTTGTTCTTTGATGTTCACAGATACGATTTATCCCGTGTCGGAAGATATAAATACAATAAAAAGTTGGCTTTAAGCCCCCGTATTAAAGGTAAAGTGCTTTCACGCCCCGTTATAGACCCTATGACCGGCGAAATACTTGCCGAGCCTGAAACAGTTGTTACAGCCGAAATGGCTGCGCTTTTCGAGAAGAAAGGCGTTTTTGAAGCTTATGTAAATGTTCAGGACTTTGAGGGTAATGTAACCGAGGTTAAGATTCTTTCTAACGGAATGGTAAATCTTGCCGACTTTGTTGACTTTACCGCCGACGAAATAGAAGAGCTTGACAAAAAGGGTATCAATGAAAAGGTATCTCTTAATGTTCTTAAAGAAATTCTTGATGAATGCGGCGACGATAAGGAAAGCTTAAAGGCAAGCTTGGTTGAAGCAGCCGATGCCCTTATTCCGAAACACATTGTTCTTGACGATATTTTTGCTTCCGTAAACTACTTCTTAGGTTTGCCCCACGATGTCGGAACAGTTGATGATATCGACCACTTGGGCAACCGCCGTATAAGAAGTGTCGGTGAACTTTTACAAAATCAGTTCCGTATCGGTTTTTCCCGTATGGAAAGAGTTGTAAGAGAGAAAATGAATCTCCAAGCGCAGGATGCCGACAATATGACCGCACAAACACTTATAAATATCCGTCCCGTTGTTGCGGCTATTAAGGAATTTTTCGGTTCTTCCCCGCTTTCGCAGTTTATGGACCAGACAAACCCGCTCTCCGAGCTTACTCATAAGCGCCGTTTATCGGCATTAGGCCCCGGCGGTTTGTCAAGAGACCGTGCATCATTCGAGGTTCGTGATGTTCACTATACGCATTACGGACGCATGTGTCCTATCGAAACACCGGAAGGTCCTAACATCGGTCTTATATCATATCTTGCAACCTATGCAAAAATAAATAAGTACGGTTTCATTGAGGCACCGTTCAGGCGTGTTGACCACGAAACAGGCCGTGTTCTCGATGAGGTTGTTTATATGACTGCCGACGAAGAGGACGATTACATCGTTGCTCAGGCAAACGAGCCGCTTGACGAAAAGGGATTCTTTGTTCGTCCTAAGGTTAACGCCCGTTACCGTGACGGATTCCAAGAGGTTGAGTCAAGCAAAGCCGACTTTATGGATGTATCTCCGAAAATGGTTGTTTCGGTTGCTACCGCAATGATTCCGTTCCTTGAAAACGACGATACCAACCGTGCTTTGATGGGCTCAAACATGCAGAAGCAGGCAGTACCGCTATTAAAACCTGAAAACCCGATTGTTGCTACTGGTATGGAATACAAAGCCGCTATTGACTCGGGAGTTGTTGTTCTTGCAAAGCGTGCCGGTGTTGTAACATTCGTAAGTGCAGATATAATCAAAATCCGTGCTAAAAACGGTGAAATTGACGAGTACAACCTTATTAAGTTTACCCGTTCAAACCACGGTACCTGTATCAACCAGCGTCCGATAGTCGCTGTCGGCGATAAGGTTGAAGAAAAAGAAGTAATTGCCGACGGTCCTGCTACAAGCAACGGCGAAATATCCTTAGGCAGAAACGCTCTTATCGGATTTATGACCTGGGAGGGTTATAACTACGAGGACGCCGTACTTCTTAACGAAAGACTTGTTCGTGATGATGTTTATACCTCTATTCATATAGAAGAGTATGAACTCGAATCCCGTGATACAAAATTAGGGCCCGAAGAAATTACCCGTGATATTCCGAATGTCGGCGAGGACGCTCTTAAAGACCTTGACGAAAGAGGTATTATCCGTGTAGGCGCCGAGGTTAAAGCCGGCGATATTCTTGTAGGTAAGGTTACACCAAAGGGTGAAACCGAGCTTACCGCAGAAGAGCGACTCCTTCGTGCAATCTTCGGTGAAAAAGCAAGAGAAGTAAGAGATACTTCCCTTCGTGTTCCCCACGGTGAATACGGTACTATCGTTGATGTAAAGGTATTCACCCGTGAAAATTCTTCGGAATTAAGCCCCGGTGTTAATGTTGTTGTCCGTTGCTATATCGCCCAGAAGAGAAAAATCTCGGTCGGCGATAAGATGGCAGGACGCCACGGTAACAAGGGTGTTGTTTCCCGTATTCTTCCGAGCGAAGATATGCCGTTCTTACCCGACGGTACTCCGCTTGATATCGTATTAAACCCGTTGGGCGTTCCGTCCCGTATGAACATCGGTCAGGTACTTGAAGTTCACTTAGGATATGCCGCTAAGGCACTCGGTTGGAATATCTGCACACCGGTATTTGACGGTGCGCACGAAGCCAATATCCGTGAATGCTTCAAGATGGCTGATATGCCCGAGGACGGTAAAGTTCAGCTTTATGACGGACGAACAGGTGAGCCGTTTGATAACCGTGTAACCGTCGGTTATATGTATTATCTTAAACTCCATCACCTTGTTGACGATAAAATCCATGCCCGTTCGACAGGCCCGTATTCACTCGTTACGCAACAGCCTTTGGGCGGTAAAGCTCAGTTCGGCGGTCAGCGTTTCGGAGAAATGGAAGTTTGGGCTCTTGAAGCTTACGGTGCCGCTTACACACTTCAAGAAATCTTAACCGTTAAGTCTGACGATGTTGTCGGCCGTGTTAAGACCTACGAGGCAATCGTTAAGGGACAAAATGTTCCGAAAGCCGGTATCCCCGAATCATTTAAGGTTCTTATTAAAGAATTACAGTCTTTGTCGCTTGATGTTAAGGTACTCGATGATTTAGGTACCGAGGTTGACCTTAAACAAAAATTCGACGATGACGACGATATGGGACTTAACATTCCCGAGGTTACCGAAGAAATGGGCGACTCAATGTCTGATGATGCTGAATTCGTTGACAGCGGCTACGGCTTTGAAGACGAAAACGGCGATGCAATAGAAGAAGAAATCGGTGAAGATTTCTCCGATGACGAAATTTAAGGAGGGCAATCATAATGGAAAACACAAATGAACTTGCTTTTTCATCAATCAAAATAGGTCTTGCTTCTCCTGAACAAATAAGAAGCTGGTCTTACGGCGAGGTTACAAAGCCGGAGACCATCAACTACCGTACTCTTAAACCTGAACAGGGCGGACTTTTCTGTGAACGCATTTTCGGGCCTCAAAAGGACTGGGAATGCCACTGCGGAAAGTACAAGCGTGTTCGTTATAAGGGTAAAATCTGCGAACGCTGCGGTGTTGAAGTAACACGGGCAAAGGTTCGCCGTGAGCGTATGGGTACTATTGAGCTTGCCGCTCCTGTATCTCATATTTGGTATTTCAAAACTATACCTTCAAGAATGGGACTTGTTCTTAACATTTCTCCGAAAGACCTTGAACAGGTACTTTATTTCTCACAGTATATCGTAACCGACCCCGGTAACACCGAGCTTGAAAAAATGCAGCTTCTTACCGAGAGTCAGTATAATAATATGCGTGAAAAATACGAAGATGACTTTAAGGCAGGTATGGGTGCCGAAGCAATTAAGGAATTGCTTTGCGAAATCGACCTCGATAAGACCTGCAAAGAGCTTAAAGACGAACTCGAAAATACCGTAGGTCAAAAAAGAGTCCGTATCTTAAAGCGCCTTGAAGTTTTAGAGGCATTCCGTTTGTCCGGCAACCGCCCCGAATGGATGATTCTCGATGTTATTCCGGTAATTCCGCCCGACCTTCGTCCTATGGTACAGCTTGACGGTGGCAGATTTGCTACATCTGACCTTAACGACCTATATAGGCGTGTTATCAACCGTAACAACCGCTTAAAGAAGCTTCTTGAACTCGGCGCACCTGATATAATTATCAGAAACGAAAAGAGGATGCTCCAAGAAGCAGTTGACGCTCTTATTGATAACGGTCGCCGTGGCAAGCCGGTTACAGGTCCTAACAACCGTGCTCTTAAATCACTTTCCGATATGCTTAAAGGCAAGCAGGGCCGTTTCCGTCAAAACCTTTTAGGTAAGCGTGTTGACTACTCCGGCCGTTCGGTTATCGTTGTAGGTCCTGAGCTTAAAATGTATCAGTGCGGTGTTCCGAAAGAAATGGCACTCGAACTCTTTAAGCCGTTTGTAATGAAGCGCCTTGTTGAAACAAATAAGGTTACTAATATTAAGACAGCCCGTAAGATGGTTGACCGTGCATCAGGCGATGTTTGGGACGCACTTGAACTCGTTATTAAAGAACACCCCGTTCTTCTCAACCGTGCTCCTACCCTTCACCGCTTGGGTATTCAGGCATTTGAGCCGGTACTCGTTGAGGGTAAGGCATTAAAGCTTCACCCGCTCGTTTGTACCGCATACAATGCCGACTTCGACGGCGATCAAATGGCTATCCACATTCCTTTGTCCGCCGAGGCGCAGGCAGAAGCAAGATTTTTGATGCTTGCCGCTAACAACCTCTTAAAACCGTCTGACGGTAAGCCGGTTGCCGTTCCTACGCAGGATATGGTACTCGGCTCATACTACTTGACAATAGTTAAGCCGGACGAAATAGGTGCAAACAAAGTATTCCGTGATAAGAACGAAGCCATTATGGCATACTCTGACGGAATTGTAGGGCTTCACGCTCCTATCCGTGTTCGTATGACCAACGAAAAGGGCAAATCCGCTCTTGTTTGGTGTACTGTCGGCTTTATTATCTTTAACGAATCTATTCCGCAGGATTTAGGTTTCGTTAACCGTAAGGATAAGGCGCACGAATTTGACCTTGAATGGACATTCGCCCTTAAAGACCCGAGCAAAAATACTGTTGAGTCTTATGACGAAATCATTCAAAACAAGGTTGGTAAAAAGCAACTCGGTAAAATTATCGACCGTTGTATCGACATTCACGGAACAAGCCGTTCGGCTATCGTTCTTGATAATGTTAAAGCAACCGGATTTAAGTATTCTACCAAAGGTGCTATCACCGTTGCCGTTATTGATGCCGTTATTCCGCCGGTTAAAAAGGATATTTTAGCCAATGCAGAATCGCAGATTGACAATATTACAAAGATGTACAGACGAGGTCTTATCTCCAACGATGAGCGTTCTCGCCATGTTATCGAAATATGGAATAAGGCAACCGAAGATGTTGCCGATGCTCTTAAAGATAACCTTGATGAATTCAACCCAATCTTTATGATGGCTGATTCAGGTGCCCGTGGTTCTATGAGTCAGATTAGACAGCTTGCCGGAATGCGTGGACTTATTGCCAACACCGCCGGTAAGGTTATCGAAGTTCCGATTCGCGCTAACTACCGTGAGGGACTTAATGTACTTGAATACTTTATCTCCTCCCGTGGTGCCCGTAAAGGTCTTGCCGATACGGCTCTTCGTACCGCCGACTCGGGTTACCTTACCCGCCGTCTTGTTGATGTTTCGCAGGATGTTATCGTTCGTGAAAACGACTGCGGTACAACCGAAGGTCTTACAATTTCCGACATTAAGGACGGAAATCATATTCTTGAAACACTTGAAGAGCGTCTTGTAGGAAGATTCCTTCTCAAACCGCTTTGTGACGAAAAAACCGGTGAGGTTATTATCGACAACGAGCATATGCTTACAAAAGCCGATGCAAAGAAGATTGTTGATATGGGTATTACCAGCATTGAAATCCGTTCAATACTCACCTGCCACAGCCACCACGGTGTATGTCAGAAGTGTTACGGTGCTAACCTTGCTACAAATAAGCCGGTTACAACCGGTGAAGCCGTAGGTATCGTTGCCGCTCAGTCAATCGGTGAGCCGGGTACACAGCTTACAATGCGTACCTTCCATACCGGCGGTATCGCATCTACCGAGGATATTACACAGGGTCTTCCCCGTGTTGAAGAATTGTTTGAAGCAAGAAGACCTAAACATTGCGGTTTGATAGCTAAAACATCGGGCCGTGTCCGTCTTGCCGAAGAAAAGAAGAGCAATGTTATCTACATCGTAAACGAGGAAACCTTGGAAGAAGAAAAGATTTCCATTCCTTACGGTGTTCGTACACTCGTTAATGACGGCGATTATGTAAATGCCGGTGATTCTTTGGTACCGGGTGCTAAGTATCCTCAGGATATTTTGGAAGCGCAGGGTCCCGAAGCCGTTCAGGAATACATCATTGCCGAAATTCAAAATGCTTACCGCACACAGGGTGTTGACATCAACGATAAGCATATCGAAGTTATCGTTCGTCAGATGATGAGAAAGCTTCGCATTACCGATGCCGGCGATACGACCCTTATCCAAAATGTAAGCTACGAGTACAAGGAAATCCACGATGCCAACAAGGTTATCGAGGAAAGAACAGCCAACGGTGAGGAAGGTCTTAAAAAGGCAACCTATCAGGCAACCTTACTCGGTATTACAAAGGCATCTCTTGCCACCGAATCGTTTATGTCGGCAGCTTCATTCCAGGAAACTACAAGAGTTCTTACCGAAGCCGCTATTAAGGGCAAAGCCGACCCGTTATTCGGTCTTAAAGAAAATGTTATTATCGGTCAGCTTATTCCTGCCGGTACAGGTATGAAGGTTCCGGAAATCAACCCGATTGATGACGGTGCTGCTGATACCGAGCCCGACGAAGAGGTAGTTTTTACCGCTGAATAAATTTTTCTTGATTTTTAGCATTTATTATGATATTATTATTCGTGTTAATGAGTATGTGAAAGGAGTGAATCTCGATGAAACAAGGAATTCATCCGGAATATGAAAAAGTAACCGTTAAATGTGCTTGCGGTGCTGAATTTGAAACCCGTTCAACAAAGAAGGATATACATTTGGATATTTGTTCAAAGTGTCATCCTTTCTTTACCGGTAAACAAAAATTGGTAGATACCGGTGGTCGTGTTGACCGCTTCAACAAGCGTTTTGGTATGGATAAGTAATACTAAACTGTTCCGCAACCGCATTTATTACGGTTGCGGTTTTTTGTTAGGCAAGGCAAAAACGCAGTGAATACTGTCGTATTCACGAGTATTTTAACACAGTATAACGGAAAATCCGCCCTCAAAAACCGAGTTCGGATTATTATTGTCAGGCTAAAGCAGGTGAAATCTTGGGCGACTATATTACGGTTGATAAAATTTCAAACGGCGAATACGAAGAAAAACATTCTCGGTTTATTGCTACTTTATACCCCTGCAAAAGCGAGGAAGAAGCATTCGGCATACTTTCAAATCATAAAACAAAATACTTTGATGCAAGGCATAATGTTTACGCTTTTATTTTAAGCGACGGTAAAAGCCGTTTTTCCGATGACGGGGAACCGCACGGAACTGCCGCAAAGCCGATTTTTGATGTGCTTTCAGGTAGCGGAATTACCGATGCCTTAATAGTTGTTACGAGATATTTCGGCGGAGTTTTACTCGGTACGGGCGGACTTGTCCGTGCATATTCTACCGCCGCAAAGGAAGCCGTTAACAATGCAACACCTGTCAGTATGGTCGAATGCAGTATTTTTTCGGTAACTCTTCCCTATTCCGAGCAAAACAAGGTTGTGTCCCAAATTGAGGACATTGGCGGAGATATAATAAATACGGAATTTACCGAAAATGTTAAAATAGTTTTTTCGGTTACGCTTAATAAAGCGCAAATCTTTTTAGATAAACTTTGCGAAGTATCCGCAGGAAAGTTGTCGGCGACACACATCGAAAATAAAATTTTACCGAAAGACACAAAAAAATAAAGGAATTCCTTTATTTTTGTCTAATAATATTAGTATAGGATAGTAAAAGGCGGTGAAAATATGGATAATATAAGACAAACGAGCGAAAAAATCGAAAAAGAAACTCTATCAGAATTTGCCACTCTCAGTGCGAACACAAAAGGGCGGGCAAAAGCGGAAGAACCGTGTGAACTCCGCACCGATTTTCAGCGAGACAGGGACAGAATTATCCATTCAAAAGCATTCCGCCGGCTGAAACATAAAACGCAGGTCTTTATATCCCCCGAATCCGACCATTACAGAACTCGGCTTACACATACGCTTGAAGTTTCGCAAATTGCAAGAACTATATCGAGGGCGCTTCGGTTAAATGAAGACCTTACCGAAGCGATAGCGCTCGGGCACGATTTAGGGCATACTCCGTTCGGGCACGCAGGTGAAAGAGCGCTTAATGACCTTTGGGACGAAGATTTTACCCATTATGAGCAAAGTGTCCGTGTTTGCGAAAGACTCGAAAACGACGGCAACGGTCTTAATCTTACCTTTGAGGTATTGGACGGCATCTTGCACCATACAAAGGGTGAATGGGCGAACACTCCCGAGGGGAAAATCGTAAGACTCAGCGACAGAATTGCCTACATAAATCACGATATTGACGATGCAACAAGAGGCGACATAATAAGCGAATCGGATATACCGAGTGAGATTACAAAAGCTTTGGGGCACAGCAAAAGCGAGCGAATTGATACTCTTGTTAAATCGGTTGTAAAAAGCTCTGACGGTTACGATATTAAAATGGACGAAGAAACCTACAAATACTATGATTTGCTACATTCTTTCCTTTTTGAAAATGTTTACCGAAGCCAAAAGGCAAAGGGTGAAGAAAGCAAAGTTTTAGGACTTGTTGAGGGGTTATTCAGATATTACCGCAGTAATTATTTGAAACTTCCTTACGAATATCAGCAAATTGCAAAAAACGAGTCGGTTGACCGTGCGGTTGTTGACTATATAGCAAGTATGACCGACCATTTTGCCGTAACAACCTACAACAACATCTTTGTCCCGAAATTCTGGTCTTTCTAATACGCATAATTATTTTTTGTGAAAACATTAAGTTTTGGTACCTGCGTTTATAGTTTATATTAAATATTTATTTGTTTTTACATATTTTTCGATAAAATTATTAAGTAAAAAAACACATTAAATTTCAAACAAATCTTCAATGTGCCAATACTTAAAATTTCGATGAAAACTCTGCCGTTTGCTTAAATGAAAAGCACAGTAAAAATGTAGGCAGCACAATAAGATATTGCTTCAACAAGGAGGGCGAATATTAAAAAAATGGCGATAGCGGAAGAAATAATAAATGAAATTAAATATAAAAACGATATTGAGCAGGTTATCGCCCCCTATGTTACACTTAAAAGGCGAGGCAAAAACCTTGTCGGTCTTTGCCCTTTCCACGGCGAAAAAACCGCATCATTTACCGTATACCCCGAAAGCGGTTCGTTTTACTGTTTCGGTTGCGGTGTCGGCGGTGATATTTTCACCTTTACAAAGCTTATAGAAAACCTTGACTATATAGAGGCAGTAAAACTTTTAGCCGACCGAAGCGGAATAGTTATCCCCGAAAACGGTTATGATAATTCTTTTTCAAAGCTCAAAGACCGCATTTACGAAATAAACAGAGAAACCGCTAAATTCTATCACGAATATCTTATGTCGCCAAACGGCAAATGGGCGCTCGACTATCTTTTAGGGCGTGGGCTTACCATTTCTACCATAAAGCATTTTGGACTTGGTGCCGCTCCCGATTCTTTTGATGCGCTGATAAAGCATCTTCGCTCAAAAGGATTTTCGGATAACGAGATGTTTTCGGCAAATGTAATAGGCAAAAGCTCAAAAGGAAATTACTACGACCGTTTCAGAAAACGGGTTATGTTCCCCATTATCAACATTCGGGGAAAAGTTATCGCCTTTTCAGGCCGTGCAATGCCCGGTGAGGACAAGCAGACATCAAAATATGTTAACACTTCGGACACGCCCGTTTACAAGAAAAGCGAAAACCTTTTCGGTATGAATTTTGCCAAAAACTCCTGCGACGAACGAATTATACTTGTTGAGGGAAATATGGATGTTGTATCGCTTCATCAGGCAGGGTTTACCAACACCGTTGCGGCGCTCGGAACTTCCTTTACAACCGAGCAGGCGAACATTATCGCCCGTTACACAAAAGAAATCGTCTTAACGCTTGATGCCGATGCGGCAGGGCAAAAAGCCGTAAAACGAGCAGGCGAAATCTTAAAAAACACGGGGCTTAATGTAAGAGTCATCGTTATTCCCGAAGGCAAAGACCCTGACGAATTCATTAAAAAGCACGGAAAAGAGCGGTTTTTAGGTCTTATTGAAGGTGCGGTAAGCGAAATTGAATACAAGCTTTTAACCGCCGTTAAAGATATAGATACATCTTCCGATGACGGAAAGGTGCAGTATCTTTCGAGAGCCGCCGAGATTATCGCCGAAACGAACGATATTTTAACAAGAGATTTATACATAGGCCGTCTTTCCGAAAAATACGGTGTTTCAAGAACTGCACTGACAGCAAAAGTAAACGAGCTTATCAAAAAAAATGAGAGAATTCAAAAAAAGAAAATCATTTCGGATATTATCCACCCGAAATATAATAGCTCTGATATAAATCCCGAAAGGCAAAAATACAAAATCGCCTGTGTTGCGGAAGAAACGGTTATTTCAATACTTTTATCTCATCCCGATTACTATGACGAGGTGAAAGAAAAACTACCTCCCGACAAAATGATTACGACCTTTAACAAAAGAATTTACCGTCTTGTGCTTGACTGCATAGAGGCAGGCAATACTCCCGACATTTCATATTTCGGGGATAAATTAAGCACCGAGGAATTTAGTTTTTTGGTTTCGCTTTTCAACAGCGAAATGAATAAAAAAAATCCGCTTATCGTATTAAAGGACAGTATTAAGGCAATACTTGATGAAAGGGTTAATATTGATTTGGTTAATACGAAAGGTATGTCCGACGAAGATTGGGCGAAGAATTTACAAAAACTGATAGATAATAAAAAGGGGAATTAACTATGGCAAAAAACGATTTGGAACTGCAAAGCAAAAAGCTTGAAGAGTTGGCTGATGACATTCTTAACGAGGACAAGTCAAACAGTATTGACGAAATCGAAAACGCACCCGAAGATTTAGAGGAATTATTTGAAGAACCGCCTGCGCTCGACTTTGACGAAGAGCCGACCGAGGACGACCTGCAAATTGAAGAGGTTGATGTTGAAAATATCGAGGACGACGAAGCATTTAAGCAAATGTCGCTTGATGACCCTGTTAAAATTTATCTTCGTGAAATAGGCCGTGTTCCCCTACTTTCGTCCGACGAAGAAATCGAGCTTGCTAAAAAGATTGCCGACGGCGACGAATACGCAAAACAGCGTCTTACCGAAGCAAATCTAAGACTTGTTGTAAGTATCGCTAAAAAATATGTCGGAAGAGGTATGTATTTCCTCGACCTTATTCAAGAAGGAAATGTCGGACTTATTAAAGCCGTTGATAAATTTGACCACACAAAAGGATTTAAGTTCTCAACCTATGCTACTTGGTGGATTCGTCAGGCAATTACAAGAGCCATAGCCGACCAAGCAAGAACTATCCGTATCCCCGTTCATATGGTTGAAACGATCAACAGACTTAAAAAGGTACAAAGCCAGCTTCTTCACGAAAACGGCCACGAACCGAGTGACGAGCTTATTGCCGAAAAAATGAATCTTTCGGTTGAGCGTGTAAGAGAGATTTTAAGAGTTGCGCAAGAGCCGGTTTCTATGGAAACACCGATAGGCCCCGAAGAAGATTCACGCTTAATGGACTTTATCCGTGATGAAGATGCGTTAGCACCCGACGAGGCGGCTCTTAAAACCATTACAAATGAGGACATTGATGCCGTTCTTCATACACTCGCACCCCGTGAAGAAGAGGTTATCCGTCTTCGTTTCGGTCTTAAAGACGGAAGATGCCATACGCTTGAAGAGGTTGGCAGTGAATTTGATGTTACAAGAGAAAGAATAAGACAGATTGAAGCAAAAGCACTCAGAAAGCTTCGTCATCCCGTAAGAATAAACAAATTCAAAATAAAGTAGGTGCTCTTATGACTTATACTTATATGACAAGGGGCGTTTGCTCACAAAGTATCGAAATCGAAGTTGATGACGGTATTATTCTTGATGTAAAATTTTACGGCGGCTGCAACGGAAATCTTAAAGGTATAGGCGAACTCGTTAAGGGTATGAAAATAGACGATGTTATCGACAAACTTAAAGATATTAAGTGCGGATTTAAGAATACATCATGCCCCGCCCAACTCGCTATTGCCCTGCAAAACATCAAGAACGCACAATAATCAAAGGAGGCGGAAAGCTTGTTTGATGATAATGACATAAAAATTTTCGGTGGAAAGATTTCCGCCGAACCTGAAACACAAATCGTTATACCGAAAGAAAAAATCGAAAAAGCAAAGAAAATCGGTGCCGAAGTTGCTAAAATTTACATTGAGAATATAAAAAGTCAAACCGATAAATCGGAATCAAATTCGGAACTGTTAATGCAAAGATTATTATTACTGTCCTTTACGGCTACAATAAGCTTTGAACAGTATATCGAAAATGACACTTTGGTAGGAATAGCTCAAAAAAGTTTCCTTGATTATATCAAGAAAAACAGCTCCGAAATTTACACGGCTTCGTCCGACACAGGTGCTTTTTCGTTCTACTATTTGGCATTCAGACGGGAAAACGACATTGAAAGAAGAATCGGTCAGACCTTTGCCATGCTCTGCTCTCACGACGGCGACCCCATATATCAGGAACTTGGCGAAGCGCTTTACTGCTGGTTCTCCTCCACAGTTAAAAAAATAATTGAAAATAATATATAATTTTATTTTCTTTATTATTTTTAATATTTTTTGAAAAAAGTGTTGACAAGTGTCATCTCTTGTGATATAATTCTTTTTGTCGTCAAGAGATGACAAATAGTTGGTGTTGATTGCGGTAAGGGTCCACCTGTTCCCATTCCGAACACAGAAGTTAAGCTTACTTGCGCTGAAAATACTTGGCGGGCAGCTGCCTGGGAAGATAAGTAGATGCCAACACTTAAAAAAGGGGCTACCTAATAAGGTAGTCTTTTTTATTTGATTATTTTAAGCTCTTGGCTTTTTACTATATTTTCGTATGCACTTATTGTCCTTTCGACAGTAACGGTATCGCCCGACCTATATGTATTTGTTTTGATAAAATCGTATTCTTCGATTTTATCTTTTTTAATTTTTTCGTCTATTTCTTTATTTATTATTTTTACAATACCGTCTTCGCTGTATGATATTTTTCTTTTTTTATAGCAGTTAAAGGTTTTTTCAAAAACTGCTATCGGTAAACTTTTATCAAGTATTTTTGCCCTGCTTATTTTTAATTTTGCATTATAATCATCTTTCACCGTTCCTAAATAAAGCGGTATATTAAGCCCGAAAAACTCTACTGCTTTTTTCTTTATTTTTTTACCGCTTATTTGTTTTTCTATTTTGAGCGGTGATGAAACCTTATATGTTCTTACGGTTTTAGCGTAAATCTTGCCCGAAGAATTTATAAAAGATGTCGTTCCCGCCATTTGCCTCACGCCCGAAACGAGAATATCTCCTTTTGCTACGCTGTCGCCTACGCTTACCTTTGTTTCACCCGAAATAACATTTATTTTTTCAATAATACCGTCGGCTGATGCTACCAAATTAGTCGGCGGTTTTTGTTTATATCGGTCTGTGCTTTCCGCCTCGCTTACATTGACTGTTACAACCGAGCCCTCTATATTTACCGAAGCCCAAGTAAGCTTCGGCTTAGCAAGAAGCAGTTTGCTTGCAGTGATTTTCGTATCAATACTTTTTTTAAGCACACCGCTTTTTATTCCGAGTTCTTCGCAAACGGCTGTTA
The DNA here is from genome assembly GCA_045640745.1 of Acutalibacteraceae bacterium. Lineage (GTDB taxonomy): Bacteria > Bacillota > Clostridia > Oscillospirales > Acutalibacteraceae > UBA737. The sequence goes on from JAZUFQ010000011.1 coordinate 15,644, forward strand.
TCTCGGTCGCTTTTACCGTCTTGTTTCCGCTTACTCTCACATTCCAAACAAATAGCGACAAAATGTTGATAATAATTAAAAAAAGAAAAAATCCGATAATAAACCCCACTCGGTTGGAATGAGGTTTTATTTTGAAAAGCATTCCGCTTTTTTTAAGTATTTTGATTTTTACTCCCGTTCCCCTTTTAATAATCCTTAACTTAAAAAAATCACTCGGCTTTAATAAACCTATTATTTTTTGATTAGAATACCTTAAATTATAGATAGGCAGTCTTGCTTTTGCCGATTTATTGAGTAGCTTTTCGGCGTTTTCTCCCGATATTTCTATTTTTACGCAACCGATAATTTTAAGAAAGAAATCAATCATCATTTTTCTCCCTTATCAAAAATTCTATCGAGTCAATATTTCCTCTTACGGTTATATTTTTTTCTTCAAAACCGCTTATATCAAAGTTTTTACCGTAAAGTATGATATTCCCGTCTTTTACGGCGAGCTTAACATAATTATCGTTAAACTGTAATACACCGTTACACCCTTCGAGTAAGAATTCTCTGTTTGAAATCATTTCTATTCTTAACCCCGTAAGCAAAGAAGCACCGTTAAGCTTAATTTTCTGTTTGGCTTTTGCCGAGTTAAATATGTAATCGCTTTTCAATATCCGCACTTTCCTTTCTACTAAAATAATATGTTAAAGGCATTTTAATAATTCTATTATCATATTATATTTAGGGTGAATTTTTGTGCGAAAAGCTTTTTTTATTGTTTTATCGGCTCTGCTTTCGGCAGTTCTTTTGATTTTCCCTGAAATTTCATTCGGGAGTGCCGAAAAAGGTCTGCTTTTTTGCGGAAATATTGTAATCCCGTCGCTTTTTCCCATCACATTTGTTTCGGTTTTCATTATGAAGCTGATTACAAATTACAAACCGAAAAAAAATATAAGAATTGACTTTTTGATTTTTATTTTTTCGTGTATCGGCGGATATGTTGTCGGCGCAAAGCTTATTGAAAACGCTTATTTAAGCGGTAATATTTCTAAAAAGGACGCACAAAAAATGCACTGCTTTTGTATAAACGGCGGTGCGGGATTTATAATAGTCGCCGTCGGTTTTACTATGTACGGGCTTAAATCCGTCGGCTTTGTGCTATATTTTTCTCATATTTTATATTCGATTATTGTTTTTCTTATTCTTAAAAGGAAAATAAATACAAACGAAAATAAAAGTAAGACATCAAACAGTCTTTCGGATATTTTTTGTATATCGGTTGCGGAAAGTTCAAGCACGCTTCTTACCGTTTGCAGTTTTGTTATTGCTTTTTCGGTAATAAACGGATATTTAGCTAAAATAAAATATTTATCCTATCTTACATATTTTACCGAGCTTACTATGGCACTTAACAATACAAGAAACATTTACTTTTCGGCATTTTTAATAGGTATAGGCGGTATAAGCGTATTTTTTCAGGTTTTGGCAATTTCAAAAAATGTCGGGGTAAATATAAAACTTTTTATTTCGTCACTTATTTTGCACGGGGCGTTTTCATCCTTTATAACATTTTTGCTGATAAAAATTTTCAAAATCAGTCCGAGTGTTTTTTCGTCTGGCGGAAAAGTAGTTTTAAGTATGGCAAATTCGAGCATTTCCCTGTCGGTTTCGCTTATTTTTACGGTTTTACTTCTTATTTTGTCGTTAGAAGGCAAAAATAGGGGTGGAAATTTAAGAGAAGATTTGTTACAATAGACCTTGGTGATGAAATATGGGAAACAAGTTTTTTAATAAAAAAGAAAACCGCCGTTGCTCTTGTTGTAAGTTTGCGGTCATTTCGGACTATATGGATAACTGCTTTTGCAAGAAAAAAGGCATCGTGGATAAAAACGATTACTGTCATAAATTTAAGTATGATGTTCTAAAAAGAGTTCCTGATGTTATTACCCCAAAAAGCGATTTTAACAAGGAAGATTTTTCCATAGACTAAATACAAAAGAAAGGGCATTTCCCTTTCTTTTTTTATATAAAAAATTTTCAAATATTTGTTGAAAATTAAGAAAAATGTGGTAAAATATATATGTGTTAATATTTTAACTATTGAAAGGATGTTTTTGATGAACGCACTTAACAAAAAGACCGTTGACGATATAAATGTTCAAGGTCAGCGTGTACTTGTTCGTTGCGATTTTAATGTTCCGCTTAAAAACGGCGTTATTACCGACGAAAACCGTATTGTTGCCGCTCTTCCGACTATTAAGAAATTAGTTAACGACGGCGGAAAGGTTATCCTTTGCTCGCATTTGGGCAAGCCGAAGGGTGAACCGAAGCCCGAGCTTTCTTTGGCTCCTGTTGCAAAGCGTCTTTCCGAGCTTTTGGGTAAAGATGTTATTTTTGCCGCTGACGAAACAGTTGTAGGCGAAAATGCCAAAAAAGCCGTTGCCGAAATGAAGGACGGCGATGTTGTACTTTTAGAGAACACCCGTTACAGAGCCGAAGAAACAAAGAATGTTGAAGCATTCTCTGCTGAACTCGGTTCGCTTGCCGATATATTTGTAAACGATGCTTTCGGTACCGCTCACAGAGCACATTGCTCAACCGTCGGTGTTGTTTCCTATGTTAAGGAAGCCGTTGCAGGTTACCTTATCGGTAAAGAACTTAAATATTTAGGCAGTGCTGTTGATAATCCTGAGCGTCCTTTTGTTACTATTTTGGGCGGTGCTAAGGTTGCCGATAAGCTTACTGTTATTGAAAATCTCTTAAACAAAGCCGATACTCTTATTATCGGCGGCGGTATGGCTTATACCTTCCTTGCTGCAAAGGGTTACGGAATAGGTACTTCCCTTTTTGACGGTGAAAAGGTTGACTACTGCAAAGATATGCTTAAAAAGGCGGAAGAAAAGGGCGTTAAAATTCTTCTTCCTATCGACTGCGCTATTGCAAAGAGCTTCCCCGACCCGATTGACAGCGAAATCGAAATTTCTGTTGTTGACGCTGATAAAATCCCCGACGATATGATGAGTCTTGACATCGGTCCTAAGACTGCCGAGCTTTTCGCAAACGAAGTTATGAATGCAAAGACCGTTGTTTGGAACGGACCTATGGGTGTATTTGAAAATCCGACACTTGCAAAGGGTACCTTTGCCGTTGCTAAGGCGCTTGCTGATTCTTCGGCTGTTACCGTTATCGGCGGTGGCGACAGTGCCGCTGCTGCAAACACATTGGGCTTTGGCGATAAGATGACTCATATTTCAACCGGTGGCGGTGCTTCTCTTGAATTCTTAGAGGGCAAAGAGCTTCCCGGCATTGCAGCACTTAATAATAAATAAAAAATATTTCGGCGGTTTTAAGTTAACCGCCGAAATTTAGTGTTAAGGAGTAGAAAAAAATGAATAAAGCAACAAGAAAAACAATAATCGCAGGAAACTGGAAAATGAACAAAACCCCTGCCGAAGCAACCGCACTTATAAATGAAATGAAACCGCTCGTTAAGGATGCCGACTGCGAGGTTGTGCTTTGCGTTCCTTTTGTTGATATTGCCGCCGCTATTGAGGCCGCTGACGGCTCAAATATCAAAATCGGTGCCGAGAATGTGCATTTTAAGGAATCAGGTGCATTTACAGGTGAAATAAGCGCAAATATGCTTAAAGAATGCGGTGTCGAATATGTTGTTATCGGACACAGCGAAAGAAGACAGTATTTCGGCGAAACCGACCAAACCGTTAATCTTCGCACTCTTGCCGCATTAAACGGCGGACTTAAAGCTATCATTTGCGTTGGCGAAACGCTCGAACAAAGAGAACTCGGTTACACCGAAACATTATTAAAATTCCAAACCAAAATGGCTCTTACAAATGTATCGGCTGAGCAACTTAAAAATGTTGTAATCGCTTATGAGCCGGTTTGGGCTATCGGTACGGGTGTTACCGCTACCGCTGAACAAGCCGACGAGGGCAACGGATATGTCCGTGCCGCCATTGCCGAAATTTACGGCAAGGATGTTGCCGAAACAGTAACCGTTCAGTACGGTGGTTCTATGAACGCCAAGAATGCTGACGAGCTTCTTTCAAAATACAATGTTGACGGCGGTCTTATCGGCGGTGCTTCGCTTAAAGCCGAGGACTTTTCTGTCATCGTTAAAGCCGCAAGTAAATAAAGGTTGGCGAGATGTGAGCACAGATGTGGTTTCGCTCGCAATCTTTTATAGACTATCTTGCATTCATTTTTGATAGGCGACAGCCTATCGGCAAATTCATGGCTTTATAGCCTAAAAAATCTTACGGCAGAAACTGCAAAGCACCTATAAAGAGCAAAATTTTTGTTCGGACGAAGGTGAGGAATGCAGGAATACTGGCGTATTTCAAATAACGAGACGAGTTCCGGTGAAAATTTTGCCTTTATAGGCACATTTGTGTTCACATCTCGTCAACCAGGGTGAATGATTATATGAAAAAACCAATAGTTTTAACTATTATGGACGGTTTCGGTATAAACGAAGAAAACAGCGGTAATGCTATTTTTTCGGCTAAAACTCCCCGTCTTGACAGAATATTCAAGGAATGTCCCGTAACCCAAATCGGTGCTTCGGGACTTGATGTCGGTCTTCCCGACGGACAAATGGGAAACAGCGAAGTCGGACACACAAATATCGGAGCAGGCAGGGTTGTTTACCAAGAGCTTACAAGAATTACAAAGTCTATTGAGGACGGCGATTTCTTTAACAACGAGGCTTTTTTAGGTGCTATCGAAAACTGCAAAAAGAACGGCTCGGCTCTTCATCTTATGGGACTCCTTTCAAACGGCGGTGTTCATTCTCATAACACCCACCTTTATGCACTTGTAAAAATGGCAAAGGACAACGGGCTTAAAGATGTGTTTATTCACGCTCTTTTGGACGGCCGTGATGTACCGCCGACAAGCGCCGCCGATTTTATAGACGAGCTTGAAGCAAAGCTTCAAGAAATCGGTTGCGGTAAAATTGCTACCGTTATGGGTAGATTTTACGGTATGGACCGTGATAACCGCTGGGAGCGTGTAGGCAAGGCGTACGCTGCTCTTGTATACGGCGAGGGTGTTATCGCACAGGACGCCGCAAAAGCCGTCAGAGAGTCTTATACGGTAAAGGACGACGAAGGCAAGTTTATTACCGACGAGTTTGTTCTCCCGACAGTTATCGAGGGTACAAAAAGAATTAAATCGGGCGACAGCGTTATCTTCTTCAATTTCCGTCCCGACCGTGCAAGAGAAATCACACGCACCTTTGTTGACGACGATTTCACGGGCTTTGAGCGCAAAGGCGGAAGACAAAATGTATTTTATGTTTGTATGACACAGTATGACGCTTCCATGCCGAATGTTAATGTCGCATTTAAGCCCGAAAGTCTTGATAATACGCTCGGTGAATTTTTATCGAAAAAAGGTCTTACTCAGCTTCGTATCGCCGAAACCGAAAAGTATGCTCATGTAACATTCTTCTTTAACGGCGGACGGGAGGTTATGTTCGAGGGTGAGGACAGAATTCTTGTTAACTCACCGAAGGTTGCAACCTATGATTTACAACCCGAAATGAGCGCTAACGAGGTTTGCGACAAGGTTTGCGAGGCAATAGAAAAGGGCATTTACGATGTTGTTATCTTAAACTTTGCAAATTGCGATATGGTAGGTCATACGGGATTTTTCGATGCCGCCGTAAAAGCGGTCCAAACGGTTGACACCTGCGTAGGCAGAGTTGAGGACAGTGTTCGTAAAATGGGCGGTGTAATGCTTTTGACCGCCGACCACGGAAATGCCGACAGAATGGTTGACACCGACGGCTCACCCTTTACAGCACACACCACAAACCCCGTTCCCTTTGCCGTAATCGGTAAAGATGTAAAGCTTAGAACGGGCGGTAAACTTTGCGATATAAGTCCTACAATTATTAAACTTTTAGGACTCGAACAACCAAAAGAAATGACAGGAAAATCAATAATTGAATAATATCCCATAGACAAAAAATTCCCGTACCGTTAAGGTACGGGATAATTTTTAATTCTATTCAACTTCAATAATGTTTATACTGTAACCAAGTAATTCACCTATTGAGAATATCTTACCTCTTATAGTTATTTGGTCTCCTTTTGACATATTTAATAATTTTTCTTTCTGCTCTTTACTCTTTATATAACACGTAATATTCGTAAAATCAAAAGCATCTTTATCTACGGGGTCAATGCTAATATATTTACCATCACTATCGAAATTTGATATTTGACCTGTTATTTCAACATATTTATTTTTATATGTTTGTTCTGCCTTTAACGCATTATCATTCAAGTCATCAACCATTGTTCTTAAATCAATAGTTTCATAAGTGATATCTTCTGACTTACTATTTGAAGCAGTTGATTTACTATCTTGAATTGTCGATGTAGATTTTGTAGTATTTTCATTTGAAACTTCATCATCAGAGCCAGCAGCAGCGCCAATGCAAATTAAAACAAATACTATAACAACCCAAAACCACCATTTTTTATAAATAGGTTTTTTAATCTTACATCCGCAATTTGGACAAACCACTGCACCTTTCGTAACTTCCTGACCGCATTTTTTACAAATCATACTAAACATCCTTTACATAAAAATATACCATATTGGGATATTTTTATTATACCAAAATGGGATAATAATGTCAAGGGGTGTTTTTATGAGATTAAAAGAACTGCGAAAGCAAAAGAATATATCTCAACTTCGCTTGGCACTTGAACTTAATACAAATCAAAATACGATAAGCAGATATGAAAGCGGAAAAAGAGAACCGGGACTTAAAGAACTGATAAAAATTGCCGATTTCTTTGATGTTTCAACCGATTATCTTCTTGAAAGAACCGATAAGCCAGATATGAATAAATGAAAAAATTCCCATACCGTTAAGGAGCGTGTATCATGCGCCCGTTTGGTTTATGAATATATATTTATATTGTAGGGGAGGGTTTCCACGCCCTCCCCTACGGTATTTAGGTGCAAAAACTATATGGTACTGACACCTATGCTTTGAGTGTTAACTACTTTTTATTTCGTTTTTTCTTTTATTATAGTCTTTTCGGGCTTGCATCTATCTCGCCTACTTTCGCTTGTTTCTCTTCCCACGGCAGAATAGGGGTCTTATTTTCATACTAAAAGGCACCAAATGCTTAACGGGGACTGCATATTGCAGTCCCCGTTTCTTATTTAAGTTCGATTATTGCCGCCATATTCCCACGCTTTTCTCCGCTTGCTCTATGAGAGAACATACTATCAAAGTTACAGCAGGTACAAATATCCGAAATGTCAATATTCTCTTTTTTAATACCCGAATTAAGCAAAATCAACTCATTTGCTTTTCTTAAATCAAGCATATATTTGCCGTTGCCTTTTTCGGTAAAAATAAGCTTTGTATCAAAACCGGCTGACTTAAACTCATTAAAAACAGCATCGTCAACCTCATAACAGCATTTACCTATATTAGGCCCAATGGCGCAAATTATATCGTTTGGGTCAGAGCCGAATTCTTTTTGCATAAGCTCTACGGTTTTTTTGCCGATGCGCTTTACCGTTCCACGCCAGCCAGAATGGCAAGAGCCGATGGCATTATTTTTAGGGTCTAAAAACAAAAGCGGTGTGCAGTCGGCAAACTGCGTTACAAGCGCAACATTTTTTGCGTTTGTAACAAGACCGTCAATATCCGAAAAGGAAGGTCTTGAAAAACCTATTCCCCTATCTTTTTCGTCTACCCTTATCACATTATCGGTATGGGTTTGCTTTGTAAAAACAAGGTTTTCGCACTTGACATCAATAGCATCGCAAATTCTTTTGTAATTTTCACGGACAAAATTTTCGTCATCTCCCCTATTAAAACTCATATTCATAGAGGAATAATAACCTTTACTTACACCGCCGAGCCGTGTTGTAAATCCGTGATTTACAAGTCCCGAATTTTGAAGTTTTGGGAAAGTGATATAGTATAAACCACCGCAATTATTTATATTAACGGTATTACTCTTCATCGCCGTTACCTTTTATAAGTTTTATTAAATCTTTGGATTTTTCAATTATCAATGAATACTGATTTATAAGTTTCTTATCCTCTAAAACTGTTTTTGCTTCGTCAAATCTCGGCGGTCTGCCGTTTATCGAATGAGCATCGGAAGCGATAAAAGAAATGTAACCTTTTTTAATAAGCTTTTTAGTTATCTTATCATACGGCTTAAAAAGAAACGAAGCCGTATTTACCTGCGCTAAGCAAACACCGTCTTTAATTAGTTTCAAAAGGTCCTTAAAACCCTTTTCATTTGAATATCTTTCAATGTGCGCTATAATCGGCGTGAGCTTTAAGTTTTCCTTAATAGCTTTAATATCCGCCAAAACGCACCTGTTTATATCGGAATTTGAAAGCTCTAACAATAAATACTCGGTATTTTCAAGATGCAGTTTTTTTACATCGTTGCTCTTACCGATTCCGCTGAAATAAAACACCTCGGCGCCCAAAAAGACCTTTGGAAGTGTATCAATTTTCTTATAAGAATTTAATATCTTGAAGCTTTCCTCTCTTTTCGATAAAAAGTCTTCAAGTGTAGTTTCCATGGGGTAAAAATGAGGAGTTGCAAAAACAAAGTCTATTCCCTGCTTTTTTAGTTCTTTCAAAAGCTTTGCCGATTCGTCTACGCTTGACGCACCGTCGTCAATTTTCGGCAAAATATGTGAATGAATATCGACCATTTTTTCACCGCCTATTAAAAAGCGGGAGACTCAGTATCTCCCGCAAAAATTATTCTTTGTCTTTTCTTTCATAATACTTATCATTTTGTTGGGCGTACTTTTCATTCTCGTGCGCATATTTGCTGTTCTCGTAAGCATACCGGTTATTTTCATAGCCGTATCTGCCATATCCGCCGTAGCCATATCCGCCGTAGCCGTACCTATCATAATCGTCATATCCGTATCGGTTATAGCCATACTTATATCCGTATTTATTATATCCATATCTATATTTGCCATAAGACTCGTTACCCGTTTTACGGTAAATATAATTTTTCTTATTTCCGGCATTTACACCGTTCATAACGGCACCTAAAATTTTTATGCCGGCAAACTCAATATCGGCAATGGCTTTTTCGATAGAATAATGCGGAGTATAACCGTCACGCACTACCAAAACTACTCCGCCCGTAAGAGGAGCCACCAACATAGAATCGGTTACAACATTAAGCGGAGGTGTATCGACTATAACATAATCATACTCTTCGCTTGCTTTATTAAGAAACTCTTCAAACCTTTTTGAGCCCAATAACTCAGACGGATTGGGCGGTAACTTTCCGGCGGTTAAAATATGAAGATACGGCTTAACCTTAACAACAACATCTTCAAACTCCGCTTCGTTTATGATTACATTTGAAAGACCGCTCTTGTTTTCAATATTAAACTTTTTATGAATAGATGCTCTGCGCAAATCGGCATCAATAAGCAAAACCTTTTTTTCAAGCTGTGAAAAAGCGACAGCCAAGTTAGAAGATGTCGTTGATTTACCCTCAACAGCATTTGCGCTCGTTACGGTAAAGGTGTTTTTTTCTTCGTCGGCAAGCAAAAAATCGATGCTTGTACGAATGTTTTTATATGCCTCAATTATGGCAAAAGGGATTTTTTTGCCGGTTATAATGGCATTTTTCTGATCGTTTTGATAGGAGTCTTTCTTTGCCGACTTTTTAGAGAATAATTTATCAGTAAGTTTTGCCATAATAATACCCCTTTCCGTAATATCCTTTTGACTTTTTACTTTCCATAGAAGATTCAAAATCGGGAATTGAACCTAAAAGAGGAATTTCGTATCTTTCGGCAAATTCCGCCTCGCCTCTTATTGCTTGGTCAAAAAAGTCAAATACGAAACAAATGGCGTAAGTAGCAACCGCACCTATTAAAGCGGCAATCAGAGAATAGTTAACCGTTGTAGGATAAACCTTTGTAAAAGAATTAGCGGTTGTAGGAATATAAACCTTTATTGATTCGCCGACTTTTCTCGGGATAAAATCTTTACATACATTTGCAAATTTATTAGCAATATAAATAGCTTCTTTACCGTTTGACGAAGTAACATTTATTTTAAGAAGCATTGAACTTTTCTCGGTTGAAGGGGTAACGCTTATCATACCCATAAGCCGTCCCGGAGATATCGAGCCGCCGATTTCGTTAGATAATTCATCGTAAGCATCATGTGTCTTCAACATATCTAAAACAGTATATGAAATGCTCAAAGATGAACTAACATCACCCGAAGATATATTGTTAGAGTTATTATTGTTATCATCATTATAGATTTGTTGTGATTCATTCCACTGTGAAATAGAACCGTTAGTAACATAAATTGATGTAGTTGCCTGATACCTTGGTACAACCACAAACTTAAAATATGAAAAAGTAACGCAGGCGACAATAAACGCCACTATTCCGATAATCCAAACCCTTCTCAAAAACAGGCGAAATAGATAAGATAGCGATATGTTTTGCATAAATATATCCTCATTTCAAAGAAATTTTAACAAAAAATATTAACCATATACAAGATTATTATATCAAATATGTATGGTTATTTCAAGAGCTATTTTAGAGCCGACATTAAATTTTTAACAGAAGAAAACAACTCGTCAAAGCTTTCATAAGCATCTTCATAAACCTCGACCATTAAATCGCCGTTATATCCGCCTTCCTTAACGGTTTTTATAAAATCCAAAATCGGAAAATCACCTTTAAGGGGCAACATACAGTCTTTTTCTTTTGTACTGTCACTTATATGAATATGTTTCACATTGTCTTTTAGTGTTTCATAAGCCGTAAACGGAGAATAGCCGTTGCGAATTGACTGCTTAACATCAAGGCAAAACCCGACATTATCTTTAAGATACATAGCCATTTTTTTAAGAAAATCAAGGTCGGCGGCTCTAAATCTTCTTACATTTTCTTGAAGAAGTGTCCCGCCGTTTTCACGCACCGCTTTATCTATCTTAGCAAAACGCTCAAAGTATTCTTCGTCGCTTAAAACCCCGTTCGGCTTACCGCCGTGAAGAATAACATATCGGGCTCCGAGCTCATCGCATATTTCACCGTATCTTCTAAACCAATCAAGTCCTTCCTCTTTTCTTCGGTCATACGCCGAAAAAAGCATAAATGACTCGGCAAGCGACATAGCCGGATGCACCGAAAGTATGTTAAGCCCGTAATTTTCTTTAATTGATTTAAGCTCATTTATGAAATTCGGCTCTAATTCGCCTAATGCGTTAAAAAACACCTCTGTATTTTTAATCCCGCTTTCGCCGATTTTTATCAGCGCTTCTTCGGTAAGCATTGGATAAAGACAGGATGTTGAAACTCCGACTTTCATAAATTCTCTCCTTTTTTACGGCGTTACATAGACCGTTTTGTTAGTTGTATAAATAACCATTCCGAAATTTGCACCGGCAGGTTTTTTAACATATTTTACGGGTGTATAATCAACCGGTACATTAGATGAAGATGATGCCTTTGAATTTTTTGCGGCAAGTGTTGCCGCAAAGATAACCGTTTCTTCGCTTATCGGTTTTCCGCCCGAAAAGACAACGACATGAGAGCCGTGAATATTTTTGGTATGAAACCAAACATCGTTTTTTGAGGCAAGCTTTGTTGTAATCGTATCGTTTTGTATGTTATTCTTTCCTACAAGAATAGTATAACCCTCGATACTTTTATATTCTAAAAACGAACTTGCTTTTTCTTTTTGTTTCTTTTCTTTCGGATTTTGTTTTATGTAACCCGCAAGTTTAAGCTCGCTTCGTATTTCGCTTAATTCAGATGCACTTTCACATACCGAAAGACTGTAAAGTACCGAGCTTAAATAGTCGATTTCTTTTTTATCTTTTTCTATAAGCCCGTTTAGAGTATTAGCGGCTACACTCTTCTTTTTGTATTCCTTAAAATACCTTGCGGCATTGTTTTGCGGATTAAGTGCAGGGTCTAATTTAATTTTAATATCGGATAAGTTTTCATCATAAAAATTTTGAACGGTTACAGAGGTTTGTCCCGTTTTAATTATTCCGATATTTGCCTTAATAAGCTCGCCTTTAATTCTTAATTCTTCTCTTGTTTTTGTATCTTCTAATTCTTTTGTTCTATTGGTTAGGCGCTTATTTGCCCGTTCTAAACAGTTATTTACAAGCTTTTTTACCTCGCCTGTTATTCTTTCGTTTTGACTTGATTTGCCCTTTTCAAGATAAAAAGCATCAAGCAGCTCCGAATAACTTTCAAATGTTTCTATTTCGTAAAGACTGCCATACTGCGAAATGTCAAGATAAGAAAACTCAAAAGGAACACCGTCTTTTTTAAGCATAAACGGAGTACCGCCGTTTAACAAAACGGTTTTATACTCTTCAATTTGAGTTTTTATATTATTTATATCTTTTATTTCGGCGATTACGCTGTCCAAAATACCCGATTTATATATTATTTCTCTTGAAACAAGCGGAGAAATACCACCTATTGTATCAAGCAATGCCTTTGAAATCGGAATTTCATTTTTATCTTTTAATTTTTCAAAAATCTTGGCGGTGCTTTCGGTACAAATGTCTATTTTGTCCTGTGCCGGCGGATATTCGTATCTTGCCCCCGGTTGAATAAGGCGCTTGCCCGACAAAATATCGCTTCGCCTTAAAGCATCTATTATCTTTCCGTTTTCATCAACCAAAATAACATTACTCGAATTGCCTATAAGCTCGGCAATAAGCCGTAAATTGACCCTATCGCCCATTTCGTTTGTCGTTTCAAAGGTAAAATCAACAAGCCGTTCAAAACCCTTTTGAGTAACACTTATTAGTCTTGCCGAAGAAAAATATTTCCTGAAAAGCATACAAAACATTGGGGGTTTTTCGGGATTTTCAAGCTTCATTTCGGAAAAATGCACCCGTTGCATACCGTTTTTAACAGAAATCAGAAGTCGCTTAACAAAGCCCTTTTTTCTCAGTTGAAGGCATATTTCGTCATTTGACGGCTGATATATTTTATCAAGATGTGCATCAACCGCAACTGCTAATTCATTAACAATTAAAGATGTAAAATTGCCGTCAAACGCCATAAATTATCCCTCCAATATCTTTGTTATTTCTTTGATTGCCGTCTTGTTTTCCCTCAAAAGTTCGTTTTCAATGCCTGCTTTTTCGAGGTCGAAAACACACTTTTTGGCGATAGAAAGTTGTTTTAATATGTACTCTTTATTTTGCTCATTTGCAGGTGTTAATTCGCCTATTCTCTTTTTTGACGCAGATAATTTTCTTAATACACCGTCAAATTTGCAAACCATTACCGAATAGATTTTTTTGTTTTCAGAAACCGCCGTTTCGCTTATTACCGAAAAGCCGTTATTTGCCAAATACTCTCTTAAAGTACCTGCCGCCGTCATCGGCTGTAAAATAAACAAAGAGTCCTTATTAAACGGGCAATGCTCGATTATTCCGCTTATAACATCTCCGCCCATTCCGGCAATTATAACGGTTTCGGCTTGTTGCTTTGAAACGCCCGAAAGTCCGTCGCAAAGAACAAGCTTTACGCCCTTTGCATTTAACTTTTCAAGATTTTTCTTAGCATTATCAAGCGGTTTTTGTCTTATATCGGTAGCCGTTACAAAAGGATAATCACCGCTTAAATAAAGTGCCGCAGGGAGATAGCCATGGTCGGTTCCGACATCGCAAACGCTTTTTCCCTTCGGCACAAAAGATGCAATAATACTAAGTCTTTCACTTAATGTATGCATTATTTATCTTCAAAATGTTTATTAAGCTTTTTAAGAAGCTCGTTGCAGTCGGTACCGTGTGCCATACAGGCAGCTTCAATGCTTTCGCCCCTTGAACACGGACAGCCGAGGCAATGCATTCCGATAGCCAAAAAATACTCCGAAACGGACTCGTCCATATCAAGTACATCGCCGATTAACATATCTTTTGTAATAGTCATTGATTTTTCCTCCGAAATTTATAAAAGTTTTGTTTCTTTATTAAGGTCTACCCGTTCGTGATTATAAAGCTTACGATTCTCCATAGCCCAAATGGGATGGGAAAATTCGTCGGTCTTAACATCGGATAATGCTTCACGCATTTCGTAAATTCTCGAATCCATAAGGTCAAGTTCACTCAAAATCTCCGCCTCAATAAACATCGGCTTAACGGCGGCACCGTATTCGGGTATACCGTGGTGAGAGAGAATCATATGTTTAATGAGTGTTGCCGTCTTTTCGCTTACACCCAATTTTTCAGCATACTTGCCAACCTTTTCGGCGCCCATTGTAAGATGTCCCAAAAGATTTCCGTTTATAGAATAGCTTGAAGCAATACCCGTATCTTCTACTACAAATTCATCTATTTTGGAAATATCGTGGAGCATAGCCCCCGCAATAAGCAAATCCCTATCGACAAAGGAATAAATCTTACAAATACTTTCGCAAAGCTTTACAATGGAAAGTGTATGCAAAAGCAAACCTCCACGGATAGCATGGTGAAGCTTATAAGCGGCAGGCCAATACATAAGCTTTTCTTTTGAGTCACTATAAATCGTTTTTACAAGCAACTTAATTTCATTATCCCCAAAGCTTTCAGCGATATTCATAAGCTCGTCAAACATATCGTCAGACGAATAGTCTGCACTTTTTACAAGCTCGTTAATATCAACATTATCCTGAGGCAAAGCAACCCTTATGCGCTCGATTTTAAGCTGGTCGGCGCCGTTATACGGAGAAACCGTACCTCTTATTTTGATAATATCGTTTGTGTTATATTCGCCGTGTTCTTCGGCATTATAGCGCCAAAGCTTTGCGTTTATCTCACCCGATTTATCGGCGAGTGTAAAATCAAGATAAATATCGCCTTTTGAAGATGTCTTTTTTTCGACCGACTTAACAAGTGCGAAGCCGTCTACCCTGCCATCGTCAAGAACAGTAAAATTCATAAAATTATTCCTTAACAATAATATTTTCTCTTGCCGGACCGTTGCTTACATAATTTATCTTAAAGCCGATTTCTTTCTCGATAAATTCGATATACTTACGGCAGTTCTCCGGCAAATCTTTATACTCGGTAATGCCCGAAATATCGCATTTCCAACCGGGGAGAGTTTTAAGTACCGGTTTTGCAATTTCAAGCTTATCGGTTACGGGAAAATCGGTTGTAACCTTGCCGTCAATTTCGTAACCTACGCAAACCTTGATTTCGTCTAAATATCCGAGAGCATCAACTACGGTTAAAACAGCGTGTGTCGTACCCTGTACTTCACAGCCGTATTTAGTGGCAACGCAGTCAAACCAACCCATTCGGCGAGGTCTTCCGGTTGTAGCACCGTATTCGCCGCCGTCACCGCCGTGGTCACGCATGGCTTTTGCTTCGTCGCCGAAAATTTCGCTTACAAATGCACCGGCACCAACCGCCGAAGAATATGCCTTGATTACGGTGTAAATTTCCTTTATCGAATACGGCGGAAGTCCCGTACTTACCGCACCGTAGGCGGCTATTGTATTAGAAGAAGTTACCATTGGGTAAATACCGTGGTCGGTATCTTTGAGCGTTCCGAGCTGACCTTCAAGAAGAATTGTCTTACCCTGCTTTTCGGCATCGTAAAGGAACTTACGCACATTACCGACAAACGGAGCGATTTTTTCTTTCCACTCCATCATTTTATTAAACAATTCATCGGCATCAATCGGGTCCTTACCGTAAAGGTTTTTAATAAGGATATTTTTCACCTCTAAAACACGGTTGATTTTTTTCTTTAATTCCTCTTCGTTAAAGAGTTCGCAAACCTGAAAACCGATTTTTGCATACTTATCCGAATAGAAAGGAGCTATTCCCGATTTTGTAGAGCCGAAGCTTGCTTTACCGAGACGCTCTTCCTCGTAAACATCAAACAAAACATGGTAAGGCATTACAATTTGGCAACGCTCCGAAATCAAAAGTTTCGGAGCCGGAACTCCACGGCTTACAATTTCATCATATTCATTAAAAAGCTTATCAATATCAAGAGCTACACCGTTGCCGATACAGTTTACAACACCTTCGTTGAAAGCACCCGACGGCAATGTATGCAATGCGAATTTTCCGTATTTGTTTTTAATTGTATGACCTGCATTGGCACCGCCTTGAAATCTTACGACGATATCGGCATTTCCTGCCAACATATCGGTAATTTTACCTTTACCCTCGTCGCCCCAATTTGCGCCAACTACTGCCTTAACCATAATAATACCCTCTTATTATAAATTTACTCGTTTATTATACTACCTTTTATGCTTTTTTTCAAGAAAAATAAAGAAAAAAACAGCCACCTGCAAAAAGCAAGTGGCAAAATACTTAAAAATATTATTTACCCTTTAATGCCAAATAGTTAGCAATGATAGCGAGAACAAAGAAAAGAATTGCAATATACTTTGTAGCACGGGCAAGTGTTGCATCAAGCGTACGGGCTTTGTTCTTGGAAAGGAATGTATCGGCACCGCCGGAAATAGCACCGTTAATGCCGGCACGGTGTCCCTGTTGCAAAAGAACAATAGCAATAATCAAAAGAGAAACAAGTATTACAACTATTCCCAAAATAATCTTTATAGCGCTCATTATATTAACCTCCATAACATTCGGAATTCATAAATCTTCTTTTCGTGTACGATATATAATATCATACTTATCTTGATTTTGCAAGATATTTTTTCTTTTTTTGCAAAATATTATTTTTGGCAGTGGCAACCGCCGAACAGCTTATCAATATCAAGCACCCTGTTTTCAAAATCTTTTATAAAACCGAGCTTATTAAAAATCTCGCTGTCGGTGTTTTCGCCGTAATACGCTTTGAAAACAAACCTTTCGCTTGCGACATGCAAAGCACTTCGAAGAATTCCGTCGGCAAGCATAATATCATCGGTTGGCTCAATATATAAAATCTCAATTTGCTTATCGTCTAAATAATATAAGCAAAATCCTAAAATCTCATCACCGAATTTTGCGCTGACAAGTCCCGATTTTTCGTTATACGGGATATTTTTATCTTCAAAAATTCTTTTTATTAAGGAACTGTCCTTTTCGGGAAATACAGTTATCATTTTACTGCCTCCGTACCTATACCGTTTAGGCGTTGCATTTCTCTTTCATTAAGGGGGCGCCAAGAGCCCTGCGGTAACATTCCGAGCTTAACACCCGCAATTTCGGTGCGTTTAAGGCGCAGTACTTCAAGTTTTACCGCTTCGCACATTCTTCTTATCTGTCTGTTTCTTCCCTCGCTTATGATAAAGCAAAGAACTGTTCTGTCCGCTTTTCTCTCCATTACAAAAACATCGCACGGCAAAACATTTTTACCGTCAAGCGCTATACTGCCGTTTGAAAGCTGTTCTAACTGCTCGTCCGAAACATTGCCCGAAACGGTTACACGGTAGGTTTTATTGACATGGCTTGACGGATGGGTTAACTTATTTGCCATTTCTCCGTCATTCGTCATAAGCAAAAGTCCTTCGGAGTTTTTATCAAGACGCCCTATCGGGTAAACCTTAACGCCGACATCTTTTACAAGGTCATTTACGCATTTTCGCTCAAACTCGTCCGACATCGTTGTAACAAATCCCCGTGGCTTATGTAGCATAATATAAACCTTTTGCGTAACGGGAATAACCCTTTTGTTTCTTACTGTAACCTTATCTCTTTTCGGGTCAACCTTATCGCCGAGGGTCGCAACACGACCGTTTATTTTAACTCTTCCCTCTGAAATAAGCTCTTCCGATTTGCGCCTTGAAGCCACACCGCATTCGGAAAGAAATTTTTGCAGTCTTTCTTTACTATCCTTCATTTATACTCCTTAAAAATAAAACAAATGTATCAAAAAACATATTTACTTTATTTATCTTTTTCGGTTTTACCGTATCCTTTGAAACAATATCACGGCAAAAAATTTCTTTATTATCTTTAATTAAAATCGCTTTGCCTATTTTTTGTCCTTTTTTTACAGGACAGTAAACAAAGCTTGGTAAAAGCACTTTTTCGTGCAAAGCGGTATTTTCGGTAAAGGTAATCGACTTATTTTCGGCAAAAGCATTTATAAAAACCTTTTCACCCGAAACAGTTTTTACATCAGCCGAAATCCCTTTTATTTCTTTAACGGTAATCGCATTAAGCCCTATATCAAGCAAATCTCTATGGTCTTTCCAATCGTCCTTATCGTTAAGCGTTACGGCAATTACGCTTTTGCCGTCCTTTTTAGCCATTGAAACAAGACATCTGCCCGATTTTTTGGTAAAACCGGTTTTTATTCCGCAAACATCACTGTACACAGAAAGCAGTTTGTTATGATTTTTAACCGTTATTTTCCTTGGCGGATTACCAAAATAAAGCGTTGCCTTACTTGACGAAACCGCTTTGCAAAATTCAGTATGCTCTACCGCTTTTTTTGCAATAAGCGAAAGCTCATAAGCCGTAGTATAATGTGTATTGCCGTCAAGTCCCGAGGGGGTATTGAAATGGGTGTTTTTAAGTCCCATTTCCTTTGCTCTTTCGTTCATCTTATCTACGAAATTATCAATACTGCCGCCAAGCGATATTGCAATCGTGTTCGCCGCATCATTACCGGAAGACAGCATCATACCGTAAAGCAAATCTTTATAGGTTATTCTATCCCCGTTTTTAAGGCCTAATGATGTACCCTCAACCCTAACCATTTCGTCGGTTACGGTTATCTCTTTTGACATATCGGCATTTTCACATAAAATCAAAGCCGTCATAATCTTTGTCGTACTCGCCATCGGCATTTGTGCATCATAATTTACGCCGTAAATTATCTCGCCCGAATCGGCATTGATAACAACCGCCGATTTTGCCGAAAGTGCCTGCGATTTTACCGAAAACACGGCAAGCGAAAATATAAAGGTTAAAAATAAAGCTGCTGTTCTTTTCATAAATCTCCCCCGTAAAGTAATCTATGAGGGAGATTTTTCTATTATTCCTCTATAATTTCTTTCTTGTTTTTTGAAAAAAGAGTTTTAACCTTATCCATAAGCTCGGGCGCCATATTTATTGCCTTTTCGGCAGTCGAAAGCTCGTTATAAATAGGCATCATGTGAACATTGCCGTTGTTTACGGCTATGAACGCAACGGGGTTGATTGAAACTCCTGCGCCACCGCCGCCTCCGAAAAGCTGAGCGTTTTGCTTATTCGGGAAATCACTTCCGCCGGTAGCAAGTCCGAACGAAACCTTGGAAACGGGTATAAGTGTTATCCCGTCAACCGTAAGCGGCGTTCCAATAATTGTATCGGCATCAACCATTGTACGAAGATTATTAAGGGTTGTATCCATTATTCCGCTTATTTTTTCTTCACTCATTGTTTTTACCTTCCTTAATCAGTTTTTTATATTCAATCAGTACTTTTATTCCCGCAATAACTAAAATTATCACTCTTGTTTTCATAGTTAAAAAACAGGAAAAATCAATCGCCGTTTTATCAAAATCAGCCGAAATGTTAACCTTATCAAGTTTAAGATTTGAATTGGCGGTTAAAAACGATAACATAGGATAAATCGCCGTACACACCGAGCCGTATTCAATAGCGGTTTTTGCCGCATCTTCGCTTGAAACGGTTAAATTCAAAACAAAATGCTTAAAATCTATCTTTTTTATAAACCAGACAAGCTTTTTAAGAATTTCACTTAAAACTCCCAAAAAATATTTTACGGCATTTATTGTTCCGTCTTTTTTCTTTTTGTTATCAAAAGCAATTTTAATCTTATTTTCTTTTTTCGGCTTTTCTTTTTTTGGTTTTATATTTTCAATTACAATTTCGGTTTTTTCTTCTTTTTTTGAATCAAAAACCTTGAAACTTGCAAGAAAAACACGGATATTAAATTCATTTTGAAATGAAAAATCAACCGTTATCGGCAAAACAAGAAAAACCGCCAAAATAAGCAAAATTACCGCAAAAATGTAAAGTATTATCATTCTTGTTCTTCTTTTGTTTCTTCGATTGTAAGCTGTTCGCCCACATCGTTTACAATCGGCTCTTCGTTAGGAAGCTTCGGCAGTTCCGACAAATCGGAAATATTAAAGCATCTTAAAAAGTTTTTGGTTGTTCCGTATAAAAGCGGTCTACCGGGAAGCTCTAACCGGCCTCTTTCTTCAACAAGTCCCTTTTCTACAAGCGTTGTCATAACGCCCGAACAGTCAACACCTCTTACCTGCTCTACAAAAGATTTTGTAACCGGCTGATTGTACGCAACCACCGAAAGCACCTCAAATGCCGCAGGAGAAAGCGGTGTTTTTCTTCTCATATCAAGCGCCTTTTTAACATACTCGGCATAATTTTCGTCAGATGCCAACTGATAGGTATTATCAAGCTGTAAAAGCATTATGCCCATTTTTTGCTCGATTAGTTTTTTTGAAAGCGCATTCGCAGTTTCAACGATTTTTTCGGGTTTTTCTTCAAAAACCTCCGAAAGCCGTTCAATACTCATCGGCTCACCCGAAGCGAAAAGCACCGAAAGCATAGCAGTAATTTTTTGTTCCTTATTCATTTTTTATGCCCCTTTATCAGTTCTATTTCAGTGTCCTCGGGAGTACTGCCCGTAAGTTCTACTCGGTTTGCCTTACAAAGCTCTAAAATTGCCAAAAATGTAGCAACAAGCTCGGAACGGCTTTTAGCGCCCATATACATAGACGAAAGCTTTTTCTTTCCTCCGCCGACAAGATGACGCATAACGAAAACTATCTTTGACGATACTGCAAAAATCTTTCTCGCAACGATTTTTGTAAACGGTGCGGTATTGGGCGGGAGCCGTCTTTTACCCCTGCCGACCGCCGAAATGTAAGCATCAAGCAAAACATTCGGCTCGTGTGTAAGCTCATAGGTCTTATCGAAATCAAGGTCTTCGGGTTTTCTTATAAACCTGTCAAACCCAACGGTCATAGTGGATAATTTTTCTGCCATCTGTCTGCAAATCTGATACTCGATAAGTTCGCCCTTTAATTCCTCGACCAACTGTTCGGCTTCCTCGTGTTTTGGAAGAAGACTTACGGTTTTTATATAAATAAGTCTTGAAGCCATCGTGATAAAATCACTCGATATTTCCATTTCCTCATTCTTAAAACGGTCAATTTGTTCTAAGTATTGGTCGATAATAAGCGAAAGATTTACATCAATAATATTAACTTTGTTTTTTGCAATAAGTTGCAAAAGAAGGTCAAGCGGACCTTCAAAGTTTTCAATTTTATAGGAAAGTTCTTCCATTCTACACTCCGAAAATTAAATTTGAAAGATTAGATAATCCGTTATATATTCCACCTATCATAAAATTCATAGGTCTATCCAAAAATCCGAAAAATACAAGCGCAAATACTATATAAATAAGGTATCTTTCGTAGCGCATAATTTTATAATAAATTCTGTCGGGCAAAATTACATTCAAAAGCCGTGAGCCGTCAAGCGGAGGAATGGGGATAAGATTGAATACGGCAAGCGAAATGTTTATTTGAGCGATAAAACTGCAAACGATAATGATATAATACTGAACCGTTAAATTTTTTACAAGTAAAAATACCGTATTTCTTAAAAGTATAAAAACAAATGCGAGCAGGATATTTGAAACAGGCCCTGCAAGAGCAGTTAAAGCCATATCTCTTTTCGGCTTCTTAAAATAACGCATATCAACATTTACGGGTTTTGCCCAGCCGAAACCGAATATAAGAATTGCAAGTGCGCCTATATAATCAATATGAGCAAGCGGATTAAGGGTAAGTCTGCCCTGATATTTAGGTGTCGGGTCGCCGAGTTTAGAAGCGACAAAGCCGTGGGAAAATTCGTGTATCGGCAGTGTCAAAAATATAACCACAAGCGAAGAAAGAATATAGAAAACCGCCTCAATTATTCCTCCGCCGTTTCTGATTAAACTGAAAAGCATAAATTTCTCCTTAAAGTATTATCAAATCTTTTGGACTTTTAGTGATGTTTTCAAATGAATTATCACCGATAACAACCATATCTTCAATGCGGACACCGAATTTATTTTCAAGATAAATTCCCGGCTCAACCGTCAGCACCATACCGCTTTCAAGCTTTGTTTCGCACCGTGTATTAAAAGACGGGTTTTCGTGAATTTCAATACCTACGCTATGACCGAGCCCGTGCCCGAAACAACCCTCGTATCCGCTGTTATTTATATAATCTCTTGCCGACTTATCGACATTTTTGCAAATTTCACCCGTTTTAATGCTGTCAAAGGCAATTCTTTGAGCGGTAAGCACCGTTTCGTAAACCTTTCTTTGCTCGTCGGTTACAAAGCCCACAGCAACGGTTCTTGTCATATCGCTTCTGTATCCGTTTATTACGGCGCCGAAATCCATTGTAACAAAATCGCCGTTTTCTATCGGTTTATCGGTCGGAACGCCGTGCGGCAACGAGGAATTTTTACCGCTTACAACGATAAAATCAAACGAAACACCCTCACTGCCCTGCTTTCTTAAATAAAACTCCATATCAAGCGCTATTTCACGCTCGGTTTTTCCTACTTTAATCTGCTCTAAAACATAAGAAAATGTTTTATCGGTTATCTCCTCTGCAAGCTTTATATTTTTTATTTCCTCTTTATCTTTTATACTGCGAAGTTTTAATAACAGTTCGCCGATTTTATTGTCGTCTGAAAGTAACGCATCTAAATTTTTCTTATATAAAGAAAATCTCGATACATCTATATAGTCGCACTCGGTAAAAATCTCTTTTATATTATTTTCGCAAATCAAAGAATTAAGTGCTTCAAAGGTTTTTTCAAGAAGAATAACATCGAGGTGTTTAACCTTTTTCTTTGCCATTTCAAAATAGCGAAAATCAACAAGAAAATAAGCATTTTTTTTGGTTATGAAAACTATACCGGCACTCGAATTAAAACCCGTTAAATAAAAACGGTTTGCATCACTTGTTATTATTGCCGCTTCGGTATATTTTAACTCGCTTTTAATGCTTAAAATTCTATTTTCCATTATAAAAATGTTCCTTTGCCAAAAACAGTTTTCGCTTACACAATTATACATGATACATTATACACGAAAAATTTATTTTTTTCAAGCAAACAATCTTGAAATAAGCAATATATTATGTTATATTATTACTTGAAATTGTTTTGGAGGTTAAAATATGTCAAAATTCAGTAAAATAATTAAGCTTATTTCTCTTGTTTTAGTAATCGCTTTATCGGCTTTTTGTTTTGCCGGTTGCGGTGATAACGAAGATGATGAGGTTGCTGCAAAAGGCAACGAAAAAACGCCCTATGCCGTTATTTCGGTTAAGGATTACGGCGATATAACCGTCGAGCTTGACCCCGAAAGCGCACCGATTACGGTTAAAAATTTCGTTGACCTTGCCGAAAGCAAATTCTACGACGGGCTTACATTCCACCGCATTATGGAGGGCTTTATGATGCAGGGCGGTGATCCCGAGGGTACCGGAATGGGCGGTAGCGACAAAGAAATTAAAGGCGAGTTTTCCGAGAACGGCGTAGATAATCCGCTTTCGCATACAAGGGGCGCTATCTCAATGGCAAGAAACGGTTACAATATGGACAGCGCAAGCTCGCAGTTCTTTATTGTTCACAAAGATTCTACATTCCTTGACGGACAGTATGCCTGCTTCGGATATGTAACCGAGGGTATGGATGTAGTCGATAAGGTTTGCACCGACGCAAAGCCAACCGACAACAACGGTACTATCCCGAAAGAAAATCAGCCGATTATCGAAAGCATAAAAATAAAGTACGAAAAATAAGATAAAAATTGAAATTCCCCGTTCAGAAGAACGGGGAATTTTTTATACTGCCGAATAAACAACTATTCCGGCAATTATTAAAGCAAGTGCGATAAGTTTCTTTTTATTCAGCTTTTCCTTAAAAATTTTAACACCAAAAAAGGTCACATAAATATAACTTGTTGCCTCTAATATAGGCCCCATTGAAAGCGGAATGCCTTTATATGCGAGAATGGAAAGAAAGGTCGTCCCGACAAACAAAACATAAGCAAAAATAACAAGCGGATTAAGGTATTCCTTGATTACCGAATCATAGTTCTTTTGCGCCGCCTTTTTAAGCATAACCTGCGAAACAGCGCTTATAAAAACACCGCTCAAAAGGATTAAGGAATACAAAAGCGTAGTTTTATCAAGCTTCACTTTCTTCACCTGCTTTCGCATAGACAATAACGCCGATAATAACCAAAGCGGCACCTATTATCTTTCCTGCCGTTATCGACTCATTAAAGAAAAGTGCGCCCCAAACCAAACCCCAAACAACCGTAACCGCCTTATTTGCAAAAGCCGTTGTTAAGGGCAATCTTTTTATTATCTGTTGCCAGCCGATTGCATAAATACCCAAAAGAAGTATAATCAAGCCGTAATAAAAGCAAAACTTAAAGCTTAAAAACTCCGCCTTAGACGCTAATTTGCTGAATATACCTGTAAGAGAGTAAAACGCTAAAATTATATGCAAAAGAGTAAATTGCTTAAATGTCTTTGTTTTTTTCATCTTTTTGAGTTACAACCTCTCGAATTACATATTGAGGTGTAGAATTGATACACATATATATTCGCCCTATATATTCGCCTATCATTCCGAGCACCATAAGTATTATACCACCGATAATAAGTATCAACGCAGTTGTCGAACTCCAACCAAGCGGTGCTGAATGAAAAATGAAATATCTGATAATTATGCATAACACATAAAGAAAACCTAATATTGCGGAAAAACCGCCTAAATAATTAGCCACTCTTAACGGTTTTACCGAGAAACTTGTAAATCCATTCATCCACAAAGAGAACAGTTTAGGAAGCGTATAACCGGAATTTCCTATTTCTCTTTGTCTATGATTTACGGGGACATTACCTATCTTCTTTGTTGACCTTAAAACCAATCCGATTACATACGGATAAGAGCCTTCGTAACGAATCATTTCATCAATGATAAAACGCTTTGCAACAAAATAACTGCTTATAAAAAGTTCTTTTGATTTTCCAAGCATTATTTCGGTCATCTTACTATTCAATTTGCTGCCAAAATTTCTAAAACCGGAGTGTTGTTTATTTTCATATGAAGCATAAACTACATCATAACCCTCTTCAATTTTTTGAATAAGTTTATCAACTTCATTTGCCGGAGTTTGACCATCATCGTCAAGGCAAACAATTAAATCGCCCGAACAATTTCTAAATCCTGCCATTAAAGCGGCATGTTGTCCGCTGTTTTTAGCAAGATCAATGCCAACAATATTATCATACACATTTGCTAAATTAACAATCTCAGCAAATGTATCATCCGGCGAGCAATCGTTTACTAAAATTATCTCAAACGAATAATCGTTAAATGATTTCATCTTTTCCTGTATTTCGTTCACTACACCGCAAATTGTATTTTTTGAGCAATAGCAAGGAATAACAAAACTGATTTTTTTCACTGTTTATCACCTGAAAGTTTAGACATAAAAGTCATGCTTCTGTATTTTCCATTTTGAAGAACCATATCTCTTGCAATACCTTCTTCTATAAATCCTGCATTCTTATAGCTTTTTATAGCCCTCGTATTATCGGAGAAAACTCTAAGAAATATCCTATGAAGGCCTAAAACTTCAAATCCAAAATCAACAAATAATTTTGCTGCCTCAGAGCCATAGCCTTTTCCAAAACAATTCTTATTTCCAATAAAGATGCCATACTCCGCATTATTGTTCTCCATGTCAATATCTCTATAATAGATTGAACCAATAGGAGTATTATCTTCGTTACTTACAATGATATACTGTACAACCTTGCCGGTCTCAACCATTGTTTTCATCCAATTATTGTGTCCTTGGACAGTAAAGGGTTTTTGATAAACAAACTGCGACATAACATCAGTATTGTTTCTCCAATTAACAATGAGTTCGGTATCATTATAAGTAATTGGGCGAAGCGTAACCTTTTGTCCCTTAATTTCTAAAAGTTTAATTTTTTCCATTTTTATTACCAAAATATGATTTTACACCATCTATTACTTTCTTCAAATCTTCCTTTTTAATGTTATAATACATCGGAAGTCTTACAAGTCTGTCGCTTTCCTTTGTTGTATACTCATCGACCCCGTTAAATCTTCCGAATTTAAGTCCTGCGGGGGCGCTGTGAAGCGGAATATAATGGAAAACGGTAAGAACATCATTTTCTTTCATATACTTAATAAACCTTGAACGCTCGTCCAAATCCTTAAATTTAAGATAGAACATATGAGCATTATGCTCTAAGTCTTTTGGAATTGTCGGAAGCTCTACAAGTCCTTTTTCTTCAAACGGCTTAAATGCCTCATAATACGCATTCCAGGTGGCAAGACGGTTTTCATTTATTTCGTCTGCCTTTTCAAGCTGAGCCCAAAGGTATGCCGCATTAAGCTCGCTCGGCAAATAACTGTCGCCGAAATCCACCCAAGTGTATTTATCGACCTGTCCACGGAAGAATTTAGCACGGTTTGTGCCCTTTTCACGCAAAATTTCCGCTTTCTCGATATAGTTTTCATTATTTATAACAATGGCGCCGCCCTCGCCCATAGAATAGTTCTTTGTTTCGTGGAACGAATAGCATCCGAAATCACCGATAGTGCCTAAATATCTGCCCTTATATTTACTCATAACACCCTGTGCGGCATCTTCAACTACCATCAGGTTATGTCGCTTTGCAATATCCATAATGGTATCCATTTCGCATGCAACACCGGCATAATGAACAACCGCAATAACCTTAGAAGTCGGAGGCCAAGCGGGCTTTGGAAGACA
>JAZUFQ010000012.1:0-52074 GCA_045640745.1 Acutalibacteraceae bacterium
CCGAAAAATCGTCTGATTTTTGCCACCGTACCGTTTTATTCGGTCGTGATATTTGCACAGCAAGAAAAGCCAACTGCGGAATATGTCCTATGAAAGATTTTTGCCCCAAAAAGATATAAAAACACCCGTGTAAGATTTAACTTGCACGGGATTTTTTTATGTCAGGTCGGAAAAATTTAAGATTTTACCGTCCATTTGTTTTGCTTCTTCTAAATCGTGGGTTACCATAATGACGGTTTTATCCTTATTGTAATCTTTTATGAACTCAATTATCCCCTTTTTAAGTTCTTCGTCAAGTCCCTTGAACGGCTCGTCAAGAATTAAAACATCGTATTGAACGGCAAGTGCACGGGCAATAGCCACACGCCTTTTCATACCTCCGCTTAATTCTTTTACTTTTTTATCCGCTGTATCAGAAATGCCGAGATTTTTTAATATTTCAACCGTTTTTTCTCGATTAAAATCTTTTATAACAAATTTAATATTGCTGATAACCGAAAAGTCCTCACAAAGTCGGTCTTCCTGAAAAAGATAAGATATTTTTTTATCCGAAAAAACAGTACCGCCGTCGGCTTTTTCAAGACCTGCAATTATTCTCAAAAGGGTTGTTTTACCGCAACCCGACGCACCCATAAGAGCAACGGTTGATTTTTCTTTTATAAGAAGATTTAGCTTGTCGAAAATTTGTTTATCGCCGAAAGTTTTAGAAATATTTGTAAGTTTAATGTCGCTCATAATTCTTCAACCTTTCTAAAAAACAGTTTCAGAAGCTTTGTTAATATCTTTTCACAAAGAGCGCTAAGCACTATAATCACAATCGTCCACGAAAGCAAATCGGCGTTTTGGACATAGATTTTTGAGTAGTACAGTTTTTCGCCTATCGAAAAATCGACCTGACCGATAACCTCGGCGGCTACTCCTGCTTTCCAAGCCATTCCGACGGCAAGTTTAGTTGCCGAAATTAAATAGGGCTTTACATTCGGGATAAACACATAAATAAGTTTTTTTCTAAAACCGACATTGTAAAAATCGGCAACCTCTATAAGTTTACTGTCGGCGCTTTTAATTCCCTCAAACACATTTTGATAAACAATCGGAAAAACAATTAAAAAAGAAATCAAAACGGTGAGCTTGCTATATTCAAACCATATCAAAAACAAGATAATAAATGACGCTATCGGCACTGATTTTACGGTAACAAGCAAAGGTGAAACAAGGTCATTAAGCCAATTTATTTTACCCGAAGCGACGGCAAGAATCAGTCCTGAAACAAACCCGATTAAAAACCCGATACCTATTCTTAAAAGCGAATAAAAAACCGTTGATAAAAAATCCTTTTCAAAAATGAGGTCTGAAAGTCGTGCGGCAACCTGAAACGGAGATGCAAAAAGCATCTCCATTCCTATAAACCACGATATAATTTGCCAAAGTGCCAAGAAAATAACGACACCGGCAATTTTAGCATAATTCTTCTTTATTTTATTTATAATAGAAATCATTTGACGGAAGCTTTCCCCCTATCGACTGCGGATTTTCATTATACAAAACCGACAAAAAGTTTTGAACATACTTTTCGGCTTTTTCGTTACTTATGCAAACAAGATTACAGTAAGGTATTGCCTTATTTGCAATATTCTCACTAACAATATCATATTTTTCTATAAGCTTTGAAGCATCTTCAAGGTTTTCGTTAACATATTTAACCGATGAATTATAATCGGACAAAAAATCGGCAACGGCTTGCTTTTTGTTTTTGGCAAAATCTTGCCGCAAAACAATTACCGAGGTTACAAAAGCACCGTCTTTATCGGCTTTTCCCCATTCTTTTGTCAAATCGAGCGCAATTTTGAAATTATCGACCTGCGTACCCGCAACGGTTACAAACGGTTGAGGAAGCATTGCGATAACATTTTGATTTGTTTTCATAGCCGCAACGATTTCGGTCGGCTCGCTTTTCCACTCTACCGTAACATCATTACGGGTAATACCGTTTTGCGCCAAAATATGATTTAACGAAAATTCGGGGATTGTACCCTTTCCCGTTGCAAGAATTGTTTTCCCTTTAAGGTCGTTTACACTGTTTACGGTGTCAGAATTTTCGACAATATAAATTACGCCGAGTGTGTTGACCGCCAACATCTGAATTTTGCCGCCCGATTTATTATAAAGGATTGAAGCCAAATTTACAGGGATAGCGGCAATATCAATTTTACCTGTTAGTAAAAGAGGGGTAATCTCATCGGCACTTACCGCCATCGTATATTCATATTTATTTTTTGTTAAGCCCTTTTCGTTATCATCGAGCAGTTTAACTATTCCCATAGTAGTAGGTCCTTTGAGTCCTGCTACCTTGACAGTTGTTTTTTCCTTTTCGTTCTGAGTCTTAGTCGGAAATTTTGCACAACCGACGCTAAAAACGAGCAAAGATAACGCAAGCAAAGTACAAATAATTTTTTTCATAAATTTTCACTACCTTCCGATAGAATAGTATCACAAAAAACAAAAAAATTCCGTTGCTTTTGCAACGGAATTAAATTATTCAAGCACTAATTCTTTAATAGAACGGATTTGGTAGTCAACATTTTTAAGAAGTTCGGGATTTTTAAGCGCAACGGCGGCACCTTTAACAACGCTGTGTGTCGGGTCGTCAAGCACCTTAACGGGTGTATCGAGATACTCGGAAATATACTCTGCAAAGCCCTTTAATAAAATTCCTCCGCCCGTTAAAATAATACCGTCATTTTTAATATCCGAAACAAGGTCGGGGTCGGTCTTTGAAAAAACTTCTCTTATAGCATTGCAAATTGAATCGGCAGTATCTTTAATTGCCTCAAAAATTTCCTCGGCGGTTATCTCAAATCTTTCGGGAAGTCCCGTAAACACATTTCTGCCCTTTGCTACCATAGCAACCTCAACATTGGTAGGTTTAAGCGTACCTATTTGCATCTTTATTGATTCAGCCATAAGGTTGCCGATTTCAATATTATATTCTTTTCTTATATATCGGGAAATTTGAAAATCGAAATCATTTGATGCGGTTTTGAAAGAGTTACAAACCGATATTCCGCCCATGGAAATTACGGCAATATCAGTAGTACCGGCGCCGATGTCAACTATCATAACACCCCTTGGCTCGGATACATCAATTCCGATACCGTAAGCGACAGCCAACGGTCCCTCGATTACCGTAATATTTCTTCCGCCGGCAGACTCAACAACACTTGCAAGAGAGTGGTGCTGAAGTTCGGTAAGTCCCGACGGCAGTGTAGCGATAATTTTTGGTCTTATAACCTTATTTCCGAAAACCGTTTCCATATAATGTTTAAGCATACTTTCGGCAATATCGTAATCGGTAATAATGCCGTTTTCAATGGGGGCAATACAGGATAGATTTTCAGATGTTCTCCCCTGTGTCTGTTTGGCTTTTTCGCCGAAATAAACAGGTCTTAAAGTATCGTTATCAACCGTAACAAAACTCGGGAGTTCTAATGCAACCTTGGAGCTTGAAAAAATAACGGTTTTTGAAGAACCCAAATCAATACCTATTTCCGTAGCCAAACTTATCACCACCAAGTAAATTTATAAAACAATTATACAGTCAAAAGAACAATTTTTCAAGAGATTATTTATGTGTTTTTGATTTTAACAGCGGAGATATTTTCTTGTAAATTGCAAAACAAATAACCGAGTCAATAAAACCCTTGAAAAATGTAAAAGGAGCATTAAAAACAATAAGCGCTTTGGGTATTGAATCGGCAAAGCTTAAAAGCACCTTATATGCCGAAATAATGGCTTGCTTCGGCATAAAATTATAGTAAAACGGATATGTAATAAAATAATTTACGGGAAAACTTAAAAGCGCCATTAAAAAAGCACCCAAAAGACACCCTAAAAGCGCTCCCCTGCGGTTTTTTGACTTTTTATATATAACTCCTGCACCAAACACAAAAATGGCGCCTAAAAGGAAATTCGCAAGCTCACCTACACCTGATGTTTTTGTAAAGCCCAAATGCAAAATATTTTTAACAAGGCAAACAAGAACACCGTATAAAGGTCCAAAGCAAAACGAAGTAATGAGTGCCGGAAGTTCGGAAAAATCAAACTGAATAAAGCTCGGAATTATCGGAAGCGGAAATTCAAGCAACATAAGAATAAACGAAAGCGCACTCATTATTCCCGAAACCGCAACGGCACGAATATTGACCTTTTTCATAAAAATCACCAACAAAAAGCCCTATGCAAAAAGCATAGGGCGAAAATAATGTAAATTTCTTTCATCCGGACTTTAACCGTCGGTTTCGGAATTGCACCGAATCAGCAAAAAGCTCGTGGACTTTACCACCGGTGAGGAATTACACCTCGCCCTGAAACAACAATATTATAATACTTATAAAAATATAACTTGTCAAGACAAATTGTCGATATAGTCGCAGGCATTAAGTGCGGCAACGGCGCCGTCGGCACAAGCGGTTGCAACTTGCCTTATCCTCTTTGTACGGCAATCTCCCGCAACAAAAATACCGTCGGCATTTGTAAGCGCATTTTCGTCCGAAACAACATAGCCCCGTTCGTCAAGTTTTACAATATCCGATGCAAAATCATTTTGCGGAACTAAACCGATTGCAACAAACATTCCGTCAAGCAACAGTTCTTTAACATTACCGTCATCAGACCTTATGTTTATTCCCTTTAATTCGCTTTCTCCGATAAGCGAATCTACAACCGTGCCTAAAATTATTTGAACATTCGGCTTTGCCTCTAACTGTTCAATAAGCTTTGATTCACCCGTAAGAAAATCAAGATTTTGAACAACATAAAGTTTTTTGACTAAATCGGAAAGCAAAAGTGCTTCCTGCAATGCCGAATTACCGCCGCCGATAACGGCAACGGTTTTATCCTTATAAAATGCACCGTCGCAAACAGCACAAAAAGATATACCGTTTCCGATAAGTTCTTCTTCCCCTTTTAGTCCCAAAAGACGATGCTTGGCGCCGGTTGCGATTATTACGGTTTTACCGACAAACTCGCCGTCATCGGTAACAACGGTTTTGTTTTCACCGTTTTTAATTGACAAAACCTCGCACATTTCAACATCGGCACCCGAAGACATAGCTTGGTCTACAAGCTTTTCGGCAAATTCATTTCCCGAAAGACTTACAAATCCGGGGATATTTTCAACCTTCGGAGAAAAGGTAATTTGTCCGCCAAAGGTAGATTTTTCAATAACAAGAACTGATTTATTCGCTCTTCTTGCATAAACGGCGGCGGTCAGCCCCGCAGGGCCACCGCCGATAATAATAATATCATACATAAAATATTACACCTTAAGATACTTTTTAATATCAGATACACCGGAATATTTAGAGATATTACCGTCTTTAACAACAACTAATGTCGGTGCTTGCTTAATGCCGAATTTTGTAGCTTCATCGGGAGTTTGGTCAGCATAGATTTTTGTATATGCAACACCTTGTTTATCAAGAATTGAAGCCGCAATTTTGCAATTAGGACAAGTAGTTGTCGCAAAAAGCATAACTGCATCGTCGCTAACATCATTTATGGTATCCGGCACATAGTTATCGGCACCACAGCAACAACCCTCGTGAGTTAATTTTGAATTAGCGATGTTATAAACCTTACGGTCTTTATATTCCTGTGTCTTACCGTCGTTCCAGTTTTGAACAGGTCTGTAATAACCGGTAATACGGCTATAAACCTCGGTCTTTTCGCCACATTCGGGGCAGGTAAACTGCTCACCGGTAATATATCCGTGATTCTTACAAATAGAATATGTCGGCGACATAGTATAGTAAGGCAGTTTATAGTTTTCGGCAATCTTTCTTACAAGAGTTGCGGCGGCTTTCCAATCGGGGAGTTTTTCACCCAAGAAAGCATGGAAAACAGTTCCCGAGG
Source organism: Acutalibacteraceae bacterium (assembly GCA_045640745.1). Classification (GTDB taxonomy): domain Bacteria; phylum Bacillota; class Clostridia; order Oscillospirales; family Acutalibacteraceae; genus UBA737. Next base: position 5,914 of record JAZUFQ010000012.1, read on the forward strand.
TATAAAGAGTTTGGAGATTATCCTGAATATCAAGAGCCGAGAAAATGTCCTCGGTATATCCAACCGGCAAGTGCGAAGAGTTAGTATAATACGGAGAATCATCACCTGTCTTTGCGGCGGTAATAATATCGGGATAACGCTTTAAGTCATGCTTTGCAAGACGGAAAGCAGTTGACTCGGCAGGAGTTGCCTCCAAGTTATAAAGGTCGCCGTATTCTTCCTGATAATCGGAAAGTCTTTCTCTCATATGGTTAAGAACTTCGGCAGTAAAGTCCTGCGTTTCCTTAGTTGTCATATCCTTACGAAGCCAATTAGCATTTAATCCCGCTTCATTCATACCGACAAGACCGATAGTTGAGAAATGGTTGTTAAATGTACCGAGATAACGCTTTGTATACGGATAAAGTCCGCCTTCAAGCAATTTGGTAATTACCGTTCTCTTAACTTTGAGTGAACGGGCGGAAATATCCATAAGCTTATCAAGGCGCTTAAAGAAGTCCTGCTTGTCCTTAGAAAGATAAGCAATACGGGGCATATTGATGGTTACAACGCCGACAGAACCGGTGCTTTCACCACTTCCGAAGAAACCGCCGGATTTCTTGCGAAGTTCACGCAAATCAAGACGAAGTCTGCAACACATTGAACGGACATCGGACGGCTCCATATCGGAGTTAATATAGTTTGAAAAATACGGTGTACCGTATTTAGCGGTCATTTCAAAGAGAAGCTTATTGTTCTCGGTTTCAGACCAATCGAAATCTCTTGTAATGGAATAGGTCGGGATAGGATATTGGAAACCTCTGCCGTTAGCATCGCCCTCAATCATAATTTCAATGAAGGCACGGTTAACCATATCCATTTCTTTCTTACAGTCTTTATACTTAAAGTCCATTTCCTTACCGCCGACAATACAGTTAAGCTCGGCAAGGTCATTAGGAACAGTCCAGTCAAGAGTAATATTTGTAAACGGCGACTGTGTACCCCAACGGGACGGAGTGTTTACGCCGTATATAAATGATTGTATGCATTGTTTAACTTCTTTATATGAAAGGTTGTCCGCCTTTACAAACGGTGCCAAATAGGTATCAAAAGACGAAAATGCCTGACCCCCTGCCCATTCGTTTTGCATAATACCTAAAAAGTTTACCATTTGGTTACAAAGGGTTGAAAGATGGCTTGCAGGAGCCGAAGTAATTTTACCGGGGACACCGCCCAAGCCCTCTTGAATAAGTTGTTTTAACGACCAACCGGCGCAGTAACCGGTAAGCATAGAAAGGTCGTGAATATGAATATCGGCGTTTCTGTGAGCATTGGCGATTTCATCATCATAGATTTCGGAAAGCCAATAGTTAGCCGTAATGGCGCCCGAGTTAGAAAGAATAAGACCGCCGACAGAATATGTTACGGTAGAATTTTCCTTAACACGCCAGTCGTTGATTTTAAGATAATCGTCAACGGTAGATTTGTAATCGAGCATAGTCGTGCCCAAATTACGAATCTTCTCCCTTTGTTTACGGTAAAGAATATAAGCTTTGGCAACATCATCGTAACCCGCTTTAATTAAAACAGATTCTACGCTGTCCTGAATATTCTCGACAGTAATTTTACCGTCTTCAATCTTCGGTTCAAAATCAGCCGTAACCTTTAATACAAGAAAATCAATAGTATCGGTATGGTAATGCTTTTCGCAAGCATCAAAAGCCATAGTTATAGCCGATTTAATTTTTTCGAGGTCAAAGCCGACGACTTTGCCATCTCTTTTCAAAACTGCATACATATTTATCCCTCTTATTTCAGAATTTGATAACAGTATAACACATATATAGTTTTAAGTCAAGTGCCCAAACACAATATATTGTGGTTGTGCTCCTTTTTGTCAAATGATACAATTATATTCCCCTAATTTCGACATTTTGAATAAAACTGACGGCTTTTTCCTTAAATTTTATAAGTTCTTCCTTGCTTACGGCATGTAAATTACTGCCGATTAGATTGCCGCTGTCAACAAAATTCTGCAAAAAGTATCTTTTTGCACCCGAAATAGTATTCCCGATTTTTTCTATATCATCAATAGTGTGGTATTCCTTAACGATTGTAGTTCTGAATTCATAGTCAACAACACCGCTTTTAAGAAATTCTATGCTTTTCTTAATTCTTGCGTAGTCAAAATCCTTAATATCAACCGTTTGCTTATACTTATCCTCAGAATTCTTTATATCCATTGCAACATAATCAATAAGACCTAAGTTTACAAGATGTTTAAGCTTTTCGGGATAGTAGCCGTTGGTATCAAGCTTAACGGCAAATCCGAGGGCTTTGATTTTTTTAATAAAATCTTCAATACCGTCTTGCAGTAACGGCTCACCGCCCGTTATGGCAACACCGTCAAGCAAGCCCTTTCTTTTCGACAAAAAATCAATAATGTAATCGGCTTTTATTTCGGTTTCACCGTCAATGTCGGTTACGAGTGAAGCGTTATGGCAAAACGGACATCTGAAATTACATCCGCCCGTAAACACCGTACAGGCTACCTTGCCCGGAAAATCAAGCAATGTCATTTTTTGAAAGCCGTGTATTTTCATAAAAATCACCATTTAAGAATATGGACGGACAAGAATGTCCGCCCATACATTATTTTATAAATCAGAAATTGAATTTCTTTCTCGGAACATAAGATGTATGCAAATCGTGATGTGCCTTATGACCGCCGAATCCGTCAGTATACCATTCTTTGTAGATGGCTTTAACTGCCGGAGATTCATGGGACAAACGGATTGCCATTGATTTATCTTGGTCGTAAAGTGCCTTAGCACGGATAGCTTTAAGGTCAACAGTATCACGAATGTACTGCGGCTGAATCGGCTGACCGCCGCCGTTTACGCAACCGCCGGGGCAACCCATTATTTCGATAAAGCCCCAACCGTCGGGATTACCTGCTTTAAGTCTATCCATAACAACCTTTGCGGCAGAGCCACTTGAAGCAACGGCAAGTTTAAGGTCTGTACCGCCGACATTAACTGTTGCCTCTTTAAGTCCGTTAGTACCACGAACAGCTTGAAGCTCAATAGCTTCGGTAGCGCCGTTAAGCCAAACATTAGCTGTACGAACAGCTGCTTCCATAACACCACCGGTAGCACCGAAGATAACTGCGGCACCGGTTCCGTCGGCAATAGGACTGTCAAACTCTTCATCGGGAAGAGCGGTAAAGTTGATGCCTGCACGGTCAATCATAGCGCCGAGTTCTCTTGTTGTGATAGCGATATCAACATCGGGCACGCCGGCAGCCGACTGGTCATCTCTGCCAATCTCGAATTTCTTTGCAGTACAAGGCATTACAGATACAACAACGATATTTTTCGGGTCAACATTGTTCTTCTCTGCCCAATATGTCTTAATAACAGCACCGGTCATCTGCTGAGGAGATTTGCAGGTTGAAAGATGTGCGAGCATATCGGGATAATAGAATTCGCAGAACTTAACCCAACCCGGTGAACAAGATGTAATCATCGGAAGAGTTCCGCCGTTCTTAATTCTCTCAACCAACTCGTTTGCCTCTTCAACTATCGTAAGGTCCGCACCGAAATCGGTATCAAATACCTTATCGGCACCAAGACGGCGGATAGCGGCAACCATTTTGCCCTCAACATTTGTTCCGATAGGCATATCGAAACATTCGCCGAGCGTTGCACGAATTGACGGAGCAGTTTCAAATATAACGGTCTTTTCGGGGTCGTTAATAGCCTCCCAAATCTTATCGGTATCGTCTTTAACGGTTAATGCACCGGTAGGACATACAACAGTACACTGACCGCAGGAGATACACGGTGTATCGTTAAGTTTAAGATTAAATGCCTGACCGATATTGGTATCAATACCACGGTCATTAGCACCGATAACGCTTACATACTGTTCACGGCAAGCGGCAACACAGCGACGGCAAAGAATACATTTATTATTATCACGAACAAGATGCGGTGTTGATGTATCAAGCTCATAAGTCGGCTTAAAGCCCTCAAATCTCTTGTCGTCTACGCCGTATTCAAGGCAAAGTTTTTGAAGTTCGCAGTTTGTTGAGCGGGCACAGGACAAGCATTCCTTATTATGTGTTGAAAGAATAAGTTCGAGTGTTGTCTTTCTTGCCTTTTGGATTTTTTCGGAGTTAGTAAGAACCTCCATACCCTCAGTACAGGGATAAACGCAGGCGGTAACGATGCGGAAACCTCTTCCCTCGTTAACCTCAACAACACAAATACGGCAAGCACCGATTTCGTTCTTTTCTTTCATAAAGCATAGTGTCGGGATTTCAACACCGGCAATGCGAGCTGCCTCCAAAACAGTGGAGCCCTTCGGTACGCTTACGGCAAAGCCGTTAATTTTTACATTTATCATATCCATTATTCATCGGCTCCTTTCTTAAATCTTACTGATTGCCTTAGGACGGCAGTTACTCATACAAACGCCACACTTAATGCACTTAGCAGGGTCAATTTCGTATGACGGCAACTTATGGCCTTCGGCAATATAATCTGTCTTAGATATAGCGGATACAGGGCAGTTCTTAGAACAAAGTCCGCAACCGATACACTTATCTTTATCAATACTGTATGTAAGCAAGTTCTTGCATACACCTGCCGGACACTTCTTATCAACAACATGGGCGATATATTCGTCACGGAAGAATTTAAGCGTTGCAAGTACGGGGTTCGGAGCAGTTTGTCCGAGACCGCAAAGAGAGTTTTGCTTAATATACATACAAAGCTGTTCGAGTTTTTCTACATCTTCAAGTGTTCCCTTACCGTCGGTAATCTTATTTAAGATTTCAAGAAGCCGTCTTGTACCGACACGGCACGGAGTACATTTACCGCAGGATTCGTCAACGGTAAATTCAAGGAAAAACTTAGCCATATCAACCATACAGTTGTCTTCGTCCATAACGATAAGACCGCCTGAACCCACCATACAACCGATTGCCGTAAGGTTATCGTAGTCAACCTCGGTGTCGATAAGACTCGCAGGGATACATCCGCCGGAAGGTCCGCCGGTTTGTGCCGCCTTAAACTTCTTACCGCCCGGAATGCCGCCGCCGATATCATAAATGATATGGCGAAGTGTAGTACCCATCGGGATTTCAACAAGTCCGGTATGCTTAATCTTACCGCCCAAAGCGAATACCTTAGTACCCTTTGAACGCTCGGTACCCATTGAAGCAAACCAATCGGCGCCACGAAGAATAATCTGCGGAATATTTGCAAATGTTTCAACATTGTTCTCGACTGTCGGGCTGTTATAAAGTCCCTTAACTGCCGGATAAGGAGGACGAGGACGGGGCTCGCCACGGTTGCCTTCGATAGATGTCATAAGTGCAGTTTCCTCACCGCATACGAAAGCGCCGGCGCCAAGACGGATATAAAGTTCAAAATCAAATCCAGAGCCGAAAATATTTTTACCCAAAAGACCGTATTCGTGGGCTTGGTCAATAGCTATCTGCAATCTCTTAACTGCGATAGGATACTCGGCACGGACATAAACATAACCCTTTGTAGCGCCGATAGCATAACCGGCAATAGCCATTGCCTCGATAATACAGTGCGGGTCGCCTTCAAGTACGGAACGGTCCATAAATGCACCGGGGTCGCCCTCGTCGGCATTACATACAACATATTTTTGAGGTGCTTTATTTGGAGCACACAAAGACCATTTTCTACCGGTTGGGAATCCGCCGCCGCCACGGCCACGAAGTCCGGAATCGGTTACAACCTTTATTACATCTTCGGGAGTCATTTCGGTTAAAACCTTACCCAAAGCGGCATAACCGTCCATAGCAATATATTCATCAATGTTTTCGGGGTCAATAACACCGCAGTTACGAAGAACTACACGGTTTTGCGACTTGTAGAAAGCGGTATCGTTAAGTGATACATTACCGTCAGTTATTTCGGCGCCCGTATCATTATAAACAAGACGCTCAACAACTCTTCCTTTAAGAAGATGCTCGGAAACTATCTCCTTAACATCATCAGCAGTTACACGGCTGTAAAAAGTACCGTCAGGATAAACAATAACAACAGGGCCCAAAGCGCAAAGACCGAAACAACCGGTTTGAACAATCTTTACTTCCTCTTTAAGACCGTTCGCTTCAATAGCTTCGGCAAAAGCGGCCTGAATTGCCTTACTTCCCGACGAGGTACAACCTGTTCCGCCGCAAATAAGTACATGTGCACGAATCATAATTTTACCTCCAATTAAATTTTAGAAGCAGCAATTGTATATTCTTCAATAACCTTGCCGCCTTTAAGATGCTTTTCAATAACTTCTTTTGCCTTTTCGGCAGTCATCTTAACATAAGTAACCTTATCCTTACCTGCTTCAAAGACCTCAACAACCGGCTCAAACTGACAAATGCCGATACAACCTGTTTGAGAAACAGTAACAGAATCAGCAAGTCCGCTTTCGTTTACGCCCTCAACAAATGCATTGAGAACAGGACGGGCACCGGCGGCAATACCGCAGGTAGCCATACCGACTACAACACGCTTTTCGCCCGAACCCTCACGAAGAACAACCTTGTCTTTCATTTTGTCCTTGATTGCCTGTAATTCAGCTAATGATTTCATATATATCTTCCTTTCTGAAAAATCATAATTTACAAAATTTATAAATCAACAAATTTCCGAATACTGTTCTTTTAAGTACTCTTCAATCCATTTGATTACATCGTAGGTATTAAGCGGAACATCGCCTAATACATTCCTTATTTCCCTTGTGTCAAGCTCAATTTCGTTTTTGTCAATTTTATGAACGAATCTGAAATCCGTATCGGGATGACCTTGAATAAGAGTCGTAACCGTCGAAACAACATCGCCGAGCGGAGTAAAATCAATATGATTTTTATTAAAAACCGCCGTAAGTGCCGTTCCGTGATTACTTTTATCAACACTTGATTTTATATCAAAGCTTCCGTCGGTTTGTTCAGCCGCAAGTTTAAGAAGCGGAACACCTAAACCGACCTTTCTTGTTGTTCTTGTAGTGTAAAACGGGTTTGTAACCGATGAAAGCGTTTGCTCGTCCATTCCGCAACCGTTATCAACAACCGAAAGAGTTAAAGTATCGCTGTTTTCGGTAATCGAAATTTCGGTTAATGTCGCTCCGGCTTTTACGGAATTTTCGGTAATATCCAAAATATTAAGAGATAATTCTTTCAAATTTTCACCTCAAATATTCAAACAAACAGTTTCTGACATTACTGCTGCTATACGGCTCGTCATCAAGAAAAAAGTAATTTTCCTTATCCCTCATAGATGTCAAAATATGAGCATCGGAGTTGACAATTATTTTTTTATCCTCTAAAAGATACTTTTCTTTATATTCGTCAATATTCTCTTTGTTGTTTATTTCGACGCACTTAAACGGAGGCGTTTCGGGGAAAGCACCCAAAACGGCGATAATACCGTTTGACGGTCTGTCAATATGCGCAGGATAACAAATTCCGTTAAAGTTCGGAACAATTTTCCAAACATCGTCTATTGACAAATCGGTTGCGTTTGAGAGCAAAAATTCATCCGTACCGATTATGTTGTCTTCGCCGTCAAGAATAAACTGATTTCCGAAAATATCTGGCCGATTTTTAATTTTTATTCTATGTTTTTCGAGTTCGCTGTCGAAATCCATCGCACTTTCAAGCGTAGGAAACAATGCAATAATATGAACATCCTCGGCGGTTGTTATTTCGCAACCGGCTATCGGGATAATACCGTATTTTTTACAAGCGGTAAAAAAAGCCGGACAGTTTTTAGTGGTATTATGGTCGGTCAGTGCGACAATATTAAGTCCGCACAGGGTCGCCATACCGGCTATATTATTAGGAGTATTATCATCATCACCGCAGGGAGAAAGGCAGGAATGAATATGCAAATCGTAATAATACTTATTCATTTTTGTTTTCCGAAAGCAAAACCGCCGTTTCAAAAATCGGCAATTTTGAAGAAAGAAGATTTACGCCTTTTTCTTTTGCGGTTTCTATTACATCAGCCTCAGGAGTAACCCCCTCGGCAAAAATAACGCAGGAAACATCGGCAAGAGAAGCAACCGCCAATACATTTATATTAGACATTATGGTAATCCAAGCATCGCCCTCTTTTGCTCTTCCCATAACCCAACTTAAAAGGTCTCCGCAATATCCGCCTTTTACTTCCCTTTCGGGCTCGCAAAGGCAAATTGCTTCAAAAGAGCATTTTTCTTGAAGCTTTGATACCGTCATAACAATCACTTCCCACAATCTCTTATACGGCAACTTTTAATATCGGCAACACCTTTAATTACATCTTCGGCAAATGCACGGCAATTAGGCGCTCCGCAAGAGCCGCAGTCGATACCCGGCAATGTCGTCTTTAATTTTTGAATATCAGACATCATTCTCATAGATTCCGCTATGCTGTCGCTAAGACGGGCAATAGACGGATATTTGGGAAATTCATCAAACAAAAAGTAATTCGGGATATATTCAAGTTCTTCCTTTGAAAGTCGGTTTTGAGTTACGGGTAAATACCGTCTTAAAGCTTGGAGCCGTGCCTTTGCAATAAACGGATTTTGCATAGTAAGTACACCGCCCACGCATCCGCCGACACAAGCATTAAGCTCGACAAATTCAAGTCCCGATATGTTACCGTTTTCGATTTGGTCAAGAACAATATTGACATTGTCAATGCCGTCAGCCGCAAGGTAATTTTCGTTGAAAATCGCCGTTGCTTCGCCGCCCGTTCTCGCCCAACCGACACCTATCATTCCCGATTCGGAAAGGCGCTCTATATCCTCGCCCATCTTCATTTCACCGATAAGCAGAAAATATATATCGCTTATGGATACAACCTCGTCAATCTTGCTCTTATATTCATTAAATCCGTTTTTTACATAACTTGTCTTTGCAGGGCAAGGAGTTATAAAGCAAACACCGATTTCATCATCGTTAAACTCGGGATGTTCTTTCTTTGCCTTTTCTTTGGCAAGATTTGCGGCTACCTCCATAGGAGGCAGCATATGAATGATATGTTCTTCAAGCGAAGGATAACGAAGACCGATAAGGCGCAAAACCGCAGGACAGGCAGAACTGATTGCAGGTTTCTTAACACCCTCGGTTTTCAAGTACTGTCTTGTATAAGCCGTAACAAGCTCGGCGGCTTTTGCAACCTCGTAAACATCATCAAATCCGATTTTAAGTAATCCGTCGAGGACATAATCAATATCATCAAGATTTTCAAACTGACCGTAAAGTGTCGGGGCAGGCAAAGCAATTTTCCACTTAAACCTATCCATATTTTTAAGCTGACCGCAAACGGCTTTTTTTGCCTTATGCGGACAAACTCTTATACACTCACCGCAATCAATACATCTATCCTCGTTGATTTGTGCCTTTCCGTTTTTAATACGAATGGCCTCTGTTGGACAATGGCGGAGACAGGTCGTACATCCGACACATCTATCTTCTATCAACAAAACCGAATGTTCGTATTTATGCATAAAATCACACTACTGTAAGTTTACTGTCATCCTGATTGTAGTACCGACACCGACCGTCGTTTCTATTTCCATTGTATCGCTGTAACGCTTCATATTCGGAAGTCCCATACCTGCACCAAAGCCCAAATTACGGACTTGGTCAGTAGCAGTGGAATAACCCTCCTGCATAGCCATATCAATATCCTTGATACCGGGGCCGTTATCCGAAAGAATAATCTCAATACGGTCTTCCAAAACCTTTACATCGGCAATACCGCCGCCGGCATGGATAACCATATTTATTTCGCCCTCATACATGGCGATGGAAACTCGTCTTATTGTTTCAGGGGGAACGCCTATTCTTCTGAGACCTTTTTTAACCTGAACCGATGCTTGACCGGCGGAGGTAAAATCCGTACCGTCAACATCAAAATGGAAAATAAGCTCCTCGCTCATTTCATCACCTTATTACCTACAAGACCATTACTGTATAAAATACCGCACGCCTCGTAAAGTCTTCTATCGCACGAGAGGATTACTATTCCCGCTTCCCGTGCAAGTTCGAGCATCTCCTCACTCGGTACCTTTGAACGGACGAAAACAATGCAAATCATATCCATCATTTCAGCCGTTCTGATTACCTGAGGATTAACAAGACCGGTAAGAAGAACCGCTTGGTCTTTAACATAAGCCAAAACATCGCTCATAAGGTCGCAACCGCAGGCAGAGTAAACATGCTTTTCGAGGTTTTCTTCGCATGTTAAAACCTTTGCGCCAAGCAATTCCTTCATTTTACTGATTTTCATAAGACAAATTCCCTCTTAAAGATAACACACTGATACTCGCCCGTTAGGGATAGTAAACTGTGCTTTTGATAATTATAATCAGCCGAAACTAATCTTTATATTTAGCTAAAATGTCGTCAATATCGTCAACAGTCAAACGACCGTAAACTTCATCGTTGATTGTCATTACAGGTGCCAAACCGCAGGCGCCTATGCAACGGCATGCAGTAAGCGAAAACTTACCGTCAGCGGTACACTCATCGGCACCGATACCGAGTTTTTCGGAAAGCTTATCAAAAATAGGACCTGAACCCTTAACATAGCAAGCTGTACCTAAGCATACTGAAATGTTATATTTACCTTTCGGAGAAAGAGCAAACTGAGCATAGAATGTTGAAACGCCGTAAACCTTTTCAAGCGGAACCTCCATACCCTCTGCTATCATATTTTGAACTTCAATCGGAAGATATCCGTAGATATCCTGAGCATGCTGCATAACAACCATCAAATTGGTCTTATCATGCTTATACTCTTCAATAACCTTTTTAAGTTGCGCTTCCTGTTCGGGTGTACCCTTAAAGGGAAGCTTACTAATTGCTTTTTTCATTGAACAATCCTCCTATAATTATTTGATAACCCATAGATTACGACACAAAACGACATAATTTATGACTATACTCGTACATTATAACACAAAATCTTGAATTTGCAAATATATTTTAATTTTTTTATTGACAATATATAGTAATTTATATATTTAATATTTTGTTTGACAGCAGAGTCGCAATATGTTATTATATTTATTTGAAAGAGGGGTTTCGACATGTTTTTTCATTTTATTTCCAGTTCACCCGAAGAAACCGAAAAAATCGCCGAAACTTTTGCCGATAATTTGTCGGGCGGTGAGGTCATCGCTTTTCTCGGCAATTTAGGTATGGGAAAAACCTGTTTTATGCGTGGACTTGCAAAGGGACTTGGCTTTAACGGAGATGTTACCTCCCCTACCTTTGCCATTGTAAACGAATACCGTGGCGGAAGATTGCCCGTATTTCATTTTGATATGTACCGTATTTCGACCTTTGACGATTTATATTCTACGGGATTTTTCGATTATTTTGACGAAAACGGTGTTATCGCATTAGAATGGAGTGAAAACATTTCTTTTGCTCTTGAAGATAACACCATTTATATAAAAATCGAATATCTTGCCGACAATAAACGGGAAATTACTATCTATAACGAAGGAGCCGATATTAAATGAAAACATTAAGCATTGAATGTACGGCTTCTCCTGCAAGTGTTTGTGTTTTTGAGGACGGTAAGATTTTAGCAAGCAGTTTTGTTAATGTTAAGCAAACCCATTCCGAAACATTACTGCCTATGGTTGAGTCAACGCTAAAATCCGCTTTACTTACCATAAACGATATTGAGGGTATCGCCGTTGCGGCAGGCCCCGGCTCTTTTACGGGTGTACGCATAGGAATAAGCGTAGTAAAAGGACTTGCAACACCAAAGGATTTACCTTCTGTTTCGGTTTCCGCCCTTCATTCAATGGCATATATGTTTTTAAGTGAAGATGCCGTTATTTGTCCTGTTATGGACGCAAGGTGCAATCAGTTTTACAATGCCTTGTTTGCGGTTGAAAACGGTGTTGTTAAAAGATTATGCGACGATAGAGCCATATTATGCGACGACTTAATTTCGGAATTAAAAAGCATTAAGAAAAAAGTGATTTTGTGTGGCGACGGTGCCGAAAAATTTTACGAATTTTCAAAAGGACTCGATAATGTCGGGTTATCCCCCGTTTGCAACCGCTATCAGTCAGCCGTAGGCGTGGCACAGTTATCATATAGTAAATTTATTAACGGCGATACGATTAGTGCAAAAGATATTTTACCTATATATCTTCGATTACCGCAAGCCGAAAGAGAATTAAAATCAAAAAACAAAGGATGAGTATGTATGAAAATTGCCATTGGTTGCGACCACGGCGGTCTTGAACACAAAAACGCCATTGCCGAGCATCTTACCGAGCGTGGCTTTGAAGTTAAGGATTTCGGTATTTACGAAAAAGTTTCGGTTGACTATCCCGATATTGCAAAAAAGGTTACTTCTTCTATTATAAATAACGAATGCGCACTCGGAATTTTAGTTTGCGGAACGGGTATCGGAATGTCGATTGCGGCAAACAAGGTTAAAGGAATCCGTGCTGCCGCTTGCAGTGAGCATTTTTCTGCTAAATATACAAGACTGCACAACAATTCAAATGTTTTGTGTCTTGGCGGACGGGTTATCGGCGTCGGAACGGCTATCGAGCTTGCCGATTTATTTGTGGATACTCCTTTTGAGGGCGGTCGCCATCAAAAGCGAATAGATAAAATTACAGAAATCGAATCGAAACAGTAAGGAGAACAAAAAATGAACAAGAATGTATTTGTAATGGACCACCCGCTAATCCAGCACAAGCTTTCAATCCTTCGTGATGAAACTACGGGAACAAAGCAGTTCCGTGAGCTTATAAGCGAGATTGCCATGCTTATGTGCTACGAATCAACAAGAGATTTACCTCTTAAAGATGTTGATGTTAAAACTCCGGTTGACATTGCACACGCAAAGCAGTTAGACGGAAGAAAGATGGCTATTGTACCGATTCTCCGTGCAGGACTCGGTATGGTTGACGGTATAACAAGTCTTATCCCCTCTTGCCGAATCGGTCATATCGGTATGTACCGTGACCCGAAAACACATAAGCCTGTTGATTACTATTGCAAACTCCCCTCCGATTTAGAGGAAAGAGATGTTTTCGTTTTAGACCCGATGCTTGCTACCGGCGGAAGCGCTATTGATGCTGTTGCAAGAATTAAAGAGTTTAACCCGAAAAGAATTAAGTTTATGTGCATAATTGCCGCCCCCGAAGGACTTAAAGCATTTACCGATGCACATCCCGATGTTCCCGTTTACTGTGCCGGTCTTGATGACCACCTTAACGAGCACGCATATATTGTTCCCGGTCTTGGCGATGCGGGCGACCGTATTTTCGGTACAAAGTAATTTTAATATAATATAAAAAGCAAACGAGCGGTACCTTTTGGTATCGCTCATTTTTTATTTAAGTGTATTATTAAAGGCCGAGTCTTTTTATAAGGGATGGTATTTCCGCCTCAAAATTCACGGCATATTTCATATTGGGATGCTTTTCTTTTGTCCTTTTAATACAGCTTGCCGTAAAATCACACGCAATTTGAGTGGCTTCTTTTAGCGCCTTACCGTTAAGTATTGCGCCGAGCATTGTACTTGTAAAGACATCGCCCGTTCCGTGATATGCGGCATCGACCTTTTTTGAAAAGCAGTATTGGATTTTTCCGTTTTCGTAGGTTGCGGCACCGATATTTTCTTTATCAAAGCAAACACCCGTCAAAACAATTTTTGCCTTTGTAAACCCGGAAAGTTTTTTGATGATTTCTTCAATATATTCCTTTGTATGCGGCGCTTCCTTATATTCCATACCGAGCATAAGGGTTGCCTCGGTGATATTCGGAGTTATAATATCGGCAACAGCGCAAAGTTTTTTCATTTCCATCGGAAAATCATCGGGAAAACCGCCGTAAAGTTTACCGTGGTCCGCCATAACGGGGTCAACAACGGTAATACCGTCTTTTGCTTTAATAATATCAATAGCTTCTTTTACTATTGCAACCTGCTCTTTTGAACCCAAGTATCCCGTATATACGGCATCAACCTCAATGCCTTCTTTTTTCCAATGGTTTGCAACAGGCAAAATATCGTTTGTTAAATCGTTAAAGGTATAGCCCGAAAAACCGCCCGTATGCGTTGAAAGAATAGCAGTAGGTATAACCGAAGTTTCAATACCCATAGCCGAAATCATCGGCAAAGCAACGGTAAGCGAGCATTTGCCGAAGCAGGATATATCGTGAATGGCGGCAACTCTTTTTTGATTGGTATTTTTCATAATAATACCCCTTTACTTTTTTTATAACTATATTATAATAAAAATGTGGTTATAAAAAATATTCAAAATAAGAAAGGTTTTAAGTACCAGATGAAAAAGTACATTTCGTTATATCTCAAACTTAAAGAAGAAATACAGTCGGGCGCATACAAACCGAATTCACGGCTCCCCTCAAAGCGCACCTTATCCGATTTAACGGGGTTTAGTTTAACAACGGTAGAAAATGCGTATTTACTTTTAGAAGACGAGGGATACATTTATTCTATCGAAAAAAAAGGATATTTCGTCTCCGAACTCATTTTGCCAAAAACAAAGGAAATAAATGAAAGACGGTTACACCTTCTTCCGATAGATAAAAGCGACCAAATCAAGGAAAATTTAGAATATTCCACTTGGTTTAAGACAATAAGAAAAGTAATAAACGATTACGGTGAACTCCTTTTTATAAAGTCACCGCAAAAAGGCTGTCAAATACTCAGGAATGCCATAGCCGAGTATTTATTAAGATACAGAAAAATGTTTGCCGAGCCGTCAAACATTATAATCGGCTCGGGAGCCGAACAGTTATACGAAACAGCTGTTATGATTTTAGGTCGGGATAAAATTTACGGCGTTGAAAATCCGTGCTATTCAAAAATCACTTCGGTTTATGAAAGCGTCGGTGTTAAAACCGAGCAATTAGATATGGGTAATGACGGAATTAAAGAGTCTGAACTTAAAAACAAAAACTTTGATGTTTTGCATGTCACCCCGTTTCACAGCTTTCCGTCGGGTGTAACGACCTCTCTTGCAAAAAGAGTAAACTATCTTAATACTATAAAACAAAAGAAAAGCTATATTATTGAGGACGATTACGACAGCGAATTTTTCCAAAAAGGCCACCCGATAGACACGCTTTATTCCCTATCAAGTACAAATTCCGTAATCTATATAAACACATTTTCAAAAAGCTTATCCTCGTCTATGCGAATGGGATATATGATAATACCCGACTCTTTAATGGATATTTACAAAGAAAAAACAAAAAATATTTCGTGTACCGTTCCCGTACTTGACCAGTACATTTTAGCGGAATTTATTATGAGCGGAAATTTTGAAAGACATCTCGCAAGAACAAGAAAAAAGCTCTATCTATAAAAAATCACGGCAGGTAGTTATTTCTACCTGCCGTAACTTATGTAATAAAAATTAGTCTTCGGAAATTGCCTCAACAGGACAACCTGCTGCACAAGCACCGCAAGAGCAGCACTTTTCAGGGTCAATTTCAAAATGAGAAGCACCCTCAGCAATAGCATCACAAGGACAACCTGCTGCACAAGCGCCACAGCTGATACAATCATCAGAAATCTTAAATGCCATATAAAACACCTCCATAAAATATTTAGTATAAACAGAAGGTATCCCCTTTTATACACTAATCACATTGTAACAACAATGAATAAAAATTGCAAGAGGAAATTATTCCGCTTGTTCTTCCGTTTTTTTCTTTTGGGAAAGTATCTTAACTTCTTTCCTATTTGTCTTAAACGGAATACCGTCCTCGGTTTTCGGTTTTACTATCAAATTGCCCGTTATCATATTCACATCAATTACCGTTCCGACAGCGCCGTCAGAGGTTTTAACGGTAGCGCCGAGCGACGGTGTTATTTTCATTAAATAATCGTAGGAATCCTGCTCATATTTAAGACAGCACATAAGGCGTCCGCAGCTGCCCGATATTTTGGTCGGATTAAGGGAAAGTCCCTGCTCCTTCGCCATTTTGATTGATACGGGCTGAAAATCATCAAGAAATTGCTTACAGCAATACGGATAACCGCAAATTCCGAGTCCGCCGAGCATTCTCGCTTCATCTCTTACACCGATTTGACGAAGCTCAATTCTCGTATGGAACGATGCGGCAAGGTCCTTTACAAGCTCACGGAAATCAACACGCCCGTCAGCCGTAAAGAAGAATGTTATTTTAGTTCCGTCAAAAGAATATTCGGCATCAACAAGCTTCATTTCAAGCTTATGCTCAACAATCTTCTTTTCGCAAATCTCAATGGCTTTCGGCTCTTTTTTATGGTTTTCTTCCGCCATTTTCAAATCGTCTTTCGTTGCAATACGAATTACTTTTTTAAGGGGCGGAACGATTTTGTCATCCTCAACCTCTTTAACGGCTTCGGACACCGAGCCCATTGTATATCCCGAAGCGGTATCTACAATTACGGTATCGCCGACATTAAGACCGTCTATCGGCTTAAAATAATATCCTCTACCGCTTTCGCTGAATTTTACTGATACAACCTTTGTCATACATTTTTCCTCTAATTCACAAAACTCTTATATTTACAAACAACCGCTGAAAATAATAAGGTCAGGTTAATATTTGTTTTAATAAGTCCGATATAGTTATCGGTTTCGTCAAAGATTTTACTCAACGCTTTTTTCCTATACATTGAGTTTTCACCGCTTGACATCTCTTTTGCACATATATCCTTTAAGCAATTAAAAAACTTTTCGGTTTTAAGTCGGTCCTTTTCGTACTTTTTTGAAAGCAGGAGCATATCATACTCTTTTGCATCAAAAAGCAACGACAAAAACTCTTTTGCATCGTTTGTAATATCGCCGTCATCGTTTGTTTCACCCGACATAATAAACACACTGCATCTTGAAATTATTGTCGGTAACAAACGGGTCCTTGAAGACACCAAAAGAATAAATACGACCGTTTTCGGCGGTTCTTCAAGAATTTTAAGGAGTGCATTTTGTCCCTGCTCATTTATAAGCTCGGCATTTTCGATTATGAAAACCCTTTTTTGTGCCGAGTGAGGCATAACAAATGCCTCCTGCCTTAAAGCTCTTATTTTATCGACCGAAATAAACTTTTTATCGTTTTCGGGGACAACAAATGATATATCGACATTTGATAAAGAATTGGCGGTTTTGCATTGAATACAAGTATTACAAGGTTTGTTTTCACCCGTACACACTATACTTTTCGCAAGATACAATGCCATTTTTTTGCGTTCTTCAAGCGTTGCGCCCTCAATAAGAAAAGAATGCGGTATTCTTCCGCTTTTTATGAGCTTGTTTAGATTTTCGTATGCCGATAATCCGTTTGGACAATTTTCCGTCATAGCACAAAGCCGACCTTTTTCATTGCTTTGAAATAGGTTTTGCGTGCAACTCTTTCGGCACGGTCAGCGCCCTCTTTGAATATTCTTTCAAGCTCGGCCTTATCCGAAATAATACTGTCATAACGGGCTTTTATCGGGGCTAATTCATCAGCAACGGCTTCGCCTACGGCAAGCTTGAAATCACCGTAGCCCTTGCCCTCAAATTCCTTTTCGATATCTTTAACAGATTTGCCCGTAACTGCCGAATAAATCGTTATAAGGTTTGAAACGCCTTTTTTCTCGTCGCTTACATAAATTCCGCCCTCGCTGTCGGTAACGGCTCTTTTGAATTTACGGATTATTGTATCTTTATCGTCAAGGATAGCAACAAAAGAATTAAGGTTATCGTCCGATTTTGACATTTTCTTTTCGGGGTCTTGAAGCGACATTACACGGGCGCCCGTTTTCGGTATATATGCTTCGGGAATTGTAAACACATCGCCGTAAATTCTATTAAATCTTATTGCAATATCACGGGCAATTTCAAGATGTTGCTTTTGGTCGGCACCTACCGGCACAAAATCGGGTTTATAAAGAAGAATATCCGCCGCCATTAAAACGGGATATGAGAAAAGTCCGACATTAACATTGTCGGCGTGCTTTGCCGATTTATCCTTAAACTGTGTCATTCTTGACATTTCGCCGAACTGCGTATTGCAGGATAAAATCCAAGCAAGTCCTGCGTGCTCGGGTACCTGCGACTGAATAAAAAGTGTGCTTTTTTCGGGGTCAAGACCGAGTGCCAACATTAGAGCAAAAGTAGAATAAATTTGATTTCTGAACTTTGCGGGTTCCTGCCTTACGGTAATTGCGTGAAGGTCGGCAACAGCAAATGTTGTTTCAAATTCCTCCTGCATATTAACCCAGTTTTTAAGCGCACCCAAATAGTTTCCGAGTGTTAGCATTCCGCTCGGCTGTATACAGCTTAAAACTTTTTTCTTTTCTATAATTTCTGCCATTATTATTACCTTCTATATCAGTTATTGCTGAAATCTTCCAAAATGAGTCCTTCGTTCTTTTCAAGCGCCCAGTTTATATTCCACTCGCTTGTAAATATAAGCAAATTATTGCCCTTAAAATCTTGAACCCATTTTGTATCGGATGTTAAATTAAGCGATTTAACATCAATATCTTCATTTACTATCCAACGGATATATTGGAAAGGAAGATTGTTTCTTATTACATCAACATTATATTCATTTTTAAGGCGGTATTCCAAAACCTCAAACTGCAAAACGCCTACAACGCCGACAATAACTCTTTCCATACCCGTATCGGGCTCGTGGAAAATCTGAATTGCACCCTCTTGAGCTATTTGCTCAACGCCTTTTACGAACTGCTTTCTCTTTAAGCTGTCGATTTGCTCAATCATTGCGAAATGCTCGGGAGCAAAGGTCGGAATACCCTCAAAGCAAACTTTATTTTTTATATCGCAAACAGTATCGCCGATTGAAAAAATACCTGGGTCAAACACGCCGATTATATCACCTGCGTATGCCTCGTTTATTATTTGTCTGTCCGACGCCATAAGCTGTTGGGGTTGCGAAAGCCGTAATGACTTTTTACCCTGAATATGATAATACTCTTTATCCCGTTCAAATTTACCCGAGCAAATACGCATAAAGGTCATACGGTCTCTATGCGCCTTATTCATATTCGCCTGAATTTTGAAAACAAATGCCGAAAAATGCTCATCGGTAGGTTTAATTTCACCCTCCGAGGTGTTTCTTGCAAGCGGAGGCAAGGTCATTTTAAGGAAATTTTCGAGAAACGGCTCTACACCGAAATTTGTAAGCGCCGAACCGAAAAATACGGGTGTCAGTTCTCCCTTATGGACTTTATCCAAATCAAAATCAAAACTTGCGCCGTCCAAAAGCTCTATTTGGTCAACAAGTTCTTTTCGCTGATATTCGCCGATAAGCTCATCCATTTTTTCCGTATCGTTTATATCGCACTCTATTGCATTTAGTTTTTCCTGCCCTCTATGATGCTCGTTAAAGGTTAAAAGCTGTTTATTACTGCGGTCATACACGCCCTTAAAATCAACACCGCAACCGATAGGCCAATTTATAGGATATGTGCCTATTCCAAACTCCTTTTCAAGTTCATCAAGCAACTCAAACGGGTCTCTTGCCTCACGGTCAAGTTTATTGATAAAGGTAAAAATCGGAATATGGCGCCTTGCCGTAACCTTAAAAAGCTTCCTTGTTTGCGGCTCAATACCCTTTGCGGCATCTATTACCATAACAACGCTGTCCGCCGCCATAAGAGTACGGTAGGTATCCTCAGAGAAATCTTGGTGTCCCGGTGTATCGAGAATATTTATACAAAACCCCTCATATTCAAACTGCATAACCGAGGATGTTATCGAAATACCTCTTTGTTTTTCAAGGTCCATCCAGTCGGATACAGCGTGCTTTGCGGTTGCTTTTCCCTTAACCGAACCCGCCGTTTGAATTGCACCGCCGTATAAAAGCAATTTCTCTGTAAGTGTCGTTTTACCGGCATCAGGGTGAGAAATTATGGCAAAGGTGCGTCTTCTGTTTATTTCTTCTTCTAAACCCACTTGAATAATACTCCTTTTGGCATAATAAGACATAATGATAATACCACAAAACACTTACAATATCAAGAAATAATATATATATTTACAGTAAAAATGTGTAAAAAATAAAAAAAGTGTTTACTTTTTAGATTCACTGTGGTAGAATGTACTTGTAAATTTGGCTGAAAATATTCTTGTTTATCTTGGAGGCATATTTTATGAAAAGAATTCTTGCAATTATTTTGACGGTAGCAATAGCTATTTGTCTTTGTATTCCGTCGTTGGCTCTTGTAAGTCCTACCGCTGAAACAGCAATCAGTGTTACTTTCTTCGGTGTTGACGGAAAGGCGGACGGTTATTACATTATCGTTACAAGCGAAAGCGGAAATCAGATGATTGAGATTACTGCTGACCCGCAAAAGGGCGATTTTGATACTTGGAGTTTTTATATTATTGAGGAAGACTCTGCCGGTAATCAAAAATTTGCCGATGCCGAACTTGGCGAAAATATTGAAATCTATATTAAAGACGGAGAAGAAAAAATCCCCGTTAAGACAAAAGAGGAATTTGATAATGCAGTCAAGCAAGAAAAGTTGATTGTTATTGCCGTTAACACCCCTGATAATTCGCTTATAATCTGCGCTAACTATGACGGCACATTTACCTCGCCTGTTGACGGTAAGCGCCTTAATACAAAAGAAGAAATATATAAGCTTGACCCGAAAACCGGAAAAGATAAATCTCCTAAAACGGGCGATAGCTTTAACGGTCTTTTCTTACTCCCCCTCTTTTCACTTGCCGGTGTTATACTGACATCTAAAAAGCTTCGTGCAATGTAAGTTTTACAGAAAATTTTAAGCGACTGTCAAATGGCAGTCGCTTTTTTTGCATCTAATTATTCTTAATAAGCTCAAAAAGTTCGTTTATTCTATCTTCCCTTTTAGAAAGATACAAATATCCGAACAATGCTTCAAGCCCCGTTGCCGTACTGTAATCTTTACGGGTCGCATTTTTAGGAATGCTCGATGTATGAAAATTTCTTCCCCTTTTGAACACAGCAGTTTCTTCTTCGGTTAAAGCAGGTTCTATTACGGAAAAAGCCTTCGCCTGTGCCGAGGCGTTTACCCATTTTACCGATTCCTTATGAAGCTCGGCTGACGGGCGGTTTATATTTGCCAAATATGTTCTGACTTTTAGTCCGTAAACCGCATCACCCACAAAGCATAAAACCGACGGACTTAAATTTTTTATATCGTCCATACATTCACCGTCAATCAACATAGTCAAATTCGACATCATATACGCTTACGGTATCACCCTCTGCTACACCCTGCTCACGCAAAGCATCAATAATACCGCTTGAACGCAGCACCCGCTCAAAATACTGCAATGACTCGTAGTCATCGGGGTCAACCTGATTCATAACATCCATAAGCCACGGCGCATCTTCAACAAAGAACACACCGTCGCATTTTCTGATACTGAATGTGCGCTTTTTAGGTGCCGTATAGTCAACATGGGGTTTCGGCTCGGCTTCGTATTTTATTACCGGCGGAAGCTTTTGAAGCTCGGCGGCAACACAGTTTATAACATCGCTTGTTCCCTCTGCAATAGCCGCCATAATCGGGAAAAATTTATAGCCCTTTTCCTCAAAATACTTGCGGAGTTTTTCTATATCTTCGTCTTCGCAAAGGTCGCATTTATTGGCAACAACCATTTGCGGACGGTCTTTTAGTTCGGCACTAAAAACTTCAAGTTCTTTATTTATCTTATTAAAATCGTCAATCGGGTCTCTGCCTTCACTACCCGACGCATCAATAATATGAATGAGCATTCGGCAACGCTCGACATGGCGCAAAAACTCGTGACCTAAACCTACACCCTCGCCGGCACCCTCAATAAGCCCCGGTATATCCGCCATAACAAACGAAGAGCCCTCGCCCATTCTTACTACGCCTAAAACGGGTGTAAGGGTTGTAAAATGATAGTTTGCGATTTTCGGTTTTGCCTCGCTTACAACCGAAATAAATGTAGATTTTCCGACATTTGGAAATCCGATAAGTCCGACATCGGCAAGAAGTTTAAGTTCAAGTACAACATCAAGTTCTTCTCCGGGGTTGCCGTTTTTGGCAAAGCGGGGCACCTGCCTTGTTGAGGTAGCAAAATGGATATTGCCCCAACCGCCGTTACCGCCCTTCGCAACAACATAGGTTTCGTCATCCGAAACATCGGCAATAATTCTTCCCGTTTCGGCATCCTTGACAACAGTTCCCCTCGGAACAAGAATTATAAGATTTTGCGCACTTTTGCCGGTACATCTTGACGCACCGCCGTTTTGACCGTTCTCAGCGCAGTATTTTCTCTTATATCTGAAATCGGCAAGGGTTGAAAGATTATCGTCAACCTTAAAGATAATATCTCCGCCTCTGCCGCCGTCTCCGCCGTCGGGTCCGCCGGCAGCAACATATTTTTCTCTATGGAAAGAAACGGCACCGTTACCGCCGTCCCCTGCTTTCAGATGAATTTTTGCAACATCTACAAACATTATTCTTCCTCTTCAAACTCTTCTTCGGTTTCAAAAGCATCGGGCAAATTATCGTAAATTTCTTTTGCCTTTTCTAAATCGTTTTTATCAACATAAATATCTATTGCGGAATAATATCCACCAAATCCGACACGCATTGTGCTTGCTAAATCCGGCTCGTCACTCGTAAACAAAATTCCGTTCTCTTTCAGTAAATCGCAGTAAATTTCAGCAGTTACGGGGTCATCAATACTTGCCGCAAGCTCGGGGTTTTCTATAACAATATCAAAATTTTCTGCCTCGGCGTCGTTTCCGTTTTCGTCAATGCAGTCACCACTAAGCTCAGCTCCGCAAACCGGACAAAGCTCGGCTTCATTTTCCGCCTCAAATCCGCAAACATGGCAAATCTTCATAAAATCACCTTAAATTAAAATTAAAAAAACCGGACAGCATATATTTTGCCGCCCGGTAGGTTCTTAAAAAAATTATTGCTCGGCGTAGATACTAACCTGCTTGCGGTCTTTACCTACACGCTCAAATTTAACCTTACCGTCAATAAGAGCGAAGAGAGTATCATCAGAGCCACGGCCAACATTGTTGCCCGGATGGATATGTGTACCTCTCTGGCGAACGAGAATGTTGCCGGCAAGAACAAACTGACCGTCAGCACGCTTAACACCAAGGCGCTTAGCTTCGCTGTCTCGGCCGTTCTTGGTGGAGCCCATTCCCTTTTTATGAGCAAATAACTGAATGTTAATATTAAGCATCACATTCTACCTCCGTTAATGTAGTAATTCTTTTTTGGTACTGTTTTGATAATTCGTTAATATGGATTCTAAACCCATCAAGTACATTTTGTGAAGCACGGGATATGTCTTTCACAACTATCCTCATAAATCCGTCGCTTATTTTGGCATCAACCTTGTCGCCTATAACATCGGTTATGGTATTTACCGTCATATAAGCAGCAGAAGAAACCGCACTGCATACGATTTTGCCCTCGACATCCTTTTCGGAATTTGTACTGTGTCCGCTGATTTCAAACCCGTAAATACGGGAATTATCAGCCAAAAAAACAACCTTGGTCATAATTAACCGATTTCGGTAATCTGTACCTTAGTATAGGGTTGTCTATGACCCATTTTGCGTGAACTGCTCTTCTTCGGCTTATAAGTGAAGATGTTAATCTTCTTGCCCTTGCCGTTCTTCAAAACGGTACCCTTAACGAAAGCATCTTTAACATAGGGTTTACCAACCTTTAAGGTTTTGTTGTTTACGGCAACAACCTTATCGAAGGTAACTTCCTCGTCAACATTGGCGTTAAGCTTCTCAACATAGATAACATCGCCGTTTTCTACACGGTACTGCTTTCCGCCGGTTTCGATAATTGCGTACATTTCTTTACACCTACCTGATATTTAACAGTCTCGCTACGGGGGGCGCACGCCGAAATTACGGCATAACTTACAAAGCCCACAATATGCGGCTTGACTATTTTATCATAGCAGGTATATATTGTCAAGTGTTTTTTATTATTTTCCTATCAATTCTTTATAAAGACCGACATACATATTTGACGACGATTTCCAACTGTTATCGCAAAGCATTGCACGCTTTTTGAGTATTTCAAAGCCTTTTTTGTCAGAATATCCGGCAAGCGCTCTCCAAACGGTATTTTGCATATCGTGAGCATTATAGTTTTTGAAGGTAAAGCCGTTACCTTCACCGTCACCGCTGTCGCTTACCGTATCGTTAAGTCCGCCGGTTTCTCTTACAATCGGAATTGTACCGTATCTTAAAGCTACAAGCTGAGCAAGTCCGCACGGTTCACTCTTTGAGGGCATTAAGAAGAAATCGGCACCTGCATAAATCTTATGTGCAAGAGCATTGTCAAAGCCAAGCTTTAATGCAACCTTTTCGGGATATTTTTTAGCCATATATTTGAAAAATTCCTCGTATTCGTTATCACCCGAACCCAAAATCACAAAGCTCAAATCGGCTTGCAAAAGTTCCTCGAAAACACATTTAATTAAATCTATACCTTTATGGCTTACAAGACGGGAAACGATACCTATTACGGCATTATCCGTTTCGGGAAGTCCCATCTCATTTAAGAGCTTCTTTTTATTTGTCTTTTTATCCTTTAATGTATCAACCGAATAGTTTTTATAGATATACTTATCGGTTTCGGGGTTATAGTCGTCATAATCAATACCGTTAATTATACCGGTTGTCTTATAAGTAAACTCCTTTAAGATACTGTCAAGACCGAATGAGAAATACGGGTCTAATATCTCTTTTGAATAAGACGGCGAAACGGTAGTAACCTTATCGGCACACTGAATTGCGCCTTTCATAAAGTTTACGCAACCGTCATATTCGACTATCTTTTCATCACCGAAAGGAAGGCCTAAAACATCGCCGTAAAGCTCCATTCCGTACTTACCCTGATACTGAATATTATGAATGGTAAAAACGGTTTTAATATCGGCATAAAACGGGTCGTTTTTATACATTTCGCTTAAAAATACGGGAATTAGAGCGGTCTGCCAATCGTTACAGTGAATAATATCCGGCTTAAAGCCGATATGCGGAATAACCTCCAAAACGGCACGGGAGAAGAAAGTAAACCTTTCGGCATCGTCATAATACCCGTAAAGTCCGCTTCTTTTGAAATAGTATTCATTATCAATAAAGTAATATATAACACCGTTTTCGTGGGCTTCAAAAACTCCGCAGTACTGAATTCTCCACGAAACAGGTACCGTAATATTACAAACAAATGTCATTTTATTTCTGAATTCTTCGCCGATAGAACTGTATAACGGCAAAATCACCCTTGCCCCTATCATTCTTTTTCTGAGTGCTTTCGGCAAAGCTCCGCAAACATCGGCAAGTCCGCCCGATTTGGCAAAAGGACATGCCTCGCTTGTAGCAAATAATACTTTCATAGAGTCCTCCTAATTAGTAAAAACCTGATTTTTCTTGATTAAAAATGCTTTGTGGTCGGTTCCCTTTATCGGTTCTTTACCGCCGATAACCGCATTTTTGTCCGAAACGATATATTTAATTGTCGAGTTTTCTCTTACCTCAACGCCCTGCATCAAAATCGAATTTTCAACTACGGCGCCTTTTTTCACCCTGACACCACGGAATAAAACGCAGTTTTTAACCGTTCCGTCAATCACGCAACCGTCGGCAATAATTGAGTTTTCAACCGAAGAGTGCGTGCCGTACCTTGTCGGCATATCGTCTTTGACCTTTGTAAATATCGGTCTGTCTTTCCTAAACAAGTCGTTACGGACTTTTTCGTCAAGAAGCTTCATTGTGTTTTCAAAGTAGGCTTTACGGCTGTCCATAATGCCTATATATCCGCTATGCTTAAAGCCGTAAACCTTAAATTTTGAGCCGATTTTCGCAAATATCGTGCTGAAACCGGTATTTTCACTGCTTTCCCTCGCATTCAAAACAAGTTCGACAAAAGATTCTCTTGTAAACACAACATATCCGACCGTCAAATTTCCGCCGTTTTTACTCTCTTTTGCATCGGAAATTTCGGTAACCTTATTATCGGAATCAAGTTTAATACTAAGGGTATTTGAAAATTTATCGGCCGTTTCACTTTCACGGTACAAAAGTGTTACATCGGCGCCCTTTTCAACCGTATAATTTATAAGCGCCTGAACATCGACATTTGCAACTATTCCCGATTCGCAAAGAACAACATAATCACAAGGGTGGCGGTTTACATATTCAAGCGCTCTGTTTGCGGCATCGGCATCGCCTTTATATTCCTTTTTACCCGAAATAAAGGGCGGAACTATCGACAAACCGCCGTTTTTCCTATCAAGGTCCCAATAAATACCGCTTCCTACATGGTCCATAAGCGAACGGTAATTTTGATTTGTTATAATACCGATATTATTTATACCGGCATTGACAAAACTTGAAAGTGTAAAATCAATAAGACGGTACCTGCAACCAAAAGGCAAGGAAGCCATCGACCGCATTGAAGTTAATTCCTTTAAGGCGTTATCGTTGGAGTTTGAAAAAATAACACCGGCAACTTTCACATTCAGCATATTGTTTCACCCTCCTTAACATCCTTTTTTATCATTTGGTTTGCGCCGATTTTTGCGCCCTTACCCACCTTTATACCTTCGCCTATTACGGATATTCCCCACGCTTCGGCATCGGTATAGTTCGGCTCTTCGCCTATTGAAGAATTTTCGTCGATAACGGTATTTTCGGCTATAATCGAGTATCTGACGGTTGCACCTTTTTTAATTACAGCACCGGGCATTACTACCGAATATTCAACCGTTGCGCCCTCTTCAACCTTAACATTTTCAAACAAAATGGAATAATCTATTTTTCCGTTTATTTCGCAACCTGCCGTAATAAGCGAATTTTCGACCTTTGCGGTGTTTGAAATGTACTGCGGAGGCAGTGCGCTTGTCCTTGAATAAATTTTCCAGTTAGGGTCGGACAAATTAAGATGTATTTTCGGATTTAATAAATCGAGGTTTGCTTCCCAAAGAGAATCAACCGTACCGACATCCTTCCAATAATCCGAAAATCTGTATATCATCAGCTTTTCATCGCTTTTAAGCATAGCCGGAATAATATCTTTTCCGAAATCGTTTGACGAATTTTCGTTTTCGTTATCCTCGGTAAGATATTTTTTTAATTTATCATAAGAGAAAACATAAATTCCCATTGAAGCCAAATTGCTCTTCGGCTTTTCGGGTTTTTCTTCAAATTCATAAATTGTTCCGTCGGAACAAGCGTTCATTATTCCGAATCTTGATGCCTCGTCGTACGGTACTTCCATAACCGAAATCGTGCAGGCGGCACCCGACTTTTTATGAGTGCTTATCATTTTTGAATAATCCATTTTATAAATATGGTCGCCCGATAAAATCAAAACATATTCGGGGTCATACCTATCAATAAATCTGAGGTTTTGATATATGGCATTCGCCGTGCCCTTATACCAATCTCCGCCCTTTTTACCCTGATACGGAGGCAGGATATGAACACCTCCGTTTGACCTGTCAAGGTCCCACGGCTTGCCGGAACCTATATAGTCGTTAAGTTCAAGGGGTTTATACTGTGTCAGTATTCCGACGGTATCAATACCCGAATGAATACAGTTTGAAAGCGGAAAATCAATAATTCTGTACTTTCCGCCGTAAGGAACGGCAGGTTTTGCAAGCTTACCGGTTAAAACACCGAGCCTGCTTCCCTGACCTCCTGCCAAAAGCATTGCAACGCATTTTTTACCCATAGTAAATAATTCCTTCTTTATTTTTTATTGGTTTTTGTGCTTTTTGGGACTTTATAATATGTTACCGACATAGCCGGAATATCAATGGAAATTGAGTTACTGTAACCGTGCATAGGTGTAGGTTCGCTTTTATAAGCCGGCAGGTTTTCGGTTTTTCCGCCGAACTTCTTATAATCCGAGCAAAATACGGGTTTATAGTTACCCCTATTCGGAACACCTATCCGGTAGTTCTCTCTCGAAACGGGAACGAAGTTGCAAACGCAGATAATCTCGTTACCCGATTTATCAATTCTCCTGAACGAAATAATACTTTGGGAATTATCGTCGTTCGATATCCACGAAAAGCCCTCCCAAGAGTAGTCAATTTCGAAGAGGGGCGTATTTTTAAGATAAAATTTATTTAATTCCTTAACATAGTTTTGCATATTCTTATGGGTATCATAAGTAAGCAAAAACCAATCAAGCGGTTGTTCGTAATTCCACTCGATAAACTGGGCAAACTCCTGCCCCATAAACAAAAGCTTTTTACCGGGGTGAGCCATCATATAAGCATAAAACGCTCTTAAATTATCAAATTTCGCATCGTATTCGCCCGGCATTTTATTTATCATTGAACACTTGCCGTGAACAACCTCGTCATGCGAAATCGGAAGAATAAAGTTTTCCGAAAAGGCATAAAAGAATGAAAAAGTCAGGCAGTCGTGATTATGCTTTCTGAAAAGCGGGTCGAGCGACATATACCGAAGCATATCATTCATCCAACCCATATTCCATTTATAATTAAACCCGAGTCCCCCGTCGTGCGGCGGTTTTGTTACAAGTGGCCAAGCGGTAGATTCTTCGGCTATCATCATAACCGAATGATTGGCGTTAAATGCGGCGATGTTAACCTGCTTTAATAACTCAACGGCTTCTAAATTTTCCCGTCCGCCGTAGGAATTCGGAAGCCACTCGCCGTCTCTTCTTCCGTAGTCAAGATAAAGCATTGAAGCGACCGCATCAACACGCAGTCCGTCAATATGAAATTCCTTTATCCAAAAAACGGCGCTCGAAACAAGAAAACTCATAACCTCTACTTTGCCGTAATCGAAAACGCAGGTACCCCATTCTTTGTGTTCGCCCTTACGGCTGTCGGAGTATTCATAACAGGGTGTTCCGTCAAATCTATAAAGTCCGAACTCGTCCTTCGGGAAATGGGCAGGCACCCAGTCAAGAATAACGCCTATGCCGTTTTCGTGCATTATATCGACGAACTCTTTGAAATCGTCGGGAGTGCCGTAGCGTGATGTCGGGGCAAAATACCCCGTAACCTGATACCCCCAAGAGCCCTCAAACGGATGCTCCGTAACGGGCATAAGCTCGATATGGGTATATCCCATTTTTTTAACATAGGCGGAGAGCTTTTTTGCAAGTGTTACATAGTCAAAGGTGTTACCGTCGGGAAAGCAGTCCCAAGAGCCTATGTGTACCTCGTAAATATTAACGGGAGATTCATAAATATTTTTTGCCTTTTGGCTTAAAATAAAGTCCTTATCACGCCACAAATGTTTTTTATCCTTATAGACCTTTGAGGCGTTACTCGGAGCCGTTTCAAAATGCCTTGCGAACGGGTCGCTTTTAAGAACAGTATTGCCGTTATTGGTTATAGCATACTTATAGGTGTCAAAATCCTTAACACCCTTGATTTCGGTTTCAAAGACACCGTTTGTCCCACGCTCCATAGGGTTAGCCGACGGGTCCCAATTATTAAAGTTACCGACAACGCTTACCCTTTCGGCGTTTGGCGCCCAAACACGGAAAACGGCGCTGTTTCGCTTAATAAAAGAGCCAAGATATTTATATAAATCGCTCTTGATATAAGAGTTAAAATTATCGAAATAAACATCCATTTATTTTACACCTCATAATAGTTTGACTATATATGATTTGATTATACCAATTTTTTACTATTATTTCAATATATTTTTATAGATTTTTCGCAAATCACAAAAAACTATTTTCGCAGTTTTTGTGTAATTTTCACAAAAAATCGACATTTTCCACGCAAAAGGCAACTATTCGGGTATTTTTTTATACATTTCGGAGCTTGAACGGACTAAAACCGTCTCGTCGCCGATAACCGCAATATCCTTATAAGGAATGATAATATCCTTTTCTTTTCCGAGCAGTCCGAACGCCTTTAAGCTACCGAAAATGACAATGCTTTGAAGCTTTCCCTCGGTTGTATCGAACTCAATATCACCGATGTATCCGAGAACATATCCGTCCTCTATGCAAACTACCTGACGGTTTTTAAGCTCATCTATTCTGCAAATCAACCTTATCACCTCAAACAAGTATATGTGATTTCGGTCTTTATGATTACAAAAAAAGCATACCTTTCGGTACGCTTTCTTTTATCCTCCTGTTATTTCTTCTGTGCTCCCGTCGTCTTCTTCGTCATTCTTCTCTTCTTCGATTTCGAGACCTAAATTTCTGCGTTTTTCGATATCCTCACCTGGGTGCTCTTTATAATACGGGTCGATTATCAGTTTCTTTATGCACGGGAAAGTGCCGTACTGAATAATCAAAAACCTAAATGCCGGCAAGGTTAAAATAGCCAACAAAATTTCAATCATCAAAACAGCAATATTATTGAAAATAAGAGCAATCGCAACATATATTCCGTATACAAGCAATATGCAAACTCCGCACAAGGCATTTTTCGGAAGATTTGCAAATGCAAGCTTAAATGAATTTGAATATAGCTGTTTGACACTGAAATTAAAGGTAATCATAAGCGTCCAAATAAAATAATTCATAAACGAGAATATTATAAATGCCGCAAGGCAAATACCAAGACCGATTGTGGAAAAGGTTCCGCTTCCCGTAAAATAAGTATAACCCGACAAAAACATCAAAGCAAAAATAATCTTATTTATTATTCCGACAATGAGTCCCTGTTTCCAGTTCTTTTTTACGGTTTCCAAAAAATCGGGCACCATAAACGAATGCTTATCTCTTGCAACATTTCTTGTTACATTGGTAATACCGACATTTGCAAGACCGCTTGTTACTATCGGCAAAGAAATAAGTAAATAAACGAAATTCACCGTGATGAATTTCCAAATGTTTCTGAAAAAAGTTTCAAAGAAAACAATAAAGGTTTTCTTTTTAGGAGCATTTTTATCTATGCCCGGTCCCTCTTTTTCATAATTAAAAAGTCCGAAAAATCCAGCCATACTTACTTACCGTTTCCCTTCTTATATGTTAATTTCTCCGCAATATTTATGTCTTTATATCCAAGATAATACGAACCGAAACATATCGCCGGAACGATAAGAAGTGTTAAAAATGTAAGGATATAAGAAATAACCGAAACTTCTCCCAATGTCTGCGCTTTTCCCATTATTAAGTTAAGAAGCTTAAAGTATTGAAAATTCGGAAGTTTATAAAGCGCTATGCTCGTTTTGGGCTTTACTACGCTTAGTACTACACAAAAAATATAAAACAGGAAATTAGGAACAGACGCCACAAGTCCTATTTTAAGTCCTTTTAATTTATCTTCCTTAACATGTCCGCATTTAACAAGATTAAAATCTTTGTTTCCGTAAATAAACAAATGATTATAACAAAACGCAATAATCATAATAATCGAAAACAGTATCGAAACCGAATAATCCACAACCACGCCCGTTTTGGTCATATCGCTTCTTACGCCGTTTTTAGTAACCTTGTAGCCCTTTTCTTCGTAAGAATCAATTTTTTTATCTTTTCCCTGTTCGGTGCGGTATTCATATTGGTCGATTATTTTACCCGAATCGTCGGTAACAACAGCATCGTAGCCGATATTTTCGGTAAAAGCAGCCGTTGACAAAACGGTAATGGACATCATAAATATTCCGCTCATAATTACAATTACTATAAGCTTAAAAAATATTGATACACCGTTTTTAATAATATCTTTCATATTGCACCCTCGATAACATTATTAGTAGTATTATATCATTAAAAATAAAAAAAAGCAAGGAAATAACCTTGCTTAAAAAATATTAAGGATAAAAAGCAGTGCCGTGGCTACCCCCAAAAGCAAAAACGCACCCGTACCAAAAAGCAAAATCCGTTTCGTTTTGCCCTTAAATTTTATTTTTTTACAGTCAAAGCTTTTAGTATCGACATTTTCGATAAAGAGCTTTTCCATCTCCCTGAATGCCGTTTCCTTTGCCTTAACATCAAGTGTTTCGTATTTCGGGGCAAGATAAAAAACAATTCTTTCAAAAAACTCGTTATTAGTGTCGTTTACTTCGATTATATTTTTGTTTACACCTTTTACCATAAAATACCGCCTTAAATATTTTATAAGTATTTTTGACGGCTTTTTAATATTTTATGCAATTATTCTTTTACCTTTTCGCCGTTTAGAAAACCGACGGCTCTTTCGGGCGCAGTTTTGGCATTACCCCAATCAGTGTCCTTACCTTCGTTTTTGCGGTAATCGTACATACTGCAATACTTTGTAATATCGTCACAAAGACTCTCGCAGTACTCCTTTGTAATCCTCGTAAGATTATCGGTGAACTCCTTATAGTATTTAGGCATTGTCTTTTTATCCGCACCGCTTATAAGCATTTCGTAATGAGGCATACAAAACTGCGGTTGATTATCGAACATATCCCTAAAATCCTTATCGTTTTCGTAGGTTCTGTAAATTGTATCAACCATATGCGAAAAGCCCCAATTCATCTTATCACAAACAAAACAGCTATCGCTTAATTTTTCTATTTTCTGTGCTTTTTTCCCTACACCGTTAAAAAGCTTTTTATTAAACACATTGGTGTTTATTTCTTTTAAGTGTGTTTCGAGCATAAGTGATAATTGAAGCCGTCCCCGTCTTAACATCATTTTATTAAGATGCTCTTTGCAAAAGCCCGACTTGTTTGTTTCAATTCTGACATCGGGCTCCATCATGGCATCGCCTAAAATATAGGTAAGTATTCTTTCTTCGACAGTATCGTACATTCGGCAAAGCGGACAACCGTCCTTTTCTTCAAATGCTTCGCTGACGGGTATAGTACAAATATCTTCACGCATAATTTTTTCTCCTAATCTTTTATCACTTGATATTGTAACATAAAAAAAGTATAATTCAAGTATGGGCGGTGAACTTAATTGGATTACTATTATGAAAACAACAATGTTTATATAAAAAATCCCGAATGCTTTGACCTTAAAATGACACTCGACTGCGGTCAGGCATTCAGGTGGCAGGAAATAAAAGACGGCGTTTTTGAAGGTGTCGCAAACGATAGATTTTTAAGAATAGAGCAAAATGAAAGTGAGATTATTCTTAAAGACACCTCAAAAGACGATTTTGAAAATTTTTGGTATGATTATTTTGACCTTAAAAGAGATTACAAAAAAATCATAGAAGAAATAAGCGGTAACAAAATACTAAAAGATGCATCAAATTACGGAAAAGGTATAAGAATACTAAATCAAGGCCCGTTTGAAGCGCTTTGTTCTTTTATTATTTCGCAAAACAACAACATTCCGAGAATTAAGGGTATAATTATGCGATTATCCGAAAAGTTCGGCGAAAAAATCAAGGATAATTATTATTCTTTTCCGAAAGCCGATGTTCTTTCACGGCTTAACGAGGACGACCTTTCGGACATAAGAATGGGTTTCAGAACAAAATACATACTCGATGCTTCCAAAAAGGTTGCAAACGGTGAGATAGTATTAGAAAAACTTTTCGACCTTGATTACGAAACGGCACAAGAAGAGCTTATGAAAATCAAAGGCGTAGGGCCGAAAGTAGCCGACTGTACCCTTTTATTTTCATTAAAGCACTTTTCGGCATTCCCAAAGGATGTTTGGATAAAAAGGGCTATGGAATTGCTTTTTCCGAACGGTTTGCCGAAAGCTTACGAAAAGTACGGCGGAATAATTCAACAGTACATTTTTTATTACGCAAGAGGCGGAAATTTGGATATAAAAAAAGAGTGATTAAATCACTCTTTTTTCTTTTTATCTTTAATAATTCCTAAAACCATAATAACAATAACGGTAATAAGCGCCGCAATGGCAAGCGCAATTATAACAAATGTGAAAACGGGCATTTTCGGACCGGCGTTTGAATCGTTTATTTCAAAAGAACTTAAAATATCGTAGCTTTCCTTTTTAAGCTTTGTACCGTCGTTATAAAAAGAAATATTATATATATCGCCGTTACAAATCGTAATAAATTGCGAAGAAATATACTCTCCGCCCCCATCTTTTTCAGTTTTTGAAATTTCGATATATTTTTTGGAATTTTTTGAATAAAGCTTATAAGTTAAATCGGTATCGGCGACAAGATTTTCAGCGTATTCCTTTATCTCTTTATCGGTACGGATTGACATATCCTGAATTTTTTCGGATATTTCGTCCGAATAAACCGAAACTCTAATCTGCGAAGAATCATACTTATTAACCGCAAAAAATTCGATACTGTTTTTTGAAAGCATTGATTCAAATTTCTTTACGGTATATTTATTATCGCTTTTGCTTATTTCGTTAAGGCGGTCAACAACCTTATTTTTTGACCCGTTTTTATAGCAGGAAAAATAACCGTCGCCGGCATTTATTTGAAAATCGCCGCTTGAAGAAAAGGCGCAAAAGCTGAAAACAGAAACAATCGCAACTATTAAAACAAAATATTTGCCGAATTTCAAAATATCACTTCCAAAATATTATAAAATACCGTTTTGTTTCTTTGCGGCAGTAAGTGTGTTTTTCATAAGCATAGCTATTGTCATAGGCCCTACTCCGCCCGGAACTGGGGTAATATAAGATGCTTTTTTTGACACCTCATCAAAAACAACATCTCCGCAAAGCTTACCGTTTTCCCTATTCATACCGACATCAATGACAACGGCATTTTCTTTTACCATATCAGCGGTAACGAAATTTGCTTTGCCGACAGCCGAAACTAAAATATCCGCCTTATTTGTTACATTTTTAAGGTCGGCTGTTTTTGAATGGCAGGTTGTAACAGTACCGTTTTTATGAAGCAAAAGCATACTCATCGGTTTTCCGACAATATTGGACCTACCGATAACCACGCAGTTTTTACCGCTTATTTCGATACCGTAAAATTTAAGCATTTCCATAATTCCCGCAGGAGTGCAAGGAACAAAATCATAGTCGCCTATCATTATTTTACCCACATTCGCAGGGTGGAATGCGTCAACATCCTTTTCGGGTGAAATTGAATTTATAACCGTTTTTTCGTCAATTCCTTTTGGCAAAGGCAACTGACATAAAATTCCGTTTACCGACTTTTCATTATTAAGGGTGTTAATAAGCTCTAAAAGCTCTTCGGTTTTCGTATCTTCGGGCAACAGGTACTCTTCTGAAATTATGCCCAAATCTTCACACGCCTTTTTCTTGTTGGCAACATATATTTTGGAGGCAGGGTCTTCGCCTACTAAAATAACCGCAAGACCTACCGTTATTCCTTTTTCTTTAAGCGAAGCAACTTCGTTTTTTATATTTTCCTTAACGAAAGCCGAAACGGCTTTACCGTCAATGATTTTACTCATCATTTTCATCTCCGATATTATCGGTAATCATATTCACATAATCATTTTCATTGTTTTCGGTTTTTTGCTTTTTTCTGAAAAACACAAGCAAAACGGCGCAAAAAATACAGGCGACAACCGAAAGAAGGCAGGAAACCTTTATTCTTCCTATCATTAAACTATCTGTACGCAAAAGCTCGATAATTGCTCTGCCGAAGCCGTACCAAACGCCGTACATAAGTAAAGTTTCACCCGAAAACTTACGGGTTTTGCTTAAATGATTTATTATAAAAAATCCTGTAATACACCAAATTGACTCATACAAAAAGCAGGGGTGTACCAAGCCCTCGCCCATTTCCAAAACGGTACGGTTGCTTGTCATTCCCCAAAAAGAACTACCCGTAAAAGAGCCGTATGCTTCTTGGTTAA
This sequence comes from Acutalibacteraceae bacterium, assembly GCA_045640745.1. Lineage (GTDB taxonomy): Bacteria > Bacillota > Clostridia > Oscillospirales > Acutalibacteraceae > UBA737. The sequence continues at coordinate 41,651 of JAZUFQ010000012.1, forward strand.
CAAAATTGCCCCACCGTCCGATACCCTGCGCCAGCAAAAAACCGAGAACGGTTAAATCAAACATATCGAGTATATTTATTTTTTTAATACGGCACATAATTCCTCCGCAAACAAGAGCCCCGATAACAGCGCCGTATATGGCAAGCCCTGCAAATCCCGATGTGCCGAAACCGAAAAAGTCGGCAATACTCTCTAACTTTTCACCGTCAAAAATCAGATAATACGCCCTCGCACAAAGAATGGAAACGGGAGTTGTTACAATAATCGCATCAAGTGCTTTATCCATATCAACATTAAACCGATTTGCATTTTTATAGGCGAAAATCAGTGCCGATAGAAAGCCGATTGCAATTATTATTCCGTACCAATAAATATCCCAGCCGTTGCCGATAGGAATAGTAAAAGCAACGGGATTTAATTTTAAGTGTATTCCGAAAATTGTTACATTATACATATCTTACTCCAAAGGATTTATTACCGAAAGAACCGATAAATCATCTTCAAAAATATCAAGGCGCTTATAAACATCGTCGTCGGTTATTTGTTTTAAGATTTTTATTTCGTCAAAAATAATGTAATCAAAAACAGCGCCCTCAACCAAGTTCATACAAATATTCTGAACCGAATTGTACCTGCGGATTAAATCGCCGTACATACCGCTTTTAACGGCAGAAAACATCTTTTTATCAATACCGTTTTCACGAAGATTTTTAATTTCTTCCTTAATCGCCTTTTCCACCGCTCTCGGATTTTCCGATTCGCCCGAAAAGAGTACACACGAATAATTGTATCCGTTAAAATACTCGGTTTCAAATTCGTCGTTTATAAGACCTTCGTTCATAAGTCTTGAATAAAGAGGAGAGGTTTCACCGCAAATAAGTTCAAGCAAAAGCGCAACACAAAGCTTTGATTTTAACCGTCTGTAAGGCGAATTGATTTTTTGCTTAAATCCGAGCGAAAACATAGGCATAGATACCGAAAGTTTTTGCTCAACATAGTGTTTTAATACCGTTTCGGGCTCGTCTTCAAAAACACGCTCTATTTCTATCGGCTCTTTATTTTTTACATTTCTTTCGCAAATTGAAAGCACCGTTTCGGTATCGATATTACCGACAATACAAATAAACATATTAGACGGATTATAGAATGTATTATAGCAGTCATAAAGCAAGTCGGCGTTTATTTCGGCAATGGACTCTACCGTACCCGCAATATCAATCTTAACGGGGTGGTTATGGTACATATTTTCGAGTAAATTAAAGGTTACACGCCACGCAGGGCTATCGTCATACATTTTAATTTCCTGACCGATAATCCCCTGCTCTTTTCTTACTGTTTCTTCGGTAAAATAGGGGTGTGCAACAAAATCAAGCAAAATTTCAAGATTTTCGTAAGGATTATTAGTGCAGTTAAAAAGATAGCATGTGCGGTCAAACGAGGTGAACGCATTAGCCGAAGCACCCGTTTTTGCGAATTTTGAAAATGCGTCGCCGTCCTCACTTTCAAAAAGCTTGTGTTCAAGATAGTGAGCAATACCGTCGGGCACTTTTTTGGGCTTTTCACCGTTTACTGCAAAACAGTTATCTATCGAGCCGTACTTTGTTCCGTAAATTGCATAGGTTGAATTATAAAGCGGTTTTTCCATAACATAAACCGTAACTCCCGAAGGGCATACCGCTTTTACATAACTTTCGCCGATTGGGGATTCAAAGGTTTCTCTTTTCATAAATCACATCTCCTTTGGCAAAAGCTTAAATACAGTATGAAGCTTAATGTTTTGAGCCGCCGCAATAACATCTTCCTTTGTAACAAGCTTTATCTTTTCGGCAAATTCTTCGGGAGAAAGTATTTTTTTATCGGCAATTTTGATTGAGTACCAAGTTTCAAGAGCTTCACTGCTGTCATAATAAGCATTAAGACTGTCGGTGATGCCCAAAATCGACGCCTCAAACTCACTGTCGCTGATTTTTCCGATTTTAAGCTTTTTAAGCTCATTTAATATAGCAGTTTGCGCCTTTTCGGCATTTTCCTTTTCTATACCGCTTTGAACGGTGAAAAAGCCCTTAATTCTTACCGGTCTTGCCGAACAGTAATAGCAAAGACTCATTTTTTCTCTTACATTTGTAAAGAGTTTTGAATAAGGCCCTCCGCCGAAAATATCGGTACATACATAAAGGTCGGCGGTGTTTTCGTCTCCGCCCGATTTATCAAAGGAAAAGCCCATACAAAGCTTACCTTGTTTAACCTCGGTGGTTTCCGTAACAGTTTTTGACCTTTTGGCAGGAACTAATTTTTGGGATAACGAAATATCTACCGTATTTTCCCTATTTAGCTCTGAAAGTTTTTGCGACAAACTGTCAAAAAGTCCGCTCGGAGCGCTGTCTGCTATGACATTTACCCTTATATGTGCAGTATTCAGCATGGTTTCCCACGCATCGTAAAGACTTTTACCCGTTATTTTTTTGACATCTTCTACGGTACCGCATTTCGGAATACCGTAAGCCGTATCCTTAAACATCTCTTCAATAAGGCGGTTAAAAGCATATATTCTCTTTTCGGCAAATTCGCCCTTAATATGCTCTATTGCCTTTCGTTTTTCACGCTCGATATCCTCGCTTAAAAACTCGCCGTTTTCGGTCTTCGGCTCGAAAACAAGCTCGGTTAAAAGGTTTACCGCCTCGCTTGTAAGCACCTCGCCGTCAAGCGCATATTTATCGCCGATAACCGAAATAGACATTTTAAGAAGCGCATAATCCCCTATCTTTTCGGCAGAAGCGGAAAGTTCGGCACCGTAAAGCTTTGAAAGTTTTACATTGAGTTTTTGAAAATTCGGATAATTTTTACCGCAGGTTGTTAAAACAAAAGGCAAAAGCGCAAAATCGGCAACCTTTTCTTTATTTAGCGGTAAATAGAAGTTAAACGAAATAAGAGTAGTCTTAAAGCGGGAGTTTTTTACAAAAATGCCTTCCGCTCCGTTTGATAAAGGAATAATATCAACAGCCATATTTTCCTCCGAAAATAAGTATTAAAATTAAATATTACTGTAACAAAAGCAAACTGAATACGAGTGTAAACAAAGCAACCGTTTCAACTATACCGATAACTATAAAGTAGTTTGCAGTACCCTTGCCCGTTTCGCCGAGTGCATCGGCGGCAGCGCCGGCAACCTTGCCTTGGAAGAAAGCCGAAAGACCGATTGCAAGACCTGCAAAAATGCCGACAGCCATACAAAGCATTCCGCTTGCGCCCGACTCAAAAGCCGAACGGATAAAGTTCATAAGAAGAAACCCGTAAATTGTCTGTGTAAGCGGAGCGCCCGAAAAAGCAACCATAATAAAGGGTGCCGGTTTTCCGTTTGCATAACATTTTTTCCAAGCTCCTACCGAAGCCATTGCGGCATATCCGGCACCGAAAGCCGAGCCGATAGCCGAAAGTCCTAATGCACAAGCCATACCTATTGTTTGAATATTCATAATTTTTTCTCCTTTTTTATATTACTTTTTTAATGTTTTTGATTCTGAAAACGGTTCGTAAGCCGTTCCTGCCCACTCCATACCGAGCTGGCCCGAAAATTCGAGCAGGTTAAGTCTTACACCGTGAACAACGACCGAAAGAAAGCCCATAACGATATTCATTATATGCCCTATCACCGCAATAACAATGCCGACGATAACGAGCGCACCGCTGAATCCCGACGACATATCGTTAAAGCTTTGGGCAATGGCAAGAGAAGCCATACCTACGGCAAAAAGCCGTATATAACTCATAACATTACCGAAAGCGCTTATCGTATTAAGAAATACCGTAAATGTATCGGCAAGTCCTGCTTTAAGGCCTTCTGCAAATGTTTTATCGGGTGACATTCCGCCGAACAAAATTACGAGCAGGAAGCCGATACCGACTATAATTCCTACAACCGTTACATTTATCGGCTGATTTATTACAAGATAAAGCACCATAAAGTAAAGTGCGCATATTGACATTAGCCAACCGACATCGGCAATAAAGCTTAAATTCTTATCGGTAATCTTACGGCGGATATTCATAAGGCACGCAAGTGCCAACTGAATAACACCGATACTGAACGAAAATTTCATAACACTGTTTTGTACCGTTGCCGATTCAACACCGAAATACTTAGGATAATTTGCAAAGTTCGGTATTACAAGAGCTTTTAGAAGCGGTACTTTCATAGCACTTTCGAGTCCGAACCAAGTTCCCGTAATCGCTCCCCAAATAACCGTTGCAACCGAAAGCACGGTCAAAAGCAGTGTCGCATTATTAAGCTTCTTTGTTTTAATCAAAAATGCTATCACACCGATTAAAAACAGCAAGCCGTATCCTGCATCGCCGATAATCATTGCAAAAAACAGCGTAAAGAACGCTAAAAACCAAAACGAAATATCGTATTCGCCGTAACCTGGGACTGTACCCAAAATATCAAATACGGGTTTTACAAGCGCCGTTAATTTATTGTGTTTAATTTTTGTCGGTACGGCGCCGTCGTCAACCTCAACCGTTTCATAGCTATATGCCCAACCGTTCTTTTCGGCGCAGGCCTTAAAGGCATCGGTTTCGCTTATCGGGATATAGCCTTTAAGCCAAACAAGTCCGTCCTTAGTTTCCGTTGTATTTCTAACCGAGGAAAACTCCGCTTCGTTTTGGGTTTTAATAAGCTGACGGTTATAGCTATTAAGCATCGTTGCGGACTTTTTAAGTTTTGCTTCGATATAAGAAATTTCTTCTTCGCAAAGCTTAATTTCAGCTTGAAGTTCGCTTATTCCCCTTTCGGGCAAAACAAACTCGGTAGCACTGATTTGAGAATTAAGCTCGCCCAAAACCGCAACCGTTTCCATCTTATCAACCGACGAAAGCTTTATAAACTTTATGCTCTCCTTTTCAGAGAGTTTTTTATATTCTTTTTTGTCTAAACGGTAAAAATGAAATTCAAGTCCGTTTAATGCAAGCTTTTTAATTTCGTTAGGGTCAAAATCGCCCCACGCTTTGATTTTTTCGATTTCAAGAAGCATAGAAGTTCTTGACTCTTCCAAAACCGCTTTTCTTTCGAGCGCTTTTTTTGTACTGTCAAAAAGCTCTTCAAAATCCTTATCGTCAAGAATTTTTGTTTCCTGCTTTTCAGTATCGACATAATCGTTAAGCGCAGTTAAAAGCTTACCGATTGCCGAAAATCTTGTTAAAATTTGCTCGTCGGCGCCGTTTCGCTCGGAAATATGCATAACGCCTAAATCCCTGAGTGCTAAAAGCATTTCTTCCCTTTTAGCTTCCATAGCAACAATATAGGTCAAGTTCATTTTTTCTATCATACGCTTGCCTCCTGTCGCTTTTTCTTGGCAATTTTACCCCGTACAACCGCACTCGTTTGCTGGTCGCCGATATAAATTCCGATTTGACGGATATTTTCCTTAGCTTCGGGTATTTTTACCTTTTCAAAGAGGTTTACCCTTTGAGATGTAAACCGAAGCTCATTGCCAAGCAATTCGTTTTGAATTCTTAAAGTTTTAAGGAGCATATTGAGTCTTGCAATATCACGCAATCTGAATATTGCATCATCAACCCATAAAGGATAATCGGAAATATCATACTCGATTTCCTCAAAAGACAGTTCTTTGAACACGGGAACGGTGACACCCGCAATATTATCTTCGGTACAGATAACATTAAGCGGTTTTACCAAATGTTCAAGTCTTTTGTCCTCATCGAAAATCTTATTTTCCGCAAAGACGGCAACGAAATCGTCAAGGCCTTCTACCATAGCGGAAAGTTCTTTTTCCTTTTCTTCAAGTTCGGCGGATATTTTCATCATAACCGTTTGAAGCTGTTGTTTTTTAAGCTCCAAAGTCGGCAGATACCGTTCAAATCTTTTAAGCTTATCCTTTTGCACCTTTAACTCATTTTTTGTAAGTTTAACAGATGCCATAATTTACACCACTATGCCTTTTTAGGCCATCTTTCCGAGATAAGATTTGTTTTAAGTCCCGTTTCGTTAGGCTCAAAACATTCGGCTAATATTTCCCAACCTAAATCGAGCGCCTCTTCAAGACTTATATTAACCGACAAGGACATAAGCTTTGTTTCAAAGAGTTCGCCGTATTTAAGCAGTTTTTCGTCCCATTCGCTCATCAAAAAGCCCATTGACTTCTTTTCAAGACTTTCATTATACGCACTGTAAAGTTTTATCATAGCGTCCATAAGTGCACGGTGGTCATCACGGGTGTCCTTATTAACATTTTGTTTAAGACGGGAAAGCGAACCGAACGGCTCAATTCTTCCGTTTTTAAGATAATACTGTCCCTCGGTGATATAACCTGTATTATCGGGAACGGGATGGGTTACATCGTCGCCCGGCATAGTAGTTACCGAAAGTATGGTAATTGAGCCCGAGCCCTCAAATGCAACTGCCTTTTCATAGCGTGCGGCAAGACAGCTGTAAAGGTCGCCGGGGTAACCACGGTTAGACGGTACCTGCTCCATAGTAATAGCCGTTTCCTTTTGAGCGTCGGCATAGTTTGTCATATCGGTTAAAAGCACCAATACCTTTTTACCGTCAAGTGCAAACTTTTCGGCAACCGCCAAAGACATATCGGGAACAAGCGTACATTCAACCGTCGGGTCGGACGCAGTATGAATAAACATAACGGTATGTCCCATAGCACCGCTCTTTTCGAGTGTTTCCTTAAAGAACAAATAATCGTCGTGTTTAAGTCCCATACCGCCCAAAACGATTATATCAACCTCGGCCTGCATTGCTATTCTTGCAAGGAGCTCATTATACGGCTCACCCGAAGCGGAAAATATGGGGAGTTTTTGACTCTCAACAAGTGTGTTAAAAAGGTCTATCATCGGAATACCCGTTCTAATCATTGTTTTAGGCACTATTCTTTTTGCGGGGTTTGCCGACGGACCGCCTATCGGAATCATATTATCCGAAAGCTCGGGGCCGTTATCACGGGGAACGCCTGCGCCGTTAAATACTCTTCCCAAGAGCTTATCGGAATAAGAAACCATCATAGGTTTATTTAAGAATTTTACCGAATCGGTTGTCGAAATACCCTGTGTACCCGAAAAAACCTGCAAATAAACAAGGTCTTTATCAAGCTTTATAACATTTGCAAAGCTTTTTCCGACAAGTGCCAAATCGCCGTTTCTTACGCCCTCGGCTTTTACGACAACAACATTGCCTACGATAGACTCTATCTTTGTATAAATCTTTTGCATTTCGGCACCTCCTTATTTCTTTACCTTTTCGGTATAATAATCTTTAATGACCTGTTCTTGCTTATAAAATTCGGGTGTGTCAAAAACAGTAGTATGCCAGTCTAAAAGTTCCTGTCTTAACTGATTGAAGAAAAGGCGGATTTCTCTTTTGGAATTAAAACTGTAATTCTCGGTTAAAATCGTATAAAGTAAATTAAATACATAAATTTGTCTATCGGTATCGCAGGAAGCATCTATTGCATCAAATGAGTTTTGTTGCAAATAAACCGCATCCAAAAGCTCACCCTTTTGATAGGTGATATAATCCTCGTTAGATGTACCCTCTTCGCCTACAACCATCATCATTTGGTTTATTTCGGTACTTCTTTTAAGAATTTCTCTTGCGTTATTAACCCTATCCATATCAACTATTCCCTGATATTTCGTCCAAGAGTCAATCGGGTGAATGGCAGGATATTTACGGGCATCGGAACGCTCACGGGAAAGTCCGTGGAAAGCGCCTACAACCTTTAAGGTTGCCTGAGTTACCGGCTCTTCAAAGTTACCGCCGGCAGGAGAAACCGTACCACCTATTGTAACCGATGCAATTTCGCCCGTTTTGAGTTTTACCTTACCGGCTCTCTCATAAAAGCTTGCGATAACCGATTCAAGATAAGCAGGAAATGCCTCTTCACCGGGGATTTCTTCAAGTCTTCCGCTCATTTCACGCATTGCCTGCGCCCAACGGGAGGTTGAGTCGGCAAGCATAAGAACATTAAGTCCCATTTGTCTAAAATATTCAGCCAAGGTGATACCCGTATAAACCGATGCCTCACGGGAAGCAACCGGCATAGAAGAGGTGTTGCAGATAATAATCGTTCTTTCCATAAGCGAACGCCCTGTGCGAGGGTCATTAAGTTCAGGGAATTCTTTAAGAATTTCAACAACCTCGCCGGCACGCTCACCGCAGGCGGCAACGATAACTATATCAACATCGGCATTTTTGGCTTCCATGTGCTGTAAAACGGTTTTACCTGCGCCGAAAGGTCCCGGAACGCAGAATGTTCCGCCCTTTGCTACCGGCAAAAATGTATCAATACAGCGAATTTTCGTAATTAACGGCTCATCGGGTCTTAACCGCTTTTCATAGCAGGAAATTGCCTTTTTAATAGGCCACGAAAATACCATTGTAAGATTTTCGGTATTACCGTCTTCGTCCTTTATTACGGCAACGGTGTCGTTTACATTGTAAACGCCCTTTTCGGCGATTTTTTCAACAGTCCATTCGGTATCTTCAAGTCCGAACGGCACCATAATTCTATGCTTAAAAAGTCCTTCGGGCACAGTACCTATTGTATCGGATATGCGGACGGTATCGCCCACTTTAACAGCGGGGGTAAATTCCCAGTCCTTATCGGGAATCGGGTCTAAATAAACTCCACGCTCCAAGAAAAATCCGCATTGTTCGGCAAGTTCGGGAAGCGGATTTTGAAGACCGTCAAACACCCTTGATAAAAGTCCGGGACCTAATTTCACACTCATAAGTTCATTAGTAAACTCGGCACGGTCGCCTACCTTAATGCCCTCGGTCATCTCGTAAATCTGCATACTTGCAATGCCGTTATTTACCCGTATGACCTCGCCTTTAAGTTTTTTATCACCTACTGCGATATAGCCAACCTCGTTTTTCTTTATTGAGCCGTCTACCTTAACGAAAACCAAGTTTCCGTTCACTCCGGTTACGGCACCGGTAATAATATTATCCATTATTTATCTCCTATATCCGTCAAAACGGAATTTCCGTTGATTTTTTCTATTTGATCTTCAAGTCCCGATACAAGTCGCTTCAATTCCGATTTTCCGCTTTTTTGATTAAAGACTGTCTTTCTTTCGAGCAGTTTTAGCTTTAATGCATATCCGAAAAGCGCATAATCGTCAAATGAATGGGAACCGATTAAACTATCAAGCTTTTGAAATTGCAAAGAAAGTAACATTATTTCAGCCGTTAGGGGATTTTTTTCTGCTACGGCAAGAGATATAACCTTTGCCGTTTCGCTGTCCCTATCAAACGGCGTATTAAAGGCTTTACCGATTTTTTTACTTCTCTCGTAAGTTAATTCACCCTTAAAGCTACGGTAAAATTCGTTCCACTCTTTTATAAGCGGTCCATTGTTTGAATCAAGCGACAGATTTTCAAGCATTTCGTACTTTTGCTCGGAAACATTGCCCTTTGCGTAGCTTAAAAATGTATTATAATCTATCGGCATATCGCCTTCCGCTTTAAGCATAGGCAAGCTTGACATTAAATAAAAATATGAAGTCATAACCATTCACCGATTAGAATTTTATTTCGGGGAGAAACGAAGTAAGCATATTTGCGATTTCTTCATTAGAGCAGTCAAAATATCCTGAGCCGTCATTTGAGTTCAAACGGAAGCCGGTTTTAACCGACGGTGAAATCTTAATTTCAAGTCCGTTTTTAATCTCGTTTGCAAGCTCACCCTTTAAGCCGTCGCTCACTTCGGCAACCTCGACATTGTAATCCTTTGGGTTTTCTTCATTTATTGCGGCTTTAATAAGCTTTGCAAGTGTATCTCCGTTAACCGTCTTTTTAATATCGGCTTCAAGAATTTTTTGGAAACGGTTCTTTACGGCTTCCTCAAAAAGCAAAACAGCATCTCTTTTAGCTTGCTCGGCGCCAACCTTTGCACTGTCTCTTAAAACATCTATTTCCGCTTTTGCCTGCTCTTTAATCTTTTCCTGCTCGGCTTTTGCGTCCTCAATAATCTTTGAAGCTTTATTTTTTGCATCGGCAATAATCTTCTCCGCCTCGGCATTAGCGGTATCAATTCCGTCTTTTTTTATTGATGAAACAAGGTCTTCGATTTTAATTTCCAAAATTTGTATCTCCTCTCGGTAAAATATCAATGTTATTATACTACAAACATAAGAAAAACACAATAAATAATTTAATATATTTATATAATTAAATATACAAAAAAACAGTTCCTATACCAAATAGTATAAGAACTGTTTTTTAATTGCTTAAAAACACTTGCGTGCCGCAGGTACACCGTAATGAATAATACAAAGCAAAAACCTACCACTTTCGTGATAGGTTTTTGCTTTGTGATAGCCGTACAAAAAAGATATTTTCGACAAATCGGCGGATGGTGTTGAACTCTCGTGAAAATGATGCCGCCGCTTTG
>JAZUFQ010000013.1:0-127090 GCA_045640745.1 Acutalibacteraceae bacterium
ACCGATACATCTTTATATATACCAACACTTACCCCTGCAAGTATGGCAGAGCCAAGACAAGCAGTTTCGTTATTTTCGAGTATTGATATATTTTTATTTGTCATATCTGCCTTAATCTGACACCACAAAGGACTTGAAGCACCGCCGCCCATTGAGCGTATTTCGTTACAGTTAAGTCCCAAATAATCAAGGTTTTCTTTTAACATTGCGGCAACCGATTCCAAAATACTTTTTACAAAATGCGCCCTTGTATGCTCCATTGTAATACCCATAAATGTACCCTTTGCATCGGGGTTATATTTAGGCATTGTTGAGCCGCAAAGATAGGGCAAAAATGTAAGACCGTTACTTCCTGCCGGAATATCCTTTGCTATGTCGTCAAGCCCCTTAAAATCAAAGTTTTCGCAAAAATTATTCTTAAACCATTTAAGAGCAATACCTGCGGTTGGTGTCCACGATAAAAGACAGTATTTGCCGTCATAGTTTTTATGTACGGGAATTATACTTTTCGGATTATATTCGGGTATATTTTCGGTCGGGGCAAATAAGACCATTGTAGTGCCCGTCATTTCACTGATTGCCGTACCGTCAACAACGCCTGCACCTATTGCACCGGCGATTTGGTCCATACCGCTTGTTGAAACCGAAACACCGTTATACTCGCCTACCTTTACACCGCTATCGCAGAGTTTAGGCAGTTTTTCTTTATCTATACCGATAAATTCGAGCATTTCGTCCCAATAGCAGTCATTCCTTATATCAAAATAAATTGTTGAGGATTGGAGAGTTTTCTCTGTAACAAAGTTGCCCGTAAGTTTATACAAAAGATAATCTTCGAGTAAAAATATCTTTTTTGCTTTTTCTAATATTTCGGGTTTGTTTTCTTTAAGCCACAAAACTTTTGCGGCAGGCCAAGTAGCCGTAATTTCGGGTTGTCCTGTTACCTCATATACCTTTTTATTACCGAAATGCGCTTTTATTTCTTCGGCTTGTTTTGTGGCTCTGTTATCAAGCCACACTATTGCATTCATTAAAGGTTTACCATTATCGTCCGCAAAGATAATTGTTTCGCACTGTGTATCTATTGCAAGTGCCGAAACCTCATAACCTTTTGTTACCTCGTCATAAGCTTCCTTAAAAAGCTTAAAGTAATCTTCCGCAGGAAACTCGACGGTATCTCCCGAAACAATAAGGGTATAATCCTTTATTGCACTTTTTATAAGTTTGCCGTTTTCGTCGAAAAGAGCGGCTTTAAGCGAGGTTGTACCTATATCGGCACCGAGTAAATATTTCATTACTGTTTCTCTCTTTCGTCGTAGGCTTTACGGACTGCCGCCATCATTTCTTCGGTCATTTTTGCAGGGTCTTCCGCTTTACATATAGCACTTGAAGAGCCTGACGCATCGGCACCGGCTTTTATTATGTTATAGCAGTCATTACCGCAGGAAATTCCGGCGCTCGGCAGTACCAATATTTCGGGGTTTATATCTTTTACAAGTTTTATGCAGGCATCAACATATTCTCTGCCTACCGCAATTCCCGTTCCTATTAGTTCAGAGGGTTCTGCAACTACGATATTTGGATTCATTTTTGCAACGGCTTTTATTTCGTCCTCGGTATCGGCACAAACTATTGTTGCAAGTCCTACCTCGTCGGCTCTTTTTATTGCTTCCTTAATTTCGTCAAGGGTTAATTTACATTCAGCGTGGTTAAGCATAACACCTACTGCGCCCGTTGCTTTTACTGCTTCGGGTAAAATTGTTCCCATTCCTCTGCCTACGGGGATAGAGTCCATATGCTGTGCATAAACATGGATACGCTCCGAGGTGTTTTCGGCAATAAGGCGCAAATCGGTAGTTTGAATATCCGCTAAAACATCCATATCATACTTTTGAGCCAATTTGTCGATTTTTTTCATAAGCTCCAAAAGTTCGTCGCCGTACATATACGCTTTCGGGCCGAACTCGAAAAACGGGGTTGAAATCTTATAATCTTTTACCATTATTAAGATTTCCTTTCGTCAGGGTCAAAATTTTTTGCTCTTTCCTTACAGAAATTTAAAAATTTAACCCATTCATTCGGGTCTAAAAACAGATTTTCGCCCGTTTCTCTTAAAATTTTTGCTTTTTCTTCGGTATTGTTATTCCAACAGTGATTTCCGATGAATATATCAACCTTTTCTTTAAGCAAACGGTCACAGCTGTTTAGATAATCGTCTAAATTAGACGAATAATATGAGCTATGACTTTTTTTAAGTGAATTTGCACCGGCTCCGCCAAACATACCTGCGATATATGGTTTGCCGTTAAGTGTTGTATTAAACAAAACAGACATAACACCTATTGTATGACCGGGTGTATAGATAAACTTAAATGTTGTATCGCCAAGCGTTATTTCATCGCCGTCATTTAAGGTTATATCGGCAACAAATCCACAAGAATCGTAAGCGTTCATTTCATCGGCTTTTGAAATTACGGTTTTACAGCCCGTAAGATTTTTGAATGCCATAGCAGAACCGGTATGGTCAATATGGTAATGGGTATAAAACGCATACTTTACATCTCTTGGATTAAATCCTAAACGGTAAATATGGTCAATAACCATATGTAGTGTAAAAATATTGCCTGTATCTATTACGGCAAGCCCGTCACCCGTATCTATAAGGTGGCAGGATTCTTGAAATGTACCGACAAAATAAATATTATCGGATATCTTAAACGGTTCCATTTCACCAAGCCACGGCTCGTTGTTTTCAATACTTCGTCTTTGATACATTTATTTCACCTTCTTTTTTGTTTAATCGTTCGCCTACTGCACCGCCGGGGTGAACTACGGCAAACTGCTCATTTTTACAATCCGTTTCTTCAATAATGGCAGTTTGTAAAATTCAATTTTGTAAACTAATTTTGACACTTCTAAAAAATTTTAGCAACATTCTAAAACTTAATTGATTGTATTTTTTCATTAGGTTTATTGTTTTTTACTATCTAACACTTTGTTTCTAAAGTATAAAGCAATATCAATTCCTACCATAAGTAGATTTAGTACATAAAAAAACAGCACATACCATTTATGAGAAATATTTGCCATATACGATTGATTGACCAATTTTGATATTATTCCCGCTATGTATCCGAAAAATATCAGTAGTAAGAATGGCAAACTTTTTCCTTTGGTAGTTTTTGCCTTATATGATTTGATTACATTCAACGGCCAAGATGCACCGAAGCTTATAATCATTATAATTTCGAGTATTTCAGACATATTGCACTCCCCTATCATTAAAAACTATGTGTCTGTACTAACAGACAAATCAAGCATTATTTTTGGTACCAGATACAGAATATCAAACTTAAATATCGATAATCATCAAGCAATTATATACATTAGTTCATTTCTTTGCTAATCCCCGAAATGCTACGGTATTTCAGTAAAACCGTAAATACTAAAAGCACCGCCGCAAAACCGATAAATATGTATGACACACTCCAACCGACCGAATCTATTGCTTTTCCCACTACCGGTGCCCCGCAGGCAAAACCGAAAGAGGCAGCCGTATTTGCAAGTGCTGCAAACGAGCCGCTATTCACAAATTTGTTGCTTTTTACGGGAACAACCGTGGTAAAAACATTACAAATTGCTCTGTATATAATGAGAAAAATCAAGATTACCAAAATAGAAACAATGACATTTTTATTATAAATACCGCTTAGAACAAACGGAACAGCCAAACTAGTCAAACAAAGCAACAAGCAAATTTTCCAATGATTATATTTATCACACAGCGACATTGAAATAATCGGACCTAATGTAACCGCAAAAGGAACAATCATAGTTACAATAGTGGCTTTTGATGAAGAAACATTAAAGCACTCATAAAGAAGATTCGGTATCCAAGCCAATACTCCCTGATAAATAAAATTAGAAAGAAAAGCGCCGACTAATACAACCGTAACAAACCAAAAATAAGTGCTTTTTTTGATTTTTGATGCGTTTTCGACGGTTTGTTCATTTTTAGTTTTTTCGCTTATTTTAGTTGAATTGCTTATAACAAAATAAAATGTCAAAACACTTAAAAGCAAAAAAGTTGAAAATACCCAAAATCCTAATTTCCAGGTGGCGAATTTGAAGCAAAAGCTTGCCATAGCATAATCAAGCATAAAAGCAATAGAATACCCTATGCTTAAAAATTTGCAACCCCTCATCTTCAATCTTTCGGGCAGATATTCGCTTAAAATCAATATGCAGGACGGCCAAACGGTAGTTTGGGCGATTCCGTTAAGTAAGAACAAAGCATATATTTGGCTTATACCGGTACAAAACGGAATTAAAGCCGTTATACCCACTGAAACAAGCACCATAACAAGTGTTGTTTTAACAATGTTAATTTTTGTAATAATCTTTGAAAAAAAGAGTTGCGAAAAAGCATACGAAACAAAATAAAATGATGTTGCCAAGCTTGCTTTTGATTTTGTTACGCCGTATTCTTTGATTATCTCAATGATTTCTGATGTAAAAAGATTCTTTGAAGCAATCATCGCCACATATAAAAATAAACATACCAAAATAATTCGTTTATAATTATTTTTACTTTCAGATAAGACCATAATTTTCACTTCAACCCCAATATATTTTTAATTAAAACAATTTATTTATATGCTCAAGCGTTGTGCGGACAAGCAAATCTCCGCCCTCATGTCCCGTTACACCGCTTGAAACATAGGCACTGTAATGGCTTCCGTTTTCGGCTTTTTCGGTAGGTAAATAACCGTTTGTCCCACAGGCAAGTTGAATAATAAATGTCTGTTTTGCCCTACTTCTTGCTCTGATTTGGTTACCGTAATTTAAGAACAATTCATAAGGATTAGTTACTATGGCAATATCACCGAAACGGATAAAATGAATTTCGCTTGTAAATGTGTTTTTCTTTTGCTGAAATTCATACCTTGCCATATTTCCGGCATGAATATGCAATCTTGCATTATCCTCAAATGTAATACTTTTGCCCTTATTTTTAGAAATGAAATCATTTATTTCTTTTAATGATTCAGTGTATTCATTTATTGTAACACGTCGAACCGGAAGTTCCATTTGAACCGTTTCGTGTATTAAAAGCCCCTCGTTCTTTAATTCAAGGGGAGTTTCTTCATAAACAAAAGAAATTTCATTCGCTATTCGCTTTCCGACAAGTTTAAGTCCCGAAATATCGAACATTGACGGGTCTGCTCTGCGCTCAATGTAATCATTTCTTTCAATATTTGGGTCATCAATATAAGTTTCGGGATTTACAAAGCGGATAAGGTCACGGGGACATTGGTCGCCGGCAGCCGAGCAAAGCCCCAAAACCTTCAAATTTTCTCCGTACTTTTCTCTTAAATATTCTTTAACTTTGCCCCAATAATCCGAAGAAATAAAACTTCTATGCTCTACAACCTGTGCAGGGCAGGCAATGTTTGCAATAACACCGTTTAATTTTTTGTCTTTGTCGAATGTATAAATCAGTTCAACACCCGAATCATTACCTGCTTCAAGTTCGGTAAAGTTGGCAAGATTTGTATCTCCCCACATTTTTGCACTGCCGTCATCATAGCAAACTCTTCTGTTCATTCCAACAGCAACTCTTCCGAAAGCGTTTGCATAATAAGCTTCTTCCCTATTTTCCCAAGCAAGAAGAATTGCCTCGGCAATTTTTTCGGTCAAAAATTCAAGAGCTTTATCCGGATCCATTGCCACATCGGTGCTGACATGCGCTTTATACTCCATTCCCTTTGGCAACATTCTTTTAAGTACATCCAAAGAGCTTCCGCTATATACTCCGGTTCGTGTATAAACATAAGAGGTATGGGTATGAATTGCATTCAGTATTATTTTATCTGTAGAAAACGGCAATTTACCTTCAAGTTTTTCTATAACCGATTTATGCAAATTGTTTCCTATTGCAACTAAATCACATGAACAAATTATCATCTGCTCGTTTCCGCTTTCAAGCGCAAATGCAGTAACGGTAACGGGTGATTCGACTTGATCGGTTATTCTCTCAAAGAACTGTCCTGCAAGTCCTATTTTTTCTTTTGGAGTAATATCCACTTCACTCCAACCGATTTTTATTTTGTTGTTCATAATAATTTGCTCCTTATAAATTTCACATTATTGAATTTAATAATTTTACTTTCAGACAAAGAATTGAATATGAAGAAATCAGATTATTAAAATCGCATTTTTCTAATAAATGATTTTCGTCGATAGATAAACATTCATATATTTTTTCGTTCATTAGTATATCAAGTGGCAAATCATTTGAAGTTATGTTTGCGATAACAATACAACCGTCATTATCGTCCTTTGCTGCGACGGCATAAATTCCTTCTTCATTAAGTTCTAATTCAACTTGATTACCACGCTTGTATAATTCGTTAAACGCCATAAAGGAATAATATACAGGAAACGGCTTATGGGTAAATGGATTAAACATTCCGTAATTTCCTTTTGCACTTGCATCATAAAAAGTTGATAAATCAAGTGGCGAATTTTGGAAACCTAAAAGCATAGCACCGTTATTGGCGGCATGTTTTAATGTATCTCTGTATTCAAAATACAAATGCCATTCATTACATATATTTTCAGTATTTGTAAAACCATATTCGTCAAGCTTTTTTCGTGCATATTCGGCATAAACAACATTTTTTTCAGGATAATCATATGTATGCCATGAAAAGAAGTCAAACGGGCATCCGTTTTCTTTTACAAACTTCAAAAAATCAATAAAATACTCTAAAAAATATTCAACTTTGGTTGAAGAATTAGCAGCCGCAACAGCCTGCGAATTATTAACTGCATAAAATCCGCAACTGCCGTAACCGCCGATTTTTATATCCGGAAAACATTTTTTAAGGTGCTTTGAAGCAACATTATAAAGTGCAAAAAACTGTTCTTTAGTGCCTCTCCACATATGATTTTGCATAATTTCAGGGTCGTTATCCGGTTCGTTCCATATTTCCCAATACTCGATACCGAAATGATATCCGTTTGCCCAACCCTCATTATAGTGCTTGATAATTCTCTCGCAAATTTTTGACCATTTCAGATTATCAGAGGGCGGATAAATATTGTAAGCACGGATTTTCGCACTGTTTTCAATAGTTACACCAAGACGAAAAAACGGTTTTGCCCCAGTACCAACCAAAGATTTCATAAGTTCATCAGTAAAGGCAAAATCATAATTATCCGGATTAGTTTCATCAGCACTAAAATCTCTAAAAATATTTGGTATATCTACATACACCTTGCCACCGTAAGGTCCGCCTACATCATGTAATCTTGAATAAGGAATACCGGCTTCTTCAAGATAATGAAAAAGTGAATAATCACTAACACCCAAAATAGGAGGTTGACCCACGCCGTGCATTGGCTTAATTTTGCCGATAACATTATTAAAATCAACTTTTAACTTCATAAAATTCACTCGCTTTATTTTATTCCAAACTCGACAAAACAATAATCATCGTTCCATTTTTGCCTTCCCCAATAACACCAAAGCGAATCGTACTTAAAAAATGAAGCAGGGTCAACTTTGAAATACTCGCCACATTCAAGATGATGGGGACCAAGCAAGTTGCGAAGCGAAGAAACAAGTTCAATTTCTATCAAATTTTCGCCGTCAACTATTAAATCCGAAATATCCAAGGAATAGGGCTTCCAAAGAATATTTCCCGCATTTTTACCGTTAATGGCAACCGAAACCACATTGGCTGATTTTTGATTTAGCTTTAACAAACAATTTTCGCCTTTCTTTGCTTCAAAGGTCTTTTTTAATGTTATTTTTCCTGCAAAAAACGGAAATCCCTGTTGTTCAATATTGTTAAGAACAATACGCTTTTTAGGACAGGATATCACAAAATCGCCGTGATATCTTACGGCTTTTCTATCAAGTTTTTTGAAGTTTCCGTCTGTTTTAACCGAAAAATCACCGACAAGATATATGTTTTCAATTTCCATATCAAAAGTAAGCTTATTAAGTTCACTTTCAAACATTTTAGCATTTCTTATGTTTTGATAAACATTATCGGATTGTTCGTAATCACAGTGAATTTTCACCTGATTTTCACCGATATTTACAAGCGAAGAAATGTCAAATTTCCTGAAAGATTTATCAAAATAATAGTCGTTTGATTTAGTGTCAATGCTTATATCATTTATTTTAATATTGAAAATTTCAGGAGTCTCACATACAAGATAAAGTTCCTTTGGAATATATTCACACGAGAATACGAATTCCATATCAATTTTAACTGGCCTTTCAAGAGAAAAGGCTTTGTCCTGAATAGAACTTACCGGTGCATTTTCCTCAACCACTTCGCCGTCAAAATAATAAGTACAGGTATCGAGAGTTAATGCATTCAAATCACATAACGATATCTCCCATTCCCCGCTCAAATCAATTTCGTTATAATCAATTTTTTTATTTACTATACATTCGCAGGGTTTATTATAATCAAGCACCAATATACTGTTCCCGGCGTTGATAACAACATCGTTTGAGAAGGGTTCTTCCTCTCCGCTTGAAGCATTAAGGAATGCTGTACCTTTTTTGATATGTACTTTTTGTTCGTTATTTGTTGAATTAACAAGATAATATAAATCAAAATCATCAAATGCTCTTTTTGTTATAGTTATCTCTTCGTTATCAATTATTGAATTATCGGTTAAGCTTGATGTATCATTATAAACTTTACCGCCGTTTTTCTTAAACTCTTCAAGCAAAATTTTGGTTTTTGGAAGAAGAACCGTATTTTGAGGAACAATAACGGTATTATACCTTTGTTCGCCGATTACAAAAGTATTACCTTCGACAAATGCATATTTTTCTATAATAATTTCGTCACCAAGGTTAAATTCATTATGCTTCTTTTCAAGAGAATCAATTAAACGGTTGAAATTATTGTTAAGCTCTTCTATTTGAAGATTTTTATCATCACCGCTATACATAGTCCAAACGGTCGTTTGAGGATGGATAAGTAATGTATCGCAAACAGATTTGCCCTCTGATAACAGCATACCTATTCTGCTGACATTTTCTATGAACAAGTTATATTTATCCCACCACGGCTCCTGATATGAGAAAAATGCAGGATAATCTCTTTTACGAAGTCCTCTTATAGAATAAGCAGAAAGATGCGTGCAAAGCAAATTTACTCCCCTTACCATTTGCCATTCATACATCTCTTTTAATTCTTCAAAACTAACATTCCATCCTGTCAAAGCAAAAGATTCAGAAAGAACTTGTTTTTTGCCAAACTGCTGGGCTACGGAAGATAATTGATATATTGTTAATTTTTCTATTTTAGTTCTGCCTAAACAGTCCATTCCGGGAATGGAAAAATACTGATAACAAGGCATTACTGAGCCATTCGGAGTAAGTTGCGAAATAAAAGTTTCTTCTAAAAGCATATGACCGGTGTACTGCAAATTCCGTTTGTTGCACCATTCATAAATCTGTTTCAGACAGCCCTCCGTAAAAAGTTTTGTTACAAGTTTCCAATATTTGATTCTTGTATTTTTATAATCACCGATATCAAAAAACAGTTCGGGCAAAACTTCGCAAATGCTTTCACCGTAAGCTACAGAATACTCTTTTTGCAACACAAGACTCCACGGATAACCTTTTCTTGAAAGTTGAGGTTCATCAGAAAAAAAGCCTTCTATATTATTTCCGTATTTTTCGTAATATGGCTCATAAACCGATTTGATAAATTCAGATGTTACATTACAATCAAGCAAATCAACATAAAAAGGATTTACCTCATAGTAAAAATGATATCCGCCGACATTGGCGATTGTTGTGTCGGTATGTCCCACACCCTTTTCAAAGCGAAGATATTTTTGTTGGTATTTTACACCCAAACCATTTACGGCACCGTTACCAAATCCGCTCGGCCAGCCGTTTTCATCATAAGCCCATGCCAACATACCGTTTTCTTTTGTCTTATTAACACCAACCGAAATGTTGTCAAACCACTCTTCACCCATATACTCGGTTTGAAGTCCGCCACGGGCATGCATAATATAACCGCCTATACCGGCGTCGTTCATCAAATCAATCTGTCTTTCAGTTTCGTCGCAGTTAAGTTTTTCATTCCATGACCAAAAAGGAACCGGTCTGAATTTTTTAGGGATATTCTTGAAATCCATTTATATTACACGCTCATTTCAAATTAATTGTATTAAAAAATATAAATCAAAAATCAAAAAATGATTTCTCATTTTTATTTTCTAAAAGCTCTGCACAAGTTTTACCTTGTGCAGAGCAAAGCAAACTATATATTATTTAATAATTACATAGTCGGGTGAATTGGTATTTAAGTTTGCAGAAGAGAAGTAATAATTTTGAAGTCCCGTGCATCCGTCAAATACTATATTTTCAAGTCTATACATACCCGAAGCATAAGTAGAATTCGGATTATATGCAGAAATTACAAAATGTTTTTGAGCACCCGTATTTCCGTAAACACTGAAAGTACAATTCTTGAATGTTATATCATGAGGAACCGGACCTTCAATATTTGATTCGGTATCAATCCACATCTTCATAAGATTAAATGTGGTATTTGTTATTGTGGTTGTACCTCTGAAACGGATTGTTCCCTCAAAATCGCAGTTATTTACTTCTGAATTCGGAGCTGCATGGTTTTCAATGCAAAGTTTAATATTTTCGCCTGCGGCAAGACCGCTTAAAGTATCGTTAAGTTCATAGCGATTAGTGCTGTCATCTATAACTGATTTAATTGTTGTTCTGCCTATAAGCATACCGGTGGTAGTATTCCAAACAACAACACTGTCTCCTGCCTTAACGGCATTTGCACCGTATGCTCCGCCTGTTATAGGACAACCGCAGGTAATATCGGTAGCAGAATTAAGTGTCTTAACATACATCATATTAGCACTGATATTGATAACATCATCGCCGCTACCTTTGCAGGTGCAGTTGTTCCAAATGATTTTTGCGGAATTTGTCTTGCAGTGGAAAGCGTCTCTCCAGTTTGTGAAAACAACGCTCTCATCGTCTGCCGGTTTAACATTTACATTATCAAATGTCAAAACATCTTTATTTCCGTTTACATGGAAAACAAAGCTCGGTGCACTGTAAACATTTATATCTTTCAGCAAAGCGTTTGAATTTGACATAACTCTGAATGAATCGCATGATTTATGACCGATTCCCGGAGTTGGGATAATAATCTTATCGCCATTTTTTTGTTCGCCGAATGTTGTATTGGTACCGATTTTATTATCCTTATTGATATAAATTCTATACTGTCTGTTTTGAGCATCTATTGTTTGAATTTTATCTAAAAACAGATAAGCACGGCTTGTTTTGCCAATATCGGATAAAGCAAATTCATCATTATTTGCGGTCCACTCACCGGTTAAACCTATATCACGGTCAGCAGTAACATCTAAATACTTATCAGTTGTATTTTTGTTTGTTACAGTGCCAACAAAATGAGCTCTTGTTTTAAGGTCAAAATTAAGTCCTTCAACCGAGCAGTCTTCGGTTTTTGAAAAATACATATACGGCTTTGTGCCTTCGCTTAAAATAGTGGCACCGTTACCTATAATTTTCTTGTTTTCAGTTTCAGTAAGAGATATTACAGGTACATTTTTATCTGTTGGTGCGTAATAAGTTTTGTTTTGAAATGTTAAAGTTGAACCGCTCGGAGCAGACTTCAAAGCATTTACAGCGGCTTGGATAGCTATAGTATCGTCCGAAACGCCGTCTCCCTTTGCACCGTAATCGGAAACAAATAAGGATTTAGGAGAAGTTTCACTGTAAGCACCTATTAAAAACTGAACCATATTAGCAAGCTCGCCTGCGCTAAATCCGGTATAATTAGCAAGTGTTTTCTTCATCTTTACAAGGTCAAGAATATTAACATTGCCATCAAGATTTATATCGCCCTGTGAGAATGCAACTGTGGAAGCAGTAGCAACTGCCTTTGCCGAAATAGCAGTTTTATTTGTTTCTTTACCCTTTGCAACAACGGCGTGAACATCACCCGTAGCGGAAGCAAAAGTATTAACTTCGGGAACATTAAAAGCATTATCATTTATAAGCAAATAATACTTTGATACACCCTGTAATAAACGGATATTATATTCTGCTGCGGCATCAACAGTTCCTACAACCTGCCATGTTCCTGCACTGCCGATAACAGCAACTGCCAATTTATCGGTATCTTCAATCTGACGAAGCATCAATGTAAGGGTATTAGCACCCGAAACGCTGATGTTTGTATCGTTATCCTTTTTAAGCATTACACAAATTGCTTGGTTGTAAGTATTGGGATTGTTTATACCGCTTTCAGGGGTCTTTGTTGCTATATCAAGATTTGATAATTTCAATCCGAAAACTGAAACATCGCTTGCATTTTGAATGCTTACTGCATTAAATCCTGTATCAGTACCGTTATATGAACCGAAAGCTATACCGCCGTTAGCGTATGTAACAGGCGTTATGTTGCCTTTGTTTATTATTTCTCCGGTCTGTGCGTCTTTGAATGCAAGCTTGCCTATTGTTGAATCATTCTGCCCCATAACACAAACATATAATTCAGTTGAATTTTTAAGCAGTTGATTTATAGCAGTCATACCTGCTGTAAATCCGTCATATCCCGTTGATGAAACAGCTGTTCCGTTTCTTACGATTTCGTAATCTCCGTTAGCATTTTTCTTGAACCCTAATTTGAATTCGGTATCGAGATTGGTGGCACCCATCATATATTTTAGGTTGCCGCCGACAAACGCTCCGAGAAGCATATCATTACCAACTTTGGTAATATTAAGCATCAATTTATTTTCATTGTTGCTTGTAGTATTGGCAGTTGCATCGGTGGAAAGTGTAACAAATAAACCTGTTGTAGAAACATTTGAGAAAGAAATTTCTTCTTTTGACAAATCGTGTTTTGTTCTTGTGATTACATACTGATTGGCAGGTAAAGTATAACCGTATTCATTCACACCTGCAAAAGACGAAGTAACACTACCAACCGATTTCCAATCGTTCTCGGTCTTTGTAACAAATTCACATAAAACTTTTTGATTTGGAGCGCCGTCATTTTTGATTGTAAAATAGCAATTGGTTTTATCACTGTTAACGAAACTTTTAATATATCCGCCAATCTCTGTGTTACGGTCATTTACCTTTACACCGTTAATATAAAGACTTCCGTTTTCAAAATGCAAAATATAACCGTCATCACTTGAAGGCACTGTTGCTTCGCTGCCCATATTATCGGTAAGACTAACCTTATATCCCCCGCTTACAGCTGTGAAATAAAGGAAAAGTCTTCCGTTTTTGCATTTATCAATATTTGCCGTTCCGTCAGCACCGTTTGAGCCTGTAGCAGTCTGCGAATTGTTGAAAATAAAGCATACTCTGCCGGAGTCAAAATTAAGACCTTTTACTACGAAATATTCATCAAGTGCATTATGCTTAATTTCGCTTGAAATATATGAACTTGAATTCATATTATATTTCCATAATCCGGATTTTGCATCGTATAATTTAGTTGCGTTATTAGTTGCAAAGTTTTCACTTTTATCCTCTGACTTAACGATAAATTCAGAAGAAACAGTAAACGCATTTGAACTTTCTCTCATAAGAGAAATATAGCAACCATTATTACCGCCGTCTACGAATCTCTTTATACAACCGTAAGCATTATCGCCAAGTTTTGTATCATTAACATACAAATCCTTGCCGTTTACAAAATAGAACGAATATGTATCATCGGCATCAAAAGGAACGGTTGTTCCGTTTGCAATACTTGCAGTCGGATAGAAAACAAGACCGTCGGCAGTTCTCGTAACGAAGAAGTGCAGTTTTCCGTTTGATGCGTCGGTCTGTGCAACAGCATCGCTTGCGGCATAACCGGTATCGCTTTGTGACTGTGTGAAAGCAAGCTGAATACGGTTACCGTTAGTATCCAATTTCATACCTTTTAATATAACTATTTCGTCTAATAAGTTATGCTTTTCATTTGTGATTATCTTTGGAGAAGGAGGAGTATAGCCGGTAAGAACATAAGAAAAGCTTGAATCAAGGGGATTGTATTTAGTCCTTACGGTAGCGGTCGAATTCCAATCTCCGCTGTTCTTATCAACGAATTTTACACTTAAATTTTGAGTGTTTGTGCTTTCATTGTAAATGCTTATATAAGTCTCGGTTTTATAAGAACCGTTTAAGAAATTCTTTACAGCATTGTTTTGGTCGGTAACGGCTTCATTATTAACATACATTCCGCCGTTTGCAAAGGTAAACCACAATGTTCCGTTATACTGTGCAGGGTCAATTGTTAAAGCCGATGCCATACTTGCGTCCATTGTAATCTTTACACCGTTTGCGGTTTTAACAACAAACAAATATATTCTGTCAGTTTGATTTAAGGTGTTTCCGTTATCCATCTTTGATTTAGAAAATACCATAACAAAACGGTTGTCGTTACTTACATTACCTGTAATATTAACACCGTTCATAACAAAAATTTCGTTTGTTATATCATGGGCGTTATTGGTTGAATATGTGTGACTGCGAGTAAGATTTAGGTAGTCATCATAGCCGTCTGCCGTAGCTTCGGTATAAGAAGCAGTCGGTGCTGCCTTTCTTATCCAATTACCGGTGGCAACAGCTTGAGTTTTATAAGAAACATCAACATTACCGTTATCTGATTTTAATTTAAGCGCAATGTTTGAAAAACTTGTTTGGTCATTTGTGAGTTTTTTAAGATAGGTATCAACACCGCTTCCCCATTTATAATAGGTGTTATTGATTTTTGCAACAAAATCACCGTTATAAAGTTTTTCAAAAGAGATTACATACTGGTCTGCTTTCGGTATTGTAAAATCAACATTCCAAGTTGTACGCATAATTTTAAGGCCATCGTCTGTAAACTTAAAAAATGCCCAAAGACCGTTGTTATAATTCGGACTGCCTGCACTGTCATAATTGTCACAGCCATAGCAGAAAAGCATATCTGCGTTTCTTGAAGAAGCATGCACTTTATCGGGACGAAGAACAAGTGCTTCTTGTGTTAAGTCAATACCGCTTGAAACGGTAACCGCAGGTGCACCGGCACAAAAGTTCTTTGTAGTAAATTCGGTTTCAGCCGAAGCACTGAATGGGATAACAAAAATGCAGGAAAAAATAAGTGCGAGAGATAATGCTAATGATAAAATCTTTTTCATAAATTATCCTTCTTTCTTAATTTATTTTACAGTTTTTTGCTGTCTTTCATAAGCTTGCTGATAAATTTGCGTTGCTTTATCAACGCCCAAATGGTTAATGGTTGAAACATAAGAATTCCACTCGGAGTCAATATTCCTCTTACCTACAACAAATCCCATTCTCCATTCAACAACTGTAAATAGCAAGTCGTTTGAAACATTATTAAGGGCTTTCCTTTCGGAATCGGTATATGTTAAACCGTAAAGTCCCTTACTAACATTTGAGAAGTATTTAGTTTTAAGGGCTTCTTCTGCTTTTATAGCTGTTGTATCAACATCAGTTTTTCCTTTTTTCTCATTCGTAAAGAACGGTTTTTCCCTAACATATCTTGGAACAGCATGGCCCGGAGTAAGAGAGGTGAATTTCAAATTATTGTTATTATATATCGGTTTACCGTTACCGTCATATTTCCAATAAAGTTTGTCTCCCGGAGGGCCGTATTGTGCAACGATTGAACCTTCTTCACTATAAAAATAGTCTAAAAGTCTTGCCGCAATTTCAGGATATTTACAATTAGAGGTTATAACGCCCCAGTTTGACCAAATTTGTTCCGTATTCTTATATCCCCATGTTGCTTTGCCACTGCCGGTACCGTCAATTATCGGCATAATTGTATAGTTATTTACAAAATTCTCCGAAGACATTACCGAACTGTAATTTCCGGAATTTATAATTCCAATAAGAGGAACGGAAGCGCCTATCATTGATTTTGCTTTTGGTGCGGTAAAGTTTCTCATCTCTGTATTATAAAGTAAACCTTCGGAATACAGACCTGAAACATATTTAAGAGCGTTTCTGTATTCATCGGTAACAAACGGATACACAACCCTACCTGCACTGTTTAGAGTATAAGCATTATAGGTTGAAAGTCCGAACATACCGTAAATACCGTAAGGTATATCCTCAACAAACGCCATAGGAATTTCGTCTTTTTTACCGTTTCCGTTAGGGTCATTGTTCTTAAATGCCCTTAAAACATTTGTTAATTCAGCGGTTGTTTTAGGCATTGAAAGACCCAATTTTGATAGCCATGTCTTATTGATATAAAGCGGATCGGTGAAAAGATTATCTCTTCTTATAAGCGGAGCTGTATAAATCTTTCCGTCGCTATAAGTGCAGGCATATTTTGCTTTCGGCTCATCTGCAAATACCTTTTTAAGATTAGGCATATATTTATCTAAATAATCTTGAAGATTTCTGCATCTGCCCTCTTTTGCATATTTGTAATGAGTATCCGTTCCCGCAAGACCAATACCCCAAAACATATCCGGCATTGTTCCGCTTGAATATGCAAGTGTTACTTTTTCGCCCGACTGTTCAGGTGTAATTGTTGTAAATTCCAATTTAATATTGAATTTTTGTTCAACAAATTTCGTAAACGGCATTTTAGCATAATTTATACCGCCAGAATAGTCAACACACATAATCTTAAAGGTAACCTTTTTCTTAGCGAACGGGAAACCTGTTGTATAGCAGTTATTAACTACTTCTTTTTTGCCATTGGCAGACTCTGCATTCGCATCGGTTGGGTCGGTAAACTCAACTGATGCATCATCACCACCAATGATTTCGGTGCCTAATACTTCGTCGCTTAGCGGTTCCTCTTCGCCTTTTTTACCACAGGCAGCAGTTGAAAAAACCATAGCGATACAAAGAAGTATTAAACAGCAATTTTTCAAATTTCTTTTCATAAAAAATCTCCTTTCTAAAATCTTTCGGATTTGTTATTAGTTTTTTTGAAAATCATCACCTCACCCTTTCTTATTCTCCGGTAATGCCGGAATTTTCGATACCTTGACGGAAGCGCTTTTGGAAAACCAAATAAAATACAAGTATCGGTATTACACAAAGAAATGTGGCGGCCATTGCGACACCTTCGGTATAAATGCCGTCAGACATTCCTGTAATAGCATCAGCACTTACGGTTGCAGATTGTATAGCGCTAAAAATTCTCGGAAGCTTCATAGGTAAAAGCATTTGAGATTCTTTTGTTAAATAAATTCCGGGTTCATAATAATCGTTCCAATGCCATACAATGCTTAATACTATGCTTACAATTATCGGCGGAATCGAACTTGGAAATGCAATCTTGAAAAAGGTTTTTACAGGTGTGCAACCATCGACTGCTGCCGCCTCTTCTAACGATTTTGGGAGCGACAGATAAAACTGTCTGAATATAAATATAAACAAAGCACCCTTTAATCCATATCCGAAAAATGTGGGAATAATAAGCGGACCAAAACCGGATGACATTCCGAGTTTTGCATATAAAAGGTATTCCGGAATGATAATTGTTTGAAGCGGAACAACCATAGCAAGAATAAGAAACAGAAAGAAAAGTGATTTTCCCTTAAATTTATACCTTGCGAAACCGTAGCCAACAAATGAGCAAACAAGTATATGTCCGAATGTTGTAGCCAAGCAATAAACTGTTGTTTTTAGTAAATCAATTACATAATTAAGCGATTCAAGAGCAGTATTATAGTTTTCAATATGAAATTCGCTGATTATCCATGTAATTGTTGAATTGAGCAAATCGGTTGGCGACTTAAATGATGTAATAATCATATATAAAAACGGGTAAAGAAAAACCACCGATAAATCAAGCAAAAAAACATACATAAAAACTTTAACCCAAAACGAACCGGACATAAGTTTTTTAGAAACAAGAGAAATATATTTATTGTTCATAATTTCCTCCATTAGTCCGTACCGTTAAGCCGTTTTATAAACGGATTAAGTATCAAGAATATGATGCCTAAAAACACGAGCACAACCGCAAAATAAATCCAACCCATTGCCGAACTGACTTCAAATTCGTTTTTCTTAAATCCAATACTTATGATATAGTTTAGTAATGAATTTTCTTCAAATGCGGCAGAAATAATTGTATAAACAAAATTAAGTAACAAAATAGGAGTAACCATAGGAAGTGTAATCTTCCAAAAAATCTCCCATTCGCCGGCACCGTCTATTCTCGAAGCTTCATAAATTGCAGGAGAAATACTTTGAAGTCCGGAAAGGAACAGCACAATTTGAACGCCGGATTTCCACATTACTACTGTAATTCGATTAAAAAACTCAGTAATGTATTCAACAGCGGTTTGACCGATATAATTTTGAACATTAGGAGGTAACAATACACTTCTTGCAAGTTCGGTAGAATTGCCTTGAACATCCTGACCTAAAACCTGTTGCATTATATATCCTGCGCCTAAAAGAACAGGCAAGAAAAATATTGTTCTGAATACCGCTTTACCTTTGATATCTTTATTAACCATAATCGCTATAATCAATGAAAAAATAATTATCATCGGCGTATTTATAAGCATATCGATTATTGTAGTCAAAAGGTAAGGAACGAATTTTTCATCAGCAATAAATATTTCTTTATAATTTGATATTCCAACGAAATTAACTGAATATGTAATATAACTTTTTATGTCGCCAAAACTCAAAATCAAAGAGAAGATTACGGGATATATGAGAATAAAAACACTGCCGAAAATCCAAGGTGATAGAAAAATGTAACCTGTTCTGCTACGCTTTTTTTCAAAAGAACTTATTTTTCTTTTCAAAATATCACCCCTTAACAAGTAAATAATCCGTTGCTTTTACAGTAAATGAATCAAAACTTTTTTCTTTATCACTATAATTTATATATACAACAACGCCGTTTTCATATGTGACACGAACAAAATCTTCGTCTAATATCTCATGCCGTAAGATTTGTTTTGAATATAAAGAAGTTATATCCTTTGAGAGCTTATCTGTAATTTCAAGCATCGTGCTTTTAACAGATTTGAACTCCGTAGAGAAAACCTTTGTGTAATCGCTTTTGAGCAGTTTACCAGTATTCTCATTTGTTACAATAAATGAAGGCACACTACCTGTTTCGATAGTTTTCAAAATATACTCATTCATATCATAATAGGTATTGGAAAACTGACCCGTATACAATTTATAACCGTGAAAAACAATTTGCCAAAAAGGAACTGTTTCATCCATATAAACATATCCGCTATTGTTTGATGGAACTTCATAAATCTTATTTGCGTATTTTAAGGCATAAGCATTACCGTCGGTTATCGAAATCGGCTGTTTTAATTTTGATAACGCCGATACATAAGCGTTCATCATTTCGGTTCTTGTCACAGAATCCTTATTGTTATAATCAGGAGATAGCATTTTTCCGACAGTATGAAGATTTATTCCAAACAAATCAAACGACTTATTAAAATCAGTTACCGTTTTGTTCATAACCTTTTGCGCTGACAAAACATATTTTTTCTCGGATTTATCTGAGTATGGTTCGCCAAAATAATTCTTAACGGTATTTTTGTTGATATTAAAATCACCGGTGTCGCTGTTAGCGAGAATCGGATCAACGACAAGAGAAATATCAATATTATTGCTCTTACAAAATTTTCCGAGCTTATTAAGTTTTCTCTTTCCTCCGAGTTGGCTTTCGGCAGATAATTTCGTGGGGAGTGTATCCCATCCACCTTTTCCCCATCCGGAAAGAGTAACATCAAGATTTATATTCCCAAAACTATTTATTTCTTTAATAATACTTTCTGCTTGGTCAAATGTTGTCATTTGACTAAGAGATGAATTAAGCATACCTTTTTTCTGAACAGCACAAAGGATTTCGGTCGTAATCGGCATTTTATCAACCGAAACTTTTTTTGAAATAATTTTGCTGTCAATAAAATACTTTCTTACTCTATTTGCCATTCCGCTATAATTATTCGATTCACCGGAAAGTAAAAAATACTGAACTTTTCTATCCGAATGAACTCGTTCTTTAACAAGCGAAGTTACATTTGTTCCGTTAAATAAGGTATCGGAATAATACCGATAATTATGCGAGAAAAACGCTCTGTAAATTCCGGAAACTTGATAACCAGGCAAACTTAAATTTACTGCAGAATCAGACTCGCCGCCATTTGTAACAGCAACAAATCCCGAATTTTCCTGTGAAATGCCGAATACCGGAAGCAAAACACCGTTTATGTTATAATCGGAGTTTCTCTCCATATTGAGATAATTCAGTCCGGTACTGCCATAGATAGTATCCTGATGTAAAATCGCATTTTCTTCGTCCCACGGTTTGAAATTAATAATGGAACCACAACCGTCAGGATAGAAAATATAACCTTTTTCATCAGTTCTTGATGCACCGAAATTATCAAAAAGACTTATATTTATAATTTTACTGTTTTTGCTCTCGACTATTGATTTTTCGGGAATAAGATAATAGAAACCGTCATCTGTCAATCCAATCTCAACATCGAACGATATTTGTGAATCTTTGACTTTAACACCTAAAAGTACTTTTTTATCAAATATTTTGACTGTTGCGCTAATATCTTTATTTGAAGAATCGTATAAAGTATAGCTGTTTTGTGAATCTTTTGAAGACACGGAAACCGTTATTAGCTGCGAAGCAATATTTGGAGAAATATCGGCATGGCTATATTCATTTGTTATTACATTTGACCATAGTTTTCCCGACAATTTATCAATGACAAATACATCAAGCCCGCTCTCATAAAAATAGAGCTGTAATCTATCATTTTCACCAACCAGCGTCATATCAGATAAATTCGGTGTGTCATTTGATATTTCAACTGTTGGCGAATCTAAAAAGAAATCATCCAAATTAAAACCTAAATCATCCGTACTTTCAGCAGATACAAAAATAGACGAAATTATGAAAGCAAGGCAGATAACAATACATTGAATTCTTTTTTTCATATCATTATCCCCCTTACAACAACTTAAATTTAATTTCAACAAACAGATTATAAATCAATGAAAAGAATTGTATTGTTAGCGAACATAAAAGCAATGCTACAGCCCACATAACAATAACTGCAAATAATGAAATAAGCGTTACGCCAATCGCCTTTGAAAAGGAATAGTCATTAAGAACTTTAAGGGATGTAAATAATAAAATTATGCACCAAACAAGTCCGGCAATATGAATAGTTCCGTACAAGCCCGATTCTTCCAATGATAGAAATTGAGAAGCTATTGTTGAAATGATTTGAAACAAAGTAAACGGCACTAAACAATAACAAGAAACTTCGAGTTGCGTTTTGTATGTACTTTCTCCGTCGATAAGCGATGTAATGGCATAACTGCAAATAACCCAAGAAAACAGCGGAACAATAACAAGAGCCGCTTCAAGCCAAATATTTATGCTTTCTGCACTTTTGGTAGCCAGCGGAAAATGCACCGTATATTCGTAAAGAATACATGAAAGAATGGCTATTCCCCAACTGATAATTACAGTTCTTAATTTGAATTTATTTTCCCTTTTAATTATCTCAATACAGTCAATAGGATGAAAAATGATAAGAAGGGCATATTTTATCATACTCATAACAGTTTTTTCATCCTTCCGTCATAATAATTATCAACTGTTTTTGTTGCTCTTTTTTTCAAAAATATAATAAGGAAAACTATACCTATAACGAGAACTGCTAATCCAATTACCACAAATCCAAAATAATCTCTGAAAAGCGAATGTCTGTATTTTGAGAACGCTTTAGCATAATTCTCTTTATCGTCCGCCCTTTTGAAATAATCCATTGCAGCTTTATATTTTTCTTGTTTATATAGGATTTTTCCTATACCGGAATTTGCCAAAGAACAATTAACATTTATTTTCAAGACATCGTTCCATTTAACGAGCGAATCTTTATATTTTCCGTCATTGAACAATCTATGAGCTTCTAATATTTTTGTCATATAATTGGTTGTTTTGAAGCGGTGGATTGTTCCGTTTGAAGAATCAAGAACAAAGGTTTCGCCTTTACTATTAGTATCAACGGCAACAGGATTTATGAATTTACCCTTTATACTTCCTATTCCGCCAAACATCGAAAGCAATGTTCCCTCTTTGTCGTAAACATATACATAACAACCGTGTTTTTCGAGAGCGAAAATTGTTCCGTCCTTATCAACGCAAATATCTATTAGTTGCGGATCAAAATATGTTGTTGATTTATCTTCCATAACCTTAATTGGATTTTCAGACATTTCAAAAAGATTATCGCCGTCAGAATTCAAAACACATATTGATTCATCAGTTCTGTTAGCGACTGCATAGACAAGTCCGTCATCACCTATTTCAAAAGAATTATATGTATCGGCTTGTGAAAATGCAGTTTTGTTTTTTTGTGCCTCATTTCCGAAAGTTCGCACTAAAAACTCTTTAAGATTAAAACCGACTTTATTGGATGCATAATATCCCTTAAACTGGTTATTAGCATCAATCATCATAAAACTTTGCGAATAAATAACATAAATTATTCCCTGCTTTGATATTGCAAATTTTGTTACAGTGTAATCAAAATCCTTATCAAGCAATTTAGATTTGGGTTTTTCAAAAATTTCAATTAAATTGTCATTTTTGTCAACATGTACTATCCGTTGATTACCGGAGTCAGCAATAAACACATCCTCATTATCACTGACATATACGCAAGATGGCGAAGAAAGATTGCCATTATTCGTATATTCTTTAACAAATTCGCATTTAGAATTAAGTTTTAATACCCTGTTTTTATTTTTATCAGTAATATAAATGTTATCAAATTTATCTACAAATAAATCGGTTGCGCCGATAAAACTCCCTGCTTCCTGGCCTAAATAACTTACAACCTTATCAGGCATAAAGCAAAGCGGTGTTTCTATTTTTTTACCATTAGTTATAATATAGTCAGAAGATGAAATGGCTGCAGCAGGAAGTTGAAAAATCAATAACAAAAATATCGTTAAACACATTGTTTTAAGCAAAAATCTTTTCATCTTTATAATTTATTAGCGTGATTTTTCACGCTATACCCTCCAACTACTTTATTCCCGAATAAGCCATCGTGGTTAATACCTTGCTCTGCATCACCAAATATACAATTATAACAGGTAATGTCATAACAAAACTTGCTGCAGCAACTGCACCTGCCGTTGTTAAAGCAGCGGCACCCGTTCCACCTGAAATCAACTGAATAGCAAGAGGAAGAGTTTTTAACTGTGCCTTAGTAAGATACATAAGCGAGCTTGAATAATCATTCCAGTTTGATATGAAAGAAAATACTATGAGCGTAGCCCAAGCCGGCTTCATCATAGGCATTATAATCTTTGAATAAATATAAGCTTCGTTAGCTCCGTCAATTCGTGCCGCTTCAATATAAGCATCAGGAATTTGTTCCATAAACTGTTTCATAAGGAAAAAGTTAAAAGCAACTCCGATTTTAGGCATAATCAGTGCCCAATATGTATCAAGTATTCCGATACCCTTAATTATCAAATAGTTAGGTATTGTGGTAACCGTGCCCGGAAACATAAGAGCCGCCATAATCAACGCAAAAATTGCGCCAGCACCACGAGGACGCTGTTTTACAAGTCCGTACGAGCCAAGTGTACATACAACAAGACTGAAAAAAACAGTTGCAATTGTTGTAAGTAAACTGTTAAAAATGTAGCGGATAAAAGGAACTTCTGAACCTTCAAGTGAAGTCAAAAGGTCTTTGAAATTTTCAAAAGTAGGCCTCCTTGTGAAAAAAGTCGGAGGAAACAAATACAATTCATCAATTGGTTTGAATGCCGTTACAACAAGATAAACAAGCGGAAGAGAAGTAAATACTACAAGTAATAGCAAAAATATAAATAATATCGTAGTTGACACTTTTATTGAAAAAAGGTACTTACCTCTTATCCTAACAGCATAGCCACTAACATTAGCCACTTTTTGTTTTCCCCTTTCTTTTTAATCAGAAGCAAGTGCTTTTCGTACAATCTTTCCTGCTGACAATGAAATTGCAAATAGTATTACAGCAACAGCAGAAGCATAACCCATTTCAAAACGGATAAAAGCATAATCATAAATATGACATATCATCGTATGTGCAGAATAATCAATACTCGGCAATCCACCAACAGAAACGGCAATATCAAATACTCCAAAAGCAGCCGTTATTGATGTTATAGCACCAAATAAAAGTTGCGGTTTCATTTGCGGTAAAATAATATATATCAGTTCCTGAGACGCATAGCGTATACCGTCAAGCTTTGCTGCTTCACTTATTTCTTCTGAAAGTCCTTGAAATCCCGCAATAAAAGTGAGGAACGATGTTCCCATACCCATCCAAATAGATATAAAAATTACAACGCCAAATATGTATTTCGTATCTGTTACCCAAAGAATTGGCGACGAAATTATACCGGTGTTAAGCAAGACTTGATTTATAAATCCGTAGGCGTCTGAAGAAAAGAAATATAACCAAATTGTACTGAGCGCTATTCCACTGCAAATTGACGGCGCATAAAAAGCAAGTGAAAAAAAGTTTTTAACCTTCTTAAAACGGCATATAAGCCAAGCCATAACAAAAGATAAAATGTATGTTGTAGGTCCTGATATAACAGCAAAAACCATCGTGTTTTTAAGAGCAATAAGGAAAATGTCGTCTTCCAAAAATAAAAACTTATAATTATCAAATCCTACAAATTTCGGCAGGTTGAACATATCATATTCTGTAAAACTTAAAAATATAGAAATGACAACCGGCAAAATTGTAAAGGTAAAAAACAGGATTAAGAATGGCGCTAAGCATAAATAACCAATTTTCGTATTATGATATCCGTAAATTGGATTCGGTTTGAAAATATTACGAATTTTTTTCATTTTATCTGCGCCTTCTCTCTAACTCCGCATCAATAGTCTGTGCTGCATCTTCAATTTGCTCACGCATATTTTTACCGGAAATCGCAACAGCATTATATGCGTTATTAATATATCTATCTAAATAATAGCCGCCAAAAACAACCGGTCTGGCATCAATTTGTTTTTGACATTCTTTGATAACCGCTAAATCATCTCTGTCCCATGCCATTGCATAGAAAGCATCTTTGTTGGCACTATTCCAACGAGCGGCGGTTCCCTGTTCGGCTTCAATGCTATAACCATAGTCGACCTGCGTTTCATAGGACATCCACCATTTTATGAATTCCCAACCCAACTTGGATTTATCTTTTTTGCCCTTGTTGTTTATTAAAACAACACTTGTTTCACTTCCGGAAGCATAAGAACGGTTTATCTTTCCGTTTTCACTAACGGTTCCGGGAATGGGAGCTATTCCCCATTTTCCCCTTATTTCAGGAGCTGCGCACATAATTTGCATATACGATGTCATATCTGCAATACCGATAGGCGCATCACCCGTTCTGAAACGGTTATAAAAATTCATTGTTATGGGGACACTATAAACCTTTACAAAATCGACCGCTTCTGAAAATACTTTGTAGGAAAGCTCAGTATTAAAAGTGCATCTTTCTAAATCATCAGTATAAAAATTACCGTCGTTTTGATATAAAAATGTTGCATATAAATCGCTTCCAACATTAACCGGAATATACATTTCCATATTATTTTGTTTCAAAATCGGGAACAATTCATTTCTGACATCGTCCCAAGTTTTAGGAATTGATGCACCTATATCGGAAAGAATATCCTTTCGATATACAATGCATTTGAAATTCATTGTTTCCGGAATGCCATAGACTTTTTCTTTATAGGAATTTGGAATAAGCATTGTCGGTAAAAAGTTTTTTGAAAGTTCTTTATAACCGCTCATTTTAGAAACATCTTTTATCGCATTTCGTATTGCAAATTCGCCAACAGACGCAGTTGAAACGCCCAAACATACATCAGGTGCTCTACCGGATGCAATAGCAAGCATAAGAGTATTTACCGCACCTGCATTTAACTGCCCGGCCGGAACTATATTGATTTTTGCCGCAATACCTGAGTTTGGAGTAAACGAAGAATCTATTAAGCTTTTAGTCATATTACCCCAAACTGTTCCTCTTGATACCCAAACATCAATAGTATCTTTAATTTTTACATCACCGGCAGTTGTGGCAACACCGCTATAATCCTTACTGAACGAAACAATAAAACTTACGCATGTGCTGTAAAGAGACCCGAAAAATGTTGTTTTTTTATTTTCAATTATACTTTTTTCAGGTGCAAAAACAAAATTATCAAAAACAAGCGGCGATAATGCAAATTGAGATATCCATGTCCCGTATTGTGAAAGAAGTGTCTCAAAATCCTTCATTTTTCTTGGGATTTTGAAAACATTTGATTTCATTTTTTCAATTTGAGAAATAAAGTTTTCAAGTTCATTATATTTTGCAGTATCCTTTTCGGAAATTTGCAAAATAATTTTCTTGGCTTTTTCCATATTATCTATGAGTAAATCCATGGTGGGAATAAGCTCGGGAATTTGGGTATCTAAATGATAATCGTAATTATAATCCGGATCATCACCGACAATCATATTTATCTGTAATATTAAATTTGAAAGCTTTGTTGAACTTTCTTCAAGAATATCATTTATTACAGAAAAGTCCGATTGAAGAGAAGTAAATGTTAGAGTATGTTCGCCCTTTTCAAGATAAAACAAGTAAGGTTTATCTTTACTCTCGCCAATAGTAACCATATCCCATTTATCCGTATCAAGAAATTTATATTCAGCAACTTCGGCAAAGGGAATTTTTCCGTCAATTTCGATTTTTCTGAATGACGGCAAACCGTCTCTTGTATTATTTAAGGTACGGGTAACCAATTTATATAGTCCTGACTTTTTAACCCAAAAACGGTATTCGCTTGAAACGCCTGCCGTATTACAATCAGAACCAACCACATTCATTACAGTATATCCACGAGAAATAGGTGTACAGGAAGGGTCGCCGTCAGAACCGACACGCATAGTACTTGAAGATGAATATTTAAGCGCTTTTTCAGCTTCAAACATTATTTTTTCATTTGAGCTTTTGTAACCCTTTTGTTTATATATTTTAAGAATTTCTTTATACGGCATCGGTTCTTCAAATGAACTTAAAAAGAAACTACTTATATATACATTCATACTGACAAACTTAAAATCAAAAGAATGATTTCCGCTTGTTAAGTAAAGTTGATACGGCTTAAAATTTTCACCCGTATAATCTTCAAATTCGCTTGTTTGCCAATCATCCGACTGCTCGGATTTCGGTTTAACTTCATCACCGGCGGTATTTTTTATGACTTTACCATCGCAAATCCATTTGCGATTAAATCCCAATGTATAACAGTCTTCGTAAGGCACAAGTCCGTCAATAGTTAAAGAACGAACAATCGGAGCGCTTTCTTTTGTTCCGGAATTATATGTAAAGCCAAAGGTATATAAGCCATCGCTCGGAATAGTTACATTTATAACAATATTTTCGGTATTTTCATCCCAATAAAAAACCGATTTTTCGCCTTTATATTCATCTAATAGTTCGTATTTACCGTCAATGAAAAATCGACTTGCCGGAATGGTGATTTTATCGTTTTTCGCACTTTTATATCCATTTTCGGAGAATTGTTTTAATACATCTTTATATGAATCTTTTTTTTCGTATGAGAATTCAACCGGTTCTTCATCCGGCTTGAACATTTGCGATAGTGTTTCTGCTGATGTTGGAAACTGAACTGATAAAACGGTTGATACGCATATTGCAACAGCCATAACTAACGCTAAATTTTTTTTGATAGAAAAATGTTTCATAATTGTTATCTCCGAGATTTTGTGCTTACAATTTCTGTGGTATTTTTTTACCTTTTTTCTTTTTAATTAAAAATATAACAAGGAAAACAACTCCGCTGATAAAGACGACACCGCCGCCAATCATGGCTATCCATTCCCAAACATTAAAAATTATTCCATGTCCTCTTTTTACAAGTTTTCTTTTCCATATCTTTTGATATTGCTTTGATGCAGCTTTAATCTGATCGTCGATTTCAGAATCCATATCATATTCAAAATAATCAACATCTAATTCTTCATCGTAATTAAATCCAAAATCTATCTCTTCATCAAAGTCAAACATTGAACCGTCAGATAAATCATCGCCGTCGTCAGAGCTTCCCCATTCTTTTTCAGCAGGTTTTTCCACAACTTTAATGTCTTCTGCACCAAAACATCCGTTGCCGCCAATGCCGTAATAAAGCTCTGATGTCGAATTTAATTCCATAAAGGTATCAAGGTATTCCGATATCTGATTTTGAATCATTTTACCGTCAATTGTCAGATACCAATGGCCATTACCGGCTTTTCTAACATCCAAAGTGTGATCATTTGTATACCAATCAAAGTTGATTGTTCTCATTACATTTTCCCGTTTATCGTGCCATATTGAGAACTGTGCCTGAATTGCTGAAAGTTTTGGAGTAATAATAAATACTACCCTATTTGCATCTTGAGCTTCGTCATTAGTCAAAACGGTTGAATCACTGACATCGGTCTTTGAGAGAGAGAACCAAATCCAATTACGAACATCGGTTATCTTGAACTGCAAAGCAGTTTTATTTACATCGTATGCTTTTTTGGATATTCCGTACAAATCGCCGGATTCTAGGTAAACACCGTAACCGTCCTCATCGTTACCGTTCATAGTACCGTTTCCGAAAGTGCTGAAATATCCCCAGGCTTCTTCGTTAATTTTATTATCAATGGTTCCTCGCTCAACAACATTTATCCCATGTGATGTAATTTGACCGAAACTACCCACACCGAAATGAACACCGTCTTCGGCATATTCTTCCATAAATGTATCCAATACCGGCGATGTTATACCCTGCATAATAACCGAATCAACAACCAAGTGCCAATGCTCATCAGTGCCGAGTTCAATGCTATATGTATGTTCGGCCGACCAATCAAAAGTTTTTACATCTATTGGTGATTCAACAGATTTTCCGTTCATATTCCAATAGGAAAATCTTGCCATTGTATTGTTAGATTGTGGCGTAATAATAAACACAACACGCTTAACATTATTTCCGGCAGGCAATACATTTGTATCAGACATATCCGTAGCCGAAAGAGAAAGATAAAACCATTCTTTCAAACTGTCAACAGTTATTTTAACAGCAGTTTTCGTCGGATCATATGTTTTATTTGAAAAGGCGTACATAGCTCCGGTAGAGTTTTGAGTATAACCGCTTGTTTCGTCACCGTTCAACGAACCGGTGCCGGTCGAAGAATAATATTTCCAACCCGTAACCTCCTCAACTGGTTTTTCCCTTACAAATATGTTAAGGGAAAATTCAGCTTTTGGTACCGACTCAAATATGAAATAAGACATTGCAGCAGTCATTTTTGAGAAATACTGGTTCAAACCGTTTTTAATATCGTCAAATTTCGCATCGGAAACATCAATACTTTCACCGTTTACAGCAGGAACATATTTATCATCTTCGTAAACAAATCCGATTTTATATTCAACCGTTGAATCGAAAGTTTTGAAAGCAACCTTTTCACCTTTTCCGTTAAAAATACCAAACTCATAGGTAGATTGCGAAAGTCGTTTCAGATATAACGGAATTAAAGTATCCGTCATTTTGTTAGAAATTTTTGTCGGTTTCTTTATACTGAACTGAAAATGCAATTCATCATCAACATCGAGTTTTGAAGCATTTACCGTTGCATCGGTATAAATTGGATTATACCTTTGAGCACTGATAACAAATCCGTCGCCGTTTAAGTTGATGTCATAATTATCAACTGTGTTGACATTCACCTCGGCGACACCTGTTTTGGCATTTGCAAACCATTCGGTGTTGGCAACAGTATACTTAAAGGAAATCGTTTTATCGGATTTAAGAGAAATAAACGCTTCTGTTTTTTCTTCATCAATAAATTCATCGAAATCATTATCTGAAATAACAGTATCGTTTATTTTAAGTGCCCAAACATCATTTGACTGTTTAACAAAACCGATTTCATAATTATTTGCACTTTTTACGGTTTCAAGAAGAACATCGTTTTTATTAACTTCGATATTTCCGTCTTTATTTTTATAAAGCAAAATGCCTAAAATTCCGTCTTCTAAATTGTTTGCTTCTTCACAAGACAAAACGGAATTTTTACCAAAAAACAGGTCGACTTTTGACTTACTCTTAATTTTGCAATCGTTCAAAATTATTGATTTAGTATTCAAATCAATTTTATTGCTTGTAGAAAGAACAACACCTTCTTTTGCAGTTGTAACAAGATAATCTTCTCCGTCAATGTATAAAGACGGCACAAGTGCACTGTTCTGCGAAGTCATTTCAAGAGGTAATTTACCGAGCTTTATCGAGCCCTTAAAAGAAGATTGACCAAATAAGTGAAGATATCCTACCGTCTTTCCGCTTTTACAATATGAGCTTATATATCCGTTATCGAATGTTGTTCCGTTAATTTGTATAGCATATTTATCATCGCCGGCAGGAACAAATTTGAATGTATAAGTATCGGTTTCCTCAATATTGGCAATTTGTGCTTCCGCATTGTTAATAAATACAGCAGTTTGTATCGTTCCCTTGCCGGTGTTTCTTAAAAGAATGGTCAATCTTCCGTCAACCGGAGAAGAACCGTAACCGCTTCTGCGTTCGGTATCAAAAATTAACATTCCCCAATAACTTTCAGGAATTTGCATATTTTTAATAACAATTGTGTTTTGAAGAAAATCGTATTTATCAACCGTCGCGGCAGGACCTTGTGCGGTTACTCCAAAATTCACATAACCTTCATCGACAGAAGGGCTTAAATCAACATCGGCTGTCACTAAATCCCAACCCAAATCGATTTCTTCTTCCATTTCGTTTTCATCAATTCGACAAGAACCGCTCATAGCTGATTCGGCGTATAAAGAAATATACGCTGATGTTTTACCGCTTTTACAATAATTGGATATTTCAGTCCCCAAAGCGCTGGTTGAATAGGAATTACCGTTTATTACAACCGAACCTTTTCCCCCTTTATTAAGAGAAAAGCCAATTATGTATTCATCAGACAAAGGCACTGTGCATAATGGATAATCACCGGCGTTTACAGTATAAACATTAACTGCAAGCTTACCGGACTGTTCTCTTAAAAGGAAGCCGAATGCTCCGTTTTGCGGGTCCCCCTTAAACATATTTTTCCTTGATTCGTTATGAAATCCGATATATCCCCAATGACCGCTTGATATTTCCAAATTCCTCAAAACCAAAGAGTTTTTTAGCATATCGAATTTCTCATCGGTAGCAATAGAACAACTTGCATTTACAGAAAAATCAATCAGTCCGTTTTCTTGCGTTTCTGATACGGTAGGAGTTCCCTGTATTGCGCTCCAACCGTAATAAGAAGTTGCGTTTACCGATAATGAAAAAGCAAATGTCCCAATAATAATTGCCACACTTACGAACAATGAAAACAGTTTCTTCATTATTTTTTCAACCTTTCATCAATCAATAATTTTGATATAATCAACAGAATTTTCATCAAAATTGGATTTGTTTGCAAAATTCGATTTTTTCAAACCTCTGCAATTTTTGAATACAACATTTTCGATGCCGTATGA
This sequence comes from Acutalibacteraceae bacterium, assembly GCA_045640745.1. Classification (GTDB taxonomy): domain Bacteria; phylum Bacillota; class Clostridia; order Oscillospirales; family Acutalibacteraceae; genus UBA737. Next base: position 31,706 of record JAZUFQ010000013.1, read on the forward strand.
TTTTTCGGTCTTTGTTTTATGAATATTATTAAGGCTTGAAATTACATACGCATCATCGTTTTCGTCATTTACATAAAAATCACAGTTTTCAAAAAGTACATTTTTAAGCAATGGACCTTCTAGATGAATTTCAGGATATAAGAACATCTTTAACATATATAATCTGCTGTTTTTTACAGTATGGTTGTATTTAATTCTGAGCGTACCCTTAAAATCGCAATTTATAATTTCCGAACCCGGTGCACAGTCGCTTGGGAAACAAATACGAACATCAGGTCCAAAATTATCATATGTATAGTCGTCGTTAAGCTCGTATATGTTATTCTTTGAATCAACAACCGATTTCACCGTCGTCCTAAGCACCCAATCACCGGTTGAAACATCCCATATATCAACCTCATATCCGGGGTCAACATTGCCGTAAGAACCGCCTGTTTCACGCCAATGACAACGAATTGTATTAGGAGCAACTTTCTCGGCGACATACATCATATTTGAAGAAAAATTAATAATATCATCGTTGCAACCTCTTACCGTACAACTATCAAACACAAACTTTGCCGAATTTGACTTACAGTGGAAGCAATCTCTCCAAGAAACAAAATCGGTTGTCTCGTCAATTGGAGGAGCAACAGTAACATTCTTAAAAATCAAACTCTCTTTTTGTCCCCATATACCAAAACCGAAATACGGTATGTTATAAATTTTGCAATCCTTGTAAACAGTATTCTTATTTCCTGTCATAGTAAAATGCCGTGTTCCGCAATGTCCTATGTGCGGTGTAGGAAGAATTATTTTTTCACCTACTTGAAGTTTCTCGACATTTCCTTTTGTACCGAGACTATCAGGACCAAAATCAACTTTTATGAGTCGGTTTGATTTGTCAACCCATTCGTATTTTTTAATAAAGAAGAAAATCCTACTCAAAACATTCCCTGTATCTTTAAGACCGAAAAATACTCCGTGAGGAATATCGGAATAGACACCTTCCATTGGAAAATCACGATCGGCTTTGAAAACTACCGAAAGATTCTCAATATCCGTCTTAACAACAGTTCCGAGGAATTGCGCTCTTATTATCTGGTCAAAATTGACACCCTCAAAAGTAACATTTTCCGTTCTGCTTAAATTTATATACATATATTTGTTATTACATTTGAAGGTTGTATTGTTACCGCAGATTTTAACATTCTTTACATTTCGTAAATCGAAAAGTGCAACAATATCTGCTTGCTTGCAAATATAGGTTTTATTATCGTCAAAGACAAGCTCTACATTCTCTTTGAGTTCGTTGATTTTTTCAACTGCTTTTACTATAGCATCAACATCGTTATGATAACCGTCGCCGACAGCTCCGAAATCTTTTGCAAATAATTTTGTCATTTTTATCACCAATTTTTTACTTACATTTATGTATACAATGCTTTGAATGAATTTATATGCTGATTTTCAAAAAAACTCAATTTGTCAATGGAGGAGTAATAGTAACATAGTCAGGCGAGTTTTTAACAAAATTGCTGCGATTGAAGAATACATCTTTCGTTAGACCGCTGCAATTCTTAAATACAATATTTTCAAGTTTGAATAATCCGTCTCTCCATTCGCCCATGGGGTTATCACAGGAAATAATAAAAGCATCTCTTCCCCCGTAAACATCAAACTGACAGTTTTCAAACAATATATCGTGCGGTATCGGTCCTTCAAGATAGGTTTCGCAGTTTATCCACATTTTAATAAGCGAAAGTTTTGTATTTGAAATAACTATCGGCCCCTTAAATCTGATAGTGCCGTCTATATCGCAATTAATGATTTGAGAATTAGGAGCCGCATGATTTTCAAAACATACTCTAATGTTTTGCCCCTTTCTCAAATTCGGCAACTCTCTATCAAGCGAATAAACATTCTTTTCACTGCTGACAGTTTTTACTACATTTGCTTTGCCAATCAATTCGCCGGATTCAGAATCCCAAATTACAATTTTAGAACCCGGTTCAACATCACCGTAAGAGCCCTGAGTTTCAGGCCAAACGCACCTAATATCCTTTTTCGAGAACAATTCTGCAACATACATCATATTGGAGCAGGCGTTAATGCTATCGTCCCCTGCACCTTTCAAAGCGCAGTCTTTCCAAATTATACTTGCCGAGTTTGTTTTACAATGGAAAGAGTCACGCCAACCGCAAAACATAACCTTTTCATCAGCCGGCGGAGCAACATTAACATTTTCAAAAGTAAGCTTTCCCTTGTTATTGTTAACAGCAAATCCAAAATAAGCGTAGTTATAAACATTTACATTTTTCAAAACAAAATTTGTATTACCGCCAATTGAAAACGAATGTTGACCTTCATGCCCTATGTAAGGAGTGGGGACCAACACTTGTTGACCAATGCTCAAACTTTGAAGTTGTGTTTTAGTTCCAAGGCTAGTATCGCCAAGATTTACATAAACACGATATTTATTAGCTGACTTATCTATAGTAGTAATTTTCTTTACAACAAGAAAACTTCGGCTTGCATGATTTTGAACCACTTTGAGACAAAAAGTGCCGGAATGCGACGGTGTCCATTCGGAATCAAATTCTATATTCCTATCCGATACAACATCAAAATATCCGTTTTCAACATCAATTGTCTCAGTTGTTCCGACAAAATGAGAACGAACACGCAAATCAAAATTAAGACCGTTTACATTGCAGTCCGTAGTATGTGAAACAGCTAAATTCCTTTTAAGACCTTCGCAAAGAATTGTAGAACCGTTTCCGTTGATTGTAATACCCGTAGCATTATCAAGCGCTATGGCATATTGTGAAGGATACGAGCCCATATAATATGTCTTATTTTTACCAAAATCAAGAGTAGAACCGTTATCGCACTGCGAAACAGCTACGACAGCTTTTTGAATTGCTTCGGTATCATCAGTCTTTCCGTCACCAACTGCACCAAAGTCTTCTACTTTAAGATGCATAATATTCTTATCAGATAAAGCATCGCTGCCCTGCGAATTAAACGAATCATCTTCTAATAACTCGTCGTCTTCTAAATCATCATTTGGTATTTCAACTAATTCATAATACTTTTCATATACATCTTTCGTGGCGGGAGTGCACCCGCACAAAACTATCAATAACAAACTTAAGGTTAAAGTGAAAAATCTTTTAGCCATACATATATCTCCCCATATTATTATTCGTTATGTGAAATGCCGACAATTCGATGAATTATGACAGTAATCTTTTTCTAAATTATAGCGGGTTAAATATTCATTGTCTACAATTTGAATAACATTCAGCCAAAAATTGAAACAATTTTAGATGTATGTTATAAATATTTATCTCACACAATTTTTAAGGATAAACTGTTAGGTCTTTATATAAATTTTACAAAAACGAACTACATTGTTCAATATAATTATATTTCCAATTATCGAGGTTAGTAAAAAATCCCAAATACGATTACTATGTATAACGAAAATATAAAGCAAGTTAATAACAATATGATTAAAAAAATCGCCAAAACATAATGTTTTTTCAATAAAATTGGAAATTTTAGCCAAAAATCAAAATAAATGTGCTTTTTACACATTGACATAAATTTGCTCGAATTATATAATAAATTCATAAAAAACATTAAAAGGTGAACTGTCTTGGATAATAATGCTTCTTCAATAGTAAAAATATCGTTAAGTGAAAACAACAAATTATCAAAAAGCCCAAATATTCCCGAAATGATTTATTTTATCAGCGGAACAGGAAAAATAACCGTGAACGAAAAGGTTTTATCGTTTTCATCTAATTCGTTTATTGCGATTTCACCCAAAAGCACATATTTAATTGAAGCAGAAAACGCTGATTTATTTGTATTCCCCATAAACGATCAGGACGATTCTTATGTATTTAACACGATGTTTTATGATAGTGAGTCGTCCTTATTTGAAGCGCTTGAAATAGCTTATATGAACTATTACAGCGGACATAACGATTCATATTATCAGCTGATATCAAGCGAATGCTATAACATTATTCATCTTAATCTTTTAGACATATTTGGTTCAGCAAATCAAATTAAGGAGCAAACTTTATGAGCAACTCGTCTGATTTTAATTTATATACAGAATTTTTTCAGCATAAAAAGTATATTGCCACACCTGTTGCCGCTCATTCACACGAGTGCTGTGAATTTTCTTTTATTAAGGGTAACGGATATGTTATTATTGATGATGTATCGTACGATTTTACAGATAACACCATAATTATTACCCCTCCAAACGTCATACATTCTTTTTACGGAACAATTGAAGAAGATATTTATTTTGGCTTTTATTATAAGGGAATTGAAAATATTAGTACTGCCGTTTACACATCTGAAAATTCATTTGATTTTATCTATAAAGTACTTAGTTCTATCGAAAACTGGTATAACCGTTCCGGAAAGAATTCAATACAAATCATCAATGAATATGCCAAAATAATACTGAACACTTATTTTAGAAATAAATCTCCTTCATCAAAAGATTTATTCGTTACATTTGAAAAAGCAATTCAATATATTGATACCCACTATAATACTGATATTAAACCAGAACAAATCGCCAAAATTTCAGGATACAGTTATCATCATTTCCGACACGAATTCAAAAAGAGATTTAATGTAACAATAAAAGAATACATCAATGAAATGCGGATAATGAATGCCAAATCTCTTTTAAGACTTACTTCTCACAGTATAAAATATATTGCTCTTGAATGTGGCTTTTCAACATCTGCATACTTTGTAACGGCTTTTAAGCAATCAACAGGAATTTCACCGCTTGAATATAGAAAAAGAAAAAATACAAACATCGAAAAATACGCCTATATTCCGTGGAGTGTCAATGAAGATTTTTCTTCTTATGAAAAATCTTCTTTTTGGAAAGCCGTTAACAGTCAATATTTATTCAACTTTGATGTTAATGATACAAATTGGGAAAAATACAAATATATCGAGACAACCGAATCTGTTGAAAACACTATTACGAAAAATTATACTTTTGAAAATGGGCTTTGTGTAACACAATCGTTAAAACAATTTCCTGATTATGATATAATTAAATGGGAAAATTCATTTCAGATGACTAACAACAATTCTATTGATATTTCAAATGTTGTTGACTGTGAATGTACCTTACCTTTTCTTAAAAAGCTTGTTCCCGATTTGATGAATAATACATTCAAAAACGAAGCTACAATAAAAACAGTAAGATTTGCCAACAACTCATACGAATATGCATACGAAAATTCAACAACAATTCAAATAAATGATAAAATCTCTTTTTCTTCTTGCTCGGAAGACAATAACAGAGTGTTGCCGTTTTTAAGCTTTTCGAGAAACGGAGAGGGATATTTTGTTGCAATCGGATGGACCGGAAAATGGAACTGCGATGTAAGTATGACAAATGAAGGTTTTAAGATAAAAATCTTCATAAATGATTCATCTTTTTCCCTTTCAAAAGGCGAATGTTTAAGAACTGCTTCCATTTACATTATGATGTTCAAAAATGATAAAATAGGTGCAAATAATAAGTGGCGCAGATTTTTATCATCGAAAATTCATAACGATTTTTTCAAACATCAAAATGAACGAATGACAATTAAATATCCTATATCGACCGACATATCTGTTGATAAATTGAAATCAAAGATTCTTTCGCTAAACAAAAAGATTGAGAATAAGTATATTTATACTATTTGCGATTATCAAGAACTCTATTCGGTAACGCAAGTCAAAACAATTGCCAAAATATCTGAAACTGCACATAAAAACGGCCTGAAAATTGCACTGCGAATAACCGCCGACAAAAATTCTTCGCCATATAAACCCACGAAAAACAACAAACTTGTTTTCGAAAAACTGGCATCTGCTTTTTCAAAAATCAATGTTGATACCGTAGTTGTTAATTTTGAGGAACTGATTTCTTATCATTCCGATAAAAAATATTGTTTTGTAAAAATTATAAATTTCTTGTATAACACAATGGATATGTTAAAAAACGAATTTCCAAATATTTGTTTTGAAAATATATCCGGTGAGAATAACAGCATTTCATTAGATATAGAAATGATGAAAAGAGTTTATTCTATATGGGCATTCCCCCTTGTAAACTGTAATAATATCTTAACTAAGTATTTCCCGATTATCGGATGCAATTTAACGGCAAAAAACGATATAAACTCATTAACCTACCATATTTCACCTATACTGTCGGTATATGATATTGATGAGCATAGCTTAAAAAACAAAACATTTGAAAATTTTATTGATTTATACAAAAAGATTTGTGCGTATTTTGATTTTGATTATTACAATATTACATTTTTACCGAAAAATATCGAATGGGTTGGTTCTCAATTCCATGATATTGAAAAAGACAAAGGTGTTATAATTGTTACAAGAAAAACGAATTCAAATGATTCAGAGGCAAAATTCTATCTAAGAAATCTAAACATAAATAATTCGTATACTTTTATTTCTGCCAACGGTAATTCTTTTGAAATATCCGCAAAAGCATCATTTGAAACAGGAATCCCATTGCAAATAAATGACCCGAAATCAACCGAAGTTTGGTTTTACAGTTCAAAATAAAGGAAGATTAAATTGAAACTGATTAATGAAAAAATTGAAGAAACAAACATTTTTCCTGCAAGAATAATAGAAAGCAAAAATATTGATTTTGCCGAAAACCTTATGAAAGAACGGGAATTATCCGTTATGTTCGGTACTGACGGATTTACAAAGTTCCAAAAAAAAGACTCATTTATTGTCCTCGATTTCGGCAAAGAAATTTTCGGCAGTATAAGAATTATTACGAGAGAGGCCGAAAACGGGGCTGATTTTCGCATTACTTTCGGTGAATCACTGAGTGAATGTTACTCAAATATCGGAGAAAAAAATGCAACAAACGACCATTCGCCCCGTGATTTTTCAGTAAATGTTCCGCTTATGTCGGATTTGAAATTCGCATCGACCGGTTTTAGATTTGTAAAAATCGAACTCCAAAGCAAGAATTATGCTCTTGTTCAAAGTATTACGGCAGTAAGCCAAATTGCCTCCTTCCCTTTTGAAGCAAAAATCAAAACAAATGATGCGTTGCTTAATAAAATAATTGAAACAGCAAAATACACTTTGAAGCTTAATCTTCAAAACGGATATATTTGGGACGGAATAAAACGGGACAGACTTGTTTGGAGCGGTGATTTACATCAGGAAATCATAACATCTTTATACTGTTTCGGTAATATTGAAAACATACCTAATTCTTTAAGCTTACTTAAAAATTCAACAAAACCTACCGAATGGATGAATTGGATGCCTTCTTATTCTGCTTGGTGGGTGATAAATCTTTGTGATTATTGCAGAATAAGCGGAAATTTGGATTATTTTGAACAAAATAAAGAATATGCACTTGCTACACTTGAAAATATTGAAAAGAGTATTGATAATGACGGTAATATGAACTTTGAGGATACAGTTATGCCATTCTTCCTCGATTGGCCTACCTGCGAAACAAAAGATGCCGAAATCGGTACTGCCGCTTTGCTTTGTTTTGCCGCAAAGAAATATCTCTATTTTGAAAGTTCAAAGGTTTGCGACAATATAATAAGTAAACTAGAAAAATATTTATATATGCCTTGTAAGACCAAACAAGTTAAAGCATTTCAAATTATTTCCGGAGCGAAAGCCGATGGCGTAAAATTCATTGAAAATAACGGCGTAAACGGATTTTCAACTTTTATGACCTACTATATTCTTTCTGCGTATATAAAATCCGGTGGCGAAAAATCAATAGAAATGATTAAAAAATACTTTGGCGGTATGATTTCAAGGGGTGCCACAACTTTTTGGGAAGATTTTGATATTTCTTGGCTTAACGGAAGCGGCAGAATCGACACTTTGCCTTCTGAAAATCAAAAAGATATTCACGGCGATTACGGTAGATTTTGTTACGAAGGATTCAGACATTCTCTTTGCCATGGTTGGTCGAGCGGTGTTTTATCGTTTATAATTGAAAATATTATCGGTCTGAAACTAATTGACGGATTTAAGAAAATTTCAGTTGAACCTAACCTTTGCGGACTAAAACATATAAATGCTACTATCCCCACACCGTACGGTAAGTTGTTCATTGACATTAAAAAAAATGAACTAAAAATTAAGTCACCAAAAAATATTATTATAATTAACTAATTAACATTGAAAACAAATAATGTCATTGTTTTTCTTTTTCTTTGTTTACTGCGACGCAAATTTTGATACGATAAAATCATATGTCTGATTATCTAAAATACTTGACTGAAATCGTATTTTAGGTTAAAATATAGATGGTTTTGAAATGATAATATTCAACATAATAAACCCCATTTTCATGTTTACTACAATGAATATGAAGCGTCGGTCGGTATTGACGGCGAATTGTTAGCGGGTAATTTGCCGGTAAAACAGCTCCGTATGGTTCGATAATATTGCATTTACCGCAGACACACCGAAATTACTGAAAGTAACCGAAATCAAACCGCAAGAATCGTATAGGTTAAAAGTAATGTTTAATAATGGACAAACCGCAATATAGATTTTAACAGCATCAATAAAGCATCAAACGGGCGTTTGCAACTTGCAAACGCCCGTTTAACATTTTATATATCTATTTTTATGCTTTAATTTACTTTATAAACAAAATGACTGTTTTATTTTTACCAAGAACGAAATTATTTTCATTAAATATCATTTTGGTATAGTGATGCTCTTTATCAATCAAATATGCCTTTTTGATCGATTTGACATCTACTGAAAGCGTGTCCTTATGCCCGATATTAGTAAGTAAAACGGCTTTTTCACCTTTGCCCTTGGCGGCAAGAACATATATATCCTCATTATCGCAATTTGAATACACCTGCGTTCCGAGGTCATATAATTCGCCGAACGCCTTAAATCCGTAATAAAGGGCATACGGCTTTTGCGTTAAGCAGTTAAACATTCCGGCATAACTGCTCGGTCGCATTCTTGCATCGTAGTAGCACATAATCTGCATTTTGGTGTTTTGCATTTCAATCATAGTTGCAACTGCATTTGCGCAGGCGTGTGAAGTACCTATATGTTCTCTTGCAGGGTCGGTATTCCATTCATTAAAGTGGATTTCGGTATCGCCAAATCCTGCATCTTCTAACAATTTTTCGCAGTATTTTTGCATAATAAGATTGTTTTTTACCGTTTCATAACTATGGTGAGAGAAAAAATCAAAGGGCAAATTATTTTCTTTTACAAACGCAATAAAGGCATTAAAAAACTCCAAAAAACCGCCTATTCTGTCATTCCAATCAAGTAGCTCTTCCGATATACCGAAAGCTTCGCCGCTTATATTATGCTTTTGAAGTGCAACATAAAATCCGCAGGAGCCGTATCCGCCGATTTTAATGGAATTACCGAAGCATTTTCTTAAATGCAGAGAGGTTGACTTATAAAGCTCGAAATATTCCTCCTTGTTCCCTTCCACATCGCATTTTCTTCGGTCTTTTTATGGCCGTCGGGCTCATTCCAAATTTCCCAGTATGTAATGTTATAGAAAAAGCCATTATTCCAACCCTCATTATAATGACGGACAATATGCTCGCAAATTTCAGCCCATTTTTGATAATCCTTAGGCAGAAAAATTCTTTTTGATACGATTTTATGGTAACTTTCAATAGTTACACCTAATCTGAAATACGGCTCAACATTATTATCAATCAACCCTTTATCAAAATATCCGTAAAGGTAAAATCGTAAGAAGCGACATCGTTTACATCGGCGTCAAAATACTTAAAAATGTTGGGTATATCCACAAAGAGATGCATACCGTACATTCCGCCGACATCATGCAAACGGGAATAAGGAATATGCGCTTCTTTCAGGTAGTAAAAAAAATCGGTATCCGCATCAACAAGCGGTGGTTGACCTATGCCGTGCATTGCCTTAATTTTTCCGATTGATTTATTAAAATCAATAACAATATGAGTCATAAGTTTATCAAATGCCTTTCTGAGAGAAAAATCATAACATAACTATTATACATCTTTTATTTCAAAAAAGATACTAACCGCCGGAAAAATTTTCAGGCGGTTAGTTGTTATTTTGTATTATGGATTAGTGCAACCGGTTATTGAAACATAATCGGTGTCATTTGTTCCGATTATAATTGTGCTTGTATCAACGGTGCAGTTATTGAAAACTATAATGTAGGTATTATTTCGGGCGGAACATCGGTAAATGCTATTGCACAAAGCGCACAAATGCTTTGCGAATACCGCTCGGATAATGTTGAATGTTTAGCGATAATGCAAAATGAATTTGAAAAGATTTTTGAAAATGCAAACGATAATTCATGTGAAATTACTGTTGAAAAAATCGGAGACCGCCCGTGTGCCGACAGTGTAAACCAAGAAATAATAGATAATATGTTTAATGAATATTGTAAGATTTCCGAAAGTGTTACGGGCATTCCGGTTGTAGGACGGCCGGCATCAACCGATTGTAACATTCCGCTTTCCTTGGGCATTCCGGCAATCGCCGTCGGCGCAGCCAACGGTTCGGGTGAACATACAACAGAGGAATATTTAGCAAAAGACAGTCTGCAAAGCGGACTTAACATTGCTATACAATATATCTTAAATTTGACGGTTTTATCGTAAAATTCATTTATTTTTCAAAATTTATTTAACACAAATTTTGAAAGCATTACAATAGCAACAAACTGGCATTTGCAATTTGCAAATGCCAGTTTTGATTATATCACCAGTAACCACTAAAATCGGGTGCTGTCATAAATAAGTGTTAATTACAGTCTTGCCCCCTTTAGATGTATATTTTATAATATTCCGGTTACTCAACTGCTTTGTTACATAAGCAACTTTATTATTTCCCCTGCATTATCAAAAACAAAATCGGGTTTATCAGAGCTTTCTTCTAAAATTTCTTTTGTTGTTTCCCGCTCATAACAAGAACGCCTATTGCACCCGCATTTAGACCGCTTTTAATATCAGTATAGATTCTATCGCCGACAACGGCAGTTTTTTCTTTTGTTGTATTTTCCTTTAGCATTGCAAGTTCTATCATCAACGGCGACGGTTTTCCGATGAATACAGGCCGTTTGCCTGTTGCATTAAATATCATATCGCAAACGCTTCCGCAATCGGGAACACTACCGTATTCTGTTGGACAAACATAGTCGGGGTTAGTCGCAATATAGGGCAAATCTCTCGTACAAAGCATTTTTGATACATCATCAAGTTTTTTATATGTAAGTTCTGTATCATATCCCATAACGATACATTCGGTTTTTTCGGTATCCTCAGTAATACTAAAACCGTTTTGAGATAATTCGTCTTTAAGCGATTTTGTTCCGCAAACATAAAGTGTTTTATCGGGATAATGTTTTTTAAGATAAAAAGCGGTTGCCTGCGACGATGTTAAAAAATCTTTTGGCTCGGCATCTATCCCTAAACTGTTTAACTTATCAACATACGCCGAAACGCTTTTTGATGAATTGTTTGTTATAAACAGATACTTTTTGCCTTTTTCACGAATAGCACGAAGAAGCTTAGGCGTAAAATCAAAAAGCTTATCGCCAATATAAAGCGTACCGTCCATATCAAACAAAAATAGTTCCACGCTTTTAAGCTTTGCAATATCCATTGTTTTCCCCTTAATTTATATTCTTTGTTGCAACAACATTAGTTCCGTAAATATCTTTTATTATTATATCACCTGTTTTGACAGGAGCAACAGCTTTTTTTAAGCGAATTTCTTTCATAATATCAAAAATTTTATCCTTTGGTATGGGATTTACAGTTTTAACGCTTACCATTGTATCTTCCCGATTGCTGACAACAACCGAGGATGTTACGGTTCTTGTCGGATTGGTACATTCATTATTTGCGTACTCTTCACCTCGCTTACAGCCGTTGCCGATAATCTTAATATTGCCGTTATCAATTTCGGCAGTAATTGCACAACCACGGGGGCAAATAATACATGTTATATTCTTTTTCATTGTACTTCCTCCAAGCTAACGGTGATTTCGTCTTTCACAAGCGAAAGTTTATCCGATTTAAGAACTAATTTTTCCATTTCACCCGGTGCGGCACGAAGCCGTAAGGTTGTAAGCAAAATTTCATTGCCCGATTTTACGGTATATTTTACTTTTCCGAACGGCTTTACAACACGAAGGAAAAGAGAAACATCTTCGCATTTATCTACCGAAACTCTTTGAGGCAGAACATAGCGCACACCGTTTCCGGCAGTTGTTTTTACAGTATTTTTACTTTTAAGTTCGCCGTTTATATACTTAACTGCGCCTATGCCTGCAAGCTCCGCCTCGTCAGATACATAGTCAACAAGGTCGTGTACCTGCAAAACATTTCCGCAGGCGAAAATGCCCTCTGATTCGGTTTGACGGTATTCGTCTACAAGCGCACCGCTTGTGATATTATCAATCGGAATGTCAGCATTTCTTGTCAGTTCGTTTTCGGGAATAAGACCAACCGACAAAAGCAAAGTGTCACAAGGTATATATCTTTTTGTGCATTCGATAACACGGCGGTTTTCGTCTACCTTTGCGATAGTAACACCTTCTACTCTCTCTTTTCCGTGAATTTCGGCAACGGTGGTAGAAAGATAAAGCGGAATATTAAAGTCTTCAAGGCACTGCACAATATTTCTCGTAAGTCCGCCCGAATACGGCATTATTTCGCAAACCGCCTCAACCTTTGCACCCTCTAATGACATTCTTCTTGCCATAATAAGTCCTATATCGCCCGAACCTAAAATAACAACCTTTTTGCCTACCGAATATCCCATACAGTTTACTAATTTTTGTGCAGTTCCTGCACTGTAAACACCGGCAGGACGGGTACCGGGAATATTAAGCGCCCCACGGCTTCTCTCTCTGCAACCCATAGCAAGAATTATTGCCTTTGCTTTTATTTTCAAAACGCCGTCTTTGTTTTGGGCGGTAACAATTTTGTCCTTTGAAACATTTGTTACCATAGTTTCGTAATAAACCTTAATATTACGCTCTAACACCATTTTCTCATAAGTTGCGGCATATTCGGGGCCTGTTAGTTCTTTGCCTAATTTGTGAAGTCCGAAGCCGTTATGAATACACTGCTTTAATATTCCGCCCAAGCTTTCTTCACGGTCGATAATTACAACATCAGTTACACCGTTATTGTAAGCAGCGACAGCAGCAGCCATACCGGCAGGACCTCCGCCGACAACAACTATATCGTGTTCTATCATAATTTTCACCTTATAATTTACCGACAACCATATCAGAGCCGTCGCCTTTCTTTGAGATATTTGTCAAATCTTTGTTTGTTTCACGGGCAATAAGCTTCATAACATACGGAGCGCAAAAACCGCCTTGGCATCTTCCCATACCTGTGCGTGTACGGCGCTTTATGCCGTCTACATCGGTGGGTACTGGATTTCTATGAATGGCATCAACAATTTCGCCCTCGCTTATTTCTTCACAACGGCATACTATTTTACCGTATTTTGGATTTTTCTTTATATATGCATCTTTTTCTTCATCGGTCATTTTACGAAAAGCGTGGGTATCTTCTCGGTTGCCGTTAAAATCCTTATTTTCATAAAGCGTAAGTCCGATATTTTTTAGTATGTTAACGGTATAGCGGGCAATCGCAACACAAGAGGTAAGTCCCGGAGAATCAATAGCCGCTACATGAACAAGATTATTAACTTTGTCTGATGCTTTTATAATAAAGTCGCCGTTTTTTTCGGATGCACGGACACCGGAAAAAGCAGTTATTACCGCTCTTGTATTAACACTTGGCACACTTTTTATGGCAAGCAACTCAACTGTATTTAACCCGTTGGTTGTAGTTTCGGTGCTTTCGGCAGTTGCTACCTCTACTGCGGTAGGTCCGATAAGCAGATTTCCGTCCGCAGTCGGAGTAACAAGAATGCCTTTTCCGTTTTCGGTTGGTGCCTGAAAAATAGTATGCGATACCGTTTTGCCCTCGTTTTTATCAAGCAACATATATTCTCCTGCACGAGGTATTATATCAAAAAACTTATCTTGGAGCATTTCGGCAATTTTATCTGCAAAACCGCCGGCACAGTTTACAAGATATTTTGCCTCAATTTGTCTGCCGTCTTGCGAGCAAACTAAAAACTCAGTATCAGTCTTTTTAATATTTTTTACGCAATAATTTGTAAGAAGCTTTGCACCGTTATCCATAGCGTTGCCGACAGCGGCGATCGTTAAAGCATAAGGACAAATTATTCCTGAATTTGTAACAAGAAGCACCTTTGTAACATTAGGTGATAAATTCTGTTCAAGTTCTCTTGCCTCATCACCCGATAAAATTTTCATTCCGCTGATACCGTTTTTAATTCCACGGTAATAAAGTTTTTCAATAACATCTTCTTCTGTTTTACCGAAAGCGACGATAAGTGAGCCGTTATTTTTATAAGGTACATTAAGTTCTTTTGCTGCTTCATATAAAAGCGGAACACCCTCGGTATTCATTTTGGCTTTAAGTGTACCGGGATTCGGGTCATATCCGCCGTGGATAATACCGCTGTTCGCCTTACTTGCACCCATTGCGACATCGTTTTCTTTTTCAAGAATACATACCGACAATTTGTACTTTGTAAGTTCTCTTGCCAGCACTCCGCCGATAACTCCGGCGCCGATAATTGCTACATCAAACATAATTGTTTCTCCCATTTTTTATTTATATTATTTGTATATTATTGCAAAAAAATAGAGCAGAAAAATAAGACGGCAATTTTTCATCCGTTTTACTTTTCCTGCTCTCTTAATCTCCGCAGATAATATTAAATTTTATAATGTCCAAAGGTCTTTTTTGCCGGTTGAAACGGCAATCGCACCGCTATCTAATGCCGACATAATCTCCTGTTTTGTTTCGATAAGACCGCCGGCAATAACCGGAATGCCCCTTTCCGAAATAAGTTTAAGGGCTTTTGGAATAACACCCGGCATAATCTCGATTAAATCAGGTTTGGTATTATCAATCGTTTCAATAATTGAATGCATACCCTTTGAATCCAAAACAAAGAAGCGCTGAACAGTCAAAAGACCGCATTCCTTGGCATTTCTTATTAAATTTGTACGAGTACTTATTATACCGTCAACCTCTAAATTTTTAAGCCAACAAATACCCGTTTTATCCCGTCCTATACCGTCAGCCAAGTCGATATGAACAAAAACAAGTTTGTTTTTTTCTTTCGCCGACTTGATTTCATCCTTAATCGTCATAATATTCGCATTAAGATGAAAAAGAATTTCAGCATCGGATAAAAGTGCCGTTTCCCAACCGTTTTTATCGGTTGCGGCTATAATCGGTGACTTTTCCAAATTATCAATTATAATTTTTCTTTGCAAATCAGCACATCCTAATTAAAGGCACAAATTCCATATAAAATTATGTTACAACTTTTAAGTATAGTTGTCAAGCACTTTTTTATATGTATATATCGTGCCTTAAAAATAACATAAAATGCTTTAAGTGTTCAATATCTCAATGCTATGCGAAAAACATTTTTCTTCGTTTGCGGGAAGAATGTTTATGCCCTTTTTGTTTTTAAGTTCTTGGTTTGTATCAACATAGTCGGTGATACCGCTCCACGGTTCAAGACACAAAAACTCGGCATTCGGTATGCTCCAAATAAGAAAATACGGAAAATCGGGGAAATTAAGTTTTATTCCCTTTTCGGTAACTCTGCTTTTAAGCGCAACCTCTCTTGACTTCAAATCGTCAAATATCAAAGCATCGTCCTTAAAATATTCGTTTTTTATTTTAAGGGTATCGCAGTTTTCTGCAATACTTTTTTTCTCATAACTTAACAAATCGCCGTCTAACACACAAGTGTTCAGGTCTTCGGTTTTTGAAAACTCAATTTCACACTGTTCTGTTCCGCCCTTAAAACAATAACCCTCGTGCGCCCCTATCGAAAACGGCATATCCTCGCTTGATAGGTTTTTAACCCTATATTCAACCTCTAATTTCTTACCGACAAGCGAATAAATAACACGAAGTTCATAGCAAAACGGGTATTTTTTAAGACTTTCTTCGGTTTCTCTTAAAAGAAAGGTTACAGTATCTTTTTTTAAGTCTTCAATTTCAAAAAGGCTATTGCTTGCATAGCCGTGCTTTTCGAGTTTATAAGACTTTCCGTTATGGTAAAATGTATCATCTTTTAAGCCACTGCAAATTGGAAACAAAACGGGAGACGAATTGCCCCATATATTTTTATCACCTTGCCAAATATATTCATCATTGTTATAGACAAGACTTTTAAGCTCGGCGCCTGTTTCAGCAAATTTTGCAGTTAAAAATTCATTACTTAAAGTTATCATTTGAACACTTCTCCGCCGATAATTACGGTTTTTATATTTAAGTTGTCATCAACTATCAGCAGGTCTGCATCAAAGTTTTTCTCGACCTTACCTTTATTTATACCTAAAAGGTTTGCAGGAGTTTCGGTTGCCATTTTTATTGCATCAACTTTCGGTATTCCGAACTCTATTGCTTTTTTTACGCAGTCCATAAGGCAGGCGTGGCTTCCTGCCAAAGTTCCGTCTTTAAGTCGGATTGAATTATCCTTTACAAATACGGGGAGTCCGCCCGATTCGTATTCGCCGTCTTGTAATTTTGCAGGTCTTATACTATCGCTTATAAGGCACATTCTTTTAGCGCCGAACATCTTATATGCCGCTAATATTACGGGCTTACTTATATGAAGTCCGTCGCAGATAATCTGCGCATAAATTTGCTTTTCAACAGCTGCGCCGATTGGCCCTGCATTTCTATGATGCAAAGGGGGCATTGCATTAAATGTATGAGTTAAACAGTTTGCACCGTTTTCTATCGCCTTTATTGCGGTTTCATAATCGCAGTCGGTATGACCGAGTGAAACAACCGCACTTTTGCTTACCTCTTTTATAAATTCAAATGCACCCTCAATTTCGGGTGCTACGGTAATCATTTTTACATTTCTAAATTCATTAAATTCTTCTATATTCGGTTTTTTAATATACTTTTCGTTTTGCGCACCTTTATATTTAGGCGAAATATAAGGTCCCTCAAAATGAAAGCCCAAAATATTTGCACCGTCAAAATCGGTTTTGGCGTTTGTAACCTTTTTAAGGTCATCATAACCCATAGTCATAGTTGTCGGCAAAAATGATGTTGTACCGTTTTCGGCATAGTATTTACACATATTGCAAAAATCGGCATCCATTGTATCATATCCCATAATGCCGTGGGTATGAACATCGATAAGCCCCGGAATTACATAGTAACCCTTTGCATCAATCACTTCGCCCGACACATTATTTTCAGTTATATCGGTTATAACTGCGTTTTCTATCACTATGTTTATAAGTTTACCGTCTAAATTCGCATTTTTAATAATCATTTATTTGCGACTTCCTCTAAAACGATTTTTCTCATTTCTTCTTCGTGCTTTTCCATTTCACTTACAAGCTTAAACTGTGTTCTGCATCTATCGAGATTTTGTCCTTCATAGGTTGTATGGAAATAATTATCGCCGTCCAAATAGTCGGTTAAGAATCTAACTCCGCATTCAAGAGTCATTATTTCGGCACCCAAAACAAGATTGTCAATCTCACTTTTTTCGAGGTTGCAGGAGGTAATATATCCCCTTGTAAATGCTCTGAACATATCAAGGTCAACAGTCATTTTAGAAAGGTCTTTTTCGTCCTCCGCCGCCGTTGCGGCACCAAAGCGGATAGCATCGCCGAAATCGTAAACCGAAAGTCCTGGCATAACGGTATCAAGGTCGATAGCGCAAAGCGATTTTCTTGTGTATTTATCAAAGAGTACATTATTAAGTTTTGTATCGTTATGCGTAACTCGGACGGGAATTTCACCTAATTCCCGCATTCTTTGGAGAGTTCCGGCTTTTTCTTCCCTATTAAGAGCAAATTCTATCTCATTTTTAACATGATTTGCTCTGTTACAAGTATCTTTATTTAGCGTTTCCTTAAATATTCTATACCTATCAACTGTATTATGAAAATTCTTTATCGGCTCAGAAAGTGTTTTTGCAGGAAAGTCTTCAAGTAGTTTTTGGAATGTTCCGAAAGCAATGGCACTTTCAAAAAAGTCATCCGTTGTTTCGGGAGCATCCATACAAATACTATCCTCAACAAAATTAAAAACACGGTAATTGCCCGACTCATGCGCAAAATAGCTCTTATCATTTTTGGTATGAATAAGATGCATTTGTCTTTCGGGGTTTTCGGATTTAAGCGCCATAAACGATGTTACGGCGTCAATATTCTTCATAAGAGATTTTATATCGAATGCATCGCTTATTCTTTGAAGAATATATCTTTTATTAAGGTCGGTTACTACCAAATATGTATTATTTATATGTCCGTGTCCTGTCGGCTCAATGGTTTCAGGTGTACCTTCAATAACAAAATTATCTGCTATACTAAATAAAATATCTTCACTCATAACACTTCTCCGAAAATTTATTGTTGCAACAAATCAAGATTTGCGGCGCCTATTATACCCGCATCGTTATCGAGCTTTGCTATACAAACGGTTGTTTGGCAATTAACGGGATTATTTAGTTTAATATGCTTATTTATCAGTTTTATAAGCGGTTCTCCCTCTTTTGAAACACCGCCCGAAATGCAAATTGTTGCAGGGCCGAATGTGTTAATTATATCAACAAGTCCGATTGAAATGTAATCGGCATACTGTTCTACGACCTCTTTTGCGGTTTTATCGTTGAGCCGTGCTGCGTCAAAAGCGGTCTTGCCTGTTACATTATCTATTTTACCCTCGCAAAGTTCCCACATCTTACTTAAAAGGTCTTTTTGCATGGCTTCTTTTGTTTGTCTTATAAGTGCCGAAGCAGATGCGTAGGTTTCGTAGCAACCGTGTCTTCCGCAGCTGCAAAGATTACCTTCAAAGTTTATTACCATATGTCCGAGTTCTCCGCCCGAATATTTATTACCCGAATAAAGTTTTCCGTCGATAATAACTCCGCCGCCGATACCCGTACCGATTGTAATGGCTACAAGTGTATCTTCCTTATTGTCGGTTACTAAATATTCTCCGTATGCTGCGGCATTGGCATCATTTTCGCAAAAGACAGGCATACCGAACTCTTTTTTAAGCATACTACCAAGCGGTACATTGTTGAAATCTAAATTATTTGCAAAAAGGACAATACCGTTTTTACTGTCAACAGCGCCCGGTGTTCCAAGACCGATAGCAGATATATTTTTTAGTGTAAGGTTTGCTTTCTTTAAGCAGTCCATAGATGCGTTTACGATTTTTTTAACAATTATTTCGGCAGAGGCAGGAAGAAAGGTCGGCACGCTTGCTCTTGAAATAATCTTATTATTTTTATTTACCACTCCGACGGCTATATTCGTTCCGCCCAAATCTATACCTAATTTATACATTTATTATTCCTCGCTGTAAATGACCGTTATATCGGGATGAAGTTGCAAAATAGAAGCAGGAATTTTCGGTGTAATGGGACCGAAAAACGCTTTATTTAATATTTCTTTTTTATTCTTTCCGTTAGCAATCAGAAGTATCTTCTTTGCCTGCATTATGGAAACCATACCCATAGTAATTGCTTTTTTAGGCACATCTTCTGTCTTTTCGAAAAATCTTGAATTTGCATCTATTGTTGACTGATGCAAATCTACAACATGAGTGCTTTTCTCGAAAGAATCAGCCGGCTCATTAAAGCCGATGTGACCGTCAAGACCTATTCCCAAAAGTTGCAAATCAATTCCGCCTAAGCTTTTTATATTGGCGTCATATTTCTCACATTCTTTATCGGTATCTTTCGCTTTACCGTTTGGCACGAATGTGTTTTCTTTCTTTATATTTATGTGGTTAAAGAAATTTGTGTCCATAAAATAGCGGTAACTTTGTGTGTTTTCGCCGTCAAGTCCCAAATATTCGTCAAGATTAACAGAGCGGACGCAAGAAAAGTCAATATCGCCTTTTTCGTACCATTTTATAAGTTGTTTATATGTTCCTATCGGTGATGAGCCGGTTGCAAGTCCCAAAACACAGTCGGGTTTTATTATTACCTGCGCCGAAATGATATTTGCGGCTTGTCTGCTCATCTGTTCATACGATTTTACTTTAATAAATTTCATTTGTTGTCAACTTCCTTAATAATATCAGCTATCATATTTGCACAAATGTTGTATCCTTGTGATGTTAAATGCAATTTGTCAGGGCATTTATAAAAATTTTCATCTTTAAGTGCCAAACTGTATAAATCATTTACAAAAACATTTTCTTCGTTCATTACTCTAATTGCCGCATCGTTGTATTGACGCACCCAATCGTTATTATAGCTTATGTTGCCCCCTGTATCGGTTACATCAGAGGACAAACCTTGCATAGGTACTGGAAGAGTTGTTGCAAAAATAATTTTATCTGAATTCTCACGGCATAACCGGATTATTCTTTTTAAGAAATAAGTGTATTCGTCTATCGGTGTCATTGCCTCTTTCATCGGTGCTTCGATATTCATATCCCAATAGCCGTTATTCCAATGAACAATATCAAAATGTCCGTATTTCTTAAACATTTGATTTGCCTGCCATAAAGTATACGATACAAATCTGCCGTTGTCAACAGGATAGTAGACTTTATACTCATCTTTTAAGAGTTCTTCTACTTTTTCCTGATACCCCATGCGTATTGAATCTCCCAAAAGCAATACTTTTTTCATATAATTTCTCCCGTCAACTCGGTTATTTTATTTGTTACATCTAAATCAAAGTTTTCAAAGCCGTTTAACTTAATCGGCTTTTTTGTTATAGTTCTTAACCATACATAAGCGGCGATAAGCCTGCCGTAATCGTATGTAAGGTGAAAACCGTCACGGCAAAGAGATTTTCCGCCGTTACCATAATCAAAATCGGGGATTTCCTCTCTGATTTTTTGAATAACAGTTCCAACGGGTATAATCGGCAAGCCGTAAACTTTATTCACCATTTCATTACAGTCGGTTATTCTTCTGTACATTTCATACTGATTGTTATTATACTTTTCAAAATGTAAGGAATTAAAATCCTTTTCATAAGCCCATGTTTTATGAAACATAATTTCTGCATTGGGTTGATTTTCTTTACAAATTTCAATGAGTTTTTCAAGATATGGAAAATATGTCTGGGGCATTCCGCTCAAATTACTTGCCTGTTGCAAAGTAACAATATCATATTCGTCTGATTTTAGCCCTTCAAGAAGTGTTACTTTTTTGATTCCGGCACCTCCGTTAGATTCAAAATCATATTCCTTGCTATTGTTATCAAAACAATAAATATGATGTTCAAGAGAGCAACCGCCAATATATAAATTAGTCGTTTGAACATTAAGTCCGTTAAACTCAGCTAACCTATGCATATAGCAGTGTGCGTCCTGCGAAAAACTGTTTCCGATAGATAATATTTTCATAGTTTTCTCCTCGTTTACTACAATAATTAAGCCGATTTCTTAATTTTCAAAACCACTTTGTTTTTTAGTTGTAGCGACTTTTCATCAGAATTTTCGAAGCAAAAACCTCTTTGCAAAGCCAAACTGCAATTAAGATTTTCGGGTAAATCTGCAAAAAATGTAATAATGCCGTTTTCCCTCTTCCAACAAACCGACATTTCACCGCAAACAGTATTATATTTTGCATTTACTTCGTTAAGTTTATCGGTAAAAACAGGGCTTAACAAAATTTCTTTGGTGTTGTTTTTGTTAGGATTTATATTTATACCTGCAAGATATCGGTAAAACCAAGCGCTGACAAATCCCCAAAAATGATGATTGAGAGAGTCAATCTCTTCCCCCTCTTTTCGATATGTTTCCCAAAGCGTTGTAGCGCCTCTTGAAATCCAGTTTCCGTAAGACGGAAAATCGGTTGTTGTTATAATATCAAGTGCTAAATCTACATATCCGTTATCTGCCAAAAGGTGATAAAATATGCTTCCGCCAACCACACCGCAATGACAGTGGTTATCTTTTTCTTCTATCAATTTTAAGAATTTTTGAAATGCTTTTTCATACTCGTCTTCACTGAACATTCCATAGTAAAGACCCATCGCCTGTGCCGTTTGTGTATTACCTATAACCTCGCATTTTTCATGGTCTATCAAATTTTCTCTTATCGCCTTAGTGAGTTTATCCTCAAACATCTTTGCAAAATCAATGTATTCGTTTTTATTTAATTTTTCAAAAATAAATTGTGCTTTTCTTAAAATATCGACTGTAACAACAGAATCGGTTACGACAAGCGGAGTTTTGAAAAGATGGGACTGTAAATCAGGTTCAGCCCAATCGCCAAGTCCTATTTCAAGAAGACCGTCACTGTTTAATCTGCTGTAAAGATAATGAATATATTTGTTTACCGGCTCAACCGACTCTTTTAATATTTCTTCATCGCCTCGGTACAGATATGTATAGTAAGGCAGATTTACTATTACAATATCCCAAGCAGGACCGTTGCCCCAATCAAATCCCCAGCCGCCCGTAGGCACAATGCCGGGCAGGGCGCCCTCGCTATTCATTGCCTTATAAATATTTCTCAACCACTCTTTATAGCAATTTTCGGGAGCAATATTCATAAGCATTTGTTCGGCACTGATAGCGGCATCGGCTGTCCATCCATTCTTTTCTCTATGCGGACAGTCGGTCGGGAAATAATAAAGATTTGAAATATCGGAACGCAATGTTGCCACTTGAATTTTATTGATTATTTCATTATCACATGAAAAGTTGCCGTTAATTCTCTTATTAGAACTGTAAACGATATATGTCAGCAAATCGGATGTTGCCTGCTCTTTTGTTATTCCCGTAACTAAAACATATCTGAAACCTTCGTATGTAAATTTCGGTATATGGGTTTCGCACTCCTTACCGCTGCAATAATAAATATTTTTCTGATAATCTGCCGTCCTTTCGTCAACCGTAAATCTCACATTATCAAGAAACGGTTTTCCGTCTACTAATGTTTCAAAATATCTTGTTATGATTTTTTGTCCGGCAAAAGAATTATTGATTTTTAATTCACAAAGTCCCGCAAAATCAACACCGAAATCATAAACATAGCTATCTTCAAATTCAAAAATTTTGACCGGCTTTATTCGTTCAACTTCGGTAACAGCATCGGCTTCGCAAAGCTTTTGCTCGCCTGACGGCATTTCGGCGATAAGCGAATTATTCCATAAACTGTCATCAAAATCGACGCTGTCAAAATTATCAATTTCAAGTCTTGCATCATAGTATTCACCGTGACGCAGGTCATCAAAAATAATCGGTGACGGATGTGTTTTCGTTTTTTGAGATGGCTCTACCGTAAGAGTTTTACCGTTTTTATATTCAATATCTATGCGAAAAGAAAAACACGGCGCACCTCTAAACGATGCCTTATCAAAATCCCACATATAGCCGCCGAACGCATTTTTCATTCCGTTACCGATAACCGCTGTTAAAACATTTTTCCCCGAGAAGAGTTTATCGGTAATATCGTATTTATCATAATAAACAATATCGTCAGGATTGCTGATATACGGTGCCAAAATTCCCTTTGTGATGTTTTTAGAATTTACACTTGCATCGTAAAATCCAACACCTGTTATATAAAGTGTTGCACAAGCTACCGTATCATCTACAAAAAATGTATGCCTGAAATAAGGTGCAGACACGAAATTTTCGAGAGTGCAATATTCATTTGTGGCTTTAATAAAAGTTGAAAACATATAATATTCCTCGCTTTCGCTTAGATTGTTTTAATTATTCTATCACAAAGAACCGTTTATTTTATCAATATGTCTATTTCTGAAATACAACGCATTTACAAATAAAACCATATATTGCATCAATAAGCGTGTATATATTATGAGGATGACAGTGTTCACCCTCAATTTCACATATATCAACAATACTGTTTTCCGGCAAAAAGCGCTTAATTGACTTAAACATCAATTGGTTTTCCTCAGGTCTGCAAGGCATATCGTCTGAATAGTATAACAATAATAACGGTTTAATACTAATTCCGTTTTTTACATAATAAAACGGTGCCGTTTCATCTATCCGCTCAAGTCTTGAATCAAATCCTCTTTGTTCAAGCAGATTAAAATGCGCAAACTGCTGCGCACTTTCGGAAATAAATCCGCATATAGCATTTTTCGGCACGCCATAATCTTCAAGATATGACCTATCGAGACAAAGCATCATTGTAATATATGCACCTGCTGATGAACCGGCAATAAAAATCCTTCCGTTTCCGCCAAATTCCTTAATATTTTCAATTATATGCGAAACTGCTTTAGCACCATCATATAAAAAATCGGGAAATTCAGCATCGGGAATAAGCCTGTATGCCACAGAAGCAATGCAAATACCCTTATCAACAAGCGACATAAATTTCAACACTTCATCCTTATTACCTTCTTTAAGGCCGCCGCCGTGAAAATAAACGATAGTATAAAAATCCGTTATGTCAGGAAAATATATGTCAAGCGAATGAAGAGGATGACTATCGCCGAAATAATCTATATTGAGCATTTTTTTCATTTATATTCTCACCTTGTTTTCAAAATAAACTGTATTCTATAAAAAGGTATACCAACATTTAGGCACGATTTCCGACGAATAACACAAGGCAACATAAAACTCAATTAAGATTAATTGTTTCCTCAAAAAGTATTCTTTCGCTTGATTCTCCAAGCATAATTCGTAAATCAAGGTCAAACAGTTCATATTTTTTATTAACCGACCACTCCAAAAGCGAATCTTTTTTAATTAAAAGTTTGATTTCTTTTTCTTCATCTGCTTCTAACTCTACTTTGCAAAAATCACACAATTCCTTTAATCTATGCGTTACTGTTCCGCCTATTCTGCGAATATAAATCTGCGGCACAGCTTTACCTTTGCAAGAAGAAATATTTTTCACTTTGAAGGAAACAGTTATAGCTTCGCCGTTTTCAATTTCGTTAAGATTTTTTTCTTCTATAAGAAAATCGCTGAACTTAAAATCGGAATAAGAAAGACCGTATCCGAATTCAAACAACGGATTATCATCAATATCGACATAATCCGATTTAGATTTCCGATTATAATTTATTGGTAACTGTCCTGCATTTTTCGGGAAAGACACAGCTAATCTGCCGAAATTGTTTACTTTTCCGTAAACCGTATCGAAAATTGCCTTTGCACCCTCTTGACCCGGATAACCGCAATAAATAACAGAATTTGAATTATTGCATATTTCGTCAAGAATATATGCTCTTCCCCCGATAACCAAGCTTACAATCGGCTTGCCTGATTTTTTTATTTCTTTTATAAGTTCTGTTTGTGAATGATGCAAATTAAGTGATGCAAGGTCGCACCCCTCGCCGCAATCCATATAATTCGCAGTCTTTTTTAATGTACCTGCACCGTTATATTGGCTTTCAAAATCTCTTACACTGCTTCCGCCGCAACCGAATACCACAACATCGGCTTTATTTACCGCATCTTGAAGCTTATCGGGCGATACCGTTATGCCGTTTTCAAAGTTCCAACCCTCGATATAATCGGCTCCGCTGACTGAAAATACCTCTTTAACCGAAATGTTATTTTTCCTCTCGGATGAATAATCACCCAAAAGATAATAAATATTACCTAAATTTTCTCCTATAAGCAAAACCTTTTGATTTGCTTTCAAAGGCAAAACACTGTCGTTTTTAAGTAAAACAAGACTTTCTGTTGCCATTTCGTATGCAATTTTCTGCCCTTTTTCCGATTCAATATATTTTTGCGACTGATGATTTTCTTCTAAATACGGTTTGTCCATTATGCCGCATTTGAATTTTTTTATAAGCAAACGCAAAACCGCTTTATCAATATCAGATTCGCTTATAAGTCCGTGATTTACTGCATCTTCAAGATATTCGTAAGATTCGTCCCACAAACTGCAATCAACACCGGATTTTAGAGCCATAGCCGCCGAAAGTTCACGGTTTCCGCCCGTTATTTGTTCTAATTTATCAATAGCGCAACCGTCAGAACGCAAAACGCCGTCAAACCCGAATTCATTTCTTAAAACATCATTAAGCAAATATGAATTACTATGACACGGTACTCCGTCAATTTCGTTATATGCAACCATAATAAAATCGCAACCCGCATCAACAGCCGATTTAGCAGCAGGAAGATGAATTTCACGAAGTTCACGCTCGCCTATGCTTGTTATACCGCCGTTATGTCCGCCAAGGGTTGCCCCTTGACCTGCAAAATGCTTACAGCAAACCATATTTTCGGCATCATTCATTCCCTCAACACCGGCTTCTGCCAATTTTGATGCCAAATACGGGTCTTCGGAAAAACATTCTTCGCTTCTTCCCCACCTCGGGTCCATCGACATATCGAGCAGGGAAAGATACGGGAGCATAACTCCGCCTAATTTAGATTCTGTTCCGATTTCTTCTGCAACTTTTCTGTAAAGTTCGGGATTAAACGAACATCCGGCATTACAGTTAAGCGGATAAAGAACACTGTCTAATACCTGTCTGCCGTGAGGAGCATCTTCCTCGATGATTACCGGAATACCGAGTCTTGTTTCTTCTACGATAAACTTTTGAAGAATGTTATATGCCTCTTCACGCTCGGAAAGAATTATTCCGCCGGTTTTGTAACTTCGTTTAGTCCATGGGTCAGCACGGAAATAATTATTAAGCATTCCTATTCCGCCGTATTTTTTTACATAATTCTTAAATTCTTCGGTCAAAACAATTTTATTATTTTCGTCACGGGTATAAGCATTAAATCCGTAAACATTCTGAGCCAACTGCCCTATTTTTTCTTTAAGCGTCATCTTTTCGAGCAAATCTTTTGCTCTTTTTTCATATATTTGCACAAGAAATCAGTCCTTCAAAAAGTTATTAAACTTTCCAAAAAGCGTTGAAATCAAATTCCGCACACTTAATTAGAGTAAGATATTCATTAAGATTATACGGGGCTTTTCCGGAAAGGTAGTGGTTAAGATATTCTTTGTCATCAACTTTCCATTTAATAATGTAAATGTGTGTTTTGTTACCAAACGGAATATCGCCGATTTCTACTACACTGTTTCCGGTTACGGTTGCGTTACCGTTTAGGATAACCTCACTTGTGTTTGCATCTTCAACAGTAAAAGGCACAGATTTATCTTCAAGAAAATCATTAACAGCCACAAGAGTTAATTTTTCATTTTCAGGTTCTTTGAACATAAGGCAAAGTGGCTCTTGTGAACGCTTTATATATTCAAATGCCGCCTTTTTATTATAATAATAATCTATAACAGCATCGGAAAATTGCGGCCAACCGTCAACCAAGTTCCACCAAATAAGCCCTGTTTTTCGCCATTTCTTTGAGCGGAAACTTTCAACAAAAAACTTCATTGCCTCCGCTTGACAAATTTGGCTTTCAATAACAAAGTCTTGTAATTTTTCGGGTCGGTTGCCAAACATAAATTTAATTTGTGTAAACATAAGCTCAATCCTATAAGCGTACGGTGAATTCATACTCGGCTCTGCACAGGTTGCGTGCGCCAACCATTCATCGCTCTTACAGTCAAATAGCTTATCATTAGATATAAACTTTTTAATAGATTTTACGCAAGGCGAGCCGTGGTATCCGATTTCGGAGGCAAAATACGCCTGCGCAGTAAAATAATAAGGATTTTTGAAATAATCCCTCGGTCCCCAAATATGGTCCTCGGCAGGTGCTAATTTCATTTTGCTTTCGTATATTTTATCTGAAATATACGGAGAGCTTGGAAGATAAATTCTATTTGGGTCAAGTTTTGATAAAATATCAGGAATAAGTTTTCTTGTGATTATATTGTCAGAAGGTGCAAATGTTTGGGTAAACCAAGCCGCACGAGCCAAATCACATTCGTTATCCCCCGCCCATAAAGCCAAAGAAGTAAAACCACGATAAGTTTTAACAACCGTTTCAACTTCTTTTTTCATCGTATTAAGGAAAAATTCATCTTGGGGATAAGAAGCACAGCCCATCGCAAAATCCTGCCAAACAAGAATACCGTTTTTATCACAAAAGTCAAAAAATTCTTTGTCGGGATAAGCATTTCCGCCCCAGCATCTTACCATATTGCATTTGCTTTCGCCAAGCAGTTCCAAAGATTTTGCGAGCCGTTCGCTCTCCCTTGAATGAAAAGCATCAAGTGGCAACCAATTTGTGCCCATCATATAAATCGGGGTGCCGTTTACTTTGAATAAGAAATTTGCATTTTCATCTTCGACGGTATCTGTTCTTATAAGTTCTATGGTTCTTACACCGAAATTCATCAGTTTTGTGTCTACTGTTTTTCCCTCAAAAAGAAGTTCGGCTTTAACGGAATACAGGTTTTGCTCTCCGGCATTTTTAGGCCACCAAAGTTTCGTAGCATCTATACAAAAGGTCAGTAATCCGCTACTGTTCCAAAGTCGGTCTAACTCGAATAAAAATTCACTTTCGCCACAGACCCCTTTAATTTTGAAAGAATATTTTGAGCAAAAATCATCACTTAAATTAAACGAATAATTACCGACAATAGTTGCTTTTCCGTTTTCTATCTGTTTAGTATAAAGGTACAGTTCTTCGATGCGGTCATTCTTTTTTTCGATAATCTTTACAGATTTCCAAATTCCGCCGGAAAGAACTCTCGGCATAATATCCCAACCGAAGCAGTGCGCCGGTTTTCTTATATAAAGCGAATCTTGCATATATTTTTGATAACTGTTAGTATCATAATTCAATATATGCTTTCTTGCTTCCAAAAAAATCGGATAGATATGTACCAAAAACTCGTTTTCACCGTATTTTATGGAATTTGCGCAGAATTCAAAGGGAATTAACATATTGTCGGTATGACCGATTTTTTCGCCGTTTAGATAAATATCGGCAAAAGTATCCACACCCTCAAAACGAAAATACGGGTTTTCAAATTCGCCGTTATATGAAAATGTTGTAGCATACCATAAATGCCGATTTTCAAGTTCCTGAATTCCATAAGGATTATTTCCGAAAAAGGGTTCATCTATAAGACCTGCATTTTGCATATCAAGTTCAAAATTACCCGGGACTTTACCTATAATCGGTTTGAGTCCTTTTTCAAGTAATTGATTTTCTTCTACAATATCAAAAGCATAATCACGGCATTTATTATTTTCTTCAATATATAAATTCCATTTTCCGTCTAATAATTTGTAACCCATACAAAACTCCTGTAACAAGTAAATACAATAAGAATGTTTACCGTTTTATTGATTTTTCAAATGATTGATTATTTCATCAACCGTAGTAAACGCCAACGCTGTTGAACAGTCGGCGGCGCCGTAATATATGGCTATTCTTCCTGTATCGGCATCAACGAGTGCAGAACACGGGAAACAAACATTCGGAACAAATCCGTTAACCTCATAAGGCATTTCAGGTGTTATTAAATAGTCATTCGTTCTGTAAAGGACTTTTGACGGGTCATCAATATCCAAAAGCATCGCACCAAAGGAATAGATAAATCCGTTAATGGAATTTCCTACACCGTGATAAAAAATAAGCCAGCCTTCATCGGTTTCAATCGGTACTGTTCCCGCACCAATTTTATTACACTCCCACCAATTCGGTCCAATCTTGCCGGCAACCTTTTTATGCTTGCCCCAATAAATAAAATCAGGGCTTTCGCTGATGAAAATATCACCGGTAAGTGTATGACCGCCATCGCTCGGGCGGTTAAGCATATAATACTTTCCGTTAATTTTCCTCGGGAAAGGAACGCCGTTTCGGTTATAAGGAAGTGTTGCATCGGGAATTCTTGTAAAATGAACAAAATCACGGGTTTTTCCGACACCTAATACCGCACCGTCGTGGTCGGCGCACCAAACTATGATATAATCATCCCCAAGCTTTGTAAGGCGTGGGTCATAAGAATAATGCGGAGTGCATTCATTTCCTTCCTCGTCAACCCATGATATAGGCGTGGGGTCGATTTCCCAATTTAATGCATCTTTGCTGTGCCCTACATGAAGCTGCGGAACACCGTTTCTATGGTCAGCACGGAATACACCTATAAAGCCGTCATTCCACGGCACAACCGAGCTATTGTAAACACGGGCGCATCCTTTTGCCGGATTTCTGTTTATTATGGGGTTTTTTTCATAACGCCATATTACATCATCCTTATTTGTTTTTTCCTGCCATGGAATATTGGGCAGTGATTGTCCGTTAATAACTTTTGCCATAGTTTATTTCTCCTTTTTTAATATAACTATTTCATTTTTTTTAATAAAGAAACAATTATTAGATAAAATTTCTTCGCTGTCAAGCATCATACACGGAACGGTTTTATTGCTTGAAACCGTCAAGGTGTCATTTTTCTTTTCGGTTTTTAATATGTAATCCCTCTCAAAAGGAACGGCTCTGTATGTATTCTGATACAATATGGAACGGTCTTGATTTAATTCACTTTCTATATCGCACAAAAGTACATTTTCGGGCAATTCGATATTCTTGATGTTATTTCTTTCAAACGAAGCGACCTTTGTACTTCCGAGAGAATAGTGATTATCAAAACTGTAAATCTCGGTTTCTTCACCCGAAATAACATTATACAGATAAAATCTGCCTTTGACATTTACGGCGTTTTTGCCATTAACACAAACATAGAGGTTAATTTCCCCGTTTTCCTCGCTAATAGAGGAAATTACGGGATTTGCGCAACGGCGAAAAGCATAAAATGCAGGTTTTGGTTTACCGTAATAATCGACCATTGACCACCCGGCCGAAGCAGGCCAGCAATCGTTGAACATCCAATAGATTATACCCGACGAATACCACTGATTTCTGCGGTAAAGCTCAAAGCTTATTCTTGTAAGCTCATAGCCTAAAAGCTGTAATTTGTATATTTTATCCTTGTTATCAGAAAAATCACCGAAAAATCCTTTTGCCATAAATTTTGAATAGGCAAACAATGTTTCCTCTAAACAAGGATTATTCTGACAGTGGTATTCCATAATTTCACCGTTTTCGCCGTAAATATCTTCGTCTGTCATAAACTTTTTGAGCGAAGAAACAAATGACATACCGAAAATAGGTTGTTCGGCTGAAAACCTACATAAATACTTATTAAACTCAGTAATATAATCGGCGGAGTTTTCGCTTTTTGCAAATT
Source organism: Acutalibacteraceae bacterium (assembly GCA_045640745.1). Taxonomy (GTDB): domain Bacteria; phylum Bacillota; class Clostridia; order Oscillospirales; family Acutalibacteraceae; genus UBA737. Next base: position 62,954 of record JAZUFQ010000013.1, read on the forward strand.
CAAACATATCACCTAAAAAACAGGTGTTATGTGTAGTTCCCACGGTAGCGGACATAAACGGAACACCGCCGTACGGACTTGAAAGCAAAAATCTCCTATTAGGGTCAAGTTTTTCTAAAACAGGCTCGATACCGTTATGTATTACTGTTTTTCCCGTATATGATTCTTTGTTGAGATGTCCGAGTGTAGCGTTTTCATTGTCCCCCGTCCACCAAACAAGGCACGGATGATTTCTAAGTTTTAATGCCGCATATTTAACTTCATTTTGTATTTTCGCAATAAAATCACCGTCGTTTTCGGGATAACTTCCGCAAGCCATCAAAAAATCTTGCGTAACCATAATGCCTAATCGGTCGCATTCGTCATAAAAGAAGTCTTTTTCAAAAACTCCTCCGCCCCAAACTCTAAGCATATTATATCCGCAAAGCTTTGCAGTTTTGACAAGATTTCGTATTTTTTCTTCTGTTTCTTCGGATACAAACGGCTCACACGGAACCCAGTTTCCACCCTGACAAAAAATTCTTACACCGTTCACAATAAGCCAAAAACAAGATGTTTTTAAGTTTTTGTCATTTTTTTCAAGATGTTTGTATTTTTTGATTTTTTTCGATGTTTCTTTATATAGTGAATTTTCTTCGTCTTCGATTTCTGCTATGCAAACGGTTCTTATACCGAAATTTGTTGTTTTTTCGGTATTTCCGACAGTAATAATTAGTTTATAAATCGGCTGTTCTCCATAGCCGTACGGATACCAAAGCTCGGCATTTTTAATGTCGGCAATAAAGTTGATTTTATCATCAAACAAAATCCGTTTTTGTTCAAAAACCGTTTTTCCGTTCGGAGAGAGTATCATAAAATCTGCGGTAGGTTTATTCTTGACATTTTTGAATTGTGCCTCAACACTTACCGAGGCACAATAGCCGTTTACTTCTTTTGTATATATATATACGCTGTCAATTTCATTTTCGGTTTCGTATTCGAGCGAAACATCGCCGCAAATACCCATAGTCAAAAATCTTGCAACCCAATCCCAACCGTAAGTACACTGTTCTCGGCGTGTATAAAGTCTTTCCTTGGTAAAAGCACCTTCTAATTGCGGTTTGTTTTCCACCTCTTTTACGGGAGAGCGAAAATGCACTTCAAGAGTGTTCACGCCTTGTTTTAGTGCGTTTTTTACCGAAAATTCATACGGTATAAACATATCATCGGCTGAGCCGATTTTTATATCATTCAAATAAATCTCGCAATAAACATCCAAACCGCAAAATTTCAGGTATTCATTATTATAAATTTTTTGTACTGTGAATTTTTTTGAATAAATAACATCAAGATTTTCTATCCAACCGATATTTTTTGCATTATCACGGTAAAAATAATCGTCGATAATACCTGCTCTTTTCAAATCGGTATGAATACAACCTGGAACAGTAGCCGGAATTATTTTCGGTATTTCTCCTGACCTTTGAAATCTACATTGCCATTCTCCGTTTAACAGCATAAAACAACTCTCCTGAATTTTTGAAAAAACTATTATTCGGCTTTATACCAAATTATTTCATTTGCATCAAGTTTAACATCAAAGCTTGTACCGTCACCTAAAAATACGGTTGTAGCCTGCGGTTCATAGGTATTATTAACCACGCAGAACTTCTTTGTATTCGGGTAATAATGAACATCAACATTGTAGTTTTTACTGTACCATTTTTCAAGATTTTTCTCATCACTGCTTGCCCAAATAACAGAGCGGTGCAATAATCTTGTATTTTGGAACGAATAAGGCAGTCCGCTTATATAAACGCATCTTCCCTTACCGAACGAATTAACGGCCATTTGTACTTCCTTATCTCTTTGGCAAAGAATAGTTGTCGTTTGGAGTGCGTAAATATTCTTTTGGCCCTCGCCGAAATCTATATCACCATTACAGTCTTCTGTAATGAAATGCTTATGCTCGTCCCAATTATATTTATCGTAGTTAAGTGTAAATCCCGTTTCTTCCTCCACACCTATTACGCCGGCAAGTTGGAAAAATCGTCCCTGATACTGATATGCAGACGGCTCGCCTACTCCGATAAATCCACCGCCGTTATAAATAAATTCTTTTATTGATGTTATTATTTCTTCGTCTGCCCAATACTCTCCGCCCGTATGAGCCGTGTTTGCGTCACCGACATTTATAATAACATCAATACCGTCTAAAACCGATTTATTGTTTTTAATATCATCAAAACTGATGAATTTAACATCAAAGGGTGCGCCCGAAAGTGCCTCCATAATTCCTGCATAGGAATAGTTTTGTTTTTGATAAAGAGCATGATGAACCATGTGATTTCCCCATGCACGCATTTTCCCCCAACAGTTAAGAACCGCAACCTTCTTTACACAATACGGCTCACCGCCGTGAACATTATCATACAACTCCCTGAATTCGTTGCAAACGCTTTCAACATAGTTAACAAAATCGGGGAATTTAAGCGCCAATTTCAGATAACCGCCGTAACCTATTCTATCAACGGGTTTTCGCAAAATTGCTCTTCGTGCAGTTACCCAATTAAATTTTGCTTCCTTTACGGGGTCCCCGCCTTCATAAAATGTATCGGGGAAAAAGTAAGGTAAAAACCTTCCCTCTGTATATGTTACACCCTTTATATCGCTTATAAGGCGAAGTGTAGAACCGTTACCGACACTTCCTACAACTGCATCAAGACCGATATTTTGGAATTCTTCCATAAACGGCTCGGTGCCTATCCAATGGTCGCCCAAGAACATCATGGCCTCTCTGCCCATTTTATGGGTAATATCGACCATTTCCTTAACAAGAGCACATACATTTTTCCGTTGGAATTTTTGAAAATCCTTATACTCTTTGCTCGGTATTCGGTATTGATTGTTCATATACCCCTGGTCGATAATATATTCAGGTCTGAATTTATAACCGACTTCCTTTTCAAACTGTTCAAGAATATACGGACTTACAGATGCCGAATAGCCGTACCAATCGACAAATTTTTCTCTGGCAAGCTCATCAAAAATAAGTGTAAACTGATGGAAAAATGTTGTAAAACGGACAACATCAACATCGGGATTTTTCTCTAAAAATGTTTTAAGTCGCTTTAACGAAAACTCTTTTGTTTTTGGTTGGCGGACATCAAATGTGAGTTGTCTTTTTGATATATCCCAACCGTTTGTAACGGCGTTATACATATGCACGGGGTCCCACATAATATAGGCAAGAAAACTAACGGAATAATCATGAAAACGCAAAGCATTATTTACGGTAACATTACCTGTCGATTTATCATACTCCCAATCGGACACAGGAACTGCTTCGCCTGATGTACGGTCGATTACCTCCCACCAACGCTTTATATCATCCCTATCGTTTACTTTCAACATATCGGGATAAATATGGTCCATTAAATGAATAGATAATGTGCTTTCAGTTGCCGTATGAAAGGAGGTGGAAATATACATCTGCTGAATTTCATCGGGATTTTTTTCTGCCCAATCATTATCTTTTCTTGTCGTATAGTAGGTTGAATAAACCTTTGCACCGACATTTTTGAGCTCGTTCGGAAAATCCGTACCGTCGCAGTCACGAATAGCATCTGCTCCCCATTTCTTCATCAATTCCAATGTTTCGGGTATTACATCCAAATCGGTTGGAATAGTTACTCTGCCGTGCTTTAATGTTTCATCCATAATCTTAATCTCCATTTATTATTCTTGATTTACCTTTTTTAAGTATAACTTCAAAATAACCGTTTTTATCGTAAATTGTTTCGTTTTCATAAATGATACATTGAGAATCAAATGTGTTTTTAATTTTAAGCGTTGTTTGTTTATTTGAGAAAAATTGAACATCTTTAATTTTTCCGTCAAACATTTTTGCGCTGATTTTAACACCGTTATAAACAGAAAAATTTTCAAAAGAAATATTGTTATGCTTCCATTTGTTTGGTATGCTCGGGAAAATATGAACATATCCCCTGTGTTGTTGTAAAAGCATTTCCTGCAAAGCATCACAAAAACCGAAAAGCGATTCAAGTGTAAACGGGCGGTATTTATAATTTGAGTAACCACGGTTTTTGAAATCGCCGTTCAAATGAAAACCGTTTTCTCCTACAAATCCGTCGGCAAACTTAAATAAGTTTTCGTATGATTTTTCACCGTTTTCAGCCATAGCATAAATCTGCGCCGCCATACAGAAAGAAAATCCCACCCAATTATCAGTTCCTAAATTTTCAATCTGTTTAAGTGAGTTCTCATATATTTTCTTATGTTCTTTTGTATCGTAATTTATCAAATGCAAAGGATAAAGCGCCAAAAGATGTGAAAAATGCCGATGGGACTCGTTAAGCAGTTCGTTTTTATCAAGTGATATTATTCCGTCTATTTGCGCTATATCATCGAGCTTTGAAAGAACTTTTTTATACCTTGTTTTGTCCTTGCCCAAAATATCACAATAGGATACCATTTTCAAGAATAAATAACGAATTAAGCTTAAATCAAAATTAGAATTCGGCTCTAAATATGCTAAAACCGTGTCATCGTGAATTTCGGGAGAAGAAGACAGCGGAAGATATAATTTTCCCTTTCTTTCCTCTAATATCCCCATAAAAGCTTCTGCAATATCGTTAAAAAACGGGAAAGCCCGATTTTTCAAAAAGGTTTTACTGCCCGTATATAAATAATATTCGTCAAAACTTTGCGCCGCCCAAATTGACATAGTAGGCGATAATGAATAATGCGCCCAGCCACCCATCGGTTTTCCGTCAATTGTAGAAACTCCCGGAATAATAAGCCCTTTTACGCCGTAAAAATTTTCAGCAAAGTTTTTATATGCGTTTCTATGATTCCAAAGGTAATCTACAAAACAACTGCCCTCTTTTAGCCGGTTAGCTTTAAGAAAACCCTGATATGACATTTGGGTATTTGTATCGTGGTGGTAATCACCACGCCAAGGCGGCAAACAGTCGTTATCAGCCGTCCAAACACCTTGAAGCGGCATAGGATAAGAGCCCTTTCTGCTTGTCGAAGCAAAAAGGTACCACGAACGGTAATATGTTTTTTCAAGCATTTTATCGTTTATCGAAATGCTTGACTTTGACCAATACCTTTTCCAATAAGCAGTATGTTCTCTTTTAAGCTTTGAGTATGAAATATCGGATATATGTAAAAGCAATTTTTTTGCTTCATTTTCTATATTATTTGTATCTTTATTTGTAACAACAGTAAGATACAAGTATGTATAATCCTGTTTCTTTACGGTATAAACAAACATACCGTATTTGAAATCAGTCTTTGTATTTTGAATGTAATAATAAAATCCGTCTTTATAAACTATTTTTGCTGACGGATACTGCATACCTTTTTTAGGTACAATAATTCCGCCCCCATCGGACTTCAAGTTTTCACTGAGTTTATCATCCGAAATATAATCGGGAATGTGGAATTTAAGCTTAAAATCACCGTTTATCTTAAAAACAGCCACCTGTTTTGTTGCGTGAACAAAACCCTCTGCCGAACAATCGGGATAGATAATTTTTGAGATTGCGCTTTCTATATCTACTTCGGCGGATACAGCTTTTTCTTTACCGTTAAAATATATCTCTATTCTTCCTGCTGTAATTTTGGAAGGATAGGAAAGTTCATCATAAATATTTTCAAAGAGCCGGTTACGCTTATTTTTATCTTCTTCGTTTTCGCTTTTTGCAAGTTTTACTAATGTTTTATAATTGAATTCATCATCTAATGTAGCCGGATGAGGACGGGAATCCCACAAATCAATACGGTCAACAGAAATACGAAGAGGGTTGTCTCCATAAAGGAGACAACCCATTTTTCCGTTACCAATGGGTAAGCCTTCATCCCACTTTGATGACATTTTATTGAATTTGAGATTATAATCTCTTATATTCACAAAATCACCTTTTTACTGCGGAATAACAAACACACCTGAACCTGCGGGAACATCAACGGTAAATGTACCGTTTGTAACATTTGCGTGGTTTTCTACACCGTTTACATAATATGTAACAGATGTTGCACTGCCGACATTGAGTGTAACTGTCGAAGTTTGACCGAATGCAACATCAAGTGCATTAACAACCATATAAGCATTACCCGAACCGCTGTTCTTATTAAAGCAACCAACTAATGTATCAGTTGTTGCACTTGCAATAGATACACCGTTATGGCTGTTTATGCAACCGGTAGTAAGACCTGCAATAAAGTTACCGTTATTCGGCTTTGAGATCATAACTGCATCCCAAGTGTAATCAGCATATACATCGGAAATCTTATTAACCTCGTGGTTAATTTCCTTTGCATAGTCATAAACATTGGTTGTTTTTTGAGTAACCTGATTAAAGAGACTGTTACCGTCAGTAGCGTTTGGACTTGCATACTGATAATAAGCAAATTCCTTAACACCGAAAGCAAGACCGGAATAAATCTGGAAGCCTAAATCAGCCTTGGAATTTATAGCACGGATATTAGTTACGTCGGATGTTGACTGAATAATAGTGCGTAAATCAATATTTTTGCCCTTGCACTTATTTGCAATCAAAGCAAAGTTTTCAAAATAGTTTAATTCACGCTGCGACTTATTTGTTGCATAGGTTTCCATAAACGGATAGTAGTCCCAACAAATATAACCGGTTGTTGAAGCGATATTATTGATATAATCGTCAATATAGCTTGAATAATCCTTAGTAATTTCTCTCTTCCAAAGCCAACCTGTATAATCGCCGGTTCCCTGTTCGCCGACATAAGCCGGTAAGAGGTTAATGAACAATTCGCCCTTTGAGCCCAAAGTGTTCATCTGCTGATAATAATACTTTGTAAGCCAAGCCAAAGCATTATTATCCTTAACGGAGGGTTCATCCCAACCGAAGTTACCGCCAAAAGCAGGATTCATAACATAGGGATTTTGAGCCGAGAACATATTTTCAATAATTGTCTTAAACTGTGCTTCGGTATTTACAAGGTCAGAATTGATTGAGAATTCATCGCCGCCGTTTACACCTAAACCGTAAAGTGACCAGTCTTTAACATAGTATTTAAGGTTATACTTGTTTGCCATCTTCATAGCGATATTCGCCTGAGCTGCCGATACAGCACTACGCTTTTGGATAGTATCGTATACATCGGTACCTGTTTGGGTGCTTGCACCTTCGTAAAGTGCGATAGCCTTTGTAAATCCTGCTTCGGACAATTTCTGATAAGCAAGCTGGAAGGCTTCTGTATCGGAAGTGGAATTTGAAATTGTCGGAGCGGCATAAGCCGAGAATGTTATACCCTTTTTGGCTTCTTTAACTATGCCCAAAAGTGCATTAACAACTTCGGTAAGGTCAAAAGCCGTAACATCGCCGTCTTTGGTAATATCGCAGGCGTTGATTTGCGACTGCTTAAGAGCGATTTGACTTGCAATATATTTCTTCATTATAACAAGGTCAAGAATGTTTATTGCACCGTCATTGTTAACATCGCCTAATTCATAAAGCTCATCAACAGAATTATTGACATCTATGCAGGAAACCAATTCGGCATCGTAATTAAACAAAGCATCTATACCGCCACTGAAATTATCATACACGTCGTTTCCAATGGTGATATTATCAAGCATAAACTTGCCACTTTCAAATTCACCTAAGGCAGCGGCAACGAACAAATAGTAATTGCCCTCGCCGGTAATTTCAAACTCATAATGAGCCCACTCATTGCAATTTGAGTCTAACGGTTTTCCTTTTCCGTCTCCCCAAATTTCATATATATTAGCATTCTGCGGGTCTTTGGTAAAACCAATGCCCCACCAAGGAGACTTACCTTCCTTTGCAGCAGGAATAAACGCATCAAAGGAAACGGTTGTGCCTGCCGGATATGCGTTCTTTGTGATTATCGTAGGAGTTGTAACATCTGCAGATAACGCATTGATATTTGATAAGCACAAAACATTGTTCTTTTCAACATAGTTGTTTAAGTTTATTTGCTCAACAGCAGTTTTTCCGTCGGTTTCCTTTTTAATGTTGAATATTGAATTATCAATTCCACCTACGAAATCTTCATAGTCAAGCAGCATATCATTTGAATCAAGAACATAGAAGTCATCAAAGAAAACCGGAGCATCTGTGCCCCATTCACCTATTGGAAATGCCATAAGGAAATGACGGTCTGCACCTGCAGGAAGCGTAACATTATACTCACGCCATTCGCCTTTATAGGTAGGTAAATTCTGTACCTGTTCATAAACAGTGGCAGTTGCAATACTCTCGGCAGAGCTTACTCCCCACCAAGAGGTTTCCATATTGGGAATATATGCTCTGAAATAAATCTTACTTCCGCCCGGATATGCTTTTTTACTTATAAACGAACTGCCGTTTGCCGAAATACTATTCGGATAAATTGCGGCAACATTATTTGATGTTTTATCGCCGTAAACCGTTTCAAGAGTAGTAACAACACCAAGGTCGGCATTTTTGTAATAGTAATTGAATATACCGCTTCCTATTCCCTTATCCAAAGTATCATAAGCGATGATATTGCCCTTGGTATCAATAACCTTAAAGTTATCAAAGAGGAACTTTGTATCGGTACGATCGTTTTTAGTAGATATTTCTGCTACAACATAGATATAATATTCATCTTCGGTTGTAGGAAGTGTTACGGAATATGAATGCCACTGATTTTTGAAGCTTGATGACATTTGTCTACCGTTTTCAATTCTTCCCTCAGTCCAGTCATACCAGTTATCATTAGTTGGCATTACGGGACTATAACATACTACCCACCAAGTAGGATCTAACGGAACATAAGCGTCAAAGATAAGGGTTGTTCCGCCGGCATACTTTTGCTTTGAAACCATAGAAATATTACCGTAGCTATGGTCAAAGTTTACGCAAATTGCCTTATCGGTTTTCTTGGTTGTTCTTTCAATGCTTGCCCAACCCTCGTTAAGGTAGAAAATGTTTTGACCGATACCGAAATCAAATGATTCCTCTGCCAAAATTTCTCCGTTATTGGTAACAACAATATTATCAATAAGGAATTTGCAGGAATCTCCCTCAATACTGTCGCAGGACGGTGAAATATAGAAATAATAATCATTTCCGTCTTTCGGGAAATTCATAGTATAGGTAGCCCAAGTGCCCTTGTTATTCGTAGAAAGAGCGTGACCGCCTGTGGCATCGTAAATATCGGACTGTTGCGTATCGCTGAAACCTACGCCCCACCAGGATGTGAAGTTTTCGGGAACGAAAGCATCAAAGGTTACAGTACTGCCCGAAGGATAGTTGTTTTTAGATACGAGCCAAAGATTACCTTCCTCCGTGCCGTCATGACTGCCTCTTGCCTTTTGGTCAAGTACAAGATAGTTATCATATGTTGTGTGTGGGTTATAGTTTTCAAGTGCTGTTGATTCACTGCGGCAATTAAACAGTCCGCAATCGGAGCCCATTTCAAAATCTTCGCTTGCGATTACCCAACCGTTTTCGGCACTTAACTTGAAGTTATCAAAGCCAAAGCTCTTACCTGCACCCGGTTTAACATAGATAAAGAAATAATATTCGTTTTCGTCATCTGCTCCTTCGCCGATTGTTAAAGTGTGGTTTACCCATTTGCCCCAGTTGGCGTTTGTACCGTTTTGACCGGTATATTCCTGCAATCTGTCAAATGGACGATCATAGTTACCTGCAACAGACAAATCAGTAGTAAGACCAACGCCCCACCAAAAGTCGTTATTTGCAACCAAATCGCTCATATCGGGGATATAAGCATCAAAGGTAAGGGTTGTTCCGGCAGGATATGCCTGCTTTGAAATAAGCTCCATAACGCCTTTATTTTCGCTTAACTTTGAACCGTCAATCGTAACATAAACGGTATCGTTTTCCGTTACATCGGGTTCATCGGCGAATGAGCCGAATGAAATAGCAGGAATGCACAAACAAATTGCTAAAAACAATGCGAGTGACTTACAAAAAATGCTTTTTTTCATAGTTTATCTCCTGTTCTTATTTTATTTAAGCATATTTAATGAATACACGATTAGCTACTTCGGTATCCAAGGGCATTATGCTTAACTCATGCCCGTCTTGCGTGGGTTTTAAGCTTTTCTCTTTCAGCAAATACTTAACGATTATTAACCCACAAATAATCAATACCGTATTTACTCAAAAATCAAAGCTTTTTATCAAAAACAACGGTTATGCTGTTTTAGATTTGAAATTATTTGTTATATGCCGATTCGGTAACCTCATAAGGTTTATTGAACGCATTATTTGCCGATTCAATAGCAACGCTCTTTTGTTTAGCGTCAACACCGCTCGGTGTATATGTAATATTATCTATACTAATACCTGTCAATGACTTAATTGCAGTAAGACTTGCGATAAAATCTCCGTACGGATATGTAAGATGTGTACCGTCATAAGTGTGAACATCGCCGATATATGAGGTTCTGTTATTCTGAACCGCCGTTCCGTTTGGAATAATAATATCAATTACATTACGATCAAGCTTTTGCGTACAGCTTAAAATACTTTGATACATTGTTGCCTGATTATTTCCGTAATTTGCAAATCCCTCATTTGGAGAACCGATGTCATAAGCCCAGGTCATATTGAATACAAATCTTGTATGGTTTTTATCAATGAGTTTTGTTTTAATCAAATCAATAAAGTTATAAATATTAGAATAGCTTGACTCTACACCGCTATAAGCAGAAGCCTGCTGAACGCTTATAAAATCCCATTTTTCGGAAGCAAGCACCGTTTCCAAGGATTGGTCAAAATTCTCTGACTCAGCCCAAGTGCCGCCGTTCCAATATCTGCGCTTATATTTATTGACACCGTTTTTCAAATTATAGTAGTGGTCATCAATAGGACAACCGGCAATATACATATCTTCAACCAAAAGGTCGATACCGAGACTTGTGGCAACATCGTGAAGAAGATATACAGTACATTCACTAAACGAGTTACCGATAAACAAAACCTTTAATGATTTTTTCGGCGTAACCGAATAATTGAAGGTTGTTTTTTTATTTGGGTCTGCTCTTAATGAAACCTCGCCTACATAGTTGCCCTCGGTTTTATAAGTAAGAGAAGAAATATCGGCAATTTCATATTCCGCTTTACTCAAACGCTTTTTAGAGCCGTCCGAGTAGTTTGCGGTAACATTTATTTCCACATTCTTTGCAGGTGTGGCATATTCGAAAGAGGGATTTTCACCTGAAACACTTAATGAAACAATGCTTCCGCAAATAGATTCGGCTGAAATACCGGTATCAAAATTATCTATCCACCAATTTCCGTTTTCACCTATAAAGGCATTTTTCTGGTCCTCCGGCTTGATTCCGAAAAGAATATACTGTGTCAATAAAATTAAATCTACGCTATCAACAGTATTACTGCCGTTAATATCGGCGGCTGCTCTCTCTTTTGGTGAGAAAGAGATATAATTGGCTAAATATTTTTTCATTACTATAAGGTCAATAATATTTATCGCACCGTCACCGTTTATATCGGCAGACGGAACAAGCGTTTCCTCATACAAGGATACAACCTCTTTACCGCTATTATTTATTGCTTCGCAGTTAAAAATACTATTTTCCAAACCGCTTTCAAAGTCTTCCTTGGCAAGCAAATAATTATTTGAATCAACAACGGTAAAATTATCGACCAAAAGCGCCACCGGCTCGCCGTTTTGTGACCAGTTGCCGATATTTGCACCTAAATGGAAATAGTAATCATTACCGTTATCAGGTAAGGTAAAGGAATATGAAACCCACTTATCCTCTGTAATGCCAAGTGATTTACCTTTTCCCGATTCAAAAACATTATAAACCGAAGAAACGGCAGGATTCGTTGTAAAGCAGGCACCCCACCACTTATTCTCTTTGCCGTTGGTTTTAGGAAGAAATGCATCAAAGGTTACCGTACTGCCGCCGGGATATGCCTTTTTGGTAATAAAGCTTTGTGCTTCCATATTATCAACAAGAATAGATGCACTATGTATATTATCTTTTTCGACCATCAATCTGCTGTCGGTAACAGAGCTTATGCTTGCATTGAAAATACTGTCAATAATACCGCCGGAAAAATCTTCAAACGCAATACAGGTGTCATCCTTTGAAGTGATAAGAACATTGTCAATCAAAAGAGACTGATTATTCCACTCACCCTTTGCACCGACAAAATAAACATAATACGAGCCACCGTCATCAGGCAAAGTAAAGCTATAATGCTTCCAAGCACCGCCGGTTGTATTGTAGGACTGACCTTTGCTTCCCTCATCGGCAGTCCATTTATAAAGTCCTACATTGGAAAGATTATCTGTATAGCTTATTGCCCACCAACTTGCGTTTGCAGGTGTGCAGGCATCGAAGGAAACAGTTGTTCCGCCGCTAAAAGAATTTTTGGTGATAAAATCAGCCGGTGAAGATGTTGTCGGAGCAATTTTATCAATTTGAACGGCTGCATAAACATTTTCTCTTTGGACACTTTCACCGCCAACCGAAACAATAACTTTTTTATCGCCGTTCAGTGATTGGCACTTAAAAATGTTTTTGCTGAGTCCTCCCGAAAAATCTTCGGTTGCCAAAACCGTTCCGTTTTGAGCGGTAATTTTTACATTTTTAATAAGCAAAGACTGCGGAATACCGTCTTTGTTCCAGTTGCTTCCTTTATTTCCGCCTAAATAAATATATCGCTGTTGACCGGCATCGCCTCCGATATTAAAGGAATAGGTAAACCATTCGCCCGCATGCGCCACGCAGGTTGCAGGATTTGTCCAACAATCATAAATGTCAGCATTTTTGGGGTCGGTTGTACTTTTTACACCCCACCATTGGTCATTTGTTCCACAGTTCGGTACAAAGGCGTCAAAGGTAATTGTGCTTTGTGCAGGATATGCTTCTTTGGTAATAAAAGACGGTGTAGAAGCTGTACCGCTCATATTTGAAATTGTAATCGAAGCATAGTTATAATCGTAATCAATAAGCGATACAACCTCGGGATTTGCTTTGAAAAGACCTGCATTCAAAACAGTATCAAAACTATCGTATGCAATTTCCGTTCCGGCATTGGTCACCGTAAAATTATCAATTAAAATAGTTTTACCTGCCCATTTTGAAGGACTGCACTCACCGGCAAAATACAAGTAGTATGACTTGCCGTCATTTGGCAGTGTATATGTGTAGGTTGACCAAGTATCGTTACCGGAGCTTATTGTATTAGTACCTGTTAAAGATAAATCATAGATGCTGGTATTGGCTGAATCGGTAGTCCAAACAACACCCCACCAAGTTACACCTGACGGAACATAAGCATCAAATGAAAAGGTACTGCCGCCCGGAAATGCCTTTTTAGTAACAATTGCGGAAGTTTCGCCCTGCTTTGAAAAATCAATAGCTGCTACTTTTGGTGCTTTTACAGTATCAGCCGAAACGATATTTACCGCAAAAGTGCCTGTCAAAATAATTACTGCCAAGAAAAGTGCAAGAAATCTAAGAAAGTTATTCTTTTTCATGGTTTACACTCCGTTTAATTTATATTTTTTCAAATTAAAACAATTATTTTCCTACGGAATCTTTTTCTACCAATGTAACAACACTGTCCGTGCCGTTAATAGTAAATATACCGTTGGAAGCAAGACTTACATTGAAATTGCTTTCGCCGAGAACCGTTCCGCTTGAATCGGTAATATTGATATTGTCAATATAGACCTTCTTACCGTTATTCCAAGCTTTATTGCCCGAAGGACCGATTATATAGAAATAATAATCGTTTCCGTCATCAGGCAAATTAACGGTATACGATGCCCATTTATCAAGCTTGCTTGTAGAATAAAGCGCTACACCGTTAGAGGGTTTTGATGCACCGTTAATATCGCTTACACTTGAAGAAGTTGACCAAGCGATTCCCCACCAGGAATTTGTAACACCGCTTTTTGCGGTAGGTACATAGGCATCAAATGTAATGATTGTTCCGCCCTTATAAGTCTTTGAAGAAATTATATCGGCTTTATCGGTGCTTAAATTCTTAATTTCAACAGCAAGCGCCATATCCGCCGTTACTACCTCTTCTTTACCGTGGCAGTAAATACATTCACCGTTAACAAAATGATGCGCACCGTCGGGCGATAAATATGTAGTTTCCTGCGGTTCTTCAATTATTTCACCGCAAACGGAGCACTTTTTACCGGCTGTTTTACCTTTTGTTGTACAGGTTGCTTCAACTGCCGGAATATCAACGACTGTATGACCTTTTCTGCAAGGAACATAGTAATCGTGTGACACTTCGCCGACCGCAACCGTAGAATTAAGACCGGCGGTATTGACCGTAAATACATCGGTTACCGAACTATCTGTTATACCGTCATCAAAGTCGCAACTGTCAAGAATATCTCCGCTTGCATTTTTAATAACAAAATTATCGAGCAGGAACGGATTATCCCCGACTTCATTAACGGGAGCGCAGAAATAGAAATAGTATTCGTTACCGTCATTTGGAATTGTAACGGTATAGCTTGCCCATTTACCGAGCTTTGAGGCATCTGCTAAATTAACACCGTTAGCACCGACTGCGTCATATATACTTGTTTTGGTCTTATCGGTTGTAAAGGCGATACCCCACCACGAAGTACCGGCAGGTACGAAAGCGTCAAATGTAACGGTTGTTCCGCCCTGATACTTTTTAGCCGAAATAAGGTTTGCCCACATTTCTTCGACAAGATTTTTTGTGTAAATTGCAACGGCTTGATTCTCTTTCGGCAAATGACAATAAATACATTCGCCGTTTTCATCATAATGATGCTTACCGTCGCCCGAAATAAAGTTAGTTTCGGTTGGCTGAATAATAATTTCACCGCAAACGGAGCACTTTTTACCTGCCGTCTTACCCTTGGTTGTGCAAGTAGCTTCAACTGCCGGAATATCTATTAAAATATGCCCGCCTTTGCACGGACTGTAATAATCGTGAGCTTCGGAAGAAACTGCAACATTATCATTTGTTCCGTTTTGTGTAATGGCAAATATATCAGTTACATCTTTAGCGGTAATTCCGTCATCAAAATAGCAGGTATCGAGTGTCTTTGTACCCTTTGTAAACACAAAATTATCAAGCAGGAACGGATTATCCCCCACTTCACCTACCGAGGTACCGAAATAGATATAATATTCGTTGCCGTCATCAGGTAAAGTTACGGAATATGTAGCCCATTTACCGTTATTTTCGGGATTATTTAACGAAATTCCCGTTTTTCCGTATGCAGGCTCGTAAATGTTTGCATTTGCAGGGTCAGTAGTCCATGCCAATCCCCACCAACCTGTTCCTTGCGGTACGAAAGCATCAAATGTAACGGTTGTTCCGCCTTTATACTTCTTTTTGGTTATAAAGTTTACATTTTTCTCTTCAATAATGTTTTTTGTATATATTGCAACCGCACGGTTTTGATATTTTTGATGGCAATGGATACATTCACCCGAAACATACTCATGTCCCTTATCAGGACGCAATGCAGGGATTACCTCTGATTTTACTATAACCTTACCGCAAACAGAGCAAATCTTGCCTTCGGTCTTTCCTTCTGATGTGCAGGTAGCTTCAACAGCCGGGTCAACTGTGATAGTGTGACCCTTTTCCCAAACATAGTTTTCTACTATATTTGATTTTCCGTCAGGAGCAAATTGCGTTATATTAAAGGCAGAATTTGATACACCGGCATCGAAATCACATTGCTCTATGAGCTCGCCTTTTTTGTTATATACGGCAAAATCGTCAATAAGCACATATTCAAGTTCACGGGGACCGCCGACATATACATAGTATTCTTTACCGTCATCCGGCAATGTGAAATTGACTGTTTGCCACTCGCCGTTAGAATTGGTTATCGGCTTGCCTTTTGTAAATGTTGAATCTGCCGCATCATAGATATCAATTACAGAATTATCGGTATTCCATGCAAATCCCCACCAAACAGTACCGGCAGGTGCCATAACATGGACTTTAACCGTACTTCCGCCCGGATATGCCTTTTTGGTTATAAAATCAGATTGACCTGATTCATTCAGGTTTTTAATATGTATCTTTGCGGCGATATTTTCGTAACCGTTTCCGCATTTTTTACAAATGAAATTGTCATCGTAATCATGACCGCCGGCAGAATGAATTACCGTTTGATAAGTAATGGTTTTTCCGCATTTCGTACAGTATGCCCCGTCGGTCAAGCCGTCATTCGTGCAGGTTGCCGCATAACCTTTAAGGGTTGCGACATTATGACCGCCTTCGCAGGAAATAACATCTTTAACGGCAACAGCTGATGAAGGTTGATTAACTTCAAAAATGCTTTCTTCATAACCGTTTGTAAATGTCTCATTTGCTAAAACTTTACCCGATGCATCTTCAATAACGAAATCATCAATCAATATCTTAGCGCCGTTCCAATTTGCATATCCCGCAGGTCCGCCTAAATATATATAATAAGATTTATTATTATCGGGCAAGGTTGCGGTATAGGTTGCCCACTTATCCTTAACCGATATGTTCATAAGAGGCTTCGCACTCTTTGCAGAAGCGCAATCATATATATTGGCTTTGTTTTTATCGGTGCTCCAAGCTATCCCCCACCATGTACCTTCGGGAATACCGCTCGGAACATAGGCACTAAACGAAATCGTACTGCCGCCGGGGTACGCTTTTTTGGTTATAAAGGTTGTAGGACTGTTCTCAGTAAAATCAGCAAAACTAAGCTCGACACAATCGGGCTTTTGAAGTTTACATCGTGTGCAATAACCGTCAACATAGTTATGACCCAAAGGTCGCAATTTTACTTCTTCTTTCACATCTTCGCCGCAAACACTGCATATTCCGCTCGCACTTCTTCCGGCTCTTGTGCAGGTAGGCGCAACACTCGATTTAGATAAAACCGTATGATGCGCCAAGACAACCTCTTGCGCCTTAATAACTTCACCGCATTTTTCACAATGCTCACCGGCAGTAAGTCCGTCATCCACGCAGGTAGCGTCAACGGCTTCATCTTCGACAATAGTATGGCCGGTAGCTTTAATTACCATTTCTTCTTTTTTGCCGGAAGCAAGGGTTCTTGTTTTTATGCCGTCGGTTGTGCAGGTAGCCGCACGGGTAACTACCCAACCGGTTTTCAAGGATTTAGTTGAATTCTCATCATTACCCTTTTTACAACCGCTTAAAAGTACAGCTAAAATGGCGGTGGGAATAAGAAGTATCATTTTATACTTGTTCATAAACTAATGCCTCTTTACTTAAACAATTTATTACTGAACCTGTTTTAAGAATTTATTCCAGTTGCTCTTTGCATACTCATATTCTTCATTAAGAATGGTGGAAATATTACCGCCGTCACGAATCTTAACATAGGGCGGCGCACCGGCTGCCCAAAATCCTACTATACCCTTAATTGCAATCTCGCTTTTCGGGTTAGCGGTATAAAGATATTTATTTTTCGCCATATCAAGTACGCTCTTACCGAAAGAACTCATTTTAGAATAGGTATCAGCCGAGGAATCAAGCTCATAATCGAAAGGACGAACAGCATTCGTGAGCTTTGTATATGTTTCGCAGGAGCTTTGCTCGCTTAAATATTCAAGGAAGATTTTAGCATCATCTTTATTTTTCGCTTTTGTGGGAATGAAATAATATGAACCGAAATCTGCCTGAATAACCTGCTTATTATCTACAGTTGTATAATTATCTGAATGAATTACCGTTCCGTTTGAATCGCTTATTTCAGGAACTGCAAACATACCGATTTCAACGCCCTTGTTTTCTTTCAAAACATCGGACATCTCATTTTCAAACCATGAACCGTTGAGCATCATAGCGGCTTCGCCTTTGATTAGTTTTGACTGTGCGACAATATGATTCATACCGGAGCTACCGGTCATTGTGTTTTTACCTTCATCAAATAAAAACTTTTTAAGGTTTTGCAAAGCATAAGTTTTTCCCTTGAATACTGACGGATTAAATACTTCTGCATTCTTAAAAGCATAAAATTCGTCAAGCCCTGCAATACCCTCATAGCTGTATACCCAGTTTTCAGCGCCGAAATAAAGATAACCGTCAGCAGCGCCGCCGCAATATACAATCGGAGATACCTTTTCATTTGTATCGGTTAAGATTTTTTTACAAAGCTTGCTTAATTCGGTTGTATTTTGCGGAATTTGCCAACCGTACTTATCGAACAAGGATTTATTGTAAACAAATCCCGTAAGACTTGTATATTCCGGAATGGTATATGCTTTATCCTTAAAGGTACATATTTCAGCAGTATTTGCCGTTAAGCTTTCTCTAATTGTCTTACCGCTTTCCAATTTATAATCATAAACATCATCAATAGGTTCAAGCCATCCCTTTAATGCCCAGCGGTCAATACTCACAATATTGTTACAGCTATAAACATCGGAAAGATTTTGACCTGCTTCAAGCTTAGCTGATGTTGTTTCATTTATCGTAGGATTGAATACGATTTTTACCGTTATATCCTTATGCTTTTTCATAAAATCGTTGGCAAGCGCAGTATATGGAGCCGTACCGAAACCTGCTTTCAAAACTTCCCACTTAACTACTCTGCCGCTCTCGCCGCCATCAGAACCTGAGCCGCAACCAACCATTGAAAAAGCAACAACGGCGGTCAAAACAGCACAAATAATCTTAACAATACATTTCTTCATAATTCTCTTCTCCTGATATTTAATTATTTAAGCGGAATGACAAATCTGCCTTCGCCTGCCTGCAAATTAAATGTATAAGTTCCGTCGTTTGCCACAGGTACAACAATTTGTTTTCCGTATCTATACATTAAAAGGTGTGATGTATCTTCAAACTTTACCGTAAGTTCGCTTGTTTTTCCATCGGACGGTTCTGTTGCGTTTACAAACATAAACGCATCTTTGCATGAGGATTTTTTATCCTTTGCATTGAAAACACCGGCAAGCACATCATTAGTGCAGGAAACAATCGACATACGGTCATTGTTTTTCATAACTTTACCGATATTTGAAAGGAGCGGATTTTCGATAAGCTCATCTGCAAGCTTATACATACATCCTTTCCATTTATATGCCATATAGGCATCTTCCATATCGTGGATTTCATTATTTACTATCTTTGCGGCATCGTATTCCCAAGTGTATGTACCGTTTTTATAGTTGTAAATCGAATATCCGTCATCGTCAGTTGCGTTAGTTTCATCGCATCCGGAAGCATAGGTATAATAAATAATCTCCCTTGAACCGAAAGCCAAATTAGAATATATTTCAAATC
Source organism: Acutalibacteraceae bacterium (assembly GCA_045640745.1). GTDB lineage: Bacteria > Bacillota > Clostridia > Oscillospirales > Acutalibacteraceae > UBA737. Next base: position 82,249 of record JAZUFQ010000013.1, read on the forward strand.
TTAAATCCGCAATACCGGTTAACGGTCTCATACCGGTAAAATCACCTTTTGCCTGAATAAAGGTTCTGAGTTCAATATTGTTTTTATTACATTTTTCCGCTACAAGCGCAAGATTATTATAATATTGGTCTCGTACAAAATTCGTATTATTACTGCTTCTGAACGGATAAAAGTCATAACTTATATATCCGACAAGCGGTGCTATTTTTTTCATATAATAATCAATGTACTCGGAATATGTATCACAGCCGAGACTTGTTATGCTGTTAGCATAACTCGGAAGCAGGTTTACATACGCCGACCCGCCTACGGTGCTGTTTTGTTTAATCATTGCGTTATAATACTTTAATTGAAGTGCTATGTTATCCATTTCGAGCATGCTTGGCTCATCATGGCAGAAATTTCCGCCGTATGCCGGATGATTGATATACTGATTTTCCTTATCAAACATTTTTTCGACAACTTTTTTAATTTGTTCCTCATTATCAATCTGTCCGGGGAATTGATTTGTAAGACCGTAAAATGACCAATCTCTTACCCAATACTTCATATTGTATTTTTTGCATAAATCAAGAGCTATAAGTGCGGTTTTTTGAGCGGCTTCGCTCCTCTTTGATATAGTTTCGTATATATCGGCACCCTTAGCATCTGAACTGCCTTCGTAGAGGGCAAATACTTTGTTAAATCCCGCTTCGGACATTTTTTTATAAGCATCGTCTAAATCTTCTGTAACACGGCCCTGCAATGTCGGAGCGGCATAGGCAGAAAAGTTAACTCCCTTGCTTTTCTTAAAAACGGGCACATTGGCTTTACCGCTTGATTTTCCGCAGCTGCACAAAAACAGACAAACTGTTATAACGCCGGCCATAATTCTCAAAGCTGATTTTTTTGTCATTTGTCTGCCCCCTTTTCGCCTGCTGCCACACTATCTTTTACCTTTTGCTCTTTGAAACCTTTTTTCTTTTTTATAACCAAATACGACACAGCGCTTAAACCTAAAACAGCAACAACGCCGATTCCTATCCACAGCAAAGATAAAGCATTAAAAGAAGAACCGTGGTTTTTGTTAAGCTTAATTTCTTTTTCGTAACCTGTATCCTTAACGCCGATTCCTCTGCTTTCAAGCGACGGCAGAGTTATTTCTTCAATTTCAACCGGCGGAGCTTCATTGTATATAAGCGAAGTGTTTTTGATTTCAAAGTCGTCTATTGTCCAAAAAGAATAACCCGTGCAGCAGAGTGCAAAATAACCTGATGTATCAACATTATCTAACTCTGCATACAAAGTATAATCCGCCTCGTTTGCACGCTTCATAAATAATTTAATATTATCGGTATCAATAATATACTTGAAGCAAACCGCTTTATCAGCAGGAATATCGAACCTCTGCTTCGAGGTTCCGTCATAGGATATATCCTTAAAATAGTCAGCAGGTATGGGTTTTATTCTATTGATTTCAACCGATTTCAGCGGACTTAAATTATCGTCTTTATAGGTAAACAGTCCGGCTTCTTTCCAATCGGATTTAGAAATCTTTTCACCATGAGTAATCATAGCAGCGAATGTACAATATGTACCGTAAGAGGAAACGGTTGATTTGTTTTTCCCGAAATCCAAACCTATCCATTTATCGCAGTATGTTGCATTTTTAGCTTCGGCAACATCCTCGGTAACAAAAATGCTTGTAAGCTTGAATGAAAGTTCACAGGTTTCATACTGATAGGCAGGCCCGAAAAATGAATTATCCGAAAGGCCACTAAATAAAAGCTCTCCGTCGCTTACAACAAACGAACCGCCCTCGGCATTATAAGCATAATCGGAGTGTCCCGGTGTTCCCATACGGTTCTCACTGAAATCATCGCTTATTGATTTTGTGGTAAGTATGTTATAGTAAGTGTTTTTAATATTTACATTATCTAAATAAATTGTATTCTTAATTTCTTTTCTGACCGAAAAGCCCGTAAATCCATCGTATTTTTTCACACCGCTTGCAGAAATTGCGTTGCCGTTGGCAGTAACTGTCAGTTTTCCGCTTTTGGTCAGTGTAACGGCTATGTTGACATCGGTTGAATTATAGGAATGTTTTGCTTTGACGGTTTCGTTACCGTCCACATCATAATAGACAATCCGTCCGCCTGATTTGTTCATTACATAAGCCCAGTTTTCACAGGCAGGACTGCTGTCATTCTCTTCAAGACCGAATACATAAGAGATTTCACCGCTGCACCCACTCTGAAATGTCATATTATAAGTTGCATTTATAACAACATCGTTGTCTTTCAGGTGTTCATTTTCACTCTTTAATTCGCTTGTAGCGATAATTGAATCGTCAACACTTGAATTATTAAATGCAAGCTTTCTGACACCGCCGTCTTCTTCAATATCAAAGGAAAAATTATCAGGGTCCGAATTTATTGTTACGGTTTTAAGTAAATCGTTTTTATCGTCCTCAAAATTTTCCTTTAAGGTAGAAGATTCGGTTTTTAATACAATATTATCAAGTTCATAACCTATAAACTGATAATCGCCGAATACTACTGCACTGTTGAGAAAGGTATGTCTGCCGGAAATAGTCAACACATTCTTTTTTGTGAATGCTTTGCCTCTCGGCGCAATATAAAAATTCGCCGTATTATCCGAAATTGCCTCAACCTTTACAGATACCCATTGATTATCTACTCTATCGGAAGAAAAACCGTAATCAGTCCATTTTCCGACAGCAGGAGCTTTTGATGAAAAAGCCGTCTTCGGCCATGTTTCATAACACATGGGTTCGCCGTATGTACTGCTGTAATCACCGCAATAATCCTTTTGTTTATCAACATCTATAAAGTCGAAGAAAAATATGTCGTTATCGCCGGCGCCTTTTGGAATCATAAAATCGAAAGAAAGTGATTTAATTTCATAATACCAATCCGTCATAAGTAAAGTTGTTTCGGCAGTAACACCTCTTCCGTTAAATTTAAGTACTTTACCCGGCTTTTCAAGTTCAACACATTTAATCGAATCACCGGACAATAACCAAATGTCTTCGTTTACGGTTGACAGTGTTTTCTTACTATTAAAATCATCTTCTATAATAATATCCTTTTGCAAACCGTTTGCGGCGATACTTGACAATATAACGGCAAAAAACACACCGACAGAAATAATTTTCAAAAGAGTATGTCTTGATTTATTCATTACCTTATCTCCTTATCATCAGCATCCAAAGCGCTCGCCGATTTTATCAAGAAATCTCTTGACAAATATTACTAAAGGTGCGGCAATCAATGTAAAGCAAAGGCCCATTGTAGCGCCCCATTCCAAATCCGAGTTGTATCCGCTTACAAGCGAATTAACCATATATGCAACTGTGTATGTGGAATTTCCCGGCCCGCCTTTGGTCAACAAATCGACCTGAATAAACAAAGAAAACATAACCGTAATACAACCGAGAACAGCAACGGAAAGTGTCGGCCAGGTCATGGGAATTACAATTTGGAAAAGTTCTCTGAACTTGCTTACCCCTTCAAACTTTGAATATTCCATAACCGATTCGGGAAGATTCTCCATAGCGGCACCGAAAATAATAATGTTATAACCTGTTCCAACCCAAAGGCAGTAAAGCATTATAAGCGGAAAAGCAAGTTTTGTATCGCCGAACCATGCAGGTAGGCTTGTTGCTTCAACACCGAGGTTTTGAAGTATAATATTTATAGGTCCTACATTAGTATCAAAAATCAACTTATATACCATCGTATAAACTACGATTGAAATTATTGACGGCAAAAAATATACAACTCTGAAAATTCCCCTACCGGGTATCTTCTTGTAAAAGAAATACGCAAGAATCAGCGATATTAATACCAAAAGAAGATTATTAAGACCGGCAAATAAGGAATTTTTGAGTGCCCTCATAATACTCGGAAGATTAACAAGCTCATTAAAAAATCTCGAATAATTTTTTAGTGTCCAGGTAACTTTACCGGTTGAATAACTTACAGACTGAAAAGACATCAAAACAGAATTGATATTAACATACGCAAAGAATACAAGCCACTGTAATACAGGTAAAGCAAGCATAGACACAATAAAAATTCTTCTTTTTAGAAGCCGTGGATTTTTTTGTTTTTTAATTGAAGAATTATTTTTCATTCTTTAAGTCCTCCTTCCGAAATACTACCCAAAAGTTGCTTTTGGAAAAAGGCAAATAAAATCAAAACAGGTACAATTACCACAATCATTGCCGCAAAAAGCAGAGGATAATTTCCGTTACTTGTTGCAGCGGTTTGAATGTATGTAAGACCTACTGCAAGCGTAGGATGCTCGCTGTAAAACAATGACGGCAACCAATAATCGTTCCAAAATCCGAGGAAGCATATAATACCGTAGGTTTTTATTGCTTTGCTTGCAAGCGGCAGCATAATCTTTGAAAAAATCGAAAAATCAGATGCGCCATCTATCATTGCAACCTCGGCATAAGACCAAGGAATTGATTTGAAATATGCGTGTAAATAAAGGAAGCATCCTCCAAAGGCACTGCCCTGCAAACAGAGCATACCTATATAGGTATTTGAAAGATGAGCCGAGGTCATAAGCTTAAATGTAGCAGGTAATGAGCCGACCGTCGGTATCATGGATGCAATAATTATCGTAAGATAAATAGCTTTGTTTCCACGAAAATCATACTTTGCCAAAACATAAGCCGCCATAGATTGAAGCATCATGGATAATAAAGTTAATCCTACCGATAAAGTTATTGAATTGAAAAACATCTTAAAGAAAGAAAGATTTTCGTTTCCTGTTATTTCACCCAAATTTAAGAATACATTTTTGAAATTGATAAGGTCAAACTGTTTGGGTATTCCAAGCGGATTTGAAATGAAACTCCATGAAGTATTAAATGAACCTATAAAAAGATAAACAAAAGGATATACAAGTGTTAAAGCATATAGAGTAAATATGATAAAAGGTATTATCATTGATTTATCAAATTTCTTACATCTTTTCATATCATATTCTCCCCTTATTTAATTTTTCAAAGGAATAATAAAGCGGCATACCGATTACCGAAGCAAATCCGTGGCAGCAACTTGCGCTTATATTGAAAGATTCCCAAAGTGTTCCTGTTTTGTTTGCCATATCAGAGAATGTTTCAGCGCATTTCTCAACAACTTTTTCATAAGCTCCGAGATTATATAAAGTCAATATTCTTAATATTTCTCCGATGAACAGGGCTGTTTTATCAAGACAATCAGCATATTTGGTATCTTTGAAATCATTTAAGAAATTATTTATAAAATCTTTATCATTTGGCAAAAGTCCGAAATATACTGCAAATATCTGACAAAGCTCGGTATGGTTTTCTGTTGGAATAAGCTTGCCGTTTTTTCTTAAAAGATTATCGCAAAAAACCGTTCCGTTATATGCAAAAGAAATGATATTTTCCCTAACCGCCCTTGATTTTTCCATAAGACTTTCGTCATTAAGCAAACTGCCTATCGCCCTTAAAGCTTCGGAATAAAGGATATTATTGGGAATGTTTACATCCTCAACATATTTACTTGCCTTACTCCATTCGATAAAGTTCCAATTATTAAGATTTTCCAAAAGTCCGTATTCATTTTCAAAGGAAGAAAAGCCGTCAAGAATGGAAAGCATTTGATTCTTGAACATAAGTATAAAATCTTTATCATCGGTTCTTTTTATATAATCTTCAAGCTCTAAAACATACCAAAGTATCCAACCCGGAATATTCTCTTTTTCATCGGTTATATCAGACGGATAACACATGGGAATTGTCCCGTTATGGCTGAAAATCTCATTTTTATAAAAGAGATAATTCTCTAACATATTTTTTTCAACCTTGTTTTTTCCGGTGAAAAAGTTTTCGGCTTTGGCGGAAAAATATGCATCGCAAAGCCATGCGGCACGCTCTCTTGAAGGACAGTCGGTCAATAAATCATACCCGTTTTGCCTAAAAGTCCTCTCGCTCGCTTCGATTATTTTATCTATCTTCTCATTTCCCGTACGGTGCTTAATGAATTCATCGCTGTTTTCTATCGCTATAACGGATACACCTTTTACCGAATCAATATCATCGGAAATAATCTTAATATATTTAGCGGAATAGACATCTGACGATATTAGCTTATACTTACCTTTTTTTAAGTTCCATTTTAATGCATGGATTACCTTTTCTCTGTAATAATCCACCGTTCCGTTTATAAGTAAATCGTCATATATTACAAAAATTGATGTATCTTTTTTAATGTCTGCTTCTATTTGTATCTTACCGCAAACAGTATTTTCAATACTGAAAATCTTATATGTATACGGGAAGTTACAACCGCTCTTATCATATTCAAACGAAATAATATCCCGACTTAAAAGCGACTCACAGTTGCTTCTTTCGTATCCGCCGAATTTGAGAGCAAAATCTTCTCTTTGCGAAAAGATTTTATCCGTTTCTTCATCGGGCTTTAATGAAACTTTACCCTCTTTAAGTTCGCTGAAAGTAACGCATTTATTATCCGAAAAACTTACATTTCTCGATAAAAAGACGGGTTTTTTCACTTCCCGTTTTTTTATTTCGGTATAAAAAGAAAAATCGTTGCTTTCACGGGGCAGAAGCATATTGTATATTTCGCAAAATCCACGTTGCCTCGACATACGCTCGGTATAAATAAGATTATCAGTCATAATATGACAGGCAAAATCGTCTGATGAGGCAATCTTTTTACCGCAAGACTCTATTACGCAACCGAAAAGAGGTTCTTCTTTACAAAACGAAAGAGTCCCAGAATATATTGATTTGACATAAACACAAATCGTATTTACTTGCTCGGTCAGGTATTTATCAATACAAAGCGTATCAATTCTTGAATATCCTTTTGCTGCCCTTGCAGGACCGAAACAAACGAAATTACCGTTAATAAACAAATTGTATATATCCTTTGCAACCAAAGAAATTTCGGTATTATCTAATTTCGGAACCTTCACGGAAAAGCAAAGCTCTATATTTGATATAAGGTCTATATCGCCCCATACAGTTTTTATTTCAGTTTTATTTTCAATCATTTAATTCCACCTGAAAATTGCAATGTCTATCATTCCAACGATATTTTAACAAAAAACTTTATATATTGATATAACAATATTGCCGTTTTGTGTAACATTATTGTTAAAATACTTGCAATTTTTAGTAAATTATACTATAATATACAAACAGAAAGGTGGTTAAATTATATAATATGCGACAGTTTTTTATAGACACTTTGCCCGAAATAAACCCTAATTTCAAGTTTATCAACTATGAAAGATACAGATATTCCTACCGCAAAAATTTTTCGACACTTATGCACTACAACACCTATACCGAACTGTTTTTTATAACCGACGGTAAGGGGTTTTTTCAAACTAACGAAAAGATTACGCCCATTGAAAAAGGAAATGTTGTAATAAGTAATGCCAACATTATGCATGCAGAGGTTCCGGCACCGGACTGCGATTTGGAATATGCCGTAATTCAAATTGACAATTTTTCAGCTACCGGTAAGGATTCCGACGAAATTATAAACTCTTTTATCGGCGACTTCAAAAAACACTATAACACGCTTTTTGATTTCATAAGAAAAATAGAATACGAATGGGTAGTTAAAGACAAGTATTGGAACTATTCCATACAAATAAATTTAGAAGAAATGCTACTGTATGTCCTGCGTAACTCGGAACTTTTTTCTAAAAATGTTATCCCGTTTGCAAAATCGCATTACCTTGCGGAAATATATGAGTATTTAACATCAAGGTATCAAAACAATATTACGCTTGAAGATATTTGTTCAAAGTTCAAGGTTAACAAATATACCATTTCCCATGCTTTCAAGGAAGAATACGGCGACAGCATAATAAATACTCTTAACAAGATAAGATGCAAAATTGCAAGCGCTCTTCTTAAAGAAACCGACAAGTCAGTAGGCACAATTTCTTTTGAAGTCGGATTTAACTCCGAGCCGTATTTTTTGTAAAATGTATAAAAAATTTATGGGGGTATCTCCCCTTGAAACACGCAAACGGTTTTTAGAAATCAAAAAACAGCAAAAAGAATTGAAAAACTGAATATTATTAAATCAAAAATTTAATTTTCGGCAAAAAAAGACCCGTACACAAAAAACCTAAACCAAAACCGAAATTTCTCTTTACGGTTTGGTAAAAGTTTTATATGTACGGGTCAAACTATTTACTTATTCTATATTTATGTATTGATTAACCGAAGAAATGTTTTTCAATTTCTTCGCAGAGATAGTGATATACCGGCAAATGCAGTTCCTGCACCTTATATGTTTCGGTTTCGGGTACGCATATACAAACATCCGCTAAACTTTTTAATTTTCCGCCCGTTTTACCTGTAAGGGCAACAACTTTAAGTTTTAACGCTTTGGCTACCTTTGCCGCCTCGACAACATTTTTCGAGTTACCCGATGTGCTTATACAAATGATTGTATCGCCTTTTTTGCCAAGACCGAAAACACCCTGTGCAAAAACAAGGTCGGGTTCAACATCGTTGCAAAAAGCTGTGTTAAGCGCAGTAAACGACGGCAACGAAATTGTGGGTAATGCGCCTTGAAGTTTTGATAGAGTATCATCGCAAAGCTCATTACAGTTGGCTTTCATTTCGGCTTTTTCTCTATCGGTCAAAGGTCTTTTACTCAAAAAACCTTTCATCAGCTCACCTACGATATGGTCGCTGTCCGCACAGGAACCGCCGTTTCCGCAGATAAGCAGTTTATTTCCGCTTTCATAACATTGAATAAGTATATCTGCCGCCTTTGATATTTCGTTTTTACATTCACAAAGCGACGGATAACGGTTTAATAATTCATCAAACATTTCATTTCTCCATTAAAGCAATGCCGTTGACAAAGCGGCATAATCGCCTATTTGTTCACCTAAACTTGCAGGCAATACCTCGCATACACCTGCCGAAAGCGGTAACGCTTCCTTTTCTATTACTCTTTTGCAGGAATCCCACAGCAAATGATGAGAACGGGCAAAAATACTTCCGATAACTATTTTTTCGGGGTTCAAAATATCAATAAGCACCGAAAGTCCCTTACCTAAATGCTCGCCGCAAATTTTGTAAACTTCTATTGCGGTTTCATCACCGTTATCGGCGGCATCACCTACTGATTTTGCGGTAACCTCAAAGGGTGTCATACCGTCCTTAAAATATGCGGGACAAACACCTGTCTTTATCTTTTCAAGTGCTTTCATATAGCCGAGTTGTGATATTCCGCCGCCGCTGCAAAACCCCTCGAACGAGCCGGATTTACGGTAGCCGACAGGGCCTTTTTCTGCAAGTCGGATATGCCCTACCTCGCCTGCATTATCATTAGTTCCCGTATACAGTTTACCGTCAAGAATAAGTCCTGCGCCAAGCCCCGTTCCAAAGGTCAGAAAAATCATATTTTTTATACCTTTTCCTGCGCCCCATTTCCATTCGGCAACAGCGCAGGCGTTGGCGTCGTTTTGAAGATTTGTCTTTACCCTGTATCTGCTTTCGAGTATATCCTTTATATGTACTTCGTCCCAGCCCTTCAAATTAGGCGGCGACAAAATTACACCTTTGGTTGAATCAAGAGGCCCTCCGCAGGAAACACCTATACCGAATAACTCTTTACCTGCTATCATAGTATCGGCTATATCGCAAAGTTTATCTATCATCATTTGAGGGGCAATATTCAAATCGGTCTTAATTTTTTCTTTTTTGATAATCGCTATATTGCCGTCGGTTATTTCACCTAATATTACGGCGCATTTCGTACCGCCGATATCAAATCCCAATATATACATATATTAATTTATCCTTTATATTATGTTGATTAAAAATTGTTTTGCAAAAAGGAAATAATAAGCCGAGCTAACTTTTTATGACCGTCATTATTAGGATGGAGTCCGTCTGCTAAAAGCGAATTTTCCATAACGGCTATGCCGTTTGGCATATAAACATCAAAAATCGGTAAATTGTAAAATTTTGCGACCTCTTTTATCGGCGAAATATAATCTTCAAGCGTTAAACCCGAATCAGAGTCGATTTTTTGGTCATATCTGCATATAGGTGTCATAACTACAATTTTTGCTTCTTTATGGTTTTTAATTAAAGTATTATAAAGCGTATGCAAAGCACCGTAAAATGTGTCGGGTGTACGGTCGGTAAAATTGCCTATTTCCGCATCACCGTGCCCAAAATCATTTGTTCCGCCGAAAACAACTATAAAATCGTAATTGCCGTCAATTTTTTCAGCACGCATACAAAAATCTAAGTCAAACGACGGACTTTCGACCGTCGGATTTTTTTGCCTTGCTATTCGTGTACCCGATATTCCGAAATTAACGCAGTCAGCCCCCGTAAACTCCCTTACATAATCAACATAGCCGTAATTATTATCGGCGCCTACGCCTTCCGTAATACTATCGCCCAAAAAGGCGATTCTTTTATTTTTAAGTTCCATAACAAATTCCTTTTTCTAATATGTTTTTCAATACTATAAATCAAAGATTATTTTTAACCAGGAATTTGCTTCGCTTATCCAAGAATGAACTATCTTTAATTTTTCTTCTAACTTTCCGTTTGTTTGAGCGTCCGCCGTTGAAAGTCCGTGCCAACCGAACGGATAAATATGAAGCTCATAAAGAATGTTATATTTTGACAATGCTTTTGCATATTCCAAGCTGTTTCTAACCGGCACGCAGGTATCCTCGGCAGTATGCCATATAAATGCCGGCGGAGTATGCTCATTAACTCTTTTTTCGAGAGAAAACTTCTCGATATCCTCTTTTGTTATATCGGTTTTACCGAGCAGATTATTAAATGAACCGATGTGCCCAAAATCAGGTTCCGCACTAATAACGGGATACGCAAGCACAGAAGCGCTGACGGGGTAACTGTTCGGAAAATACTCTCTAACCTCTTTACAGTCGTAACAGTTTGAATAATGGCAAGCCAAATGACCGCCTGCCGAAAAGCCGATTATTGCAACTTTTGAGGTATCGCAGTTCCACTTGTCAGCATTATTATGTATTAAATCCATAACAGCCGCCACTTCTAAAAGTTGGCTTGGAAATTTATGAGGTGCGCAGGAATATGTCAAAACAAAGCAGTTAAAACCATAGGGCAAAAAATTAAGTGCTATCGGCTCTGCTTCCCTTTGCGAACAAAAAGCATATCCGCCGCCGGGACATACAACCATACAAGGTCTTTTATCGTTTTGCCTGTTCGTTTCGTCCATATTAAACGGCAAATAAATATCAAGCGTTGCATCCTTTCCGTTTTCGCCTAAAAAGCCATAGGTATCTTTGAGATGAATAGTTTTATGTTGCATAACATAACCTCCAAAATGTTATTAAAATCAAATTACAGTAGTTGTTTAAGGTTTTTTACTTAAAGAAAAGTCCGTTTATGACAAAGAAATAATCATCAGTCCATTTATGATTTATGCCGTCGTCCCAACCCCAAATTTCCGATTTATGAAAGAAGAAAAACGGCAATGCCACATTAGTTTCGCCCTCGTCAAGATGGAATGGGCCAAGCAGGTTTCTTAAATAACATTATCCCGATTGACGAAGAAATAAAAGATAATATAAGGGTTATCTTCGGCGACATATTTCAATTTATATCAAACCATTATGCCGAAAAGCTGACTGCCGTTCAAGTAGCAAAAAAATTTGGTTTAAGGCAATCGGACTTTTCCGCATACTTCAAAAAGATAACGGGAAAAAGCTTCAACGAATATTTGAATTATATAAGAATCTGCAAAGCAAAAAGAATGCTTATAAGCTCAGAAAAGAACATATCGGAAATTGCTTTTACCGACGGGTTAAATATTCTTTGTCAAAGACAAAAAGCGGTTGCAAAATTGCGACCGCTTGTTTTTTACTGATAATTATAGGTAGGAACGATAGATTTTACAACCGCTTTGACATCAAAATCGTCATTACCCATATTTTTTCTTAAACTGTCAAGTGCCGAAACAAATTCGTCTTGATTAAAAGAAATAGGTCTTCCGATATGTATTAAGGAGTTTTCCGTTCTCTTTAATCCCTCTTCGCTTAAAAGTTTTTCTTCATACATTTTTTCGCCCGGTCTAAGTCCCGTAAATTCGATTTTAATTTCGGTATACGGCTTATATCCCGAAAGTCTTATAAGATTTTCGGCAAGGTCGATAATCTTAACCGGTTTGCCCATATCAAGCACGAAAATTTCTCCGCCCTTTGCACTGGCTCCGGCTTGGAGAACAAGCGAAACGGCTTCGGGAATTGTCATAAAGTATCTTATAATGTTAGGGTCGGTTACCGTAACAGGACCGCCCTCGCTTATTTGTTTTTTGAAAAGCGGTATAACCGAGCCGTTACTGCCTAAAACATTACCGAAACGAACAGCAACAAATTCAGTTTTTGAATTATTGCTGAAATACTGTATAATCATTTCGCAAATACGCTTACTTGCGCCCATAATATTTGTAGGATTTACGGCTTTATCGGTCGATATTAAAACAAAGCGCTTAACGCCGTATTCATCAGCAGTTTTTGCGACATTAAATGTTCCGAAAACATTATTTTTAATTGCTTCATTCGGGCTGTCCTCCATAAGCGGTACATGCTTATGCGCAGCGGCATGGAAAACAATTTCGGGCTTGTATTTTTCAAAAACCGCATTTAGTCTTTCTTTATCACGGACAGAGCCGATAAGTACGACTAAATCAAGGTCTGAATACTCTCTTTTAAGCTCGTTTTGTATATCATAAGCGTTATTTTCATAAATATCAAAAATAATGAGCTTTTTAGGATTTTGTTTTGCTATCTGACGGCAAAGCTCACTGCCTATTGAGCCGCCGCCACCCGTAACAATAACTGTCTTATCATTTATGTAATTAAGCACCTTATCATTGGAAATGGATATAGGTTCCCTGCCTAACAGGTCTTCAATTTGAACTTCACGCAGTGTTCCGACATTTACATCATTCTTGAAACTACCGTCAACTAACTGATAATACGACGGCAAAATTCTTACTTTACAGTTTGTCTTTTGGCAAATTTCAAGAATTGATGCCTTTTTATCGCTTGAACATGTAGGTATGGCAAAAACGATTATATTGATTTGGTGTTTTTCGGCAAGAGCTACTATATCCGAAGTTTGCCCCTCGATAGTAACACCGTTTACATTTTGTCCGAGCTTTCTTGCATCGTCGTCAACAATACATTTAATCTTACACTGCGATTTTTTAGAGTTTCTTCTTATATCATTGATAATGAGATTTCCTGCCGAGCCGCCGCCTATTATCATAATATTACCGCTTAAAGAATCGGCGGTATTGTTTTTTGTATTAGTAAGATAGCTTAAAACAACCCTTATTATTATAGCAAAAACAAGGTTAAGCAAGAAAAGCAAAATATAAAAATTATAGCGTGAAACATCTAAATTCTTTGTAGCTTCGCTTACTACGGCATTTGATACAAAAAGCACACCGTCCGAAATCAAATACACAAATACAAGGCGCATATATGTAAGCGGATTTGCATATTTCCAAATAATATGATACAAGGAAAAAATATGCGAAACGCTTATACAGGCAATCGGATAAACCAAAAACAAAGTGAAAACCGCAGTGGTATTTTGTAAAAAATTCTGATATTTACAAACAAACAGTGATATAAAAACAGAAAGAGCGGCAACCAAAAAATCAATAATTACATATTTAATTTGTCTGTTGGCAAGGAAAACTGAAATTTTATTTTTCATTAAATAACACTATCCTTTTTATAACAATACTATTTCAAAAATTTACTGTAACCTTCGCCGTACTGAACACATCTTGAAACACGGCTTAATGTTGCGGAGGATATATCGGTCTTTTCTATAACCTGATTATAAGTTTTTCCGTCTATGAGCATTTTTGCGGCTTTTATACGGGAAGCCATTTGTTCGATTTCTTTATTAGTACATAAATCGGCAAAAAGATTTTCAAAATCTTTAACCGTTTTAAGCTTTAACAATACCTTAAAAAGTTCGTCAATGTCTTGCTTTTCAATTTTCTTTTCGGTCATACTGACATCTCCCCGATAAAGTGTTCTTCTATTTTAACATTGCCGTAAAGTATAATAAAATCGCTGTTTTTTGATGATTTAGCTTTAAGTGTTCCGCCTTTTTGGACGAAAGCAAATTCTTTTTCGTTCGGCGAATTCATGGTAAGATATTCGCATACGGCACAGGTACCGCTTGCACAGGAATTTTCAGCGAAAAAAGTATTGCATTCGTTAACATAGACATAAGGTGTTAACGAATCATCGTCTTTATTATATAACATTATACCCATTGCTGGCAAGTGCAAATTTTTTGAATATTTTACAAGAATTTTTTTGGCAGTAGATTCGCTTAAATTATTTAGGGTGATAATATGCGATATTCCGTCAAAATTCACTGTCGGAAAAGTGTATTTTTCGTTTTCCGTTTCAAATTCAAGTTCTATAATTTTGTTGGATTTGGGCAGTTTAAGCTCGCAGGAATAAAAATCGCCGTCTTTTTTAACCTTTACAGAAAAAGCATCTTTGGAACCGTAAACATTAACATTAACGGTGTTTTCAAGGCGCTTTTCTTTTTCACAAAAAAGCACGGCGCTTGACATAGTCGCATTACCGCAAAACTCCCCGCCCGACATTCGAAGATTTGGCGAATTTTCGGTCAAATCGACAAATCCTACCTGTTCAACATCGGGATGAAGTTCCATTATCTTTTTTGAAACAATATTGTATTTTTGAATTTGGACATCGCTTGTAACAAGTGCCGTAATATTACCCGTCGGGTTTATAATATAATACTCAATATTCATCAGTTTTTATAGTTTTGTAAGAATTTCTTTGTTCGTTCGTTTACGGTATCTCCGAAAACCTCATCGGGTGTACCCTCTTCGACGATAACACCGCCGTCCATAAAGATAACCCTATCGGAAACCGCTTTTGCAAACGCCATTTCGTGTGTAACAATAACCATTGTCATTTTTTCGTCGGCAAGTTGCTTTATAACTTTAAGCACTTCGCCCGTAAGCTCGGGGTCAAGCGCACTTGTCGGCTCGTCGAAGAAAAGGATTTCGGGCTTCATCGCAAGCGCTCTTACAATGGAAACACGCTGTTGCATACCGCCCGACAATTCGCACGGATAAAGGTTTTCCTTACCTTCAAGTCCCATTTTTTTAAGCAAAGCTTTGGCTTCGGCAATCACTTCGTTTTTGTCTCTTTTTAGTACCGTAATCGGTGCATCAATTATGTTTTTAAGTACGCTGTAATGCGGAAACAAATTAAAGTTTTGAAAAACAAGTCCGAATACTTTTCTGAATTTATTAAGGTCTTTGACATAGGAAAATTTACCGTTTGCGTCAACAAAAGTAACATTTTCATTCATATAAGAAATGATACCGTCATCAACCGTTTCAAGCAGTGTAGCGCACCTTAAAAGTGTCGATTTACCACCGCCCGAAGGTCCGATAACAGATACCACCTCGCCCTTATTTACTTCAAGAGAAATATCCTTTAATACATTATTATCGCCAAAGGATTTTTTAATATTTTGCATTTTTAATATATTCATAAAAAATCCTCCTTAAATCGTATAATAGCTCATTGATTTTTCAACTCTGCCCATAGCAAATTCAACTATAAAGTTAAAAAGATAATAGAACACACCTGCGATTATAAACGGTGTAAAGCTCGACTGCGAATTTGCTATTTGCTTGCCTATCGTAAACATTTCGGCATAAGATAATGTAAACGCAAGCGAAGTATCCTTAACAAGTGTAACAATTTCGTTTGTTATACTCGGCAGTATTCTTCTTATTACCTGCGGTAAAACAATTCTCATAAATGTTTGAAATTTAGAATATCCGAGAATTTCGGCACCCTCATACTGACCTATCGGTATTGATTCTATACCGCCACGGTATATTTCGGAAAAATAAGCCGCATAGTTTATCGAAAATGCGATTACTACGGGGATAAGTTTATTTCTTGAACCGGGGATTTGAAATAAATACCACGGTCCGTAAGCAACGGCAAGTAGCTGTAACATAAGCGGAGTGCCACGCAAAACCGAAATGATAAACCGTGTTATAGTTGAAATCACTTTATTTTTGCTCATACGAAGAAGAGCGATTATCATACCGAGAGGAAGAGAAATTATAAGAGTTAAAAAGAATATGGCGCAGGTCTTTGATAAACCGCTTGCCATAGTTGTAATCATTGTAGTTAAAGTCAAAACCACACCTCATTTCATAGTCTTAAAACCGAGCGCAAGCCCCCCAATAAATGGGGGGCTTTTTATTAAAAGAGAGAGACACTTAAAATTACTTATTCTTATTTACATAAGCTTTTGCAACAGGATAGTCAACAAATACGGCATCAACAGCACCGCTTTCAAGCTCGGTAAAGCACTTTAAGAAGCTATCGCAGGTTACAAGCTCGTCAAATGTCTTTTTAAGACTTTTAAGGTCTTCGTTAAGGAGAGTTTCGCCCGAAGTACCGAGCTGAACTGCTACAACCTTACCTTTAAGGTCTTTTGAAGATTTAATATCGTCATTGTTTACTACCAATACCTGAGTGTTGTAGTAGTAAGGATTTGAAATTACATAACCCTTTTCGGTCATACTGTCAAGAATTGTCATACCCGACCAAATGCAGTCGCACTCTTTTGCGTCAAGCTGAATAAGTTTTTCGTCCCAGTTAACGCCGAATACCTTGAACTCCCAACCCAAAAGGTCGCAAGCGGCTTTACAAACCTCAACATCAAATCCTGTGTATTCGCCGTCATCGCCCATAAAGCTGAACGGATTATACTCGGGGTCAATACCCATTGTAAATGTTCTCTTTTCAACCGAAGCAAAATCAACAGCTTCAACATCTACTTTCTTTTCACTGTCAAGGAAGATAAGATTATCAACAATGTCGGGATACTTATCGGCAATTTTCTTATACTCGCCGTTCTTTACAAGTTCTTGAACAGCGGCATCAATAATCTTGCAGGTTTCATCGTCGCCGTTACGGTAAGCGATACCGTACTCTTCGGCGCCTAACTCTTCGTTAATAATTCTGAGTTTTCCGGTCGGCTTTGACTTACCACATGCGGTAAAGCACAAAGCAATGGCAGCAACAGCTAAAAATAAAGCAATAATTTTTTTCATCTTGAATTTCTCCTTTGCCCTCACGGGTTTTTTATTTGATGTTGTTATTATACTTTATCTCGATAAAGTTGTAAAGTGTTTTTTTACATTTTTTGAAACTTTGTAACTACTGCACAAAACAAAAGCACACTTTATCACTTTAATTGACTAAATTGTTGAAGTGTTATGTGATAAAGCGTGCTTTTTATTCTATTTTCCGCCACGAAGCTTATTGATTTTATCACGCAAATATGCGGCGTGCTCAAATTCAAGTATCTTAGCCGCCTGTTGCATTTCCCTTGTCAGGCGCTTAATAAGTTCTTGTTTTTCAGCTCTTGAAAGCTTGCTGTACGGCTTATCTTCTTCTACCTTTGTACCGATTTCGATTATATCTCTTACATCTTTCTTGATAGTTTTCGGTGTAATACCGTGTTCTGCATTGTATTTTTCCTGTATT
The DNA here is from genome assembly GCA_045640745.1 of Acutalibacteraceae bacterium. Taxonomy (GTDB): domain Bacteria; phylum Bacillota; class Clostridia; order Oscillospirales; family Acutalibacteraceae; genus UBA737. Next base: position 99,892 of record JAZUFQ010000013.1, read on the forward strand.
GCTCGGCGCCTTTCGGTTTCCCGAATTGCATTTTCCATAGAACGGGTTACGCTGTCGGCATACATAATAACCGTACCATCGGCATTTCTTGCGGCACGGCCGATAGTTTGAACAAGCGATGTTTCACTCCTCAAAAAGCCCTCCTTATCGGCATCAAGTATGGCAACGAGCGAAACCTCGGGAATGTCAAGTCCCTCTCTTAAAAGGTTAATTCCGACCAAAACATCAAATTCGCCAAGGCGCAAATCTCTTATTATTTCCATACGCTCTATTGTATCAATATCATAGTGCATATATCTTACCTTGATTTCGAGGTTTTCAAGATATTCGGTAAGGTCTTCCGCCATTTTCTTTGTAAGGGTTGTAACAAGCACCCTCTCTTTTTTGGCAGTTCTTATATTTATTTCGGAAACCAAGTCGTCAATTTGTCCGTCGGACGGTTTAACTATAATTTTCGGGTCCAAAAGCCCCGTCGGTCTTATGATTTGCTCGGCAATTTGAACAGCATGTTCTTTCTCAAAGTCGGCAGGTGTTGCCGAAACAAATATTGCTTGATTTATATGCGAATAAAATTCATCAAAGTTAAGCGGACGGTTATCAAATGCCGACGGCAAACGGAAACCGTACTCAACAAGATTTTCTTTTCGTCCCCTATCTCCGCCGAACATTCCCCTGACCTGCGGTAAGGTTACATGGGACTCATCAACAAACAGCAAAAAATCGTCGGGAAAATAATCAAGCAAGGTAAAGGGTACACTACCTTTTGGGCGCCTTGACAAAACTCTTGAATAGTTTTCTATTCCCTTGCAGGTGCCGACCTCTCTCAACATTTCTATATCGTACTCGGTGCGCTGTCTTATGCGTTGCGCCTCGATAAGCTTGCCCTGCTCGGTAAATAGCTTGACCTGTTCTTCCATTTCGTCTTTCAGGTCATTTAGCGCTTCCTCCAAATGCTCTTTTGAAACAATATAGTGCGAAGCAGGATAAATGGCTATATGCGAAACGATTTCTTTAACCTCGCCCGTCAGTGCATTTATTTCGCACAATCTCTCGATTTCGTCACCGAAAAACTCAATGCGAATTGCATTTTCGTAGGAATACGCAGGATAGACATCAACAACATCGCCACGAACACGGAATTTGTTTCTTGAAAAGTCAATATCGTTGCGCTCGTACTGTAATTCAACCAACTTATTTATAAGCACATCACGGTTTTTTTCCATACCCGTTCTAAGCGATATAACCATATTTCTGTAATCAATAGGGTTACCGAGAGTATAAATGCAGGAAACCGACGCAACAATTATTACATCTCGGCGCTCGGAAAGCGCACAGGTAGCACTGTGGCGAAGCTTGTCGATTTCATCATTTATCGAAGAATCTTTCTCAATATATGTGTCAGTCCCCGGAATATACGCCTCGGGTTGATAGTAGTCATAGTAGGAAACAAAGTATTCAACCGCATTATTCGGGAAAAATTCTTTGAACTCACTGCAAAGCTGTGCGGCGAGGGTTTTGTTATGGGCTAAAACCAATGTCGGTCGGTTTACTTTTTCGATGATATTCGCCATTGTAAAGGTTTTACCCGAACCCGTAACGCCGAGCAAAACCTGCTCTTTATTGCCGTTTTGTATGCCATTTACAAGTTGCGCTATCGCCTGCGGTTGGTCGCCGGTCGGCTTATAATCAGAATGAATTTCAAATCTATCCACTCGGTTGCTTCCTTTCTAAAAAATTTTACTAAGAAAATTAAATTGAAACAATATTACAAATACTTAAAATATTATACCATACTTTTATAAAAAAATAAAGCGGTAGCTCATTTTACAAATTTAAGGAGTTACCACTTTTATATTTTATATTTTCATTTACCGCTACCAATAAATCACAACTGCATTATTCTTGCGATGCACCGCCATCGTCTTTTTCCTTAATATTATCGAGACTTGATAAATTACCGTTCATTCCTGCAAAAATAATCGGAATAATCGAATTTACATTTTCGCCTGTTTTGAGCACATATTTTTCGTCCGGATTTATTTTCGGCATATTGTGCAAACCGCCGATTACCTCTTCAAGCTCATCTTCGGTAAGCTCGGCAAGCTTTTGGCTTACAACCATTGTTTCTTCTTTAATTGCGTTGAGTTCTTCTTTTGTTTTCATAATGTTTTTCTCCTTTTTAATATTTTAATATTTATAAATCAATATCCAAACGCTGACGCTCGACAAGCTTTGCAAAATAACCGTTTTTGGCAATTAGCTCGTTATATGTGCCTTCTTCGGCAATCTTTCCGCCGTCGAGATATATGATGCGGTCGGCGTGCTGAACGGTAGACAGCCGGTGAGCGATAACAATTCTCGTGCATTTAAGCTTATCTATTGCCTCGGACACCTTTTTCTGCGTGATATTATCAAGAGCGCTTGTCGCTTCGTCAAACATAAGAATTTTCGGTTTTGGCGCTACGGCACGGGCTATCATAAGCCGTTGCTTTTGACCGCCGGAAATACCGCCCTGCCCCTCGCTGATCATTGTATTCATACCCATAGGCATTTTGCGGATATCATCGGCAATAGATGCAATTTCCGCCGCTTCCCACGCTTCTTTCAAGCTTATCTCGGGCGCAGTTATTACGATATTTGAATAAATATCACCTAAAAACAGTTTGCCGTCCTGCATAACAGAGCCGATTTTTTTGCGTAATGATTCCAAATCAATTTTATTTATATCTTTTTTATCAAAGTAAATACTGCCCTTTTGCGGAGTTTCAAAACCGAGTAGCAAACGCATTAGCGTTGACTTTCCGCAACCGGTTGAGCCGACAACGGCAAGATATTCGCCGGACTTTATTTTAAGCGATAAATCGTCAATGACATTAGGCATAGAATCGTCATAACGAAAAGAAACATGAGAAAGCTCAATACCGCCACGAAGTTCTGTTATGTTCTCTTTTCCGTCGTGTTTTTCCGGCTCTGCCTCCATAATCGTTTTAGCCATTTCAAGTGTAGGCCCTATGTTAGCAACCGTTACGGCGATTGATACAACCGACATAAATGCCGCCGAAACCATACCGTATGCGGTATTGAATGCATAATAGTCGGCAACGCTTACATTGCTTTTGGTCGCAACAAAATAAAGCGCCAATGTACCTATAAGCGATACTGCCATACTGATTGTTCCGCCAAGCTTCAAAAACGCAGGCGGATTATATTGGAGTTGTGCTTCTTTCGCATAATCTCTTGCCCAACGGGAGAACATCCGCTTTTCAGCACCTGCAAGTTTGATTTTTTGAATACCCGTAATGGTCGAATATGTAAGTCCGCTGAGTTTTGCGGATAATTCCATCTTTTTTCGGGTTATCTTCATTTGCGAAAATGTTGTTACCAATGAGAGTGTGATTGTTGCCACCGTAATAATTAGGGATGGAACAACCAAAGACGGAGCAAATGTAAAAATCTGACCGATATAAATAAGCGAAAACAACGAAGTTACTCCCGTCATACCTATTGTACCGAACAGTGTAGAACAAAGCGACTGAACATAAGATGAGCGTTTTGAAAGTTCACCGGAGGAATATTTTTTGAAAAATGCCGGCGGTAAACTCATAATACGGTTCATTACCGCCGCTTCTACGGCTATATTTTGCTTTACTCCGATACGGGAATTTATAAGTCCTTGAAACGCACTAAAACAAAGCTGACTTATTGAAAAGCATACCATAAATACGGCAAGAGATATTAAAACCTGCAAGCTTCCCGATTCCAAAACATCGCTGAACAACCATTTTGTAAAGAGCGGAGAAAGAAGTCCGAGTGCGGCGGAAAGTCCCATAAGTACAAAATAAAGCACAATATCCGAAATACTCAACTGCTTAAACATAAATTTGAGCAAATCTCTTACCGTAAGAGCTTTTTGCGGTAGCGGTTCATAAAAACACAGCGCTTCTTTATCAAGCAGTTTTTCATTTTTTCGGCTTATCTTAATCCGCTTGCCGTTTTTTACATCAATCATACGGTAGCCGACAAGTTTATCGGGAATCAAGGCGACTGCCGAGCCGTCCTCCTTTAATGTGCCGAGCATTGCACCTACCGCATGGTGATACCAACCCTTTTCGAGTGTTACGCTGCGATTTTTGATACCGAAAGGACGCAGACGGTATTCAATTTGCTCGTCTACGGTATTTAATTGCGAAGGGATTTCCTCCGCTTTGGCTTTACAATGATAATATTTAAGAATTTCATCTATTGCGGAGCCGGTAATTTCATTTTTACTTAACGATTCACGAAGCCGTGTTCCCATAACGGCGCCGGCAATAGAGTCTATTGCATCTTCAAAATCCGCATTTTCGGACTGTTCCCTTAAACGCAGTTGTTCTTCAAACCAACCCATTTTACCGACACCCCCTACTGCGCACTTACAAGCTCACGGTAAACCCCACAGTTTTCCATAAGCTCTTTATGTGTTCCTTTATCTTTAATTTCGCCGTGTTCCATTACTATAATTTCATCACACGAGCGAATTGTTGAAAGGCGGTGTGCAATCACAATGCAGGTAATACCCCTGTTTTTGATTGACTTAACAACCTCATATTCGGTTTTGGCGTCTAACGCACTCGTTGCCTCGTCTAAAACGATAACAGTCGGCTCACCGGCAAGAGCACGGGCGATTTCCATACGCTGTCTTTGACCGCCGGAAAAGTCCTTTCCGCCCTCTGTAAGCTTATGCTGATACCCTTTTGGGCGCTGCATAATATCCTCGTGGATTTGCGCATCGTGGGCGGCAAGTATCATTTCAAAATCTTCTATACTGTTGTCCCACATTTTTATATTGTTGGCGATTGTATCTTCAAAAAGGATAATATCTTGGTCAACAACGGCAACTGAGCCACGGAATATGTTTTTAGAAATTTCACTTATCGGCTTGCCGTCAAATAAAATATCACCGCTCCACGGCATATAAATTCCCGAAAGAAGTTTTGACACGGTCGATTTACCGCAACCGGAAGCGCCGACAATGGCAACACTTTTCCCTGCACTAACCGTCATATTAAAATCCTTAATAATCGGTTCGGCAAGCGGAGAATAGCCGAAAACTATATTTTTAAGTTCAATATTCCCCGATAGCTTTTGAAGATTATCCGAAGTTTTACTTTCGGATAAAGCAGAATCGTCAGGGTATTCCATTACATCGTCAATGTATTCCATTTCCGTCCGCATTTCCTGTAAGGTTTGCCCTGCTGATACAAGCGTTAACGCCGGCGACATAAATGACGACAAAAAGCCCTGAAAAGCCATAATCATACCTACGGTGAATTTTCCTTTCATCGTAAGCCAAACGCCTAAAAACAACACCGTATTGTTGGCAAGTGCCGAAACAAATTGCGGTATCATACCAAGATACTGATTAAGTTTCAGGAATTTCACCTGCTCGGTATTTACACTCGCCTGATAACCCGACCATTTCTTAAAGAAACCGTTTTCCGCACCGGAAGATTTAATTGTTTCTATCATTTCGATACCGGCAACAGTGGCGGCAGATAACCTTGCGCTGTCCCTTGTTGAAACACGGGTAACATTTATCCGTTTTTTCGATATGTATCTTGAAACGAATGCATTAACCGATAACGATACAAGACCTACAAGTGTTAAAATCGGGCTGTACCGTAGCATTACAACAAAATAAAATACCATCATCACCGAATTGAGTACAAGCGGTGCAAAAGTGTTTATAAGTGTATTCGCAATAGTGGCGTTGGAGCCTTGTCTTGCTTGAATATCCCCTGCCATACGCTGAGAAAAGAATTTCATCGGCATTTTTAGGATTTTCCACATAAAAGAGGCGTTTCCGACAGCCGCCATTTTACCGTTAATGCGTAAAGAATAAATTGCCTGCAAAGCAGACATAACGATTTGTATTAGATTAAAAGCGCCGAGAAACAGTAAAAACGGAACAAGCCAATTTTTATCGGTACCGGTAAGTAAATGGTCAAGAAAAACTCTTGAAAATGCCGGCTGAACAAATCCAAGCAATGACGCAATTATTCCGGTAAGTGCCGTAAAAGCAACTGCCGCACCTGTGCCTTTAAGCCGTTTTGCGGCGAAAGAAAGCATACTTTTCGGCTTACCCGACGGAACAAAGCTGTCGGTCGGCTCAAATTGCAGACAAATTCCCGTAAATGACTCGTCAAATGTTTCCATTGACACGCTGTATGTACCTCTTGCAGGGTCGTTTATAGATGCTTTTGTGCCCCTAAAACCGTTAAGCACTACAAAATGATTGAAATTCCAATGTATAATACACGGGAATTTCCCATGCTCTTTAAGTGTATCCGGCTCAAAACGATAACCCTTTGCATCAAGTCCGTAAAATTTTGCCGCTTTAAGCATATTGCGTGCATTAGAGCCGTCTCGGGAGACACCGCAATCCTCACGCACCTGCTCAATCGGTATCCATTTCCCGAAATAAGCGAGAATCATACAAAGACTTGCCGCACCGCATTCAAGTGCTTCAAGCTGCATTATGACAGGTACCTTTGCAACGCCCTTTGTAATCGCCGTTTTGTTTTTTTCTGCCATTGTCTTATCCTCGATTTATAACAAAAGATAACGGATTATAAGTTTTTACAATAACCTTTCCCTCGTAAAAACCGTCGGGAACAGCAGAATTTGATTTTAATGTGCAAAAATATCCCTTATCTTCTCTCCAACCGGTTTTATCAATTAAGGCTTCATTGCCGTCAAACTTAACGGCCATACCCTCCGTTATACTCTTAATATTTTCTTTTTCAACATAGCATACGGCGTTTCCGTTCTCCACATTAACCGTTACGGGAACTGTGCTGTCGATACGGCCGAACACACCCCAAAAACCGGCCCCTGCCAAAAGAACGATAACGCTTATAAGAATAAGCCATACAGCTGGATTTGATACCCTTATATAGTCGTCAATATTTTCGGGAGATTTAATTTTATCTAAACTTTTTTTCCTGAATATTTCTTCGTTTTTCATATAATATTCCTCAGCTTTTCTTAATATTTAAGCCGTATTGCTTTTTATATCATACAAACATATCATTTTTATTATAACATATAGCATAAATTTAATCAATACGGATATTATATTCTTAAAGGGGTTTTACTATGAATATTTACGATTTTAAGGCAGAAAAAAACAACGGCGAAATTTTAGATTTGAACAGTTTGAAAGGTAAAGTTTTATTGATTGTAAATACGGCAACAGGATGCGGATTTACTCCGCAATATGAAGCACTCGAACGGTTATACAAAAAGCACCAACAGTCGGGTTTTGAAATTCTTGATTTTCCCTGTGACCAATTCGGACATCAGGCACCGGGCGATGACAGCGAAATTCACGATTTTTGTACGGTTAAATACAAAACATCTTTTATGCGTTTCAAAAAAACCGAGGTGAACGGCGAAAATGCATCACCGATTTGGAAATTTTTGAAAGAAAACTCACCTGATGAGTATATAAAGGGTACTGCGCATAAACTATCTATGAAAGCCGTAGAAAAAATGAGCGCAACCTATAAAGATAAAAATGATATCAAATGGAATTTCACTAAATTTTTATTGGATAAAAACTGAATGCCTGCTTTCAGATACTCCCCCATCGAAAGCCCCGATGTTATGGAAAAAGACATCGTAAATTTATTACGGTAGGTGGCAATATGTACGATACGATTATTATAGGAGCCGGACCTGCGGGGCTTACGAGTGCCATATATTTACGGCGTGCAAATAAAAAAGTGTTGGTGCTTGAATCAAAATCTTACGGCGGACAGATTGCCGGTGCCGATAAGGTAGAAAACTATCCGGGTATTGCACAAATTTCGGGGTTAGAACTTGCCGAAAACCTTTACAGTCAAGCAAAAAATATGGGTGCGGAAATCAAATTTGAAACGGTTATGTCGGTAAGCGAAGATAAAACCGTTAAAACAAACAAAGCAACTTATAAAGCAAAAACCGTAATTATTGCCAACGGTGCTTCCAAACGAAAACTAAATTTGCAAAAAGAAAACGAATTTATAGGTAAAGGTATTTCGTACTGTGCAACCTGCGACGGAAACTTTTTCAAAGGGAAAACCGTAACGGTTGTCGGCGGCGGAAATTCAGCATTGGAAGATGCTGTTTATCTTTCAAATTTAGCAAATAAAGTTTATATCGTTCACGAGTTTGACGAATTTAACGGTGAAGAAAAATACCGTGAGGATTTATCAAAAAAGAATAATGTTTCTTATCTTATGGAGTCAACCGTAACGGCAATTAACGGCGTAAGCAAGCTCGAATCTGTTACTGTAACAAGCAACGACGGTAGCAAAAAGGATTTAAGCACCGACGGACTGTTTATTGCTATCGGGCAGGTGCCGAATAATCAACTGTTTTCAAATGTTGTATCCCTTAATAATCAGGGATATATTATGTGCGAAAACGGAGTTTATACAAAAACCGACGGCGTATTTGCCGCAGGAGATACAAGAGAAAAAGACCTGCGTCAGCTTACTACGGCGGTCAGCGACGGCAGTCTTGCCGCAACCGCCGCATTAAAAAGTATGAAAGGATAAACAAATATGAATATTACTGAAATCAACGACAATAATTTTGAAGAAACAATTAAAAATAACGGTAAGGTTTTACTTGACTGCTATGCACCGTGGTGTGGCTCTTGCAAAATGCTTAATCCGGTTTTTGAAGAGCTTTCAACCGAAGAAAGCGGAATAAAATTCTGCAAAATCAATACCGACGAAAACCCGAATATATCCGAGCGCTTTGACATTATGTCAATCCCGACGGTTTTGGCTTTTGAAAATGGTCAGCTCAAAAACCGAAAAACCGGTTTCAACAACAAAGAAGAATTAAAAAGAATGTTTTAAGCCATAGTTAATAAGCAAAGCGGCAAGTTTCAAAAGAAACTCGCCGCTTTTTTTATGTTTTAATAGACCTATGCTTCTTCAAAACACAGGTCTGTATACTTATGGTGGTGCAGGTGTTCGTAACCAACCTAAAAAACAGTTTAATATTGACAGTTAAACACACATATCGTTTCGCATATTTCTATAACTTTCCTTATTATAAAACAATAAAAAAATGAGGTTGAAAATTATGAAAGACGAAAATCAAATGTTATGGGTGCAAAGTATGAACAATATAACAAACAGTGCTAAAGAAATCGTCCTAAAAGAACTTATATACATCTAATGTGGCAAATGCCCCCGAATTGATTTTTACATCAAGTCGGGGGCTGATTTAATATTCATAATTATATAGGTATTATTACTTATACATCGGTCCGTAAGTAGCGCAAGCACGGTAATCTTGTCCCTCTTTATCCATACCGAATGCATTCTAAGCGGCAGGACGGATTCCAATTACAGGCTAATCTCCTATGCAGCGGTTTTGTTTCATAATATTTGATCCTTTTAGTTTAATTCAAATACTTTTTTAAGCAGCGGTTGGGCGCCCGTTACAGGATCTAAATCCATTACCATAACATCTTTCATATACTCGTTCCATTTATCCACTATTTTGCTGTTTGCTTGGGTATCGGCAGCGAATTTTACGCCTTTTTCACATTCGTAATATCCAAAAAGTTCGTTTCCAACATTCCAAATAGTATAATTATTTATGCCTGCGCTTTTAAGCACCTCGACCATTTCGGGCCATATTTCATTATGTCTTTTTTTATATTCTTCTAAACAACCGTCTTTTACGGTCGCTTTCCAAGCATATTTTTCCATAATGTTCATCTCCGATTTTTGACACTTCTTAAATGTTTAATATTTGTATTTATTGTGTTAAATACCGCATTAAAGTATTACATTGAATAACATTCAATAGAAAAATCTTGATTTACAAACGAGTATTCTTCGTTAAACAATTCGCTTTTCCCGTTTTTCCAAGTGCCTTTCATATTGAAACAATCAGTCCAAACGGCAACAGGTTCCTTTGAAGGAGCCCAATGATGCGGTCCTAATCTATTGCGGTTGCTTGATTGAACTGTGACAGTTACAGAATTATTTTCTTTTACAAATTCGGCAGGAATTATTATGCTGTCACTTAAAGCCAAATTGGTTTCATAGTCATTCCATTTTATGTGTGCGGATATAAATCTACTTTTCAAATGCAATTTACAACTTGTGATTTTGTCAACTTTTACATTGAATTTATAACTTGTTCTACCGCTATAAAACGGAAAGCCATTCTTTGTGATATTGTCAAACACACCAGATACTGACGAGGTTGACAAGCTGAATGGATAACCGCAACAATAAACGCCGTTTTCGTTATCGCAATATCCGTTTTGACCAACAACTTTGAAATCACCGTACAAAGTAATCGGAGCAAGTTCAGTATCATACATTAAACAATTAACTAAACTTTCAGATTCGGGGCATAAATCATCTATTACTTCAAACACATGATTACTTTGGTGATAATCAATGCAAAAAACAAAATCATTTTTCCCTTTTCTTATACCGCTTAATATTTTAGCGGAAACAAAATCCGAATCAAAAATCCCAATATCATCAAGAAAAAGTTTATCGCCATTCAGTTTAACTTCCAAACAATTCATTTTTTCAGATTCAACTATGATATTTTCTATTTCTTCATCAGCAAAAACCGAAAATTTCAAGAAAAGATTTCCGCAATAGTGCTTTTTCAGTAAAATATCCGAAACAGCCTCAATATACATCGGCTCCGAATAGTTCAATCCGTCAAAGGAATAACTTGCCATATCAACAACTAAAATGTTTTTATCAATGCATTTTGTTGATATATTCCCTATTTCAAGTTTCAGCAAGTCCTTTTGATCGCTTTTTTCAGCAGATTGAAAATCACCAATTAAAATCATAACTGACTCATTAACATCTAACTGCAAAGGCAATTTAATATAATTATTATCAAACTTTTCAAAGTATAAAGGAGTGATTTCGCCTGAAATTAAATCCATTTTGGCGGCTCCGTTGGCGTTTATAATATAGTTTGCATTTTCCATATGAGTTCCCGTATTATAAACGAATAAAAGGTCGCCTGCTTCACTCGTCCTGTATACTGATGAAAGTTGCGTATTAAAATCGTCAATACGATACATTGGCGAAATTAAATCTTCAAATTTTATATTTGAATTCAGAAAATCAAGATTGGCTTTTTCTCCCGAAACATAAGAAGGTATCTCGCCAAAGCAAAAAATCTTTCCGCCGTTTGAAATATATTCTTCGAGCATTTCTGCCGTATTAGCATCAATTTGTTCCATCGAGGGAACTACTATATTATCGTATTTGCATAATCCAAGGGAAAGTGTATTTCCACATACTTTGCCATATTTTTTAAGAAGTGTTTCATCAATCAAATGATGCGGAATATTATATTTTTTTAGCTTTTGAAGTAAATTGTCAAAATCTTTTTCGATTTTTTCTACAGATTTATTGTCATCTTTTCTGTTATAAGTCAAATAAGCGCTATGAATCGGATGAATAATTCCAACATTTGCAAGTTCACGGCTCTCGCCCATCATACAGCCCAAATTCTTAACATATTTTGCCAAAATATCAAAGTCATTAAACAAAGGATTAACCGATGAAAAATGAGCGGGATGGTCATATTTACGCCCACCTTCCATAGAATAAGGAGTTAAATGCGTACACAATAGATTAATCCCGTTTGCAAATTGCCAATCAACAAGCGTTTTCAGTTCTCTGAAATTAACATCCCAACCTGTACAAGCAAAACTTTCTGTTAGTGTTTGCCTTTTACCGAGTTGCTGAGCAACAGACCCGACTTGTTTTGGATTGAGTTGATTAAGCATATTTCTTCCAAGCCAATCGCATCCCGGAATATCTTCATACTCGTAAAAAGGCATTACGCCTGCGCAACACCACATTTGTGCAAATAACAGTGACTCCTCAATGGTATGACCGGTTAATTTGCAATTATGTTCCTTACACCATTCATAAACAGTTTTTATAAAAGAATTTGTATACAAATCATTTGCGGTTTTATAATAACGCCAACGGTATTTCTTAAATCCGTCAAGTTCTAAAAACAAATACGGTAAAGCAGACACTATTCTTTCATTATAAATGTTTTCATACTCCTCTTTCAAAAAAGGAGAATACGGTGTACCGTATCTGTAATATTGTGGCTCGTCAGTAAAGAAGCCCTCTATCAACTCATTAAAATTATCGCCGAATTTTTCATAATACGCTTCATGAGTTAAGTCGATGAAATCTAAAACCACTTGTTTGTTAAAAACATCTACATTGTATGGGCTTCGGTTTTCATATATGTAATAGACCGATTTGTCATTTTGTTTTTCAAAATTGAAAACAGGTTTATTGTTTTCATCTATAACGAATGAACACAACAATTTTCTATCGGGCAGTTCTTTTTCTTCTAATGTTAAATATCTTGCCAAATAATCACTGTTTTCGAGCAGTTTCATTCCGGCAAAACCGCTTGGGTATCCATTTTCATCATAACACCAAGCCGTCATTCCGTTTTTCTTGGCCTCTTTTGCACAATATTCGACTGCATCATACCAATCATTGCCCATATATTCTGTTTTCAGACCATATCTCGCATGCATAAAAAAGCCACCGAATCCTGCTTCTTTAAGCTCTTCAATTTGCTTTTTTAATCGTTCCTTTTCAAGTTTATTATTCCAACTCCAAAAGGTTAAAGGCCTATAATCATTTGATTTATTGTCTAATACTTTTCTCCAATTATTCATTAAAACCGCCCATAGTTGTATCTTTTATCATTCAACGGAAAGATTTGAAACGATAAAGCCATTATTTTCTTTCATTAAAGTTATTTTCGTTCCACCGTTAATTTTATATGTTGTATCGTATTTTCCGGTTTTACTGCCGAGTGTCCAACGAATACCGTTATATAAAACGCTCACATTGCTTCCTGCATTTGCGCCCATAAAAACTCCGTCAACTTTTAACGAAGAGAATGTGTCGCAAAGTTTTCCGATTTTATGTCCGCAAGTAAGATTTGCACCTTTAATACCGAAATCGCTGTTTTTTGACACCCTATCTTTTCCTATTTCGTAAGTTTCAGCAGGATTATCAGGCGTCTCATATTCCGCATTTATTAAAGCATCCAAAATGTCTTCGGAAGGCCGATTAAACGCTACAAACGAAGGTATTGCGTTTCCAATGATATTCTTATTAGCATTGATTGAAGTAGTCAACCAATTCATTTGCTTTTCATCGATACCTATATTAGTACTCACCGCAGGGTCAGAAGTATTGGCACAACTATTTGAATCCAACATATAAATGCTTCTTATATACTTTCCATTAACACTAATACCAATAGAATAGTTACTGTTTCCGGTAATCGAATCTTGTTTTTTGAATAAACAGTGCGGTGCATTTGTTAACTGTTCACACTGCCAAGATACACCTTGGGCACTTATCCCGTCAAGGTCTCCGAAAACAGGAGCCCAAAGAACATTCAAACTTTCCATATGTCTGATTACTTCAAGAAAAGAAGTCCCCAAATCATCAAACTGTCCGTGAACTAAATTACCGGTAACCAATATTAAATCAGGTTTTACTTGTTGAACTAATTTATCAACATCATCAAACAGCAAAGATTCAATATTGCTTATCTTATATTTTTCAGTCAGTTGAGAACTCAAAGCGCTCTTTGAACGCTTTTGTGCAGAATCAATAATGCGAAAATCTGTCAGTTGCAAAATTTTAATATCGTTTGTATCAAAATTCAAAGTATAGTCAAAATTTACCTTTTCAATTTCAGAGTCGTGATTGATATCAGAAGGATTACTTTGTTCTCCGCTTCCGTTTTTTTCGTTGCTTTTCTTTGAAATATCTATAACAGTTGCTCCGCTTTTCAAAACACTGACCTTTTTAATAGTAGAACCGTTTCCGGTAGCCCCTGCGGAAAGTTTAACATCAATTGTGTCACCCTCTGTTCCCGAATAATCGGGAATACTTGCAGTTGAATATTTAACAGTCGAAGATGCGTTTTTATTATCTGTGTTTTCTTTTTTACATGAACATAAACACAATAATATTAAACCGCTCAACAACAAAGATATTATCTTCTTCATATCAAATTCACTCCTGTTAATAATATGTGAAATAGTATATTATCCTTTAACTGCACCGCTGCCAACATTGAAATTAAGTTGTTTTTGGAAAATAGCGTATATTACCAAGGTTGGTATTGAAATCAAGAAACCAAAAGCCAATGTTACGGCATAATCTGGTGTATTTCCGCTACCGTTTAAGAGTATGTTTATAACGATACCCAAATTATATTTTTCCGGATCACGCAAAATCATCATAGGCCAAAAGAAATCGCTCCAAGTAGTGGCAAATCCCGTCAAAGCATTATATGCAATCAAGGCTTTTGCAGATGGTAAAACCATTTTTAAGTATATTCTGATTTCATTTGCACCATCAATACGGGCTGCCTCAATTATCTCGTTTGGATAAGAGTCAAACTGAACTTTATAAAGTAGCATTGCACCAAATGTTGCTATACTCGGGAAAATAACTCCCCAAAAAGAATTTGTAAGTCCTAGTGTATTTACAACTTGATACTTTGGTATTAAAAGTAATGTTGGCGAAACCATACCTGAAACCAAAACAATATTTAATACTTTTGTTTTCAGATTATGTGTTAAAAGTTTTGATACAGAGTATGCCGAAAGAGATGCAACGGCAGTACTGAACAAAAAAGTCATCAATGCAATAAACAATGTATTGCAAACCGGTTGAAGTATGCCGTTTTTAAGTCCTAATTTATTTGGATAATCCCAAGCAATTTTATAGTTATCAAAAAGATTTTTAGCATTTTTTCGATATGTACATTGCTTAACAGTTCCCTTTAATTCTTCTATTTTTGAATACTCTTCAAACATTTCTTTTGAAAATGTATTCTCATTCTGTATTTCGGGCAGAGAAACATCCGTATCAACAATAGTAACGCAGTTAAGTTCTTTAATACGGTTTATTGTTTGAATAATATCTCTTGTTTGTAAAACTGATTTATTCCAAAGGAAACGAATATTGATAGACCGATCGGCTTTTGAAAGTTCAAAAGATTTAAGGGGTTTGCCTTTAACAGTCGCTATAACATTTGCACATCCTATATTACCGTCAACCTTAGAAAACATTTGCCACATTAAAGTATTTGCATCACGAAACATCTCATCATCTGACGGTTTAGAATCATAATCTATTACGGCAGTATACTCATAAGGTATAGTGATTCCGAGCTGCGGAACTTTTGAATATTGTGCAGTTTGGTCTTTCATTGAAGAAACAATCATCCAATAAATAGGGAAAACAAGACAAATAATCCAAAACAAAGTGAGTATAAAACAAATTGTCTTTGCAATTTTATCCGCAAGGGTAAGTTTAATCTTATTTTTTGACATATCGGGACTAAGCCTCCTCACGGTTCATATAATGATTTACCGTAACCGTAATAATTAAGGTTACAATCATTGTAATGGTTGACATTGCCATTGAAACACCAAAGTTTTGTTCCCTAAATGCCTTATAATAAGCACCTAATACCAATGTGGTTGATGAATATCCCGGACCGCCTTGCGTCATAACATAAACATCATTAAATGCCAATAACGAACCTGTTAAGCCCATCAACAATTGGATTTTCAACAAACCTTTTAATGCAGGAAATTCTAAATATCTTATGCAGTGCCAAATATTTGCTCCATCAATTTTTGCGGCTTCAAACTGTTCTTCAGGTATATTATTAAGAGTAATAATATAAAGCAACACACCCGCTCCGCCGCCGAGTATTCCGGGGAATCTCAAACAAAATTTAACGGTACTTTCGGAATATAACCACTTAAACTCACCAAGACCTATTGTTTTTGTAATAAAATTTGCAAGACCGCCGTTAGGCTCCCATATATATTTCCAAACAGATAAGCCGGCAAGAGCAGTTATACCCGTAGGGAAAATATACATATACTTGAAAAATCCCCGTGTTGTCTTTAACTGAAATAATGAAAGTCCTTGAAAAATAGGCACAAAAAACGAAAACAGTATCATAAACACAAAAAGAATTACTGTGTTCAAAAAATAAGTGTAAAACAATTCCGAAGACAACACTGATTTGTAGTTTTCAAAACCAACAAACTTACCCGGCAAATCGGTTATTTTATATTGAAAGAAAGATTGAAATACACTTTGAAAGATTGGTATATACTGAAAAACCGTTAAAAGAATAAATATTGGTAATAAGAATACAAACCCAAGCAAACATCTTTTCCCCGTTTGTGAAAATATTCTGGATTTTAACGACTTGTTTTTTATATTTGTCATATTATTCATTCCAACTTATTTTTTATCTTTATTATAGTTGTTAAGCCATTCTTTTTTCGTTGTTGTTGCAGCGGCTTCAAGTCCTTTTTTTACATCGGGTGTTTTTCCTGTGATAATATTCGGTAAAGCGGCTGAAAAATATGTTGTAAATCCTGTTGAATCAACAGAAATATCTTTTGCGGTAGAAACCGCATCTTTTACCGATGTAATCCACTGTTCGGGGAAATCCGTAAGGCAAGACCACCAATCAACATCCTTAACGGTAGGAATTGAAAGTTGAGAAATGTGATTTTCCTTAAAATAATTATACTTGCCTTCCAACGCTTCTTTGCTGCTCATAAAAGAAACATACTTAATTGCTGCCTCTAACTCTTCATCAGATAAAGAAGCATTGAAGATTTTAGCAGAAACATACATTACATTTTGATAACCGTCGCTTGGACCTTTTGGATACTTGCAAAGTGTAATTTCAGAGGGATAAACTCCGGCACTTGTAAAGCGTGAAATCCAAGTAGGATACATCGTAAAACTTGCGATATCCTTATTGTAAATAAGCGAAAACATACTATCAACATCTGTATATCCGATATCTTCATTAGTTAAGCCTTCGGAATATAATTTTTTCAAGAAGTTTACTGTTTCAACAACCTTATCATCGGTATAATTTAAGGAGATTTTGCCGTCTTTCCCTTGCTTAACAAGTTGAGCACCGTTTGAGTTGAACCAGTTGTGAGGCCACAAGAAATACTCAGAAGCATAGATTGAAGCACCTTTTGTTGAGCCGGTTGTCATCTTCTTTGCTACATTATAATAATCATCCCAAGTTTCGCAAGTAAATGTATCGGGATTATAACCTGCTTTTTTCAAGTTTTCGGTATAAAATCCCATCATTGGAATTTCAATGCCGTTTGGATAGCCTATAATACTGCCGTCAGAATATTTACAAGCATCGATTGCGCTTGGCAAACAACTGTTAAACGCTTTATTGCCCTTAACAAAATCGGAAATATCACGAATAAGTCCCATGTTGTAAAGGTCTTTCATATAAACCGTTGAAGATACACCTACATAAGCCGGAGCATCGTTGCCGAGCAAAACGGTAGAAATATTTTGAACATCATTTACATCTGAACTTGTCGTCGGCAAAATATGTTTAACTTCAATTTCATCACCATATTTTGCATCAAACTCGTCCTGCAACTGAGCAGTATAAACATCGGCACCGATAGGATTTAAGATAAGGTCAGGAACAATTATTGTAACCTTGCCGCTTTTCTTTTTAGAACCGCAACCGGCGAAACATCCAAGCACAAATGTTACAACCAAAAATAAACTTAATAATCTAAATGTCTTTTTCATAAAAACTAACTCCTTAATGTTTTTTTGATTTGTTTAAGATTATTGAAATTGCAAAAGCAACAATAACAAAGGCAAGTAATGCAATGATTACATATAAAACAATCTGCTTTATATAATTTTCGTCATCTTCTAATTCTATTCTATATCCGCTCGCAGAGCTTGCTTCTTTTACTTCGCCTTTTCTGTAATTTACAAAAGTAAGATTGTTTTCATCTTCAACCATTTTCTCTGCCGATTCAAATCCTGAAAGAGTCGTGATTTTTCCGTTACCTCCGGTAATATTCAAATACTCAATTTGAGGATTAAAATATGTTGAATCACTCGCATTATTTCCGTTAGGCTCAACAACAAAATATATTTTATCTCCCTGTTTTACCGCAACGGTAATCGGAGTTGTGAATACCCTATCCTTTTCGGGATTATTTTTAGATGTAACGCAATCAAGTCTGAAAACTGAACTTCCGTTTTTCAAGACATCAAAGGCAATACCGTCAAAATTTTGTTCTGCTCCGTTATTGGGGCAAAAAACGCCGCCGTTTATCATTGAAATTTGAATTTCACCGGAATACGGTGCTGTAAATACCAACGCAGGCGCCTGTCCCGAAGAGCCGGGGTGAAAAGACATTACATTTTTTCCGCAAACAAGGTCGCTTACTGCTGTTTTTATTGAACCCTTTGCAGTAGTTCCGTATGAGCCGTCATTATAATTCAGTAATTTATAGCCGATTTCTCCGGTTTTAGGGTCTTTTGTCCTCACTGCATAATTCCAAATACCGGCGTCGTTTTTCGTGTTGAAATCGGTATTTGCATTATAAATAGGACTCTTTGTCATAACAAAACTATTCGGATTAAGTGTTGATTTTGCGCCTGCCTTATCAACCGCTTCAATATAAGCATAATACCTTGTGCCGATTGAAAGATTAGAACACTTACAGCTGTTTGACGAACCGGAATAAACCGGATTTGTTGTCGGTTTTGAGTTTATAGGTGTTTTAGAAAGCCAAACCGAATAAGTTTTTGCGGCGCCGTTCGGTCCCATAGCGGAAGACCATTTAAGTGTAAATGAATTATTTGTAACATCATCACTTGAAACCGAGGCATCAGGCCAAAAAGCAAATGAATCACTGCCTTTTTCAACAAATGTGTATGTTACACGGGGGTTAAAGAATGTTGTATCGGAATTAACCACATCATTTTTATTTATTACAAAACAAATCTTATCGCCACGCTTGACGGTAATATCAATCGGATTTGAGAAGCATCTGTCATTATGATTGTTGTTACCGCACACTGCACTTTTTGAATAAAGTGTGTTTCCGTTAAGCGTTACACTAAAATTGATACCGTCAAATTTTTGAGCTGCACCGTTAAACGGAGTAAACACACCGCCGTTTGAAGCATCTAATGTTGCGTTACCTGAATAAGGTGCGGTAAACAAAATTGCAAGGTTATAGTCAGCATCCGGATGTAAATTCAGCGCCGGTTTACCGGTAACGGGGTCTTTGGCGTTGGTTGAAGCAGAAATTGAAGGGGTTTTTGAATCTCCCTTAAAGGCGTTCTTTTGACTGTTCCAATTCAATTCTTTCAAAGTGCCATCTTTAATTGACTGCATACAGTATCTCCACGGAGTATCAATCGGCTGTCCGCCGTCTCGCCAATCCTCCATAGCGTTAAACCAATATGTGTTTCCGATAGTTGAAATGGGTTGTGATGAAATTATCGTGGCAGTATTTTCGCCGTCATCTACTTTTACGGCAAAATAGTAATTTGTATATGCCGTTAAATCGGATAATTTGTATGAAGTGGCGTTTCCGAGTTCAATACCTCCCGTAGCGGGAATATTCGTAATCGGAGTTTTTGAATAATAAAGGGTGTAATTATTATTACCCGTGCCTCCAAAGGCAGAAGGAATAACAACCGTCATTTCCTTGTCGGAAATATTTTCTCCGGAAATCTTCTTCCCGTCCTCAAAGTGTAGGTTTAGTGAACCTTCCTGCACCTCGGTATATATAATCTCGGGATTAAAATATGTTTTATCATTACCAAACGCTTGATTTGGGTTAACCGTAAATCTGAAAACATCGCCTGCTTTTACATCAAGTGATAACTTCCCGTCAAAAACTCTGCCCTTATACATATCACCCTTACTGCTCGGATGACAGTTAGAAGCATTAACCGCATCAAATTTAATCAGCGTTTCACCGTTTTTGGTTAAGTTGAAATTTATGCCATCCCATTTATTACCGGCGCCGTTATAAGGCACCATAACACCGCCGTTTGCAAGTGATAAATCAATACTGCCAGTATACGGAGCGGTAAAAGTAAGAGAAAGTGTAGCACCGGCATAAGGTTCTAACAATACAGATTTCTTACCCGTTACCAAATCTGAAACCGCAGTTGTTATATATCCGTTTGATACCTTATCGCCCCAAAAACCGTCTTTGCTCCATTGCAGTTTTTTATAAGAACTCGAGCCGGACGGTTTTACCTCATAACTCCACGGAGCAGCCATATTTTCGTTATTAAAATCGTCATATCCGTTAAAGACAAACAATTTACTTATAGTATTAACGGGCTCTTTATTTGTAAGTAATACTTTTGAAACCCCGTCAGATGCAACAACACCGACATAATATGCCGTTCCGCATTCAAGGTCTTTGAAAGAATATTTCCTTGCATTTTCTATTTTTATTCCGTCAGTTGCCGGGACATCTGATATAGGAGTTTTTGAAATATAAACAGTATACTCATAATCGGCTATTCCGCCTCGAGCGGTAGGCCATGAAATATCAAAACTGTCCTTATATAAATTTGTGCAGGAAATTGTGTCTTCTTTTAAGAAACGGAGTGTAGAATCATATTCTCCAACCGTTTCGGTATATTCAATATGAGGGTCAAAATAGGTTGAATCACCTCTTGTGTTTTTATTCTGGTTAACAGAGAAATAGATAATATCCCCTGCTATAACCGATAATTCTATTTTATCGGTGAATAATCTATGTCCCTCATAGTTGTTTACGCTGTTAATTTTTTCTGTCTTAATTATATCATCATTTAATCTTAAAGTGAAATTTATGCCGTCATATCCGCTATCCGGTGCGAAAACACCGCCGTTATTCATACTTAAATTTAGTTTGCCTGTATAGGGTGCAACGAATGCGAGCGTCGGGTCGAGAGAAAGACCGGAATGCAATGACATCGTCTTTTTTTCTGAAACAGGGTCAGTGCCTACGGCTATGGAACAGTTTCCTCCTGTTCCCCAGCGTTCACCGCTTTTTTGAAGTTTTTCAAATTGTAATGTATTTATATTATATCCGTAAAATCTCCACTGACTGTCAGCGTCTGAAAACTCCGCAGCCGCAGAATACTCTTTCGGCTTTGGTTTTTCTATTCTTGCGTAGGTAATTTCGGGAGAAAGGTCAGCATAAACATTGCCGGTTCCGTTTTTACCTACAACAAATCTTATAATATCGCCTTTTTTTACAATAAGTGCCATGGGCTCGCCGAAAAACGGGTTATTTTTGTTATGTCCGCCGTCAAGGTCGGCAATAGATGTTATAACAACATCATTATGTAAAAGTGAAAAATGAATAAGTCCTTTGCCCGAGCCGTTACGGGTGGTAGAAAACACACCGTCATTTGTCATAGAAATCTGAATGGTACCGCTTTCAGGAGCCTTATATGTAATTACTCCGTCGGTTACCAAATCATTTGAGGGCTTTACACGAATAGCCGGCTTTGAGGTTTCCATACAACTTTCAACGGTTAAAATGCTACCTAAACTTTCGGTCCCCCAAACATTATTGGCATACGAAAGCAAAGTATAATCGTATTTACTTGTAGATTCGTTAAACACACGGCTTTCATAACTCCATACACCGTTTGGATTATTTGTTGAAGAAAAATCCGAATATGCATTATTAGTTATAGTTTCCGAATCGTTAGCAAAGGACATTAACGGGGAAATGACAGAGATAGCGACTATAAATGCAACTAACAATATAGGTAATATTCTTTTCTTCATTCAAACACAACCTTTCATAATAAAAGTAAAAACCGAAAATCAAATTAGTCGGCGCCGCCACCGCACCAAAATCAAGGTGCGGTGGCAACAACCTTTACCAATTTAGAATTGATAAAATAATTATTTAATGATACCTAATAAATATTTAACAAGTTCTGCTAAATCAAGTGCTACAACTTGACCGTCGCCGTCAATATCAGCATACTCGCTTACGGTTACGGCGTTGTTTGCTAAATGTTTCTTCATTTTAACGAGGTCTAACAAATCAATGCCGTCGTTATCGTCAATGCTGCCAAAAGCATCAATATATTCAACAACCGGTTTGATAGTAATCGGGTCGCCTGCGTTAGAAGCATTTTTGCTTATTGCAATGTAAACTGACTCACCTGCGGCAACATTATAATAAACCTCACCGAAGTTTGCCTCGTATGGAGCATTACCCTTTGACGGAAGTGTAACCGAATCAGAAATAATTTCATTGTTTCCATTAAGAAGTGTTACGGTAACGCCATCCCAATTAGCAGGGGTCACTCTTGAAACAATATTGCCTTCCATACTAATCTTAATGCGTCCGGCTTTCGGAGCGTTAAATACAATAGCACCGGTTTCACGAAGAGCTGTATTTACTTGTTCGGTGGTTATTTTGCCTTCTGTTCCAAAGGTCCAGTTGCTACCGTTCCAATCCATATCGTTCCATTCGCCGTCTAAGAAATATTTATGTCCCCAAACGGTTGAATCAGCAGTACATTCGCTATGCTTATAAGTAATAGCACTGATTATTTCACCTGAAACAGTAGAAATATCAAATTCTTTTCTTACATCGGCGGTATAATCGCTTCCGATGTATTCTTCAATTTCGCTCATTACCGATGCGGTAAGGGCAGAATCTGTTTGATAATCATAATCGTCAGTTTTAGTATTATCTTTTATTGTGTTAGCAACTGCCGGTGAATTTTCCTCTTCGGTATAAATAAAGGTATGACCGCTTTGGTCGCTACACCAAATATTATCTTTAATGACCGAATCGGAAAGAGCGTAATTAACCTTTGATACAATTCTTATATCAACATTTTTGTCATCACCGCTGCCTGTTGCTGCCGATGCATTGTTTTCAAATATGTTATTTATAACTTGACAATTAATATTCGGAGCTTCCTCTTTTGAATCAAAGAATAAGATACCTGCACCCAAATTATCCTTAATATAGCAGTTTCTTACAATGACATTGTTATTATTCTTTTCAAAGTCAATACCAACGCCGTCGTAATTAACACCGCCACGCTTTTGCTCACTTATTGTGGTATTTTGAACAATAAAGTTCTCAGCAGCCAACAAAAGTCCTGCGGTGCCGGGTTCAAATTCGGTGGCATCACCGCATTTATCAATAGTACAACCATCCATATAACCGCCCGATACACCGTTAATAAATGCACCGTAATAGTCATTTCCTACCATATCGCAGTTTGTAATAAACAATCCGCTTACAGATTTTGCACCGGATTCATTTGTATTATAAACCGAAGAATCACCGTTTACATAAAGTGTTCCGCAGTTAGTGGCTTTACAATTGTCGATATAAAGGCCGATAATAGCAGGGTCTTTAACACCTATATTATAAACATTATAGGTAACAGTTATTGCAGATGCAAGATAGTAGCGGTCAGCAGTACCACGTTCACGCTCGTCTGCCTGATTAAAGCCGTTAATGTTTTCAAAATCGCAGTTTGCTATCTTAACATACTCGTGGTTATAGGTGTTTTCATAGTGTAAATCAATTCCGACACCTGTTCCGGTAACCTTTAAGCCGGAAATTTCAACGCCCTCTGCATTGTTAAGCAAAACAGCAGGAACGGCAAGTTCGCTTTTTGCAGTTCCGGTATCTTCAACCAACTGTAAATCAATTACCGGCTTATCGCCTGTGCCGTAAGAGGTTATAACAACAGGATTTTCTTTTGTGCCTGATACATTATTCAAAACTAACTGTCCGTTAAATGTATCTCCGGCTTTGAGGTAAACACGGTCTCCGCCTTTAAGTTCGATATTAGCAAGTTTTGAAAGTCTCTGCCACGGTGCAAATTCATTTGTTCCCGTATTGGCATCGCTACCCGATGCACTTACATAGTAAGATTTTCCGGTAACTTCTTCATCTTCTAATATGCTGTTATAAGAAATGACAGGGCTTAAAAAAGCTGTTCCGTTAGTAGCTGTTGAATTTCTGCCGGTAACAAAACGGATTTTATCTCCTGCTTTAACATCTACCGTAACGGGAGTTTTACAGGCACGCTTGCTATTATAAGATGTATCAAGGTCATAACAGGAATCTATCACTTTGCTATTGTGCAATAACTCATAATGAACACCGTCATTAGAGTCATTGGGTGCAACAAGACCGTAGGTATTTATCGTAATATTACCGCTGTAGGGTGCGGTAAATGCAAGTACCGAATCGTGAGTTGTATCACTGGCGGAATAAAGACGAATCAATTTACTTCTGCCTGAACCACCGACAGAATCTGAAGTTGCTATTCCGACACGAGCGTGAGTGCCGTTTCTCCACCAATTGGCTGAAGTATCCTTATCGGTCAAATCGGTGTAATTACCGTTATTTTTCATCTGATAACTCCAAACACCGTTTGGATTGTTGTCAAGTGAGAAATCATCACATGAATCAAAAGTGTCTACGACAACATTGTTGTAGGAAATGACAGGACTTAAATACGCTTTTCCAGTAGTAGCCGTTGCATTTCTACCGGCAACAAAACGGATTTTATCTCCTGCTTTAACATTTGCCGTAACGGGAGTTTTACAAGCACGGTTGCCATTATAAGAGGTGTCAAGGTCATTACAGGAATCTATTACTTCATTATTGTGCAATAACTCATAATGAACACCGCCTTTAGTGTCATTTGGGGCAACAAGACCGTAGGTATTAATGGTAATGTTTCCGCTGTACGGTGCGGTAAATGTAAGTACCGAATCGTTGGTTGTATCGTTGGCAGAATAAAGAAGAATGAATTTTTCTCTGCCTGAATTACCTACAGCATCTGTTGTTGCTATTCCGACACGAGCTAAAGTGCCGTTTTTCCACCAATTGGCTGAAGTATCCTTATCGGCTAAATCGGTGTAATTACCGTTATTTCTCATTTGATAATTCCAAACGCCGTTTGGATTGTTGTCAAGTGAGAAATCATCACAAGCATCGTATGTAAGTTCGCTTAATTCCGGAATAATATTTGCATATTTTACAACCGGAGTCATATATACATCTGTGTCGGAAACTACTTTATTTCTGCCAACTGCAAAACGAATTGTATCACCTTCATTAACAAAAAGAGCCAAGGAATCGGGCATACAACGCTTTTTATCACTTGTATAGTGATATTCGTTATCTAAATCATAACAAGATTCAATGATTTTACCGTTATGAAGCAATTCAAAACGGGCAGCATCCTTACTTTGTGCAGGTGAAACAACGCCCTTACTTGACATATAAACATTTACAAATCCGGAATAAGGAGCCGTAAATGTTAATACTGCTTCGGTGGTTTGGTCATTGGAAACAAATTTCAAAAAAGGACCTCTTGATTGAGATATTTGATCTGATGCCGAATACTTAATATTTGCAATACCTGAATTAAATCTTTCATTAACAGAATCAACTGTCATTTTTGTATAGACATCCGGATTGTTAATATTTCTTGATTCATAACTCCAAACACCGTTTGGATTGCCTTTTTCAAGAGAAAAATCTGCTACGGCACTAAAAAGTGTTTGCGGAGTTTCTTCTTCGGCAGAAACAGTCAAAACCGTACCTGTAAAAGTGCAGGTTAAAACCATTAAAACGCTTAAAATTAAAGCCAAAACTTTTAATTGCTTTTTCATAAAATTACCTCCTAAATGTTTTTCAATAATTTAAGGGACTCAAATTGCTGTTTATCAAAATTTCCGTACCTATCCATACATACATCAATGGTTACTATTCCTCCACGGTCGGTAGCAGACTTTACAAAATCATAAATATATTCTCCCGAATATCTGCAACCGGGCATTCCCCAACCGTCGTGGACTCCGAATGTATCATGGTCATATCCGAGATAAGTAAAAATGTGCCACAGTTTATCTCCGTCTATAAAAGGTTCTTTGGGTATTTCATCAAACCAACTTCGTTCACCGGCAACATAATCGTCAAGCGGAGAAAAACTTTTAACCCTATCAACAATAGATGCATTAAAAGCAACTATTGCATTAGGATTGCCTTTTTTTGCATTTTCTTTAAGAATAGACCACTTTTCTTCATCGTAAGTAAGGCAGGGATGACAACCGTCAATCCACCAACCCTTTACCATATCTTTGTACCTTATGGATAATTCGCCTAACACCTCCCCCCATTTTTTAACAAATTCTGTTGTTACCGGTATTTCGTGGTTATTACAACGATAGCCGAATGCATTTCCGGCTTTATCGTTCCTAAACGGACCGTCGCCCGTAAAGTACAACATTAAATCGATACCGTATTTTGAAAGTTCTTCATAAAGTTCAAAAACTATATCTCTATGCGGGGTAACTTCACCCCTGCGGTATCCCGTAATATCTTCATACACCTTACTCGGCACAGACATATATTCGGTTTGTTGCTGTAAGGTAAACATAAAGTAATGTGCATTTAATTCATGCAACTGCTTTGCAAGTTTTTTAATATCAAGAGAGTTAATATGTTCATCCCAAGGGATACGACCTGCTTTTTCAGTATTTTGCTTGAAATCAAGATAATGGACAAAAACTCCCCATTTATCATCAGAAAGCCATTTAATATCGCTCATAATTTACGCCTTCTTTTTATAATTAAAAATAACGCAAAACCTGCTGCAACTATAAGTAATGTCACACCGGCGCCGACTGCAATACTTATAAAATCAATTCCTTCATTTTCGTCTTCTGTCGGCTCGGGGTCCATATCATTTCTATACTTTCCGTCATTTTTTGGCTCTATATATTCTTGATAGATACCCGTATTGTATTTTGCAACTTCTTTATATTCAAGATATTTTACATACGGGGCAAATGTGGTTGAGTCACTTGCGTTATTGATATTCATATCAAAATAAAAACTTAATTTTTGCCCTTTATACACATCAAATTCTATTGGCTTATACTCCTGCCACGGATTCTTTGAATCAAGCAAATAAGAATCGCCTAAAAGATTTCTCTCACTGATAAGTTTGATATTAACACCGTCAACAGTATCGCCTTTAACCCCCATTGTACATTCAGAGCCAACACAAATTCTTCCCGATTCAGGGCAGGTAAATACCAAAACATTAGACCCTGCTATATGCGGATGCCATTTCGTACCGTTAGCGGCTATTGTTCCGTGCGATGCTTTGTCATAGCGGTATGTACCGTCTTGAAATGTCATCTTATACCGAACATTGGCATTTTCCCAAAAGCACTCCCAATTTTCCAT
>JAZUFQ010000014.1:0-13508 GCA_045640745.1 Acutalibacteraceae bacterium
TGAAATATAGTCGTGCCGGAAAAATGGTTTTTATTTTTCACAGCACGACTTGTTGTTGCAAGTGCATCCGTTTTCTTTCAATGCGTTCAGATAGCCGATGGCGATATCAATACCGTCTGAAGAAATGGAGTAGTGCATCCATTTGCCTTCTTTTCGTCCGATGATTAAGCCGGAATCCGTCAGTACCTTCATATGATGGGAAAGCGTGGACTGTGCGATATTCAGATCGTCCAGCAGCTTGCAGGCGCATTTCTCGCCGCCCATCAGGTATTTGAGTATCCGCACACGGTTTTCATCGCATAACGCTTTGAAAACAACAGGAGTACGTTTTTCGTCAAGTTCCATCCGAACACCTCCTTCAAGCGAACTTGTGATCACACAATATATTATATCGATAGATTTCGATTTGTCAAGAGGATTCAATAAAACAGTATGAAGAAACACAAGGAGAAACTACTTCTTTGCGTAGTCTCTCCATTAAGCAGGTTGTTTTTTTATGTCCAATATTTAATATCTATTTATGGTATGCTGAGCCCTCGTTTATCATAAATCCACGATAGATTTGTTCAAGGAGCATCACCCTGAAAAGCTTATGCGGAAAGGTCATTTTTGAAACCGAAAGCTTCATATCCGATAGGTCTTTTATCCTTTTAGAAAGCCCGTAAGAGCTACCGATAATAAAGGTTATGCTTTTACCGATTGAAGAAAGCTCTTTTATTTTCTCCGAAAATTCTTCGCTTGAAATTTCTTTTCCCTCGACACATAACGAAAAAATATACGAATTTTTTGTTATGTGCTTTTCTATTTGCGTAGCTTCATTTTCGAGTGCGCTTTCAATTTGCGTGTTTGAGGGACTTTCGGGCAGGGAATAGGGCGAAAGCTCAACTATCTCTAAATCACAAAACCTCGAAAGCCGTTTTGCATATTCGTCAGCCGCCGATATAAAAAACTTTTCTTTAAGTTTTCCGAGCGCTATTATTTTAATCTTAATCAAAATAACATCACCTCGTTATTATCGGGCTTTGCGGCGGTAATAATATAATCACGGTTTTTATAAGCACCTGCCACTTTCAATGAGCTTTCCGCCGACGATAAAGCAAGCATAGGTGTGTTATTATTTTGACTTAAATGCCCTAATATAAAGCGAGTTGTACCGCTTTTAAGAAGAATAGGCAAAAATTCTGAGCAAGCGCTGTTAGATAAATGTCCTAAATCCGATAGTATTCGCATTTTAAGTTGAGGCGGATAGGGACCTTTTTTAAGCATCGTGATATCGTGATTAGATTCGATTATAACCGCTTTGCATTTTTTAAGCTGTTCCTTTGCATTGTCCGTAAGAACACCCGTATCGGTGCAAATTCCGGCAAAATTCTTGCCGTCGAAAGTAACAGTGTATCCGCTTGAACCGATACAGTCGTGGCTTGTACCAAATCGGCTTATAACCATATCTTCTATGACTATATCGCAGTCGTCAGCGACGATAATATCGGTATTTTTTTGAAGGCAGTTATGATTTATAAGCGCTTCGGCGGTTTTAGTTGATGCAATAAGCGGAACATTTATGTTTTTTAAGAAAGTTTTAAGTCCGGCAATATGGTCGGAATGCTCGTGTGTTATCGCTATCGCCTTTATATCATTTATGTTTTCGTTTGCGTTTTGAAGTGCCAATAAAAAAGATTTATAGGAGCAACCTATGTCAACAATAATACTCCCCGATTTTCCCGAAATAACGGTAGAGTTGGCTTTTGAACCGCTGAAAAGCGGACAAATTCTTGACATAATATCACTCCTTTTATCATAAAAATAAAGTGTGGCATAGAATAAATGCCACACTAAAATATTAAGCGTTTTTTGTTGCTTTTAATTCGGAACGGTCATCAATTCTCTTAATGTCGGCACCGAGACTTCTGAATTTTTCGGCTAAATTTTCGTAGCCACGGTCAATGTGGTCTATTTCTTCAACGGTTGTTGTTCCCTCGGCAACAAGTCCGGCAATAATCATTGCCGCTCCGGCACGAAGGTCAACAGCCTTAACGGGAGCGCCTTTTAATTTATCAACGCCCGTAATAACGGCGGATTTTCCGTCAACCTGAATATCGGCACCCATAAGCGTTAACTGTTCAACATACCTAAATCGGTTGTCCCAAACGCCCTCGGTTACAATACTTGTACCGTTTGCAATAGCAAGCAGTGTTGCAATTTGCGGTTGCATATCGGTTGGGAAACCGGGGTGAGGCATTGTTTTAACATTGCATTTTTTGGGTCTTTGGTTGATAGCAACACGGATAGACTCATCATATTCGGTTATATCAGCACCGATTTCAACGAGCTTTGCAACAATAGATTCAAGGTGCTTGGGGATAACATTTTCGATAGTAACATCTCCGCCCGTAGCGGCGGCGGCTACCATATAAGTTCCCGCCTCAATTTGGTCGGGAATAATGCTGTAATTGGAGCTATGAAGCGACGAAACACCACGGATTTTTATAACACCCGTTCCGGCACCCATAATGTTAGCACCCATAGAGTTTAAGAAGTTAGCCAAGTCAACAATATGCGGCTCTTTTGCGGCATTTTCTATAATCGTAAGACCTTGTGCTTTGGTGGCGGCTAACATTATGTTAATGGTAGCACCAACCGAAACAACATCAAGGTATATCGAAGAACCTTTAAGAGAAATTGCTCTTGCATCAACCATACCGTTATCAATGATAACCTTTGCGCCTAATGCTTCAAATCCCTTAATATGCTGGTCAATCGGACGAACACCGAAATCGCAACCGCCGGGAGGAGAAACACGGGCACGGTTAAATTTACCGAGCAAGGCACCTAAAAAGTAGCTTGATGCTCTCATACCTTTCGCAATGTCCTTTGAAATGACATAAGACCTTGCAGGACGAGGGTCAATTTCTACGGTCGTTTTATTTATCATCTTTATTTCTGCGCCGATAGATTGTAAAGCACGCAGAATTGATGTTACATCTGATATTTCAGGCAGATTTTCTATAACACACGGTTCGTCAGCAAGCAATACGGCAGGCAGTATTGCCACAGCCGCATTTTTTGCGCCACCTATATGAACAGAGCCTTTTAAGGGATTTCCGCCGTTAATAACGAATTTTTGCAATATAGCACTTCCATTCAAATAATTGAATTCATAAATATATTGTTTACGGTAACTGTTTGATTATAAGAATTATTCGTCAAAGATAAGTAAACTGAAATTTTGTTTCCTTTTTCTTTTGAGATTTCTTGAACTGAAAAAAGAACGGATAAAAATAACAATAAACAAACCCGAAAAAGCATAAATCAAATAGTTTACAACGCTGTTATGCAGTGTAATTTGCGGGTTTTTAACGGCACTGAGTAACTGCGGAACAGCGTAAGCTTCACAAGACGCCGCCGCCAAAAATGAAACAAGTAAAAACACTTTATGAGAATAATCGGTTGATATTCTGTTTTGATATTTTAAGAAATACAAGAAGAAAATCAAAGAGAATGTCGATGCCAAAACATAGAATGCGTTTTCAAGAGTAAGACCCATTGTAGAAACTTCTATGTAAACAGTAATCATTTTAATAAGCCAAAACAGCAATGGCGCAACATAGAATGCACTATGTAATCTGTATCTGATAAATGATTTTATCGAGTAAAGAAGCAAAAATGCGGCAAAGAAAAGCTCCGAAAGCGATAAAAGCAAGGGGAGAATGGAAATTGAAACAGTATCGCTTACCACATATTTTGCAATTATATCGGCAAGTAAAGAAAAAAACAAAGGTATCGACATAACCGCAAGCGGTGAATTAACCGTTGGATTTTTAAGCGGACACCTTCTTATTGAAAAGCAGACAACCGAAAATAACATAGCGCATAATATTATGGCGAATACAATAAGATTGCCCGAACCTTTTTCGATAAAGAAACCGTTTTCAACATTTATGATGTTATTATTTGCATAAATACTCAGTCCGAGTATAGAAAGTAAAAGAACATAATAACTTAAAAATACGAATCTTGATTTCATAGCATTACTCCGAAAAATTCATACTAAAATACATACATATATATTTTATAATTTTTTTATCAAAAAGTCAATATAAAGGTTGGAAAATATTATGAAAAAATCTTTAATTTTTATCGTAGGTTTAGTTGCCCTCACATTATTCGGGCCGATAATGCTTATGGGTGCCTCGCCGAGCCAAGAAAACCGAGTCAAATCGGTGTCAGCCCCTAAAAATAATATTAAAAACGATAAGGTTATATTCAAACTTAAAACAAAAAATAATGAGATAATAAAAATAGATGCGAGCGATTATCTTTTAGGATGTGTTGCGGCGGAAATGCCGATAAGTTACCATGAAGAGGCACTGAAAGCGCAAACGGTAGCGGCATATACTTATGCTCTGCGAAAAAAAGCAAATTCAAAAAATGATTACGATATTACCGATGATTATAAAACCGACCAATGCTATATCGCCGACGAAGAACTCAAAACCCGTTGGGGTGATAATTACGGGCAGAATAAGGAAAAACTTGAAAAAATAATAAAATCGGTCGAGGGCGAGTGGGTATGCTTTGATAAAAATCCCGCTTTAACGGTTTATCACGCAATATCGTCGGGCAAAACCTACGATGCCAAAGAGGTTTGGGGGCAGGATATAAAATATCTCAAATCGGTAGACAGTTCATTTGATAAAATGGAAAAGAACTACAAAACCGTTCAAAAATTCAATAAAGAAGAATTCTTAAAACTTTTAGAATTAGATGAAAAAATCAAATCGGTAAAAATTGATAATCTTGAACGCACGAAAAACGGCAGGGTGAAAAGTTTCCAAATTTCGGGCGAAAAAATAAGCGGTGTAACGGCTATGCAAAAACTTAATTTAAGGTCGGATAATTATAGTGTCGATACTGATGACGAAAATGTTATTTTTACGGTACTCGGCTACGGTCATGGTGTAGGTATGAGCCAAACGGGGGCGAATGCAATGGCGAAAAACGGTAGCAATTATAAAGAAATACTGCATCACTATTACAGCGGATGCAGTATAGAAAAAGACTGAAATCAAAGTTCGTTTTTATAAGTGAATTTCAGCATAATCGGTGTTGAAAGCGCCGCAAATACGACACAAAGAACAATGGCAGGCAGTATTTTTTGGTCGATAAATCCTGCGGTAATTCCTTTTTGTGCAACCATTAAGGCGACCTCGCCTCTCGCCACCATTCCGACACCGATTTTAAGTGACTCGGAATACGACATTTTGCATATCTTTGCCGCAAATCCGCAACCGACTATTTTCGATAATACGGCGCCTAAAATCAGGACAACCGCAAAAAGAAGAATAGATGGCGTTAAGCCCTGAATATCGGTTTTAAGTCCTATTCCGGCAAAGAAAACGGGGGAGAATAAAAGGTATGATGCAACGGTAACTTTTTTGGCAACGGCTTTTTTTACATTTGTCAGGTTGCAAAGAATAACACCCGAAAAATATGCACCCGTAATATCGGCAACACCGAATAATTTTTCGGCACAAAATGCCATTATGAAGCAAAAAGCAAGCGCCCATACCGAAACACGCCTTTTGTTCGCCACTTCGTACGATGTTTTTCGGAATGCTTTATATACAATAAATCCGACAGCAAATGTGAATACAAAAAACAAAAGTATTTTTATAATTACAAGCGCCGGTTTAACCGATGTGTCGCCGACACCCGTAAGAACACTTAAAACAATAATGCCGATAATATCGTCGATAATTGCGGCGGATAGGAGTGTAGCACCGACCTTTGTTTTGAGTTTTCCCATTTCGTTTAGTGTTTCAACCGTAATGCTGACACTTGTTGCGGCAAAAACAACACCCAAAAAGGCGGCTTTCATAAGTGTTAAAAATGCAAAATCTTTTGCAAAAAATATAAGATATATGCCGCCACAGGTAATTATCGGTACAAAAACACCGAGAAGGGCTATAAGAAAGGCAACAGGCCCCGTATTTTTAAGCTCGTTGATATCGGTATCAATACCGGCTATAAACATAAGCATTATAACACCGATTTCGGCAGTATTTGTTAAAAAGGTACTTTCTTCAAGTATTCCAAAACAGCTCGGTCCCAAAAGAATACCGGCTATAAGTGCGCCCACAACCTGCGGTAAATGCACCTTTGCGGTCATAAGCCCGAAAAGCTTTGTAAAAAGAAGTATTAAAGCAAGTGCCAAAAGAAAAGTATAATCCAATATTAAGACCTTCTCATTATTTTTATAGGGAACATCTTTTTGATGCTCCCTAAATTTAATTTATGCGTGATATAATTTTTTGGTTTGGTATTTCGGCTCGCAGGTAATGTTTACACCGAGCTTTCTGAATGTTTGCTCGTCAATTCTTGAAAGTATTACCGTTGAATGAGCTTCAAGTCCCTTTAATTTTTCTACCTGTTCGAGAGCTTTTTTTGCCAAATCGCTCGTTGCGGCACAAATTGAAAGGGCTATAAGCACCTCGTCAACATGAAGACGGGGATTATGGTTGCCGAGAATTTCGGTTTTCATTTTTTGTATAGGCTCGATAATTGTAGGAGAGAGCAGGTCAATATCGTCGGGTATTCCGCCAAGCTCCTTTAATGCATTTAAGAACATTGAAGAAGAGGCACCCAAAAGCGAAGATGTTTTTCCGGTAATTATCCTGCCGTCGGATAATTCTATTGCCGTAGCAGGGGAGCCGGTCTTTTCGGCTTTTATATTTGCCGCTTTAACAACAGGTCGGTCCTCAACCGAAATTTTAAGCTGATTCATCAAAAGCTCTATTTTTGAAACCTCCGACTGTTCGCCGAGTCCCTGACGCAAATTGCCGAGAGCCGAGAAATATCTTCTTATAATTTCCTGCTTTGCGGCTTCGGCACATGCATCATCGTCGCAAATGGCAAACCCAGCCATATTAACACCCATATCGGTAGGACTCTTATACGGTGATTCTCCCAAAATACTTTCAAGCATAGCATTAAGAACAGGGAAAATTTCTATATCTCTGTTGTAATTAACTGTTGTTTTTCCGTATGCTTCCAAATGGAACGGGTCAATCATATTAACATCGTTTAGGTCGGCAGTCGCCGCTTCATAAGCAACATTTACGGGGTGTTTAAGAGGAATGCTCCAAATAGGGAAGGTCTCAAATTTAGCATAACCTGCCTTAATTCCCCGCTTATGCTCGTGATATAACTGCGAAAGGCAGGTTGCCATTTTTCCGCTTCCCGGTCCCGGTGCGGTAACTACAACAAGCTTTCTTGATGTTTCTATGTAATCGTTTTTGCCAAATCCGTTTTCACTCGTGATTAAAGGAATGTTTGACGGATATTCGGGGATAGGATAATGACGGTAGGTTTTAATTCCCAAACTGTTTAATCGGTTTTCAAAGGCAACGGCCAATGGTTGTCCCGTAAATCGGGTGATGACAACACTTCCGACATAAAGCCCGATACCACGAAAAGCGTCTATAAGGCGGAGAGTATCAAGGTCGTATGTAATACCTAAATCTCCACGGCGCTTGTTCTTTTCGATTGCATCGGCATTTATTACAATAACAATTTCGGCATCATCTTTTAGTTCGAGAAGCATTTTCACCTTGGAATCGGGTGCAAACCCCGGTAAAACTCTCGATGCGTGGTAATCGTCAAAAAGCTTACCGCCGAATTCCATATAAAGCTTGTCGCCGAACATTGCTATTCTGTCTCTTATGTTTTGCGATTGCAAAGCAATGTACTTTTCGTTGTCAAAACCGACTTTTTTCATAATTTCACTCCTAAAATTGACCCTTACAAACAAATATTATAACAAAATTATAGGTTTCTTGCAATAATTATTT
The DNA here is from genome assembly GCA_045640745.1 of Acutalibacteraceae bacterium. Lineage (GTDB taxonomy): Bacteria > Bacillota > Clostridia > Oscillospirales > Acutalibacteraceae > UBA737. The sequence goes on from JAZUFQ010000014.1 coordinate 7,851, forward strand.
TACATTTTTTTGCATTTTCCAACATTTACTGCGCATTGGAAAAAATATATAAAATTTTTTAACTTTTTGCTTGACATTTTATAAATGTTGTATTATAATAAAGGCAGAAAAAAGAAAGGGGTGGAGTAAATGACAGAAATTCCACCGGAAAGTTACCTAAAATAAATTGAAAGCGGTGAGTCCGAAAGTTTAGTTGATTTTAACCTGAAAAAAGAATTTTATTATGACGGTGAGTCCGATGCACAGATAAATTTTAATTTTGAACTATGTTTTTAACGGTGGTACCGATGTTTATATAAAAATTCTGCGGAAGTCTTATGTTTAGGGCTTCCGCTTTTTTATTGAATAAAAACCGAGCGCCCCTCATAGTAATTTACTATGGAGGGCATATTTTATGAAAATACTGTTAATTTTAACTGTGGGGGTACTGTCGATATCGGCTCTTACCATTCTTCTTATGGCGTTATATTCGGGTAAGGCGGTAAAACGGCTTTTAATAAACGCATTAGCCGGAATAGGCGCAATGCTTATCATAAATTTAACGAAAAAATATACGGGCGTAAACATTCCGATAAATGCTTATAGCGTTGTCGGTGCGGCGGTATTTTCGGTTCCTGCCGTAATCGGACTGCTTATTCTTAACCTGATAATTTTAACTTAAAAGAGTAGGTCGGAAAGTTCGGCTAACTGAAAAATAGTCAGTGCTTCGCCCCTTATTGTTTCGGGAAGTCCCATTTTGTTAAGTGCTGTTCTTATTTTTTCCTTTTCGATAGGTAGGGTGTTTGAAACAGTGTTAATAAGAGTTTTTCGGCGCTGGGCAAAGCAGGACTTTGCAAAACGGAAAAAGTTTTCTTCCGATTTTACGGTTACGGGAGGCGCTTTCAAAACTTTAAGCTCAATTACCGAGGAATCAACCTTAGGGGACGGATAAAACGATGTCCTTTTTACATCAAAAAGCTTTTTTGAGTCGGAATAGTATCTTACCGCCACCGTCAATGCGCCTGCATCCTTTTCACCGACATTTGCACAAATTCGGTCAGCCGCTTCTTTTTGCACCATAACGGTTATTGTGTCAACGGGAAGCTTGGCTTTCAGTAATCCCGTAATAATGGGCGAAGTTATGTAATATGGAAGATTAGCACAAATACAAACCCTGTTACACTGCGAAAAATTTTCCTTTATAACAGCTTTTAGGTCAAGCTTCATAGCGTCGCCGAAAATGATTTTAATATTGTTAAATTCACCGACTGTTGTGTTTAATACCGGCTTTAACCTCTCGTCAAGCTCAATGGCAACAACTCTTTTTGCTCTGATGCATAATTCTCTTGTAAGAATTCCTGCACCGGGACCTATTTCTATAACACCGGTTTCGTTATCCAAACAACTTTCCGCCATTTTAGGACAAACCGTTTCGTCGGTTAAAAAGTTTTGCCCGAGCGATTTTTTGAATGAAAATCCGTTTCTTTCAAGCAATTCGGTCATTACATTTATATCAGCTAAATTCATAAATTCTCCTAAACACTTTTTATAGGGCTATTATATTACAGCAACCGATTTGTTTCAAGAAATTTTTGTTGTCTAATTTGCAAAAATATGATATAATAGCATAAAATAGTTTTTGGAGTGAATTTTTTGGATAATAAGTATATTGATAAGGTTATTGGAGAAATGAGCCCGTTTTTTGAAGAAAACGGTTTTTCGCTTTGCGAATGCGGAGCATATAAAAATGATAAAAAAGCCGTTAAAATTGAATACAGCGACGAAAGACAAATGTATCTTCTTAATGTTGCTGAGATAGGGGAAGATGGTAACATCGGCGAATTTGTCGAGCTTAACGCTTGGCTTTTTGACGATTCTCAAAATGCAAAGGATGCCGAGAGTGTCGGCATTGACTTCACCGAAACATTAAGAAAAAATATGGGTATTGTTGTTAAACCGAGGGCAAATTCGGCTGTTGAACTCCCGACTGCAAACAGCGATAAGTACACCGTTTCGGCATTTGCAAAAAAGGTGCTTGACACTTATCCTCAACTTAAAGATGACTACAAAGAATATGTTGCAAAATACGGCAATTTCCTTTATATCAATTTCTTCGGCGAGCATTTGGTTCCGCTTTTGAAAGCAACAATAAACGAGAACACAAAGCGCTCGGGTAAAAAGGTGGTTGACCTGATTGAAACCGCATTTGTCAAAGGCGATAATGAAACAACCAATATTGCCGTTGCTTGTCTTTCCGCCGCTTGTTTCGGCGACGAAAAAACAACTGCAATAGTGTCCGATTTGCTTGCTGAAAATCAAAACTTAAAAAGTGCTGTCGTTGCATTTACGCAGGCGCTTAAAGGTAAAAAAGCTTTAAGAAATGCTCTTGTAAAATAAAAAAACAGTAAAAAATGCGGTTTTTTACCGCATTTTTTTATTTTTTGTCAATAAAAAGGTTGTTATTGCGTAAGTTATGTTGTATAATTTATTATCGGAGTTAATATAGGGGATTTATGGGATAATGAAAGAAATTATACTTATAAAGGACGGCGAGCTTTCGCTAAAAGGACTAAACCGCTGTAATTTTGAGAATAAACTTGTAAACAGCATAAAAAGGCGTCTTAAATCACTTGGCGAAATTAAAATAGTTAAGGCACAGTCAACTATTTATATTGAACCTCAAAGTGATGATTTTGACTTTGAAGAAGCGCTTGACCGAGTAAGCCGTATTTTCGGTATAGCCGGATTCAGCAGGGCTTGCGTTTGCGAAAAAACCGCCGAAGATATTTTTACAAAAGCGCCTGTTTATTTATCAAATGCGCTTAAAAATGCCAAAACCTTTAAGGTCGAGGCAAAGCGTGCTGACAAAACATTTCCTATGAAATCTCCCGAAATTTGTATGGAGCTCGGCGGAGTTTTGCTTGATAATTTTCCGCATCTTAAAGTTGATGTTCATAACCCCGATATTGTCGTTACAGTAGAAATAAGAGATTATGCGGCATATATAAGGGGCAATCAGGTAAAGGGCGCCGGCGGACTGCCGGTCGGAACTTCGGGCAAAGCGATGCTTCTTATTTCCGGCGGAATAGATAGTCCCGTTGCCGGATATATGATGTCAAAAAGGGGACTTTCTCTTAACGCAATACATTTTGCAAGTCCGCCTTATACAAGCGCTTTGGCGGAAGAAAAGGTTAAAACTTTGCTCTCAAAGGTTGCAAGGTACAGCGGAACAATTAAGCTTGCCATTGTGCCTTTTACCGAAATTCAAGAGCAAATAAGAGAAAAATGCCCCGAAGATTATTTTACACTTATAATGCGCCGAATGATGATGCGTATTTCCTGCATTATAGCCGAGCAAGAGGAGTGTTTAGGTCTTGTTACGGGCGAAAGTTTAGGGCAGGTTGCAAGTCAGACCCTTCCTGCAATCGGCTCAACAGATTCTGTTTGCGACATTCCCGTTATGCGTCCGCTTATCGGTATGGATAAGGAAGAAATTGTGGCGATTTCAAGGAATATTGATGCCTTTGAAACTTCGATTTTGCCGTATGAGGACTGTTGTACGGTCTTTACTCCAAAGCATCCGCATACAAAACCTAAAAAAGGTCAATGCGAAAATGCGGAAAGCGGTCTTGATATTGATTCGCTCATAAAAAAAGCCATCGACGGTATTGTTTACAGTTTCATTGAATATAATTAAGGAGACAGATGTATGATTCAAAATATGAAAGTTGAAATAATTTACTATTCAATCGGAAGCGATTTTGAAATGGAATTCAATTTGTGTGGTTGTTGCCGTATGCGTTTGCTTACCGACAAAACCGAAACACAGGTTGAATTTGTTAAAAGTATTGCAAGAGCGGTAAAAAGAAGTAAGGTTATTTTTGCTTGCGGGCCGTTGTTCAGCGATAAAGGACTAATTGCTACCGTTTCAAAAGCTACAGGAATAAAAACCACTGTTGTTGATAATAAGGAATATTCGATAGAAAGTGAAGACAAAATCGAAGTTCTTGACGGCTCTACTCCGTTAGTTACTTCGGACGGTGTTTTCGGCGGTTGTATTATTGAAAACGGACCGCAGACAATCATTATTTTGAGCCAAAGTAAGTCGATAAGAAAAAAGATAATGAAAGACCTTATATATCCTTATATCACAAAATTAAGCTTAACCGCTGCACAAGACAGCATAGCTTCGTTTGAAAATGAAATTGAGGAAGAAACTCTTACACAGCCCGAACAACCGGAAACTGTCGAAGAACAACCTGAAAACAAAGAAGAAAACGATGATTTCGAGTTTGAAAACGAGGTTTTGGAAAGTAAAAAAGCGGAAGAGCTGACCGAAACAGTAAGCGAGAGCGAAGATTTTAATTCGGATTTTGTATTTTTTGATGGAAAAGCTGAAAAAGAACTTGAAAAACAAGACGAATCGGAAGAATTTACCATAAATACCGATTTTGATTTGTTTATTTCAGAAGCGGATAAAGATAAAAATTTGTCTTTTGAAAATCAAAATCAAAAGTACTATTTGGTCGATGACCACGAGCTTGACAACGAGCTTGAAAATAAAGGCGTATTTGTAAAGATAATGCTTGTTTTGGTTTTATTGCTTGCTCTTGTAATATTGTATATTGCCGTAGCAAGACCCTTGCTTTTGAGGATTGATATTACGGAAAACTTGAAAAATCTCTTAAATCTTAATGTGTTTAACAGTTTGAATTTTTTGCTTAGGGGATAGATATGGCGTTTTTCAGCACAACATTTGGTTTGTATGTTAAAACATTTTTAATTTCGATGGTGCCTGTAATCGAGCTTAGAGGTGCCGTTCCGGTAGCCGTTCACGACGGACTGAATATCTGGATGGCACTCTTTGTTGCTATAATAGGCAATCTTTTGCCGGTGCCGTTTATAATACTTTTCGTAAGAAACATTTTCGCTTTTTTACGGAAACATTTTGCGAAACTCGACGGGATAATTACAAAACTTGAAAAGCGTGCCGAAAAAAAGTCGGAAACGGTGCTTAAATATGCATTTTGGGGACTTTTTGTTTTGGTTGCCATTCCGCTCCCCGGAACGGGCGCCTGGACGGGTGCATTGGTTGCCGCCATGCTTGATATGCGGCTTAAAAAGGCATTTCCGTCAATAGCCCTCGGCGTTGTTGCCGCCGGACTTATTATGACTATTTTATCGGTTGCAGGAAAAATTATTTTATAAAATGCAAAAAATGCTTGACTCAAATTAACACTTGTGATAAAATATCATTTGTCGCAAATGCGGGTGTAGTTCAATGGCTAGAATCCCAGCCTTCCAAGCTGGTCGTGTGGGTTCGATTCCCATCACCCGCTCCAACAAAAAACGACAAAATTCGACAGAATTTTGTCGTTTTTTGAATGATGCTTGCCTTCGGCAAATTATGTTGGCTTCGCCAATGATGTATGCTTCGCATATGATGTGTCTGCGGACATGGGTGGCAAACATCGCATCATTGCGAACTTCGTTTGCAACATCATTTCGGAGCATAGCGACGAAACATCATTAGCCGCAAAGCGGCGGCATCATTTTCACGAGAGTTCAACACCATCCGCCGATTTGTCGAAAATATCTTTTTCTGTGGCGGAGAAGGAGAAACCCGATGAGAATCCGAGCGCCGCAAAAGGACTCCCGGCAAGCCGAAAGCGACTTTCT
>JAZUFQ010000015.1:0-6245 GCA_045640745.1 Acutalibacteraceae bacterium
GCGTTTGGATTTAGTAATTGAACTGCTTTCCGATTTCAAAACGAAAATAGAATCAAAAGAATCGGAATATGCAGGTGTTCGGGACAAATACCGAAAGTTATGCGACTGTTATGACAGTGTGCTAAAAATACTTTTTAATGAAATACTTGACTGTTCAAAAGTCGCAGACCAAAAAACTTGCATTTCCAAATTAAAGCAAATTGATGTTTCAAAAATCATCGATGAAACATTCGATAAAAATTTTAATCTACAAGGAGATAAGATTTATGTACGAAGATGAAATTTTAGAATTTTTGAAAAATGACGAATGCAACGAGCGTGAAATCAAAGGCGATTATTACTATGTAAACTATGAGGATATTGAAATACAACTGAAACCTATTCATTGGCGGGCACTATGGATTATTGTTTCAAGAGGGATATCCGAAGAAACCGTAGCAATAAATGCTCTTATTGAATCTTATATTGACATGGATAACAAATATATCAGCGAAGATACGGCATGGCGTGCTATCCGGGTTTTAATTACACTGGGATTATTTGAGGTGAACAAAATCAAAACAGGATATCGCAACTTTGATATTTTAATCCTTACCGGAGCTGGAAAACACTTTTACATTAAAAAGTTTCATAAAAATCCGCCTACTCCTGAGTATATGCAAATTCTGAGAGACCACGCAAGTTTAATTCACGGCTATATGATTAAGGATGTTAAACATATTCTTGAAGAAGCCGGTATTTATAAGAGTGTGTCTATGTCCCGTTCAGCAAATGTTATCAAATTGAGCGACGGCAAAAGTGTTATTCCCGATTTAGTTTGCCAAACAGATTACAACCAATATTACTATTACGAGGTTGAATGCGGTAACCATAATCAACGGGATTTCAATACAAAATGTAACAAGCTGAAAGAAATCACAACAGATATTTACATCATCGGTCAAAACAGAACGACAGTCACCAAAAAATTAAAGCCGCAGGTGGAAAAATGGATTGAATCTGTAGGGAAATATTCATTATGGATGTCGGATGTATATGTTTATTTATACAGTATTTCTGATTTGAAAGCAGATAAAACGACTTACTTTTACGATATGGAAAGTAAAGAGCCGATATGCTGCTTTGATAAAAAACATAGATAGGGGGGGAGAACTATGAGCAGATTTTTTAATGTAGGAAACCAATCGTTTGCCAATGCCGATAAGGTCAAGTACATTATTTCGGCTGATGCCGAAAAAGCAAGACGGACATTGCAGAAGTACAACGCCGACCGAAATTCTGATAAAGTATCCGATATGACATTCAGCAAAGAAACCCGTTCCATGCTTATTATGGATGACGGTTCTATCGGGTTATCCAGCGTCAACGCAACGGTTTTGGTAAAACGGGCAAACGGTGAAGTAGACTGAAATTAAGTAGCCAAACGGTGGGCATCGGTGCGCCGATACCTGCCATTACCGAAAGGTAAAAAATTTAATTAATGAAGGATTTTTGAATGATATAACGATTGCACATCTCCGGCAGAACAGGTGAAATTTAAACAAAGGAGTCCCAATAATATGAGGAAATTAAAAATCGTTCTAAAATCCGATTTCCCCGAAAGTGAGATTGAGGCATTGGCACATTGCCTGATGCCTGATATATTAGAATATTTTAACAGTGACGAAGGAAAGAAAGAGTTTAAAGCGTGGAAGAAAGAACAGAAAGAAAAACCGGATAAAGAATAATAAGATTAGCGGTGGTGCAGATTTTGGACTGTACCACCGCTTAAATCATCAGTTATTAAATTAAATTGTCATTTTAATATTGATTATTATGTTTTGTTAAATTATAATAAAGTTGTAATTTAATTTAGGAGGTACATACATGAGCACAAATAATGTTCAAATCACATCAAAAGGAATAAGAAATTCTTTAAAAAAGTATTCCTCCCTTAAAGCAATATGTGAATATGTGTGGAATGGATTTGATGCCAAAGCCACTGAAATTATTATTGATATATCCGAAAATCAATTTGGCTATATTGACTTAATAAGAATCTCCGATAATGGCACTGGAATTGATTATGATTGTTTAAATGAAAAATTTAAACCATTTTTTCAATCTGAAAAAATATATGATCCCAATAATAAGCATTCCGACTTTCATGGAAAAAACGGAGTAGGAAGACTAACATTCTTTACATTCTCTTCTTCTGCATGTTGGACAACAGTATATCAACAAGATAATCAAAAATATGAATACACAATCGATATTGATTCGAATAATTTGGAACAATATCGCCCAAGTCCTATAACTGCTGTTAATAAACCAATCGGAACTTCTGTTGAATTTATCAATATTTCTGATAAAGAATGGACTTGTAATACAATAATACAACAACTCAAAGAAGAATTTTGTTGGTTTTTAGAATTAAATGAAAATAAAAATTATCAAATAATTTGCAATGGTCAAAAGTTGGATTATTCAGATCTTATATTAGAAAAAGATACTATTGAATCAAAAGAAGATGGATTGAATCCAGAATATACTGTAAAGTTTGTTTGTTGGGCATCAAGGTTATCTGAATACTCAAAATACTATTATATTGATTCAAAGGATAATGAAATTCAAAAAGAAAACACCACATACAATAATAAGGGCGATTCGTTTTATCATAGTGTTTTTATTCATAGTCAATTATTTGATCATTTCGACTTTAAAGCACAAGGAGAGGATGAGCAGATTGATATGGATAAAAATGTGATTTACACAAAGAAAAGCAAAGAATTTCAATCGCTCATGCAGAATGTTAATCAAATACTTTTTGATAAAAGAAGACCATTTTTAAAAAAGCATGTTTCTGAAATTATCGAGAATTTAGATGTTAAATCAGCTTTTCCAAATTATGATGAAAAGAACCCATTATTGAAATTTAGAAAAGATCAAGTGGAAGATGTCATTTCTTGTTTATATATTGCACAGCCTAAAATATTCTCATCTTCAATGAATAAAGAGCAAAGAAAAACATTTATTCGTTTACTGGATTTGGTGATGGAAAGCGGTGAAGTAGATTCACTTTTTAAAATATTAGAAGAAATATTAGATATGGATTCTAACGACAGAAAAGAACTTGCGGAAATGCTTAATTATGCCAAATTGTCGAATGTAACAAAAACCATTAATATGCTAAAAGATAGATATAATGCAATAGAGGATTTGAAAAAATTAGTATTTGATGAAAATCTAAATGCTAATGAAGTAAATCACATTCAAAAAATGATTGAAAATCACTATTGGATTTTTGGCGAACAGTATAATTTAGTTACAGCAGCCGAGCCCAATTTTGAAGAGGCGTTAAGAAGATATCAGCATTACCTACATAAAGAGTATGAAGATAATAGCATACAACATCCCGATAAATTAAAACAAATGGATATTTTTGCAGTAAGACAAGATGTTTATACTGATAGTATCAATAATATCGTAATAGAGCTCAAGCACCCCAAAATTCATCTTTCTGAAAAGCAATTAAGTCAAGTCAAAAAATATATGTCAGTAATTATGAGTGCTGATGAATTTAATGCTCCTAATATGACATGGGAATTTTACCTTGTTGGCAACACTTTTGCATCCGATAATTATATAGTTAATGAAATCAATAACAATAAAACGCATGGTGAAAGATCTCTTGTCTTCAAAGTTAATAATTACAAAATATATGTCAAAACATGGAGCGAGGTGTTCGCCGATTTCCAAATTAGATATGATTATTTAATTAAGAAATTATCTTTTGATCGGGATAAATTACAAAAAACATATAAAAGTGCAAATGATATTATAGCGGCACAAGAAAACAATACTGCTATAATGCCAAAAGAAATAACCGCATGATAAAATTAGCGGTGGTGCAGATTTTGGTCTGTACCACCGCTTTTGTCAGCAATAGAACTATGTAATTATTTCAGAAGTAAACAACAAACCCGAACGTATCACCGATTGGTAAAAGGTTCGGGTTTGAATGCTTTGGTGCGGGTGACAGGACTTGAACCTGCACATCGAAGACACTAGCTCCTAAGGCTAGCGCGTCTGCCAATTCCGCCACACCCGCATAAATGGTATTGTATATTAAAAGTTATAAAAAGTCAATATGATTTTATCTAATTCTAATATTCTTTATAGACTCTTACGGAAAACTCGTTATTACAGTTTGGGCAAACGGTTTTATGCTTACCCTTTCTTCTCGGCAGGCGCAAAACCGCCCCACATTTAGGGCATTTTTTATAGATATGCATTTTATCGGCTTTACGGGTCTTATAGGTCTTATATTTATTGCCGAATTCCGTCAAAAAACCCGTAACAATATTATTTTCCTTAATTCTTGCGTTTGTATTCTTTGAAAAAAAACGCAAAAGTGCAACAATTACTATTAAATACACAATTATTTGCAAGAAAACATTTCTTACAAACGAATTTATTATAGCTATAACGACGGCGATACCGAAAAGCACAAGCATTGTATTATCGGCGCCGTACCGACCTTGCATAAACTGCATTATTCTATATCTGAAATTCATAAAAATTCCTCCGTGCTGTTATAATAACATTTTACACCAATATTTACTTAAAATATGAACAATACTTAAACTTTTTCTTGCCAATAAAATATTATTATTATATAATAAACATAATTACCTGATTTGCGGAGGGAATTATGATTAAGAAATATTTGAACAGACTGTTTATTGAAGGGTTATCGGGCATGGCGCTCGGATTATTTTCTACCCTTATAATCGGCACGATAATTTGCCAAATCGGAACTGTTATCGGTGACAACTCATTCGGTCAATACATACTGCAAATGGGCAATATTGCGAAAACCCTTACGGGCGCAGGAATCGGTGTCGGCGTTGCCGTAAAGTTAAAATCATCGCCGCTCACCTCTGTTTCTGCGGCGGTTGCAGGACTTATCGGTGCTTTCCCTTCCCTTTCGGTTTCGTCAATAAACTTCGGTGTTCCGGGAGAGCCGCTCGGCGCTTTTATTGCGGCTTATGTTGCTATCGAAATCGGAAGCATTGTATCGGGTAAAACAAAACTCGAAATCATTTTAACTCCGCTAACTTGTATCGCCGGCGGTGCGGCGGCAGGATTTTTTATAGGTCCTTACATATCTTCGGCAATGACTTGGGTCGGAAAGCTTGTTACTATAAATGTTGAAAACCACCCCATTGCAGGCGGTATTATTGTTTCGGTAGTTATGGGCATTCTTTTAACACTGCCCATTTCTTCGGCGGCTATCGGTATTTCAATGAAACTCACGGGACTTGCCGCAGGTGCGGCAACCATCGGTTGTTGCTGTAATATGATAGGGTTTGCAGTTATAAGTTACCGTGAAAACAAAGTAGGCGGACTTGTGGCGCAGGGCATCGGCACATCAATGCTTCAAGTGCCTAATATTATAAAAAATCCGCTTATTTGGGTGCCGTCTATACTTTCGAGCGCAATTTTGGGACCTGTTTCCTCGGCGCTCTTAAAAATGGTATCCAACCCCGTCGGCTCGGGTATGGGCTCGGCAGGTCTTGTCGGGCAGTTTATGAGCTATCAGTCTATGATTGAAGCAGGATTTTCGCCAACGACAACACTCATTGAAATTGCGGTAATGCAGTTTATTCTTCCTGCGATTATTTCGCTTGCGATTGCCGAGGCAATGAGAAAACTAAAACTAATCAAACAAGGCGATATGAAGCTTGGAGATGTTACCCGTGCGTAAATCCGAAATAACATTAAATGCCGTTAAAGAACTTGAAAAGCTTTACCCCGATGCGATTTGCTCGTTAAATTACAAAAATGCTTTTGAGCTTTTAATTGCAACACGGCTTTCAGCGCAGTGCACCGATGCAAGGGTAAACATCGTAACACCTAATCTTTTTAAGAAATATCCGGACGCACTTTCACTTGGAAATGCCGAGCTTAAAGATGTTGAGGAACTAATAAAAACCTGCGGTTTATATAAAACCAAAGCAAAGGACTTAATCGGAATAGGAAAAATGCTTACCGAAAATTACGGCGGTACCGTTCCCGACTGCATTGAAGAACTTACAAAACTGCCGGGTGTAGGAAGAAAGACCGCAAATCTTGTTTGCGGTGATATATATAAGAAACCTGCCGTTGTTACCGACACGCATTTTATTCGGCTTTGCAACCGTTTGGGGCTTGTTTCAACAAAAGAGCCGAAAAAGGTTGAAGATGCTATGCGGAAACTCTTA